>NZ_JAYVPL010000131.1:0-110380 GCF_043757465.1 Armatimonas sp.
TATAATCAAGGGCTGAGTCATTTCGTAGATGGGAAAGGCATTTTCAGCATTCATAGCAAACTTGGGCAAACGCCTGAAAACTGGGAAATTCGGTCTTCAAAAAAACAAATGCGGTTCCCCTGTCTTCCTGAATCGAAAGTAGCCCTATGCCCACACGCCGTGACCCTATTCTTTCTCTGCTCTGGAAAACGGGAAGAGGGGAGAGAAGGGGTAAAATGGGCGTATGAGACAGCCTTTTAATCTTCCGGCATCTGTCAAGAGCTTTCATGACTACTTCAACCTGAGTGCCTCCACAGAGAATATTGCCGAGGCACTGGGCTACTCGTTTGAACAAGCCTCGCTGGTGCTTCCCCAAAGTGAGGCTATCCCTGAATGGGTGGCTTCCCTTGCGGAGCGCCTGCGCCGTCTACTTCCTAACATCACGCTGGATAGTGAAGCCGCCCGCCGTGAGCTTCTCATCTCTCCCGTTTTAATCGAACTTGCAAATGCGCTCAACCTCAAGCTACGCCTTGAGTTCAATGTAAATATCAATGAGCAGCTTCATGGGAGCTTGGACTACTTGCTCCAGACAAAAGACCACCGTTTTCTTGTTGTCGAAGCCAAAAACGCCGACACATCGCGGGGCATGAGCCAGCTTGTCGCAGAAATAGCCGCACTAGATCAGTGGACGATTTCTGAGGAACCTGTGCTCTACGGTGCTCTTTCGACGGGCGACATCTGGCGTTTCGCTCACTTAGAGCGCGGCACCAAAACCATCACCCAAGATGTCAACCTCTTCCGCGTCCCCGCCGATCTGGCTGAGCTTTCGCGGGTGCTGGTGGGAATTCTGGAAGGCGTATAAAATAGAGGCATGCTAACCATTACCGTGGAGGGCGAGCTTGAAGCCCGAATCAGAGCACGGGCGCACCGTGCCAAAAGTGAGCCTGATAACTTTGCTCTGGCGACTCTGGAGCGTAGTCTGGAGGAAGAGAAAGACTGGGTGGAGTTGGAGAACGCCCTGGTACGGCACGGTGGAAAAGGTATTCTCCCCGCCCTCCTCCCGGATACTCCCACAGAAGCACAGTCGCAAATTCTGGGTGCTTTCGCTGATGATTCTGAGTGGGAGGCTTTTGAGGAAGCCATCGCCCAAGAACGTGCCCTTGCCAACGCTCGTGAATCGGAATGAGTGCCTATCTGCTGGACACGGACACCGTGTCGCTTCTCTTTCGCCCCTTAGAGGAAATCTACCGTGCCATGCCCGCCTCACTCCGTCGTGTTGGCAGTGGCGATTGTAAAATCGCTGCGACGGCGCTTCACTACGACTTGATTGTGGTGACACGAAACCTGCGCCATTTTGGACAAATCCCCGGAATCACGTGCGAGGATTGGACACAGCAACGGGAAGGAAAACCCACGCTCTAAAACGAAAGTAGCCCTATGCCCACGCGCCGCGACCATGTTGTTTCTCTGCTCTTGAAAACGGGAGTACTGTGCACTGCTGTCTATCTGGGGCAGCGGCTGGGGCTAGCGGGAGTCGCCAGAGACCTCGGGCCAGTCGTCACGATGAGCGCGATTATGATGACGGAGGCGGCCAAGTCCTACATTGGGGAGACGGGGGCGGCGAGCTTCGCAGATGCGTTTGTTCACCCGAAAGAGCACAAAAAAGAGCACGATCCGCACCGGCAGATTCGCAACCACGATATTCACGAAGTGGCGGGCGTGGCGATTCAGACACTGGTTGAGGTCTACGCTAAAGAGCATTCCGAGGACAGCGAGAAAGTCTGGCTGACGGATCGGCTGAAGCGGCACTTCAAGACGCGCTGGGATGCCTTCGATCCGAACACAACCCCGGAGCTGGACTTTCTGCAAGGGCGCTTTGTGACAAGCCTCTACAAAGATGGCCCCGAGGCGCTCTATGACCCTGAGCGGCTGAAGAGCGGCGACTGGGAGACGTTGCTTCTCTACATGCTGACGGGCATGGACGAAGCGGCCTTGGTTGCAGAAAGCTCCGATAGCCCGGAGCGCATTGCAGGGTTGGTGGCGTTTGTGGAGGCGAACTATGCGACGGCTTTCACGTATCTCCTGCGCCATAACCAAAAAGCGGGCTATGGGGTGCTGCTGTTTCTCCAGAGCGAGCTGCTGAAGCAGACGGGGGAGATTCATGCCAGTATCAAAGCGCTGGCAAACCCACAGCCCGAGCTGAACCGCTTTGAGAACCTTCGTGCCACGGATAGTCGAAACGTGGTCTATCTCTTTGAGCGACAGATCAGCCCCTTTCATGGGTATGCCAGCACCTGTGATGCACTTCAGGAGTTTCTCAATGGTCAGGGACTTCGGTGGGCACGGCTGACCGGACGAGCGGGAACAGGGAAGAGCCGGGTGGCATTGGAGCTGATGCGATACGCGGCCTCGCAGGGGTGGCAGACGGGCTTTCTGCGGCGCGATCATGCTTTCAATGCCTGGGAGAGCTGGAAGCCCCTGGTTCCGACTCTGATCGTGGTGGACTATGCCTTGCACCGCAAGACCCATATCGGCAATAACGAGATCGGGCTGGGGCAGTTGCTGGAGCTACTTCAGGCGCGCCTTGCGGAGCTTGAGGTTCCCGTGCGGGTGCTGCTGGTGGACCGAGATCGGGAGCCGCATGTCTGGGCGCGGTTCTTTGAAGGCACTTCGTCGGTGGTGCAGGAAGATGAGCACAAGGATGATGCCCTGCACCTGGCACCACTCGCCCCGGAGCATCGGCTAGCGATTCTACGTGAGGAGCTGGTGCGCCTCGAAACCAGGGTTCCCAGCGATCTGCCGGATGTGCTGACACGGCTGGAGCAGCGTCTCAAGGAACCCGCTCGTCCTCTCTTTCTGCTCTTTGCCGCCCGTGGCATTGCGGAGGGAGGCGATGAGAGCGACTGGTCGGCGGAGGGTTTGGTGGAGGTGGTGCTGCGGCTGGAGAAGCGGCACTGGTACGAAGATGGTGTCAATGGCGCACACCTCAACGCCTTGGTTCTGGCGACTCTGGTGGGTTCGTATACTCTGAGCGACCTCTCTACCGAACAGAAGCTAGCCGCAAGTCTTCCCCTGGTGGCGGACGACGATCTGCTGACGACTCTCTGTGCGCTGGGGGATGGCTACAACGATACGGTGGGTGAGCTTACCGGAATCCGTCCTGACCTGGTGGGCGAGCTTCTGATTCTCCAGCGTCTGGCGGGAGAGTTTTTGCTCAACGGGCAGATTTCTCGCTCCAACCAGGAGATCAGTAAAGCGGGAGTCATCACACAGACGAAAGCTCTTATCACTCTGGCATGGGCGATGAACGCCGTTGCCACGGCGGAGTACCTGGATCGCACAACAGAAGACTACCTCTTCGACCGCGTGTATGCCCCGACAGTTGAGCTACTTTGCCAGAAGCCCACGGGTGATCTCGCGGTTCTACTCTGGAGCTTCTTAGTCGCGCCATTTCTTCTCTTTGAGTGGGCAGATCGTGGAATGTTAGACAAAGCCCGTCCCTATCTAGTCGAGATACAAGAAAGTAGCCACGCACTTGTTGAGTATGCCAGGGGGCTTTACAGCGCGACGGCTAAAGCGACCAGCGTTACAGAAGCCACCCCTTACCTTAACGAGCTACGGGAACTCGCAAAACAGAACTCACAAAACAACGAGATAAAGATAGAACTCGCAACAGGGCTTTACTACATATCCAACGCAGCGCCTAACCTAATCGGGAGAACCCCTTACCTTAACGAGCTACGAGAACTCGTAAAACAGAACCCACAAAACAACGAGATAAAGATAGAACTCGCAAAAGGGCTTTACAACACATCCAACGCAGCGCCTAACCTAATCGGGAGAACCCCTTACCTTAACGAGCTACGGGAACTCGCAAAACAGAACCCACAAAACAAAGAGATAAAGATAGAACTCGCAAACGGGCTTACCAACACATCCATCGCAGCGCCTAACCTAATCGAGAGAACCCCTTACCTTAACGAGCTACGGGAACTCGCAAAACAGAACTCACAAAACAAAGAGATACAAACAAGGCTCGCAACAGGGCTTACCAACGCGACGGCAGACGCGACCAGCGTTACCGAAGCTACCCCTTACCTTAACGAGCTACGAGAACTCGCAAATAATTTTCCAGAAGAGGGAGGCATTCTGAACCTGCTTTTCCGGGGCTGGACGATCACTTCGCTCAGGCCAATCCCCCAGGACGAATGGATGGCCTGTGCCGAGGTGCTGGCTGCCCTGGCACAGCAGCTCAGTCAGCGGCAGGATGCGGTGGAGGAGTGGGTGCAGTTGGTGCAACAAGTGATGACTCATTATGCAGAGACGGCGACGGGGCGGATGTTTTCGCAGTGGCTCACGCCGCATTCGTAGGATAGCGCGGTGGGGTAGAATGAGAAAGCGGAATAGTTCCAGGTCGTATAGAAATTGTTCCAAGGCATATAGAAATGCTTTAAGGACACAGAGAAATAGCTCAAGGACAGCCCGATAAAGCAGCAAGAGCTGGAGAAATTTCAGACGGACAACGAGACTTAAGGGAAGGATAGAGAGATGGAAACGACAGAGAGTAAGAAGACAAAGAAGTTTACGATTTATACAGCGGAGGCCGTTCTCCTGCGAGCGGAGCTTGCTATTACGGGCACACAGAGCGACCCGGAGATCCTGGCGCTTGTCGCGGCGTTTGGCTACGACAGCGCGGCCTTCACGGCGGCGCAGGTGCAGCTCGATGGGGTGCAAGCCTTTATCATCACCGTGCAGCAGGCACGCGCCGCGCAGAAACAGGCCACGCAGGATGTCACCATCGTCTTCTCTACCGCACGTCTCGCCTGCTCCGACCTTGCCACCGTCGCCCGTGAAGCCCTCAAAGGCGATGGTGCCGCCCTCACCAGTCTTGGCCTGAGCAAGGGCAACCAGCCGCAAGCCCTCGCCGCGTTTCTGCTCTACGCCGACAAGCTCTTTGCAGGCGCACTCGCCGCCCCCGACGATGTAAAAGCCGCGCTGGCCGCAAAGGGCTACACGGCAGCGAAGCTCACAGCGGAGAAAGCCAAAGTCACGGCGCTGCACGCCGCCAACCAGGCACAGGAGCAGGCCAAAGGCACCTCGCAGAACCTCACGCCCCAGCAGCAAACCCTCCTCAGCGAGCTTGATGACTGGACCATGACGTACCGAAAACTCGCCCGCCGTGCGCTCCGCACCAGCCCCCAACTTTTAGAGAAACTAGGCATCAAGGCATAAAATAGCCCTGTTGCTAAATTGGCCGGTGATACAATACGGCAACGTCCATGCAGCTCTCGATTGTCATCCCCGCCTACAACGAAGCAAAGCGTCTGCCTCGTACTTTGGAAGCGACTCTGGCCTATGTGCAGGCACGAAAGCTCGACGCTGAAATTCTTGTGGTGGACGATGGCTCGCGCGACGAAACCGCACGTGTGGCCGAAAGCTATCCCCGTGTCACGGTACTGGGCTACGGCGGCAATCGGGGCAAGGGCTACGCCGTGCGTTACGGCGTTCTGCGCGCTGCTGGGGAGCGTGTGCTCTTCATGGACGCGGATCTCGCCACACCTCTTGAGGAGCTGACCAAGCTGGAAGAGGCGCTCGACAGGGGCGCGGACTACGCCATCGGCTCGCGGCCCTTGCGCGAATCGGAGCTCACGGTGCGCCAGCCACTCTTGCGCGAGCTTTGCGGTCGGAGCTTCAATAAGATCGTGCAGCTCACGGCAACCCCCGGTATCTACGACACCCAGTGCGGCTTTAAGCTCCTCACCCACGATGCGGCGCAGGCGATTTTCTCTCGCTGCCAGCTCGATGGGTTTAGTTTCGATGTCGAGGCAATTTTCCTGGCGCGGCGGCTAGGTCTCAAGGTCGCTGAGATCCCCGTCCGCTGGGCGCATCAAGAAGGCGCGGCGGCATTTGCGACGCGCAGTGCGTACCTCAAGGCGGGCCTGCGGATGCTACGCGATGTGGTAAAAATTCGCACCCTCCATGCGCACGTCGAGCCGGTTACTTCTAAGGCGGCACCGCTCTCCCAATGAGTAGGAAGCTACTAGGCATGACGGCAGGAGCCGCTGCGGGACTCGCGGCCTATGCGCTGAAGGTCGAGCCGCTTTTAGTAGAAGTGACCCACACGGAGCTTTTCCTGCCGCGCCTACCCGCCGCCTGGGACGGACTCTCGATTCTGTTTCTCTCCGACCCGCATGTCTGTGAGTTTGGCGAGCGCGAGCGGCGCGTGGTGGCGCTCTGCGCGGAGCTGGAACAACCGGATCTAATTGTCTGGGGCGGCGATTTCTTGGGAAACTCACGGGGCGTCGTTCCCGCCGTCAAGCTCGTCACCGAGATCGCCCAGCTTTTCCCAGAGACTCCGGCATTTGCGATCTGGGGCAACGCGGAGCATAAGATTCGCAAGGAGCGCCGCGCCTGGCTCGAAGCGCTTTTAGCCGAAACGGGAGTCTGCACGCTGACCAATGAGAGCTTGCCGCTCACGCTACGCGGGGCGACCATCACGCTTGCGGGCTGCGACGATCCTTACTACGGCCACGCCGACTTAGACACCACATTTGCAGAGCTTACCCCGGGGCGCTTCACTCTCTTGCTGGCGCACTCCCCGCAAGTGGCCGCACTCGCGGCACGGGCGGGTGTGGACTTAATGCTCTCCGGGCACACGCACGGCGGGCAAGTCCGCTTCCCCCTCCTTGGCCCCTGGAAGACTCAGAACCCGCTCAGCCGTCTCCTAGACTGCGGCGCATTCGACCCGACCCGACTCACGAAGATTCTGGGCTACGATCCTGGCGGGGATCTTACTACCTACATCTCGCGCGGCATCGGCCTGGCCTTCGTCCCGTATCTTCCCTGGCTCGCCCCTCGATTTAATTGCCGCCCCGAAGTGGCACGATTGACGCTTCGTTGCGTACAATAGCCCTATGATCGTGGCAACTGCGCCTGGCCGCTGTGGCGTGCTGGGCAACCCGACCGACATGTACGGCGGCTCCGTTATCTCCTGTTCCCTTTCCGAGCGCGCCGAGTGTTCCCTCGCCGATTCTGATACGCTGATTCTCGAAGCCGACAATGGCGAGCAGCAGACGCTGACTTCGCTGGCCGATTTGGAACCCTCTGCTGACTTCCCGCGTTTGGATCTCGCCAAAGCCGTGCTCAAGGGTATGGGTGTGATTCCAGGCGAAGTCAGCTTTCACTTAACGACGAGCACGGAGATTCCGATGCAAGCGGGGCTGGCGGGTTCGACGGCGCTTATGGCGGCAGTCTACGGCGCGGTCTCTCAAAAGCTCGGACGCGTGGAGCACAAATATGCTATTGCTGCCGCGATTCGCAAGATCGAGTACGAGATTCTGGGGGTGATCTGCGGGTTTCAGGATCAGCACATGGCGGTCTTTGGGGGCCTCAACTACATGGACTTCCGCGACAAAGGCAGCCATCTCCCGATGGACGCGCAGCCCTATGCGACTGTCGAGCCGCTGATAGATTTAGTACCCCAGCCCCTGCCCTTTGTGCTGGCGCACACGGGGGTCAAGCACCACTCGGGGGCGGCGCACAAGCCCGTGCGCCAGCGCTGGCTCGACAACGATCCCGAGGTACGCGCGCTCTACGATCACTTCGTGCCGGAGCTGGCACGCAATGGCAAGAAAGCGTTCCTGGAAGGCGACTGGGCAACCATTGCGAAACTCATGAACCAGAACCAGGATGTCCAATTTCGCCTCGGGGCGAGCGGCGCGGCGGTGGATAAGCTGGTCGAGGTGGCACTGACAAATGGGGCGCTGGGTGCCAAGCTCGCCGGAGCCGGACAGGGCGGAACCGTGCTCTGCCTGACCTTTGAGCCCGAGCGCACGATTGCGGCCCTCAAAGCCGCCGGAGCGGGGCGGATCATCCGCCCCGTGCCGTCGGCGGGGCTGACAGTTCAGGTAAAATAGGCCATGTCACTGACGATTCCACAACCTGAGCCGACACCCGGCGACACGTCCTGGTTCACTCACGACCGCTTCGGGATGTTTATCCACTGGGGCCTCTACGCCCTAGGTGCGCGCCACGAGTGGCTCAAGAACTACGAGCAGCTCACCGACGAGCGCTACGAGCGCTACTTCAAGTTCTTCGACCCCGATCTCTACGACCCGGAGGTCTGGGCGAGCGCGGCAGAAAACGCGGGGATGAAGTACTTTGTGATCACCACCAAGCACCACGAGGGGTTCTGTCTCTGGGACTCGGCACTCACCGACTACAAGGCCACCAACACTCCGGCAAAGCGCGATTTGCTGCGCCCGATGGTGGATGCCTTCCGGGGGCACGGCCTCAAAACGGGTCTCTATCACTCACTGATTGACTGGCACCACCCGGATTTCGTGGTGGATGGTGTGCACCCCCAGCGTAACTCCCCCGAAAAAGACGCGCTGAACACGGGCCGCGACCAGAGCCGCTACGCCAAGTATCTGCACGGGCAAGTGCGCGAGATTCTCTCCGAGTTTGGCAAGATTGATATTCTCTGGTGCGATTTTTCGTATCCGCCGCAGAAAGGCCGTGCGGAGTGGGACAGCGAGAATCTCTACAAGCTCATCCGCGAGCTGCAGCCAAATATCATCCTCAATGACCGGCTTGACTTGGAGTCTGGGTGGGATATCAAGACCCCCGAACAGTTCCAGCCGCGCCAGTGGGTGCAGTTTCAGGGCAAGCCCGTCACCTGGGAAGCCTGCCAGACTTTCAGCGGTTCGTGGGGCTACCATCGCGATGAATCGAGCTGGAAGTCTTTAGAGATGCTGATCCAGATGCTCATTGACACGGTGAGCAAGGGCGGCAACTTGCTGCTCAATGTCGGCCCCACCGGGCGCGGCGAGTTCGATGTGCGTGCCCTAGATCGCCTCCAGGGAATGGGCGAGTGGATGAAGCGCCATAGCCGATCGATCTACGGCTGCACGCAGGCCCCCACCGAGCTCGGCGACGCGCCTCAGGACTGCCGCTACACCTACAACAAGGCGACCAATCGGCTCTATGTCCATGTGCTCGCTTGGCCGTTTGGTCAGCTCTACTTAGACGGCCTGGATCCCGCCCGCGTCGAGTACGCCCAGCTTCTGAATGATGCGTCTGAGGTGCTCATGAAAGACATCGAGCCCTGGCAACACGACTTCTCGGGCGAGAATAAGCGCGCCTCACTCGCGCTGCGCTTACCCATTCAGAAGCCTAATGTCACGGTGCCGGTGATCGAGATTTTCCTGAAGTAGGAGAGGTTTATGTTTGCCCAGGAAGTGACCATCCAGCGCGAGCTGACCTATCTCGCACCGGATCGCAAGGAGAAGCTCGATCTCTATCTGTCGCCAAGCCGTGCGCCGGGGACACGCTCGCCCGGCGTTGTGATTATCCATGGCGGCGGCTGGACGGGAGGCAGTAAGTCCGCGGGCCGCGAACTCAATATTGGCACCACCCTCGCACGGGCGGGCTATATCTGTATCAGCATTGACTACCGGCTGGACAAAGAGGGGCGCTGGCCCACCAATATTTATGACTGTAAGAACGCTGTACGCTATCTGCGCAAAAACGCAGAGAAACTAGGAATAGACCCCGAGCATATCGGCGTGATCGGCGGCTCGGCGGGGGGGCATCTGGCGCTGATGCTGGGAGTCACCGACGGCATGCGGGAGCTGGAGCCAAGTGCGCCCTACCCTGGCATCTCCAGTCGCGTTCAGGCGGTGGTGGATCTGTACGGAATCTCCGATATTCGTAGCCGCAAGCAGATCTCTCCCGATGGCACGCCGCTTGAGAAACGCGTCCCCTCCGATGCGGTCTTTGGTGATAAAGCGACGATCACCGACACTGACCGCGCCCTCGCGTCGCCGATGACACATCTGAGGCGCGGCATCCCCCCGATTCTGATTCTCCACGGCGATAGGGACACCACCGTGGACATTGACCAGTCTCGCGATTTAGACAAGCGCCTCACCGAGATGAAGCTTGAGCACCAGCTAATTATTGTCCCCGGCGCTGGCCACACGTTTGATTTGCAAACCTGGAACAAAAAGCCCCTCGCCATGGATCTGCGGCCTGTCGTCACGAGCTTCTTTGATCGGTGGCTGAAGCCTTAGACTGGCAGAGTAGCGCCTTTCCGTATCTGGGCTGATCGGGTAGTATCTATGCCATGCCTCGATTTCTTTTTGGAGCCCACACGGGTGTCGCGGGTGGCCTACACAATGGCCTGATCGAAGGAGCCGAGATCGGCTGCGACACGATTCAGATTTTTACGTCGAGCCCACGACAGTGGGCGGCAAAGCCCTTAACCGACGATGCCATTGCACTGTGGAAGGCGAAGGCGGCGGAGACGAAACTTTCTCCACTCATCGCCCACGACTCGTATCTCATCAACCTCGCCTCGCCCGATCCCGAGACGCGCCAGAAGTCGCTGAGTGCCTTTATTGGAGAGCTGGAGCGCGGCGAGGCGCTGGGGCTTGACTATCTGGTCTCGCATCCGGGGGCGCATGTCGGAAGCGGTGAGGAGGCCGGAATCGCCCAGATTGCGGCCTCGCTGGAGGAAGTGCACCGGGCGACGGCGGGCTTTAAGATCAAAGTGGCGCTAGAGACCACGGCGGCCAAGGGAACCACCCTAGGCGGCGTCTTCGAGCACTTCCCTGCAATTCTTTCCCGAGTTGCCGAGCCGGAGCGCATTGTCGTTTGTTTAGACACCTGCCATATCTACGACGCGGGCTACGACTTGGTGGGCGATCCCACGGGTGTCTGGGATAATTTTGCGGCAACCGTCGGGTTTGAGAAACTGAAAATCATCCATGCCAACGACTCAAAGTTTGGCCTCGCCAGCAAGCGCGACCAGCATGCGCACATCGGTGAGGGGACGATTGGCGACGCGGGCTTCGTGGCGTTTCTTTCCGACCCACGCCTGCCCGAGAGTCTCGCGCTGATCGTCGAGACGCCCGTGGATGACGACAAGGGGCACCGCGAAAATATCACCAAGCTACGGCAACTCTTAAATTAATGTAAAAAATATTTGACATCTTGTAAACTATAACGTACAATTTATTTGGAGGTTATTCCAATGGAGATGTCGTTTCGTGAGAAGAGTGCGTGGGCCTGTCTGGTCACAACCGGGGTAGTTTTTATCCCCTACTTCACGTTTATATTTCAGCTTGCCAGCAAAGGCGAGCTGATTCTCCCGCGAGTGATTGTCGCGTTTGTCGCCGCTGTTCTAGCACAGATCATTCTTAGCTCTGTCTACATGACCGTGATTGCCTTAAGCACCCGTCAGGAGCCACGCGACGAGCGTGATCTTGCGATTGAGAATCGGGCCTTTCGTAGTGCCCACTGGGTGCTCGTCGTTGCCCTTTGGCTTCTGGTGTTGGGGGGAGTCATGCTCACCCCTGTCTTTCCCAAGCTTATCTCCGTCGCCTTTGTGGGACAGCTTGCCTTGCTCAGCTTTGTCTTAAGCGAGCTGGTGCACTACGCCACTCTGGTCTACTACTACCGAAGGGGGTACTAGCCATGCCCATCCGCAACAATATCCGCAAGCTGCGCTTTGAGTACGGAGAGCTCACCCAGCAAGCACTCGCCGAAAAAGTGGGGGTTACTCGGCAGACCCTAATCGCCATTGAGGCCGCCAAGTACTCCCCCACCCTGGAACTGGCCTTTCGCATCGCCGCCGTCTTTGGCAAGCCACTCGACGATGTCTTCCAGCACGAGCCGGAGGTCTGAAACAAAAAGAGGGCAAAGCCCATCGCTGCTCTTCTCTGCCGTGATACCATGACGGTCACGTGTATGAACACCATCTTGCTCCAAAATGTCTCCTGGGAAACCTACCAATCCCTCCTTGCGGAAGCCGGAGAGAGTGCCCGTTTCACGTATAATCGAGGCTGTCTGGAGATCGAAATGAGTCCCTTGATTAAGCATGAAGCTCCCAAGCGCCTGCTGGAAATGCTTATAGAATTGTTTTGTGAGGAGCAAGAAATTCCTTTTCTCCCCGTGGGTAGCACCACGTTTTCCCCGCACGCCCAACAACAGGGAGCCGAACCTGATTCCGGGTTTATTTTTGGTGAGCGTGCGGAGATTACCGAAGACTATACCGAGCGCGATGCGGAGCAGCTCTACCCCGATCTGGTGATTGATGTAGATGTGACCAATCCCTCGGTGAGCAAAGATAGCCTCTATCACAGCCTCTGTGTCCAGGAGATCTGGCGCTGGCGGGGGAATAACCTCACGCTCTTAACCCGCGCCGAAACTGATTTTTCCCCCCTCACCGAGAGTCACTTGCTTCCTGGTGCAACTGCCTCCGCTCTCAGCGAGCTTGTCTTGCAGGGACAGAAAACCACGCAGCTTGCTTGGCGCAAGCAAGTCCGTGCCTGGGCACGCAGTAAAATGAACTGATGATTTCCCTGCACTTTCCCCTGCTATCTGGTGAGGGGCTTATTCGCCGCATGCTCCGTGAAAACTCAGGCACGCGTTCTGCGGAGAATGCCGCTCAAGCCCTCTCTCTGGCCGCGATTCCTGGTTACATGGCATCTCTGCCGCAGCTCCTGAAAAGCTGTGGGCAGCAGGTATTGTTGCTCCCTCAGAGTGCCGACCTGCTACCCCATCCCGCGTTTCGCTGGCGCGGCATTGACGGCACCGAGCTTCTCACACAGATTGGGGAGCGAAGAGACACAGACACCAATCTCCCTCGCTGGAGCGGCGAGCTGCCTCTGGAAATGTTAGAAATGCAGGGCGGGGGAAGCCTCATGACCGCCGAGCGAGCGCTGCGTGGAGCGGAGCTTTTCTCGACAATGGCAAGCGTCCAGCTCGGCATTGCCTACCCGAAAGCGACACTCGATAGGCTTTGGCGCGAACCGAGCGAAGGGGATGCACTCGCGCTTCAAGAAAACGCACTCGCCGAAATCTCCAAGAATATCGCCACGCCCACCGACTCCGTGATAGTCTTCAATCCCACCGACACGCTCCGGCCTGGCGATGCGTTTTGCGTGCGCCTGCCCGGTGACCAGGTGCGCAAGGGTCGTGTGCTCTTTAACGATGCCGAGGGCGAGCCGCTGAGCAGTCAGTTTCTGCGCATGGTGGGTAAGGAGCGGGAGTATCTGGTGCTTCTTCTCGATGTCGAGCCGCTGGGCTACCAGAGTATTGGCCTGGGCCGCACCGATGCGCCCGCTGACGAGAGCACAGTCACCGCCGAGGAAAATATTCTCGAAAACGACTTTGTACGCGTCACGCTGGATACCCACGGAGAGATCGCCTCGCTGCTTCACAAGACCGAAGACGGCGAGCGGGAGTCGCTGACGGCAACTGCGCGGCTGGTCGCCTACGAGGACAAGCCCAGCCCCCTCTCAGAGGAAGCAGAGGTCACCCGCTTTGAAGTTCTTGAAAACGGTCCCGTACGCGCCACTATCTTAGTCGAGCGACGTTTTCGCAGCTCCACTGTCACGCAGCGCATTCAGCTCTGGGCACACTCCGCGCGCGTTGAGATCGCCACCGAGCTTGACTGGCACGAGCACCAAGTTCTCCTCAAAGCCCATGTCCCCGCCACAGTTCTTGCCAGCCGCGCCACCTACGAGATCCCGTTTGGGGCCATCGAGCGCCCCACGCACACCAACACGAGCTGGGATGCCGCCACGTTCGAGGTCAGTGGGCATAAGTGGGCCGATCTCTCAGAGGGCGACTTTGGGGTGAGTATTCTCTCGGACACAAAATACGGCTTCGATGCCCGCGAGAACACTCTCTCCATAACGCTCCTGAAATCCAGCATCTACCCGGACCCCGACGCCGATCAGGGCCATCATCACTTCACCTACGCAATTCTTCCCCACACCGGCGACTGGCGCAACGAGACCGTGGACGAGGCCCATGCACTAAACTACCCGCTGCTTGCCCGCTTCGCCCCGAAGAACCTCAAAGCACCTCTTCTCCCCACCTATGATTTCGTGAGCGTGGACGACCAAGGCCTGATTATCGAGACCATCAAACGCACCGAATCCGAAGAAAATGCGCTTGTCGTGCGCCTCTATGAGGCTCTACAAACACGCGGCGAGGCCACACTTACCTTTGGCTTTAAGATTGCAGAGGCCTACGAGACCAACAGCCTCGAACAAGACCCCATGCCAGTTCCTTTCAAAGGCAACACACTCACGTTCCCCTACCGTCCCTTTGAAATCAAAACCTTCGTGGTGAAACCAGCAAAATGAGTTGAGTCCGCGATTAGGGAAGCTCCTCAGGTTTTAACTCTTTGACAATTAATGTCAGCTTTAGCTGGGGTTGTGATTTTGGTGTGGCACCGCCACCACCTCCCCCAAACCCACCCGCGCCCGATGCGGCAACTCCCTCTGCGCTAGGGTTGGCGCCGAAGTGTGGCTTCTCCGGTGCAGACGGTAGACGCTTACTCTCAGCCAGCTTGCCCAGGGCTTTCAAGCGATCCAGTAGCGCCTCGCGGCCATCGAGGGCCAGGCGTAGGTCGAGATCAGGCTGCTCACTGGCCAGCGTGACGGAGAGCTCCCCCGCCAGCTTGCGAATCGCTTCCAGGGTTTCGGCGCGCTTGCCTGGAGCCACGGTCAGCGTGTAGACCGAGGGCAATGCAATACCCCCGCCTGTTACCATCCTGCGTGGGCGTATCTCGAAATCGGCCTTGGGACTGCGATTGCTGTCTTTGTCGTTTTTACTCGCCGCTTCAGGCTCACCGTCGGAAAGTGGCGTGGCGGGCGCTGCGGGAGGACTCAGGCGCACTCTCTTCGCGGCGCTCGCTACCCCCTTAAAGTCTCCTGGGCTCACGGAGACAGGTCGTGAGGCCTTCAGCGAGGAAGCGCTCTCGTGCACAGAGGCAAGCGCAGAAGCTTTCCTTGCCTCTTGCTGAGAGTTCTGATACTGCATCGTCGCTCGTGGCTTCTGTGCCTTATTCTCATTAGCTCTAAGAGTGGCGGAAGCGATGGGACTCGAAGATGCCATGGGCTTCCCACTCTCGGGCACCCGCACCCAGAGCCAGAAGGCGCAGCCCATCGCCAGCGCTCCGCCCAACGCCACCAGGGGGCCGGGCCGCCGCCAGAACGGGAACAGGAGGGGGCGCGGGGCGGGTGCATCAGGCAGGCTACGGAGGATGCGGGCACGCAGGGCATCGGGGAGGACTGCGGCACTGGGAAGCGCTTCACTGAGCTGTACCGAGAGCTGGCGCAGGCTCGCCAGCTCCGTCTGACACGCAGGGCATGTGCCGAGGTGGCGCTCCACGGCGGCGCGACGCAGAGGCGGCAGCTCGGCATCCAGGTAGGCTTTCAGCTCCTCTTGTAGGGAGCTGCGACACTCCTGCACCGATGGTCTAGGCTCAGGCATGGACGTAGCCCTCCAGTTGCCCGCGAAGCTTGCGAAAGGCATGAAAGAGCCGCGACTTGACGGTGCCGACGGGCACGCCGATCGCCGTGGCACACTCGGCGTAGGTCAGCCCGTGCAGCTCGTGGAGCACGACAATCTGGCGGTGCTCCTCGGTCAGCGTGCCCAGTGCGGTCTCCAGGGTCGCGGCCAGCTCCTTACGGGCAACAGCACGCTCTGGGGCGTCGGTATCGGCGGTGGCCAGCGGGAGATCGTCGTAGGAAACGGCCTCCGGTTTCTGGCGCGCACGGTGTTTCAAGCAGTGGTTCATGGCAACACGGTAGATAAAAGTCGCGAGGGCGGCGTCCCCACGGAACTTGGGCAAGCTGGCATGCAGCGCCACAAAAATCTCCTGGGTCAGGTCGTCGGCATCGGCGTCGCAGCGGGCGTAGCGACGCGCAAGGCCATGGACCCGTCCACCGAACGTGTCCAAGAGCCAGGCAAACGCCGCCGTGTCCCCACGACGTAGCCCCACAATCCAGCGGGCCTCCTCCGATTTCATCTTCGCTCCTTTTGTACCAGAAAAGTGCAGAAAGGTTCATGGACACTCCCCCCGCTCCATTCGTTCCTCACTGCGCGACCCCCTCTCGCTCTGTTTCCGACTTCGTCGGGACGAGAGGGGGTGAACCCACCCCTCCCCCTGCCCCTCCCTTCGCCCCTCGGAACGAGGGTTTCGGGCGAAGGGAGGGGCAGGGGGAGGGATGCCGGGTACAATAGCTTCGCTATGTCTACCCTTCACCCAGTCCTGATCGCCGGGCAGTGGCGCACCGCCACCGACCCGACCAGCACGTTTACCGCTACCAACCCGACCACCGGCCAGCCCCTCACCGAGGACATCTACCCTGTCTCCAGCCAGGCGGACGTCGATGCCGTACTCGTCGCTGCCGCCAAGGCTGCGCCGCTGCTGCGTGCCACAAGCCCCGAGACCATCGCCGCGTTTCTGAACCGCTACGCCGATCTTCTAGAGGCAAATCGTGAGGCGCTGGTCGCCGCGGCCCACGCCGAGACGGGCTTTCCTGCCGAGCCGCGCTTAAACTCCGTCGAGCTTCCGCGCACCACAGGCCAGCTCCGGCAGGCCGCCCAAGCCGCCGTTGCACGAAGCTGGACACGCCCGGTCATTGACACAAAAGCCGGGATTCGCTCGATTCACGAGCCGCTCGGGGGCGCGGCGCTGGTCTTTGGACCCAATAACTTCCCCTTCGCCTTCAATGCCATCTCCGGCGGCGATTTTGCGGCGGCGATTGCGGCGCGTTGCCCTGTCATTGCGAAAGTACACACCAGCCACCCAACGACCTCGCGCCTTATGGCCGAGTGCGCCCACCAGGCCGCCACCGAGATCGGCTTGCCCACTGGTGCCATTCAGGTGCTCTACCGGATGAACCACGCACTCAGCCTCGGCATGATCGAGAACCCCGGCATTGCCGCCGTGGGCTTCACGGGCAGCCGCTCGGCGGGAATGCAGCTTAAAGAAGTCGCGGACCGCTACGGCAAGCCCGCGTATCTGGAGATGTCGAGTGTGAACCCGGTTTTTGTGCTCCGCGACTACTTGGAGGCAAATCTCGAAGCACTTGCCGGTGAGTTTTTCACGAGCTGCACCATGGGCACCGGCCAGTTCTGCACCAACCCGGGCCTCGTTGTCTTGCCCACAGGCCCACTCGGTGATGCGTTTGTGGCAGCGGCGGCGGCGAAGTTCAGCGCGGGCAAACCCGGCGTACTGCTCAACAAAGGCGGGCGCGATGGTCTGGCTGAGGCCGTCGAGACCCTCAAAGCTGCCGGGGCGAGTGTAGTCTGTGGCGGAGAGATTGTCGGCGACGATCCAGGCTTTCGCTACACCAACACGCTTCTCACAGTGACAGGCGCGCAGTTTATCGCCCACCCCGAGGCGCTCCAGACCGAGGCATTCGGCCCCGCCAGCCTTTTGGTGCTCTGCGAGAGCGGCGAGGAGATGATCGCTGTCACGAATGCACTAGAAGGCAATCTCACGGGCACGGTCTATGCAAGCGACGAGGGCTCCGATGATGCGTTTTATAGCCGCCTCGCCCCAGCGCTACGCGTGAAAGTGGGGCGGCTTCTCAACAACAAGATGCCCACGGGAGTCGCCGTTAGCCCCAGCATGAACCACGGCGGCCCTTTCCCCGCCACGGGCCATCCGTACTTCTCCAGTGTCGGCATTCCCCACGCCATCAGCCGCTTTTCGATGCTCTGCAGCTACGACAACGTCAAGAACCACCGTCTCCCCGCCGAATTGCAAGACGGCAACCCTCTGGGCATCTGGCGCTTAGTAGACGGCGACTGGGTGAAATGAACCGGTCATTTAGAGCCCTTTAAGAATCCCGCGCACGTAGCCCACGGACTCGGCGAGGCCTAGCACGGGATCCTTGGCGTCTTTTTCGTACTCAAAGCCGACATTGCCGGTGAAGTTGATGGCGATCAGCGCCTTCAGAATCGAGGCAATGTCGAGTCCGCCGCGCCCCACTTCGATGGGCTTGCCGTTCGGAGCGACCACACTCACGTCTTTCAAGTGAATATCATAGACCCGGTCGCGGCAGTCGAGAATTGCCTTTGCGGGGTCTTTCCCAGCGCGCGCACAGTGGCCGACGTCCACGCACAGCCCGATGCGCTTGTCAAAGCCCTTGGCGGCGTTGTAGGCCTCGTAGGGCGTCGGGAAGTTCTTGTCCTCCGGCCCGTGGTTATGAAGCGCGAGTTTAATATCGTACTCCTTCACCATTTTATCGAGAAGTGGAATGGCATCCAGCGGCGGGGCGCAGACCATCGTCCCAATCCCCGCGGCCTTGGCATACTCGAACGCGGCCCGCACATCTGCTTCGTCGTTTTTCATTCCGACATTGCCACAGGAGAGCGGCGTGATTCCCGCCGCCTTGAACTTCGCCACAATCGCCTTTAGCTCGTCCGGGGTCGCCTTCATCGGCAGGTGCGAGTCTTTCAGGGAGCAGGTCTTCACGGCCAGCCGCTGGAGAATCGTGATCGCCGCGTCGGTGGGGAGCATTCGTAAGGTGTAGGTCGCCACCCCGATATTGAGTGAGTTTGCTTTCATGATTTTAGGGTTCGCCATTGGTGAGGAAAAACCCTGCCCCTATTTCTGCACCACAATCCGCACCTGGAAAGTCTTGTCGGTGTTGAGCTTTTCCTCAAAGCCGCGCAGATAGAGCAGGCGCAAAAATCCCCCCCCAACACTGTCCGCCTTGAAGGTGAAGGTCTCTTTGCCACCCACCCCACTCATGTTGGGCTTGTGCGGATCCGTGACGTACTTACGGGCGACAGGAGTCCAAGGAGCCGGGCCGGTCAGTAGATACCAGCTATAGCCGGTGGTGGGATTCGCAGCGAGCTGAAGGGTGAACGTCTCCCCCAGCTTAATGCCAATCTCTTTGCCCCGGTCAGCCTCAGTGATCACACGTGGTTTTGTTTGCATGGTTTTATTCTATCCGAGATCGCCTAAGGACGCGCCCAGGGTGCGACCCGGTGAGCTGGCTGTTTCGCAGCACGGGGACGCCGTTAATCAGCACGTCCGTGAGGCCAATGGGCTTGGCCTGAGGATCTTTTGTCGTCGCCATATCGGTGATAGTTTTAGGGTCAAAAATCACCAGATCGGCTTTCTTGCCCGGAGCGACCCGCCCACGATCGGTGAATCCGAAGCGCTGTGCAGGCAGTGCACTGGCCTTACGAACGGCTTCTTCGAGCGAGAGCACACGCTGCTCTCTAACGTACTTGCCTAGAATACGCGGGTAGCTGCCGGCACCGCGGGGATGCGAGCCGCGCAGGCCACCATCGGTGCAGAACATGATCTCGGGATGGCGAATAAAGGCCTGTAAATCACGCTCCTGCATCGCCGTCACGACCACGCCAACCGCGCCCTTGGTCGCCGCCACCATCTCCATCGTGAGCGTCACCGCATCTTTCTTCTGCTCTAGGGCGAGTGCTGCCAGTGTCTTGCCCTGCCAGCTCGGCTGGGGTGCGTAGCCGGTGATCAGGATATTCTTCGCCCCGCCCACTTCGGCGAGCGCCTTCTCCCAGAGACCGCGCTTATCCCACTCGCGGGTTGTGAGAAGCACAATAATGCTGCTTTGCCAGTAGGTGTAGGGATAGACATCGGCTGTGATGCTCACCCCGCGCCGCTTCGCCGCTTCCATCCGCTCAAAAACTTGCTGCGTCTTGCCCCAGACCGGCGATGAGCCCAACTTGATGTGCGAGATCTGCGCCGGGACACGGGCCTCGGTGGCGATCTTGATCAGCTCATCGAACGAGGTGAGCGCCCCTTCTTCTTCGTCGCGCACGTGGCTGATGTAAAACCCGGCCAGCTCGGCCAGCGCGATCAGCTCCTCCGTCGTCGAATAAATTCCCGGATCGTACTCGATGCCCGAGCTGAGCCCCAGCGCCCCGGCACGCACTTCTTGCGCCACGAGCGCCCGCATCTTGCGAATCTCGTCGGGGCGAGCGGTGCGCTTGTAGTCGTCGCCCATCACTTTGCCACGCACGGTGCCGTGGCCCACGAAGCTGGCAATATTGAGGGCGGGCGGCGTCTGCTCCAGCTTGGCGAACCACTCGGCGAGCGGGAAGTTATGCCCACCATCCTGCCCCACCAGGGCCGTCGTAATCCCCTGGCGTATCTGCGTCTCGGCATCGAGATTGGTAAGAAGCCCCCCATCGGCGTGGCTGTGGGTGTCTATAAATCCCGGTGCGATCACTTTGCCGTCGGCTTCAATGACCGTAAGCTCAGCCCCCCCCGCCCCCGATAACGGGGGAGCCAGAGCGGTGATAGAGTCGCCCTCCACCAGCACATCGGCGCGGCGGAGCTTGCCGCCACTTCCATCGGCGATCAGGCCGCCACGAATGAGATAGGACATGGAGGGATTATACCTGCTACGGTCTACGCGAACCCACCCGCCTCGAACCCACCCGGCCAGAACCCACCCGCCTCGTTCCTCGGCACCCTCCCTCAGGGCAGAGAGGGTCGGCGCAGTGAGGAACGAACGAAGCCGGGGTGGGTTCCGTTAACTTGGCTGGCCGAGCTCAGTCCAGATACAAAAATTCGCTTAAGTTCAGTAGCGAGAGGCACAGGTAGGTCTGGGCTTGTGTGTCCGTGGCTCCTTTGAAACGCAAGGTGTCTATGAGCCTTGTGCAGCGGGCGAGCTCGGCTTGCGTCGGGTCGCGCTGGGTGATGAGGGAGAAGGCGCGCTTGACGAACGGGACGGGGCGGTCGGTGACGTCTTTCTTGACGCGTGTGGCGAGGACTTGCGCTTGTTGGTTCATCAGGGTCGAGTTGAGCATCGCCAGCGCCTGCGTGGGCTGGACGGTGGCAAAGCGAGCCGGGTTGGTCCGGTCAGTCTCGGCGGCGTCGAAGCTCTCCAGCATCGGGTAGAGAAGCGAGCGCTTGACGAAGATATAGATGCTGCGGCGGTTCTTGTCCTCGGGTTTCATGCGATCCGGGTACCAGTCCTTGCCGGGAATGGACTGCCCCGCCAGCACTTCTTTCTGAATATCCGGGTAGACCGAGGTGCCGAACTGTTGCAGGTTGAGATTGCCACAGACGGCCAGCACGGAGTCACGGATCTCCTCGGCGCTCAGGCGGCGCATATCGAAGCGCCAGAAAAAGTTATTTTCCGGGTCGGCTTTCAGGGCGCTTGGATTGCTGCGCGACGACATCTGGTAGGTGCTCGAGAGAAGAATCAGGCGATGAATGGCCTTCATACTCCAGCCTTTGACCACAAACTCCGAGGCCAACCAGTCCAGCAGCTCCGGGTGGGTGGGCGCCGCGCCCTGGAAGCCGTAGTCGTTGGGCGTGCGGACGATGCCGCGCCCGAAGTGTCCCTGCCAGAGCCGATTGACCATCACGCGTGCCGGGAGCGGGTTGGTGGGGTCGGTGATCCAATGGGCGAGTGCCGTTCGGCGGCCTGCGCTGGCAGCAAGAGGGTTGGGTTTGGCAATTCCGCCACCCACGCAGCTTGGGAACCCCGGCTCGACTTTCTCGCCCGGCGTCTCCCGGCTGCCACGCTTGAGGATAAATGTCTCAGCGGACTTCGGGCCGGTCTCGGTGACCACCAGCATCTTATTGACGGGCACCTCGGCCTTCTCTAGCTCCTCCACTTCCTTGGTCAGCTTCGCACTCTCCGCCACCTGCGTGGGATCTAGCTGACCTTTGTAGGCGGCGAACTGCACGGGAATTCCCAGAACACTGGTATTTTTTGCGGGCGAGAGCGGACGGCGGGCAAACCCTGGCCCGGCCCAGGCCACGTTCAGTCCAAGCGGCGAGGTACCACTCTGGAAATACTCTAATCGCAACGCCACTTTCCCAGCGGGCAATGTTAGCTTGGCCCTCTTCTCACTGCCCTCGCCGTGGGAGCCATCGTCCTCGATCAGCTTCTGGCTGTTCACCAAGAGCCGCGAGCCATCGTCAGAGTCCGTCCAGAAGGTGTACTCCCCGGCGGCGGGTGCGTTGAGGGTGCCCGTAAAGAGCTGGGCAAAGCTCGCGTCGCGCTGCTTCACCGAGAGGTCCAGGTTAGCTGCCGTTCCTGAGGCGGCGGGCGTGAGCTTATCGAAGTTCGGGAGCTTGTCGAAGCTGCCTTCGTAGTACTTCCATGTCACGTCTGCGAGATCGGCGGGGTTGAGAAGGGCATCGCGCTTTTGCAAAAACTCCTGCTGAAGCGCTACGATCCGCGCCTTCTTGGCGGTTAGTTGCTCGGCTTTCTCTTTGACGCGCTTTTCGTAGTCCGTCTTTTCCGCATCGCTCTCGAAGATGATTTTCTCGTCGGTGGGGCCGCCATTTTTAAAATAGTTGATGTTCTGGAAGATCGCCACGAACTGATAGTAGTCTTTGGTGGGAATGGGGTCAATCTTATGGTCGTGGCAGCGAGCGCAGTCCAGAGTCAGCCCTAAGAAAGCCTGGCCCACTGTCGTAACAATGTCATCAATGCTATCGTAGCGAGACTGCTCGGCGTCCACCGGCTCGTCGTCCCAGACGCCTAAACGATAGAACCCCGTGGCGATCTGTGTCTCGTTATTGGCATCGGGCAGCTCATCGCCTGCGAGCTGTTCGGTGAGAAACCGATTGTAGGGCTTGTCGGCGTTGTAGCTCTTGATCACATAGTCACGGTAGCGCCACGGCTGCGGCTTGGGGTTGTCGCGCTCGTAGCTATTGGTCTCAGCAAATCGGACTAAATCCAGCCACTGCCGCCCCCACTTCTCGCCATAGTGCGACGAGGCCAGTAATTTCTCCACCAGCTTCTCATAGGCTTTCGGGTCCGTGTCGCGCTCAAACGCGGCGACTTCCTCGGGCGTGGGCGGCAGGCCAATCAGGTCGTAGGTCACGCGGCGAATCAATTCGCGGCGCGAGGCCGGGGCACTGGGCAGGAGCTTCTTGCTCTCAAGCTTCGCAAGCACAAAGGCATCAATGGGATTCTTCACCCACTCGCTCGCCAGCACGTGATTCTTGACTTTGGGAATAGTAGCGCGCTTCACGGGCTGGAACGACCAGTGTTTTTCACCCCCCTGCCCCCGTCCGACGGGGGAGATTGGGGGCGGGGCGCTCAGCGGCCACTTCGCTCCGCTCTTAACCCATGCCGTCAGTGCTTCTTGCTCCGGAACCGCCAGCTTACCGCTCGGGGGCATCTTGACCTTGCCATCATAGCGAACCGCCGCCAAAACTTTCTGGGCTATCGCGGCATCGAAGGCCTTGTCTAGGCGAACACCACCCTGCGCCGCGTGCTCCCCGTGACAGGTCACGCACTTGGCGAGTAGAACCGGTCGGATTTTCGACTCGAAAATCAGCTCCCCTGCCGGGCGGGGGCGGGGGGGTTGGCTCCCCAGTGCCGCCGTCGCCAGCAAAATTGCTCCGCTAAGAATTCCCCATTGCCTACGCATTTCAAGGCTATTATGCCTCATAGTAAGCTACAATAGAAGTTATGAAGCGGACAATGGGAGTTCTTTTTGGCGGGCTTTTGCTCGGAGTGGCCCTGATACCCGGCAAAGCGCAGGAGCCAGTGAATGCGGAGTTTTTCGAGAGGAAGATTCGCCCGATCCTCAGCGCACGCTGCGTGTCGTGCCACGGGCCGGATATCCAGCAGGGAAATCTTCGATTAGATGGGGCAGCGGCGCTCAAAAAAGGCGGCTCGCGCGGGGCAGCTCTCCCGGCCAATGGGACTCTGCTCAAGGCCGTCAGCTACACCAATGCATCGCTGCTCATGCCCCCGAGCGGCAAGCTTCCGGCGGGTGAGATCGCGCTTCTAGAGCAGTGGGTTAAAGGCGGCGCACCACTGCCAAATTTGCCTCCGCCCGCCCCCAATAACGCGGGAGCGAAGAAGCCCAGCTTCGATCTGACGAAGCGCCGTCAGCACTGGGCCTATGTTCCTGTGAAGCGGCAGCTAGAGCCGCCGATGGAGAAGAGTGGCATAGATGCCTTTGTGCTCGCCAAGCTCCAGAAGTCAGGCCTCAGTCAGGCTCCCGAGGCCGACAAGCGCACGCTGATCCGGCGTGTCACGTTTGATCTGACGGGTCTGCCGCCCACGCCACAAGAGATCGCCGCATTTCTGGCAGATAAATCGCCCGGTGCCTACGAGAAGCTGGTCGAGAAGCTCCTAGCGTCCCCAGCCTATGGCGAGCGCTGGGCGCGGCACTGGCTGGACCTAGTCCGCTACGGTGAGTCCATGGGCCACGAACTGGATTTCGACATTCCTGAAGCATTTCAGTACAGAGATTATGTGATTCGGGCGCTGAATGCCGATGTGCCCTACGATAAATTTATTACGGAGCATTTAGCCGGGGATTTGTTGCCCGCACCGCGCTATGACAAAATCACGGGGCGTAATGAGTCGCTCACGGCAACGGGCTTCGTGTGGCTGGGGGAGGGTAAGCACTCGCCCGTGGATATCAAGCAGGAGCAGGCGGATCACATTGACAACCAAATTGATGTGATCGGCAAGGCGTTTTTAGGTCAGACTCTAGCCTGTGCCCGCTGCCACGACCACAAGTTCGATCCGATCCCCACCAAAGACTACTACGGACTTTATGGCATGCTCCGAAGCTCACGCTTTCAGCTCACGTCATCCGATGGCCCCACGACGTTCGGCAAGCCAGCCGAGGCTATTTCTCGCATTCGGACAGGTGTGGATAAGCGTAGCCTGAGCGATACCTGGAAAGCCAGTCTCGCTGCCCTCCCCGACGAGAAGCTCAAGGCGGAGCTGCTGGGGCTAAATAAAAAAAGCGGTGGCGCAAGTGATTTCCCACTGGAGCGCTGGACTCCGAGCGGCGCGGCGATGCAGACTCTGGTTAAGCCCGGCGAGCTGATCCTCTCCGGCGACCCGCAGAAGCCCGTGCTGGAACTTGCTCCCCGGCTCAGCGCCAACTCGGCGCTCAATGGTCGGCGGATGGAAGGGGCACTGCGCTCCCCCACTTTCACGATTGATAAAGACTATATCCTTGTCAATGTCGCGGGGCAACGCGGCAGGCTCCGCATTATTGTCGAGAGCTTCCAAGTCATCCGCGACCCGCTTTATGGCTTTTTAGGACACACGATTGACAACCCCGAGCCGCAGTGGCGCACGATTGACCTGCGTATGGTCAAGGGCCGTCGCGCCTATGTCGAGCTCTCCGACAGTGCCCGCGACAACTTCTCCAACGGCAACCTCAGTGACCTGAGCAAGGGCCACGACGGCTGGATTCGCTGTGAGGGCGCGGTGCTCAGCAACAGCGACGCGCCGCTGGGGGAGGGCAACCCCCTGGCAGCTCAGCCGGTGGATGCGGTCAAGCAGGCCTTGAATTCCACGCTGGAGCACTGGGCCAGCAATGCCCTCACCTCCAGCGACACGCCTGCCTTGGAAGCACTAGATATCCTCCTGCGCAAGGGGGTTTTGGACTGCAAGCCTCTTGCCGACACCAGTGCCAAGATCGCAGCGATTGAGGAGACGATCCCTGCGCCCACGCGTATTCTGGCGATGGCGGACGGCGATGGCGAGGATGAGAATGTCTTCTTGCGCGGCAACCACAAAGCCGCCGGCCCCGTTGCGCCGCGCCTTCAGCTCGCGCTCTGCGGGACGGAAAACACCCCCGTTTCGGGTGTCACGGGAAGTGGGCGACTAGAGCTGGCCAGACGTATCACCAGCCCGCAGCACCCACTCACCGCGCGGGTGATTGTCAACCGGCTCTGGCACCATCACTTCGGGCGCGGCATCGTCGCCACCACTGATGACTTTGGACACATGGGCCAGCTCCCGACGCACCCGGAGCTTCTGGACTACTTGGCAAGTGAGCTCGTCGCGAAAAACTGGTCGCTCAAGGCGATGCACAAGCTTATTCTCACCAGCGCCACCTACAAGCAGCGCAGTGATATCTTGCCCACTGCCACGGCCACCAAGCTCGATCCGACCAACAAGCTCCTCTGGCGCATGAATGTACGACGTTTAGAGGGTGAGGCAATCCGCGATAGCTTACTTGCGCTCTCTGGGCGGCTGGACAGCACGCTCTACGGCGCTCCTGTCAATACCTACCTGACGGAGTTTTCCGAGGGACGCGGCAAGCCCGGACAGGGGCCACTCGATGGCAACGGGCGGCGCAGCATCTATCTGTCCGTGCGGCGCAACTTTCTCAGTCCCTGGCTCCAGTCCTTCGACTTCCCGACCCCGTTTACGTGCATCGGGCGGCGCAGCGTCAGCAACGTCCCCGCACAAGCGCTCGCTCTGATGAACGGCCCATTTGTCCGCCAGCAAGCCGAAGTCTGGGCCGACCGGTTACTCAAAGAACACCCCACCGCCACGCCCGAGCAGCGCATCGCCTGGCTCTACGAAAACGCCTTTGGTCGCCCCGCCAGCGTGGAAGAAGCCAAAGACGCGCTGGAGTTTGTAGCTCCCCCGCCTGCGGGGGCAAGGGGGGCAGAAAAAGCTGTCTGGGCTGATCTGTGCCATGTCCTGCTCAATGTCAAGGAATTTATTTTTATTCAATGAGCAACACTCCACGGCAGAAGAGTTTCTCCCAGTTCACGCTGGAAGAGGCGCTGGAGCAGCTACAGCTCGATGTACTGACTCTCTGGCAACCCGATTTTGCGGAGAAAGCACCCAGCGCGTTTTTCACCGAGAACCTACGTCGCCTGGATGCTTTTGATCTGCTGCGCTCCGAGGGCGCAAAAACGCTCCTCATAGATGCTTTCTTTGAGGAAGCAATCCAGCCCTACACGCGGCTACGCATCTTTAAAGAGTCCACGCTTCGGGCCGAGATCGCCAGTGGCGTTGTAGATTATTTAGTGGCACCACGCCGCTTGGTGGCCTCGCCACCGCTACTTTGCGTCGTGGAAGCGAAGAAAGATAATTTTGAGAAGGGACTGGCTCAGTGCCTGATCGAGCTACACGCCTGCGCCGAGAACAACCGCGCTGTCGGACGGGAACACACGCTCTTTGGGATTGTCACCAATGGGCAGGGCTGGCAGTTCTATCGCTTAGAGACAAGCGGCGAGGTCTTTGAGACGGGACTCTTTTCAAGTACCAACACCGCCCAACTTTTGGGAATGCTCGATGGACTCTTTGCCCACTGCACCGAACAACTGGAAGAAACACGATGACACGACGAGAAATGCTCTCAACGGCGGCGACAGGCTTTGGGGGAATGGCGGCTTCGGCGCTCTTTGCCGAAGAAGCCTTCGCAAGCTCCTCCGCCGGGCGGGGGCAGGGGGGGCAAGGCCAGAAACTAGACCATCCGGCGAAGGCCAAGGCGGTGATCTTTCTGTACATGGACGGCGGTCCGAGCCAGATGGACACGTTCGATCCGAAGCCGCGCCTGGAGAAAGACCACGGTAAGCCGCTGCCCATGGACGTGCCACCGACACAGTTTAATAACAATGGAACAATTCTGAAGTCGCCGTGGACATTTAAGAAGTACGGCCAGAGTGGGCTGGATGTCAGCGAGCTGTTCCCTGAAGTGGCCAAGTGCGCCGACGATCTGTGTGTCATGCGCTCCATGACCAGCAACTTCTCGGAACACACCAACGCGAACTATTTTCTGCACACGGGCAACGGCTCACAAGGCCGCCCAAGTATGGGCGCGTGGGTGACCTATGGCCTGGGGAGCACGGCGAAGAACTTGCCGGGCTACGTGGTCATCAACGGCGGTTTGATTCCCAACGGCGGCCTCGACTGTTTTGGCTCAGGGTTTCTGCCCCCAACCTACCAAGGCTCGATCTTTCTGCCCCGCCCCAGCGCGGTCGCGGATCTCAAGCCACTGGAGAAAACCGAGGCGCTGCAAAAGCGTAAGCTCGCGCTGCTTAAGCGACTAGACCAGAGCGTTCTTGGCAAGATGGGCAATAGCAGCGCGGTAGACGCCGCCATTCAGAACTACGAGCTGGCTTTCTCGATGCAGAGCGCCGTTCCCGAGCTCACGGGTATGGCCGACGAGACCGAGGCGACGAAGAAACTCTACGGCTTGGATCACCCGTTCGCGCCCGCCCGCACATTTGGCTTCCAGTGCCTTATGGCGCGGCGCATGGTCGAGCGCGGCGTGCGTTTTGTCGAGCTGACCCACCCGAGCTGCGGCCACGACCGGTGGGATCAGCACGGCAACTTAAAGCAAGGCCACGAAGACAACGCCCGCATGGTGGACACGGCTATTGCGGGGCTCCTCAAAGACCTCAAGGCACGCGGAATGCTGGACTCCACGATTGTGCTCTGGGGCAGTGAGTTTGGGCGCACCCCGATGGTGCAGGGTAGCAATGGCCGCGACCACAATCCCTTTGGCTTCACGGTCTGGGCGGCGGGCGGCGGCTTCAAAGGCGGGACGATCTACGGAGCGACCGATGAGTTTGGCTACTTCGCCGTCGAAAATAAAATGGAGATGCACGACCTGCACGCCACCATGCTGCACTTGCTCGGCTTCGACCACAAAAAACTCACCGTTCGCTTTGGGGGCCGCGACATGCGCCTCACCGATGTCTTTGGCAATGTCATCAAGGAGCTAGTCGTATGAGCTTTCTTCCCCTTCTTTTGCTTGCACTTACAAGCCCACAGCAGCCTGCCGCCACATTTCATGCACACGTTCAGGATCGCCAGTATGTGGAGGTGCGCTACCCAAACAAAGAGAAGCAAAATGCCGTCGGGCGGTTTATGACTGCCTACGACATCTCTGATCCCAAGAAGCGCGAGGAGACCTACAAGCCCTATCTGCATATCCTCGACCCGGAGACGGGCAAGCCGATTACCAAGGGCATGGGCGGGGAGTTTACCCACCACCGAGGAATCTTTATCGGCTGGAACAAGCTCACGGTTGCGGGCAAGACCTACGACAGATGGCACATGACCGGCGGCGAGCAGATCGTCAAAGAAGCGACAACAAGCCAGTCCCTAAGTTCTATCGGTCAGAGTGCCTACATCTTGGCCCCCAAGATCGTCTGGACGGGCGCGACGCGTGACGAGACACTGATTCAGGAATCCCGGACGATGCACTTTATGCCGCCCCCGACAAGCGCGTTTGTCCAAGTGGATTTTACGTCGGAGCTCAAAGCCGTAGCAGGCGATACGATCTTTGATGGCGATCCGGAGCATGCAGGGCTGCACTTCCGTCCCACGGATGCGACGGATCGGGCAAATACGGTCTATCTCTACCCCAAGGCCGATGCCAATGCCCACAAAGACCGCGACTATCCGTGGGTGGGGATGACCTACACCGCCGAGGGCAAGAAATACAGTGTCGTGATGCTCTCGCACCCGGAGAACCCAACGGGTACGGCGTGGTCTGCTTATCGAAATTACGGGCGCTTTGGGGCGTTCTACAAAATCGCGATCAAGAAGGACGAGACACTGAAAATCCAAGCGCGATTTGTGTTTTATAAAGGCGAGCTACCCAGCCCGGAGGCGATCCAAATGCTCTGGAATGGCTATGCCCAAAAGAGAGAAACGCTTTTGGCAAGCACTCGCAAGGCTGCTGAGCAGCCTGCTCCCAAAAAATAATCGGCAATTCGTGCTAAGATAGAAGCTAATGCAGGAACTGGAAATTAAAGGGTGGCGAAACGGCTTGCTGATCGTGCTACCTGATGGGGGTGAGTGGGACGAGGTTCGCGCTTCTCTGGAGGCACGCCTCAATGAGGCCAAGGACGGGCGGACGTTTTGGCGCGGAGCGCAGGTAACGCTGGATTTTGGGGCGAGGGCGCTGGAAGCGGAGTCGGTGGCGGCACTCTGCGACTGGCTCCGTGGTCTATGGGGGCTCATCCCGCTGGCCGCAGTGGCGGCGGATGGCACGACGCGTGCGGCTTGCGAGAAGCTAGTGCTCAAGACCTACGATTTTTTGCCCACGATCCAGAAGGCCACCGCAGACTGGGAGCCCCCAAAAACCACGGAGTCGGCCCTATCCACGCACGCGAGCCCGCCCAGTAGTGAGCTGAACAATGCGCTCTATCTTTTTCGTAATGTACGCTCCGGCCAGCGCGTGGAGCACAGCGGTAACTTAGTGATCTGTGGCGATGTAAGCGCGGACGCTGAAGTCGTGGCCACGGGAGATATCATTGTCGTAGGAAAGCTACGCGGACGGCCCCATGCGGGCTGCCAGGGAGATGAGAGCGCTAGAATCGTGGCCAGTGAGCTACGTGCCCCGCAGTTGCGTATCGCGGGTAAGATCGCAGCAGCACCACCCACTGAGGGGCTGAGGACAGAGAAGCGCTCCGCGGAGATAGCACGCATTGAGAACGGCGAGATTCAAGTTTTCCCGCTATAATGCCCAGGAATCGTTGTAGAAAATAAAGAGAGTGTTATCAGGATGGCAGATGCGCGAGTGATCGTGATTACCTCAGGAAAAGGCGGCGTGGGCAAGACAACCACGACAGCTAATCTTGGGATGGCCCTTGCGGAGCTTGGAGAGACCGTTGCGCTGGTAGATGCCGATATCGGCCTGCGCAACCTCGATCTGGCTCTAGGGCTCGAAAATAGGATCGTCTACGATATCGTGGACGTCGTAGAGGGGCGTGCCGATGCACGCAAGGCGCTGGTGAAAGACAAGCGGAAGTCTAATCTAGCGTTTCTGCCTGCCGCCCAGACCCGTGATAAGTCCGCCGTGAGCGAAGACCAGATGCGCAAGGTGATTGAGGACATCAAGGAGCTAGGCTACACAATGATCCTCATTGACTGCCCCGCAGGAATTGAGCAAGGCTTCAAGAACGCCATAGCAGGCGCAACCGAGGCGATTGTCGTCACCAACCCCGAGATGTCCAGCGTCCGTGATGCCGACCGGATCATTGGGCTTCTGGAGGCGCAAGGCCTGTACAACTCCATGCTGATCGTCAACCGGATCCGTCCCAAGATGGTGCGTGAGCAAGAGATGCTAGATGTCTCGGATGTGCAGGAAGTCCTAGGGACATCCGTGAAGCTCATCGGTGTCGTGCCCGACGACGAGAGTATTATTACATCCACGAACCGAGGGGAACCGGCGTCCATGACACCGGACTCTCAAGCGGGTCAGGCATACCGTAATATCGCTCGGCGCCTGCGTGGCGAAGAGGTTCCTTTCATGAATATCATGGAAGAAAAAGAAGCCGGGGGTGGCTTCTTCGATCGTGTACGCAAGTTATTTGGTGGCAAGTAGAGAGAGGCCCAGGATGAACCTTTTTGAACTCATTTTCGGCAGACCAGAAGACAAGTCAAAATCGGTAGCGAAGGATCGACTCAAGCTGGTACTGATGCACGACCGAGCGGACATTCCGGCTCCGATGTTGGAGCAGATGCGCCAGGAGATCATCGCGGTCATCGCCAAGTATGTTGAGATCAATGAAGCGGAGCTCAAGGTAGATCTGGAGCGCGCTGATACCACGGTTGCACTGGTCGCTAACATTCCCATCCGCCGTGTCCGAAGTTAGTTTCCTTTTGCCGGTGGGGTGAGCTGATATACCCGGTAGCGGTTGCGCTCCGGGACAGGATAGTCTGTCGGGAAGGGGCGAACGGGTATGAGTGTCCAGCCGCGTGCCTGGAGTCCCGCTCCGATCCTGTGGAACTCCTCCCAGCCCTGCAACACCACGAGGTAGCCACAGTGCTTCTTTTTGGCAAGCTGCTCCACCGCATCCAGCCGTTTTTTTCCGCCACTTGGCTCCGTGAAGCGCCGATGCAGCGGGATCGCAGTGGGGGTCTTGAGGCCCACCATGTCCACGAGCTTTTTGTGCCCCGCATAACCAAGATAGCCGGCATCGTGGAGTAGCAAGGGGCTATCACCGTCAAGCGTATCGCAGAACTTTGTCAGTCCATCAAGCTCGATAGCCACTTCATCATGCCAGCCCTCATAGGTTGCCCAGCGCGTGGGGAAGGCGAAAAGAGCTTGTACCAACACCAGCGCCGCCCCGATACTCGCTGCCTGCCCCAGCCACCTGCCCGATTTCCAGAGTGAGGCGCAGCCCAGCCAGAGAAACGGTAGCAAAACATAAAGATAGCGGTGGTAGTACTGCGCCAGCGCCATGGGCAAGCTCTGGATATAGGCGGCGATGAGAACCGACGCAAAGAGCAGTCCGAGGCGGCCCAGTGCAAACCCGGCCAGTCGCGGTAGAAAGGCGACGCCCACTCCCAGCAGGGCGGCAAATGCCCCCAAGTGCCGCCCCGCTGTCGTGAGTTTTTCGGCGAGTGGCAGCCCCGACTCCGCGAAGTAGGCACGCTTAGCCGCAATCGTCTGTGGGATCAACGAACCGGTATTGGCCCAGAGGAGCAACAAAAAAGGCACGGCGACAAGTGCAGCAATCCCAAGATCAAGCGCGACACGCTGTGCTTTTTTCTGACGAAGCACCTGATAGCCGAAAAGCAGCACCGAGAGAACGACCAGCTCGGGGCGTAGCATGGGCAACAGCCCACAAACCGCAGGCAACCCCCGTGTCGGTTTCTCTGACGAAGCAAAGACAAGGCTCCAGGTCACTCCCGCGAGAGTAAGCCCTGTCTCCAGGCCATTGAGCATCTGAAACGGTGTCTGTGCGGCGAAGAGTCCGGCCAGCGACAGTAGTACAGCTTGCCAGGGAGCCGCGCCGTGCACCCGCGCCAGGCGCAAGAGCCCCAGCCCATAGAGACCAATTCCGAGCCAGAGCGTGAGATTCAGCGCCGTCAGTGGTGGCAGCACCCCGCAAAATAGCGCCGTCAGCGCCACGTGGAAAATACTCGTCGAGCCGCACAGTGCCGCCGTGCCCACAAAGTTTGGGTCGGGCTTTCCCGAGACAAGCACCACAGCGTTGTGAAGCGTGATATACGCATCGTCGGTGGGAAAGACCCAGGGCGTGCTGTAGAGAAAATGGTGGACATTAAAAGCGACCAGCACCATAAGCCCGACCAGCAGCGCAAGCATCGTGTCGGTGGATAAAGTGCACGACGGAGATAAAGAGCACGGAGTTTGTGATTCAGTGTCCATTACTGGTATTTTCGGCAGGCTAGGGCGGTAAAATGAGCGCGATGCAAACACGATTATTTCAGGGTGGGCCCGTCTCCGAAGTGGGCCTCGGTTGCTGGCAGCTAGGCGGCGGAGACTGGGGCGCACTAGACAACACTGCGGCACGCGCGATTCTTCGAGCGGCCTACGAGCGTGGAGTCACTTTTTTTGATACGGCGGATGTCTACGGCGGCGGCGTGAGCGAGCAGCGAGTCGGGGCATGGCTATCAGAAGATAAGCCCAGAGGCGTCTTTGTGGCCACCAAGCTCGGGCGGCGCGGCGATCCGGGCGGGTTGGAGAACTTTTCCTATGCGACGATGCGCCAGCACACCACCGATTCACTGAGCAAGCTAGGTGTCGAGCAGCTCGACCTGACACAGCTCCACTGCATTCCCGCGGAAGTGCTTCGCCAGGGCGATGTATTTACGCATCTACGCGAGCTGAAGCGCGAGGGACTTATCGCACGGTTCGGGGTGAGTGTCGAGAGCATGGAGGAAGCCCAGCTTTGCTTGGAGCAAGACGGGCTCGCCTCACTACAGATCATCTTCAATCTCTTTCGGCAAAAACCCATCCACACGCTCTTTGAGAAGGCTAAAGCGATAAATACGGCGCTGATCGTCCGGCTCCCGCTGGCCTCAGGACTACTCGCGGGCAAGTACACCGCGCAGACACAGTTTGCCGCCAGCGACCATCGCACCTACAACCGCGATGGCGGGGCGTTCAATGTCGGGGAGACATTCGCAGGTCTGCCCTTCGAGCGGGGAGTGGCTCTCGCCAACCAGCTCAAGCCACTTGTCCCTGAGGGCTGGACTCTTGCCCAGCTCGCCCAGCGCTGGATCTTAGACTTCGACGTTGTAACGACACTCATTCCTGGTGCGACCAACCAGGGACAAGTCGAAAATAACGTGTCCGTCAGCGATCTTCCACGTCTCCCGGAGTCGCTGCATCAGCAACTTTCGGCGTTCTATAGTGAACACGTGGCAGACTATATTCGTGGGCCGTATTAGGGAAGAGATTATTGGAAACTTTTCCCTTCCTTTAGTGTCCTATCAGACGTGAGGCCCCAACGATGGGCCTCACCTATACCTCTGGAGGCAAAGATAATAATGAATAGAGCAACACTGCTCACTCTTGGTGTGACAATGCTCGCACCGCTAGGCTCCGCATATGCAGCGGACGATGTCAAAGTAGTGGAGAAGCCGATTCGCGTTCTCGCGGGAATTTTCTCGGCGGCGAGCGGCGCCAACAAGCAGCGCACCGCCATTGGGGTCGGCTACGACTTCATGAAGACGGCAGCAACCAACCCGACGGTCTATGGTGTTTTTCTCGACTACAATAGCAAAAAGGTAGCTGGGGTAACCACCAGCCTGACAGGTGTGGGTATCAGCGGACGTTTCTATTTGGAATCGGCGAATGCAGCAGGGAAGCCCTATGCCACCCTAGGAGTCGGCAGCTACACGCTCAAAGCGGGTACAAGCCAGAGCAAGATCGGCGGTAAGCTCGGAATCGGCTACGAGCTCAACAACGGCTGGCTAGGTGAGCTCAGCTCCACCATGATCCAAAAAATCGGCGGGAAAGACCCTGGCGGTGTTACCTTCGGAATCGGTTACCGGTTCTAATGAATCAGCCCCCTTCCTGCACAAGGAGGGGGTTTGTTTTGTTACCGACCCCACCCCCAGCCGTAGCGCTTTGCGGTGAACCAGTAGCGTGTTTGCTTCGACAGGAGAGACCTACATTCCTAAGCCAGGAAGGGGGATGCTCAGGCTAGCGCCCTCGGAGATCACGCGGAAGTTAGCGGCACTAATGTCTGGGGGAATGTCTGTGTAGCGGTCGCGGAGGGCATCCAGAACAGCATTGGCATCAATGAAGAGCGCGTCCACGCTCTTGGAGGCGCTCTTGCTATTTTTCTGTGTCATTAAGTTGCGCAGGGCATCGGTTGCGCCGTTACTGTTTCCGCTCTGCCCACTCATCGAGCCGAGTGTGCTATTGAGCGTGTTCATGAGCTTGCTCATCTCCGCGATCCCAGCATCCAGTGCTGCGCCATAGCCCGACGCGAGTGGGGCGCAGGCATCGGGAAGCGGCGGCTTGTTGGCAGCGCCTGGTGTCTTGTAGACATTGGCTGCCTGGTTCCACTCCACAATGACCTTGCTGATCTGCTCACCGTAGTTCGGGGCGGGTTTCTTCGGGGCATCGCCATTCTCAAAGCTCCCGTCCAGAAGCCCCAGCGACTCACCCGTCATGTACTCCTTGATGGCGTTCTGGAGCTGCACGACTAGCTCGCCCGCGCTCCGTGCCTCCAGGCGCTTGCGCTCGCCCTCGAACCACTTGAGCCAGCGGAGCCACGCGATCACATCGGCGGGCATGGGGTTACCGACCGTGACAGGCGGCTTGAGAATCGGTGCCTTCGGCATTTGAGGCTGGGGGGCGCTCAGAATCGGAGCCGGTGCGGTCTGGGTGTTGGGCGCGTTGATCACGGCTCCCGTCGGGCTCATCGGCTTCTGGGCATTGAGAACGCCCGCGCTCTTGGCGAAGAGAAAGCCCGCCACGCCCACCAAGACGATCCCAGAGATCAGTGCGGCCAGACCGGCCTTGTTCATCCCACTCGCCTGTTGCGGCTGTGCAACCGGCTGCGTGTAGAGTGTCGGCTGGGGCCGCGCCGTAGAGCCTGGCGTGGCGGCACTCGCCGGTGACGGCGTTGCCGCCGCGACCGCCGCGCCGCAGATATTGCAAAATCGTGCCATCGCGGGCGCTTCCGTCCCGCATGCTTTACACCGAGCCATTGCTTTTACACTCCACAGAGAAAATGCCCCTGCTTACACTGACGAATAAGCAAGGGCTTTGGTTTCGGTTCTAATAAAATATTTCTATCTCGCCCCGATGAACTGGGGCGTCTTATTGTCGCTTCGCGACACAAAGGCCCTCCGGGCCATGCCGAGCAAAATCGGGTATGGGCGGTACGCCCTTTGTGTCCGAGGAAAGCGGACAATAAGACGCCCCAGTTCATCGGGGCGAAAAATTAAATACTCTTCCAGGAACGGTCATCCGACGAAGCCTTCACCGCGTCGAGCACTCTCTGACACTTGAGACCGTCGTTGAAGTCCGGGTGGAACTCCGCGCCCGTGGTCCAGGCCTGCAACATGTCGTGGATCAAGTTGATAAACGTGTGCTCATAGCCAATAATATGCCCGACGGGCCAGTAGTTGCCCGTGTAGGGATGGCTGCCATCGGTGGTCTGAATGGTGCGGAAGCCTTTGAGCTCCGTGGGATCGTCGTGGTTGTAGTACTCCAGCTCATTCATGCGCTCCATGTTGAAGACAATCGAGCCCTTGGAGCCATTGATCTCAAATTTGTTGTGGTTCTTGCGCCCGGCAGCCAGACGAGTCGCCTCAAAAGTGCCCACCGCACCGCCCGCAAAACGCGCCAGAAAGATCGAGCTGTCGTCCACAGTCACATCCCCCATCTGATCGCTGGCCTTGCCTCCTAGCCGGTCATCGGACTCCGCGAGGATCGGGCGCTGCTTGATAAACGTGTCCATCATCCCGCTCACCTCGGTGATATCGCCCACCAGATAGTGCGCTAGATCAATCGAGTGCGCCACCAGATCACCGTGGGAGCCAGAACCCGCAATATCGCCCTGTAAGCGCCAGACAATCGGGAAGTTGGGGTCGAGGATCCAGTCTTGAAGATACACACTCCGCCAGTGATAGATCTTGCCGAGAACGCCGTCCTGGATCATTTGTTTTGCCAGCTTGATGGCGGGAACTCCACGGTAGTTGAAGCAAGTGGCGTTGCGCACTCCAGCGGCGTTCACGGCATCGCACATCTGCTGCACTTTATCCACAGAACTCGCCAGCGGCTTCTCGCAGAAGACCATTTTGCCGGCCTTCGCAGCGGCAATTGCGATCTCGACATGCGTATCACCCGGAGTGACGATATCAATAATATCAATATCATCACGCTCCACCAGCTTACGGTAGTCTGTCTCGTAGCTCTCGAAGCCAAACTTCTCCGCCGCCGCCTTTACCTTCTCTTCACTGCGCCCGCAGAGCGCCTTCAGAACGGGCTCCACGCCCAGCTCCGGGAAGAAGCGATGGAGCTGACGGTAGGCATTGCTGTGCGCTTTGCCCATAAACTGATACCCCACCAAACCGATACGAACCTGTTTTGCCATGTGTTTGTGTCCTCGAAAAAACGTAGGGATTTATTCGCGCACGAAGCGCTCATTTCCTTCTGGTATCTGTGCTAGAACCCCATAAGTGCGGGGAGGTTGATCGTAAAGCCGAGCTGCTGGTTTTGCCTGCGCCACGTGAGCCGAGGCTCGATAGTTTTCCCGCGCCAGCCCAGTGCCACCTCGGAGTCGAAGAGCTGGTGGCTTTGGATGTCCCAGCGGCCTAGAAGCGCAATCGTCAGGCTGCCTACCTGCGTCTGCCCTCGAAGCTGCGCCTCGTTGACGGCTTCTAGCGTGTCGAAGAGAAAGGGGGACTGGCCCTTTGCACGGCGAAGCGCCAGCCCACCTGAGAGGCCCGTCTGGAGTGAGAAGCCGTAGTCCGTCGAGAACCGCAGCTCCGAGATGCTGTAGTGAGCGTGCGGGTAGCGCTGCTCTGTCTGCCCGAAAAAGACATTTGCCTGCCCCTGCTTACCCAGGCGAAACCGGGGTGCTTCCCAGCCCAGTGCGGCCACCAGACGATCGGCGTTGACCTGCTTCCCGGAGCCATCCAGCCGCTTCTCCTGCGCCGGGCCACCGCCCAGGGTCGCCAGCCAGCCGCCCTCGCCGCGTTGTCCGGGTACCCGCCCAGTGAGCAGCGCTTCGGGCAGGCGCGAGCGCAACAGCAGCCCACTGCGGCGCACGAACTCCCGGTTGGACTCCACGGCAGCATCGAGAGTGAGGCTCGGGGTACTCTGGCGAGGAAGTGGGTTGAGCGTCGCGGGGGAGCTCAGGCTAGCGGCGTAGCGGCGCACCGAGAGGTCGGCGGCGGCAGGGGGACGGGCGACGATAAAAGGCCGTACACGCTCCTCAAAGCTGCGCTCTTTCTGAGTGGCGTTGCGCAGGCCCGTGAAAAGGGAGGGCACTTCCGGCTCTAGCGATTTCGGCTGCGCGAGGAGCTCCCGATGGGCCGTGACGAGCGCGTTCCAGCCCTGTTTGGTAGTGGACTCCACCCGCACCGTTCCGGGTGCCCCCCCAGCCAGTGAGAAGGGCAAGCGCACTCCCACTGCCACACCCGAGACCCGTGAGGTTCGGTAGAGAATCGGCAAGTCAAGGCTCTGCTGCTGACTGCCCTTATCGTACTGAGGGGTGAGCGAGAGCCGTGGCAGGGTGATCAGGCGATTTCTCATCAGCCGCACGGTGGCGTTGTCAAGAAACAGCCGCCCATTTCCGGGCTGGGAGCGCACACGGTCCGCCGAGATCTCGATCTCCCCCCGAGGCTCCGGCCCTGGCACAAAGAGCAACCGCCACGCTTCAGCCCCGGTCTCACTGGAGAAGCGCAGCTCATCTGCCGCAAGATGAATCACAGGTGAGAAGAGTTTCGCATCCGAGAAGAAGAAGCTAAAGCCCTCTTTATCCAGTGATTTTTTCACCAAATCGAGCCCCGTGATCTTGAGGTTCTTCCCCTCGATCCGCTCCGTGCCCAGCTTTGCCAGAACACTCCCCGTAGCGTCCAGAGTCTTGTCCTTGAGCACATAGCGCGCCTTCTCCGACGCGAGCTTCAGGTCTCCCCAGACAAACGAGAACGGGCGATCCCAGCGCACATCCCCGGTCAGGGAGAACTGGGAGGGGTTCGAGAGCACGAACGGTGGCAAAGGAGGCGGTGGTGGCTGATCCAGCATAGTTCGTTATGATAGCATGACTCATGCAGACGATGCCCTTCGACGATGGGGTGCCGTTCAGTAGGCAGGAACTGGGAACGTTTTTCGTTTTCAGGTATATCAGAGGCATGGAATACCGATTTTTAGGTGGCTCGGGCTTTAAGGTGCCCGTCCTGAGCTTTGGCACGGGGACGTTTGGCGGGAGCGGAGCGTTCTTTGAGGCCTGGGGAGCCAGTGATGTGGCGGAGGCGACGCGGCTCGTGGACATCTGCCTCGACGCGGGCCTGACGATGTTCGACTCCGCCGATGTCTACTCCGGCGGCAAGGCGGAGGAGATTTTAGGACAGGCGATCAAGGGGAGGCGCGATAAAGTCCTGATCTCCACCAAGGGCGGCTTTCGCACCGGCCCCGGCCAGAATGAGACCGGCTCGTCGCGCTTTCACCTCACGGAGACGATTCACGCCAGCCTGCGGCGGCTCGGCACAGACTACATTGATCTGTTCCAGCTCCATAGCTTTGACGCCTTCACCCCGGTGGAGGAGACACTTCAGACACTCGACGAATTTGTGCGAGCCGGAAAGATTCGCTACGTCGGCTGCTCGAATTTCTCGGGCTGGCACTTGATGAAATCGCTGGCGGCGGCGGAGAAGTACGGCCTACCACGCTACGTCGCGCACCAGGCGTACTACTCACTCATTGGCCGCGACTACGAGTGGGAGCTGATGCCGCTTGGTTTAGATCAGAAAGTCGGAGCCGTGGTCTGGAGCCCCTTGGGCTGGGGACGACTTACGGGCAAGATTCGCCGTGGCCAGCCGCTCCCGGAGAAGAGCCGCCTTCAGTCCAAAGTGGTCGTGGACAGCGGGCCACCCGTGGACGATAACTATCTCTACGGCGTGGTGGATGTGCTGGACGCCCTCGCGGAAGAGACCGGTAAGACGGTTCCGCAGGTTGCGCTCAACTGGCTCCTTCAGCGCCCCACCGTAGCCACTCTGGTAGTCGGAGCGCGCAACGAGGAGCAGCTCAGGCAGAACCTCGGGGCCGTCGGCTGGAACCTGACCACGGAGCAAGTCGCGCGTCTGGATGCCGCGAGCAACAAGACTAAGACCTATCCGTACTGGCACCAAGACGGCTTTGACCGGAATCCGTTTCCTACCCCCTAACCCCAGTGCAACGGGGGTTAGGGGGAGTTTATTCCGGCAGCGGCTTGCCTCTGGTCTCGGGGGCGAAGGCAAGTCCGATGAAGCCAAAAATATAGATGCTGGCAACGATAGCGGCGGCGATACGGAAGCCGTAGGCGGGGTCGGCGGTGCTGTTGAAGGCTTTCGCCAGACCCCCCAGAGCAAACGGAGCAGCGGCAGCCAGCAGGCGGGCACAGTTGTAGCAGAAGCCGATTCCGGTGGCGCGAAGCCGTGTCGGGTAGAGCTCCGGGAAGTAGACCGCGAACGCTGAGAACGGAGCCAGCGCACAGAAGCCCAGCACGAACGAGAGCGCGTAGGCAGTGTTGAGATCATGGACTCCCCAGAACGCAAGCTGGATGGAGCCGTAGGCCAGCAGCAAAAAGAGCGCCAAGGCGGGCTTGCGGCCCACGCGCTCACTCAGAACCGCATAGCCGAACATTCCTAGAAACGCACCGATATTCTGGAAGATAAAGGCGATACTGACCCACTGCGTGAGCTGCTTTTTCCCCGCCGCCACTTCCATGGCGGACACATTGGGGCCTAGCACGGTACGGATAAAATCGGGAAGAAAAAATCCGACACCCCAGAGACCTCCTACTCCTGCCAGTGCGATGAGTGTCCCGGCGATCGTATTGCGCCGAAGCACGGGATCCTTGAAGAGCGCCGTGATATTGCCAAGTTCGCCATCAGTTTTGGCCTTCTCCTTCGCCTCGTGCCATGCCGCGGGCTCCTTTACCGACGAGCGAATCCAGAGCACAAGCAGCGCGGGGGCGGCACCGACAAAGTACACGACGCGCCAGTCCGCGCCGGCAAGCAGGTTGATCACCGCCGCGCCCATGTTCCCCACGGCAGAGAGCGCTTGGAGAGTTCCCAGCGCCATTGGGCGGGAGCGATTGGGCCAGACCTCAGCCACCAGTGCCGCACCCGCCGCAAACTCGCCCCCCACACCAAGCGCGGTGATGAAGCGGCAGATAAAGTACTGCGGCAGGTTCTGCACTAGCCCATTGAGTCCGGTGAAGATCGCATAGATGAGAATCGTCAGCATCATTGTCCGGGTGCGGCCCAGCTTGTCACCGATCATTCCAAAGATAAAGCCACCAAAGGCCCATCCGATTAGAAAAGTCGCGGTAAGCTGCGCTCCAACAATTTTCGCGGCATCATCCAGGGTTTTCCCCGTGAGCCCCGTGAGCTCCAGGAGCGCCTTGACGGAAGGTGCCCGAACCATATTGAAAAGGTTCTGATCCATCGCATCAAAGAGCCAGCCCAGCGCCGCGATAAGAAGCACCATCCAGGAGTACTTAGGAATTCCCTGATACCACCTCAGGTTTTTATCTTCGTTGCTAACAACACTCATTTGGCAAGCTCGACTTTCGGGGGTGTGGCCCAGGCGTTGAAGCTCTCGGCGGTCTTGGCAGCGCGGGTGTCGCCTTTGTGGAAAAGAACACGGTAGCTAAACGTGACGGACTTGCCCTCGGGAGTCATGAGATCCCCCGCGTGGCGGTCGGTTTTCTTGGTGGTATCGAAGTCGTGCAGACCGAAGGGATTGGCGGCGTAGAGGCCATAGGTGCGCGAGTGCCAGGTGGTCGGGTAGCGCGGGTTGGTGGGCGAGTCAAATATCGCGATTCCAAACGTCTCGCCGCCGGTTTCGATTGGCCCCCAGTAGTCGTGCCACGGCGAGGGTTTGCCCCAGACCGCCGCGTTCTTCAGCCCCTCAGCACTCTCTAGAGTGCCCTTGCCCTCTTTTTCCGCCTTCATGAGCTCGGGGACGCGCAGGGCGAAAGTGCCCTCTTTGGTGTCACCCCAGTGCAGCGGCCCTCCGGTAGCAGTCACGGTGATGGAGAAATCCAGCACGATACTCTCGCCCAGCGGCGTGACCACTATCTCACGAGTGTCTTGCGCGATTGTCTTGCCGTCGGGAGCCACCCAGTCGGTTCGGGTGCCAAGCTTGCCATAGACCGCGCCACTCTCCAAAATACTGTAGCCCGTGTTCACGGTCTTGCCAACGGGATGCTCCGGCTTGCTCGCCGCCTCCGTCCAAAAGTCAACCCCGTTCATCTCGCCGTGGGTAAACCAGAGCCCCCGGTGGTGGGGATGGTCTTTTTCCTCGTGGCCGACATCCTCCAGCGGCCAGCGGCGCGTCAGATGCTTACCGCCAAACGCCTGGATCGGATAGAGATAGGGCTTATTAGGCCCCGTGGTGGTGTCGTAGCGCGTGAAGAGCTGCCCGGCAATCTTGATCTCGGCGTTCTTGCCAACCTCCTTCACCTCGACCGCGCCGGGCTTACCAGGAACCAGAACAAAGAGCTTGGACTCGCCTTTCTTGAGCGCCGGGGCGATAAATGTCAGCTTAACTCTGCCCGCCCCGGCGGCCTCGCTCTGAAACGAGAGCAAGGCGGCTCCACGGGGCACCACGCGCCGCTTCATGAGCTCGCTCTGAGGCAACACAAAGGAGAGCGGCGCGAGTGCGCTGTCCGCTTTCTCGGCGGTGACACGAACAGGGATGCTCTGGGCATCGGCAGCACCTGCGGCCAGCGCGACGCCCGCAACGGCGGCTCCAGCGACGGCACTGCGGCGGAGGAATTCAGGTTTCGGCATGAACCGATTTTCGACAGGGAGAGGAAAAATTCCTCCCCCACCCTGACCCTCTCCTCTTGCATTAGTTAATGTTGATCTTATACCGGAAGGTGAGAGTCTGTTGCGCCTTCTCACCGTCACGCAGAGCGGGACGCCATTTCCAGCGCCGCATGGTTTTCAAGATGAGCTGGTCAACCTCGCGGTTCCCACTCCCCTGAACCAACTCCTCACTGTGGCTGCCATCCGTATCCACCGTGACACGCACGCGCAGATTGACATTCAGTGGCTCTTTTTTCATGTCCGAGGTAAGCTCAGGATCAGGGTCAGAGGTGCGCTCCGCATCCTCATTACGCTTGGTCGGGGCATTTGAGGACGAGGCAACCGTAGCCCTCTGATTAACCACGGGTGCCGTGTTACTGGTCTGCTTGGTATCCACCCTAGCCGTCCCACCCTCCGATGCCTGCGCGGCAGAGCCACCACTCCCGCCACTCCCTGCGCGGCCTGCCTGGCCCTGAGGCCCGCCACCACCACCGGTTCTGGCGACGCTGCCCCCCATTGCTCCCACAGTATTCCCACCCCCCGCAGAGATGCCACTGCCATGCTCAGCCTCGCTCGCGCCACCCACACGCACCGTACTCTCGGTGAGCCTGCCCGGCCCGGTGGCGGGGCCACGGCTTGTGCCTGTGCTAGCGCCAGCACCGGAGACAGACACTTCCCCCACCGCTACCAATCCAATCCCAATTGCGCGGCTCCCTGCCACACCCGCTTTGCCTGCCAACACACCACGGACGCCGGTTCCACCGCTCACACCAACTGATGTGGCAACCGTTCCTCGCGCCCCAGGATCAGACCCTGCCGACAGAGCGGGACTAGTGCGGCCCTCATCAGACACCGCCGAGATCATCGTGGCTTGGGACGCGGGCAAGAGTGTGGCACTCCGAATCGCAGGGCCGCGCCCACGAACCGGGGAGGCGAGAGAGATCGTCGCCATAAAATTAGTCCCGGAGGCGCTCGGGGAAAAGCCACTGTTGCCTCCGCGAACCACCGCGCCACTGGCTCCGGAGACACCCACCCTGTGGGAGATCTCCGTGGGACGATAGTCAGAGGCGCTGGAAGGATTATTTCCTCCCACCGCTAAAGAAGCCACGGAACCTACGCGCTCCGCACTGGCCGCAACAGGAGGAGCCGTCTTAGTGAAAGTTGTCTTAGTGGGAAGCTCTAGGGGTTGCTCCTCGGGCGTCTCAAGCTCAGGGGCGGGAGTCGGCTGAGGCGCTTCCCGCTGCGAATCGGGCACGACTTGCTTTTTCTTGAACTCTGTTTTCTTTATCGTGCGTTTGATTTTTGCCGGGCGATGCTTGGGGAGCGGCGCGACAATAGGTTTCGCCTCGGGCAGGGTGAGCTTTGGACTCTCAAAAGACCACTCTTGCGCCTTTGCCACCACCGTTGTCGCAGGCCGGTCATTGGGTTCATGCAACTGACTGGCGACACTAACACCAACCATTGCGGCAACATTGATTCCCAGCGACACCAGCAAGGACGTAAGAAACCGTCGCCCTGTGTTATCCTCGGGGATGTTGATCAGCTCCGCAATCACGCCGTAGTCAAGAGTTGCCATTTTAAAGTCCTTTATTGCCCAAGATTGTCGTGCTCGAAGTATAGGCACACGCCTTGGCTTTCGCTGTGACGGTCCGCATCCAAGCCGGTGATATTGATCACAGGGCTCTTAAAATTAAAAAGGCAACGCTTGATTTTAGTAAGTATTCACCCCCATCACCAAGTCCCCTTCATCTTGCGCACTCAGAGTCCGTCCCCGCTCCAGTTTCGCCATAAAACTCTGCGAGGGCACCCCCGCTCGCCCGTTATCATCGTCGCCATCGGGCCCGACACTGTAGAGAATAAAGTGCTCCCCGTCTGTTTTGACGCGCAGCGGCTTGTCTTGCCCAAAGGGATCCGTGAAGCGCGGGGCAACCTTACCCGTCCGCAGAAGTGACAGACGAGCGCGCAGCAAGTTCGCTTCAGTGCGATTCTTGGTATCTACAAAGTACGCCTGATCAAAGACGGGCGAGAGAATCTCATTGATCACATCCGTGGGTGCGGGCAAGGAGACACCTCCCTTGCGGTAGGGCTGCTTTACGACTGCGATCAGCTTTGCGTAGTGCCGATCATTATTCTCCGCCGCAAGCCGCTTGGGAGTGAACATCAGCCGTAGCGCCAGCCAGCGCTCACTTCCACTTTCGGTGCCCATTCCTAGCATTTTTGCGGTCTCTAGTGGCCCTTGCTTCGCCATATCCCGGATAGCTTTCTGGCTCCACAGATGCTCCACTTCAAGAGTCTCAGCGAGGAGCCAGCGCTCTTTTTCCAGCGTATCCAGGCGCTCCAGAGTGGCTTCGAGAGTTGTGGCATCCAGATTTCCGACGACTCCCAGGAGAGCATTACGGCCAATCGCCTCGCAGGCCATTCCCACCAGTGCCCCAATTAGCGCCCCCCCTCGTGGTATTTTCATCCCCAGCGCCATCGCATCCGTGGCGCAGCGAGCGGCTTCCGAGTAATTGCCGGAGTCGGCGTGGGTCTTGGCTGCGAAGGCGAGCAGACGGGCTAGCTCACGGTGCTCCGCGTACTCGGGAAAGAGCTGGCTCGTCTCGTAAGTGATGGGCTGACGGTACTCTTGGCTCAGGGCCTGCTGGATCTTGGCAATGGCCTCGGTGTTGGCTGCGAGCAGCGCTTTACGTCCCGCCAGTGGCTGCACTTTTTTTATGTCTTTCGGCGAAAGCTCGATCCCGTCTTTGAGGGGCACCACCTGCACTTTTGCAACCCGAAGCGTGTCGTGGGCATTGGGCACGGGCAGGGTGTGCTGGGGCAAGACCAGCGGCGGGACATCATTGAGACGGGCATTGATAGCCACACCCGCCAGAACCAGCGAGGGAACCAGAATCCCCACCGCAACCAGGGCACGCTCGGAGCGAGAAAAACGTTTGTCAGTACTCATGCTAGAAATAACGCAGCGCGTGCACAACGGGTTACGGCTTTGGGCAATTTCCGATACACTGCCCTATGGAACCCATCACGATGCTTCTGGAACGGCTCACCGCAGCACTACCCCTTGCACTCCAGGGCGACCCCGTCTCGGTGAAGACAGCACGGACAACGGGACGGCGCTTGCGCGTCATTTTGCCGCTCTCCACCACGGCGCTCCCCCCAAAACTCCGCCAGCGCTTGCTCGACGGTACCCGGACACTGACGCGCGCACTGGGCTCCGTGCGTGATCTGGATGCCCAACAAGAGCTTCTCGCCACGGCGGAGATGTCTGCCACAGAGCAAGAGCAGCGCGGCTTTGCCTTCGCACAGCGCATCCTGCAAAAGCGGCGCATGCAGGCGCTGAAGCGTGTTTGCCGCCTGGATGCTGCCGGGGACTGGCTCAAACAGGCAAACCAGGCGCAGGGCACCCTGGTTGCGACAGTCAGTGAAGAACTGCCTGCGACAGCCGAGGAAGTACATGCCGCCGCCGAGTATGCCCTCGCCTTTGATGCGCTTATCCGCGATCCCAAGAATGTCATCGAGCTCCATGACCTACGAATCGCCGTCAAGCGCCTGCGTTTCACCCTGAGCCGTGTTCCGGAAACAACCAAGCCGCTCAAGAAGCGCGTCGCCGCGCTTCAGACGGTGCTGGGAACGATTCACGATCTGGATATCTTGCGTGTCTGGCTGCGTGGGCTGGAGTCCGAGAAAAAGCGCCGCCTGCGCCCGACTCGCTGTGAGCGGGAGAGCCTTGCCACCGTGCGCCGTCGTCTTCAAGGCGAGCGGGCCACCGCTTATCTCGCGTTTCGTGAGCAGTGGGAGCTTGCCCTGCCCGTCCTACGGGAGCTGTAGTCATGGCGTCGGTCTGGGCAATTGGCGATATTCACGGGATGGACTCGCGGCTCAACACGCTGCTTGCGGCGCTCCCGCGCGGCCCCGAGGACATCACGGTCTTCCTGGGCGATGCGATTGACCGTGGCCCGGGCTCACGCGCCGTCGTGAACCGTTTGCTGGCGGAGTACGACGGCGCGCCCGAGCGCACGGTGCTGCTCTGGGGCAATCACGAGGACATGGCGGCGGCCTATCTCACGGGCACGCACCCGTGCAAGATCGCCTACGACGACTTCGACTGGTTTCGCAACGGGGGAATCGAGACGATGCGAAGCTGGGAGCGCGACCCGCCCGCATGCTTCAAGCGCGAGTGCCCCGATGATCTGAGCCGCTACTTCGCCTTGCTAAAAACCTACTGGAAAGCCCCCACCGAGCGTTTCCCCGAGCTGGCACACTGTGTCTGGGTGCACGCCGGGACGGAGCGCGGCAAGCCGGTTGAGGAGACCCACCCGGACACACTGCTCTGGATACGCTGGGAGTTTATCGGCTATGCGGATCGCTCGGGTCGGCTTACCATCCACGGCCATACCCCGACCGCCGAACCCGAAGCCGACCCGTGGCGCATCGGAATAGACACCGGAGCCTGCCGTAGCGGCCCCCTCACCGCACTACAAATGCCCGAGCGCCATATCTGGCAAGCCCTCCCCGACCAAACCCTCCGCGATTTTCCGCTCCATCATCACGGATGACTTCCCCCGCCGCTGAGACGACAACCCCTTTGTGCTACCACCCCAAAATGGATCCAGTGGCTGGGGATAAGGCTCAGGTCACGTTGCAGTACGTACAGCCACTTTCCTGTGCACGCCCCACAGCAAGCACACCTGAGGGCACAAGGGTGACACCGGGGAGGAGGCCCTTTATCCACTCCTGTAGCGTAGTGTCTTTTGCAGCACCAATCTTTTCCGCCGCGACTTCGGAGAAGTGCATGAGCGCCATGTTGCAGCCACAGAGAATCACCCCACGATTTTTCAAGTTATCCATCGCGGCCTCCGCCATGGGGGGGAGTGCAAAACCCTTGGTCGTCGCGTAGATGTTCCGCTCGGCAGGTTTGTTCGTGACCGGATCGGTGACATTGAAGATCTCGCCGAGCTTGTACTTCGCCCACACTGCATCGCTCATACAGATCGCAATCGCGCTGTGACGCAAGACAAGAACCGCGCTAAGCTCTTTGGGTGAGAGGTTGTAGGCACTCTTATTGGTCATTAGCCAGATATGCGTCATGACCAAAGGAAAGCCACTATTGATCTCCATGGCATCGAAAATCTGGCGATGTTTCCCCTTGATGCGCATGAGCCAGGGCTCGGCCTTTTCGACAGGGGCACTAGCATGCGGAGATAAATTAGCGTGGGCAGTAGCTTGCCCCCCTGCGACAAAGGCAAGTGATCCCGCCGCAAGGCGGGCAAGAAAACCACGACGAGGCGTGGATTCAGCTTTGAATTCGTTCATCATCTACTCCTTGGCGCTCCAATTGCGCCCTACCGCCAGGGTGGTATAGGCGACGAGTTATCAGATGTAGCTAGTATTTCGTCGTCTTAAGTGACGGATAGCAATAGTATAACTCAAACGGGTTTGCCCAGCACAAGGAATCTGTCGCGAGACCGGCATTGCGCTACCCCCAAAAACTGGACTACGTAACATGAGCTATAATGCCCGCATGAACGGACAGCGTCGTTTTCTGGATATGAACGGCTACCAGTGGACCGTGCTCTTTGCAGCGTGGCTCGGGTGGGGCTTTGACGTTTTCGATGGGCTTCTCTATGCGCTCGTGGCGGATAAAGCGATCCCCGTGCTCTTACACCAGACCATTGGAGGCCCGGAGGCCAAGGCATCGGTGCCGTTCTGGAATGGGATCATGGGCTCGGTGCTACTGATCTTCTGGGCCATTGGTGGGGTTCTTTTTGGGCGCATCACGGATAAGCTAGGGCGCACTAAGACACTCTTGCTGACAATGCTGATCTACTCGGTTGGCACGGCGCTGTGCGCACTGGCTCCCAATATCTGGGTGCTACTGCTCTGCCGTGTCTTTGTCGCGTTTGGCATCGGCGGCGAGTGGGCGGCGGGCGCGGCGATGGTCGCCGAAGTGGTCCCCGAGAAGCGCCGGGTGGAGGCTGGAGCGCTGCTCTACACATCCGCTCCGATAGGGCTGCTGGCAGCGGACATGATGCGCTACTACATTGTCGGTGGCCTGCTCAAAGATAGCCCCGAGACCTCCTGGCGCTGGGTCTTTGCCTGTGGCCTGCTGCCCGCGCTCGTGGCATTTCTGATACGCATGTTCATCAAGGAGCCGGAGAAGTGGCAGGCGGCGACCGAGGGGGGCAAGGCCAGCCCGAAGATATCCGAGCTCTTCACCCCAGCACTGCGGCGTGCCACGCTGGGCGGAATGGCGATGGCTCTGGTGGCGATGATCACCTGGTGGAGCTGCAACACGTTTGCGTCGGTGATCGCCTCGCAGATGGCCAACGCCGCCGCTCAGGTGCAGAAACTAGACAAGCCCGCGACGCAGGCTCTGGTCGAGAGCTGGAAGTCTATTGCACTCACCAGCTTCTGTTTAGGAGGACTGATCGGGACACTTCTGACGGTGCCTATCGCCAAGTTGTTAGGCCGCCGGGCGATGTTTGCGATTTATTTCCTCCTGGGAGCCGCCAGCATTATCGGCACCTTCGCCTTCCCCTGGCCTGGGGAGATGCGCCTGTACGGCTACTTCCCGATTGGCCTGACGATCTTCGGGGTCTTTGGCAGCTTCACCTACTACTTGCCCGAGCTCTTCCCGACCCGCCTGCGCGGCACGGGAGCAGGCTTTACCTACAATATCGGGCGCATTATCGCCGCCGCCGGGCCATTTACGGTGGGGCTGATCGCGCAGCAAGGCATGGAAGCCGCCTTCAAAGCCCTAGTGATCGTCGGCTGCGTCCCCATAGTCGGTTTATGCTTTCTCCCCTTTATTGTCGAGACCAAGGGCCGCGCGCTGGAAACGCTGGATGAGTAGTCGTACAATTGACAGAAAAGACACTACCGTGCTACACTGCCGCCGTGAGTGATCTACAATCGGATGTCGCGGCGGCCATGCAACGCGTTAAAGAGCAGGTGGAAACCGTCATTATTGGTAAGCGTGAGACGGTGGAGATGGCTCTGGTGACACTTTTGGTAGGGGGGCATCTTCTCATCGAGGACATTCCCGGTGTCGGCAAGACCACACTGGCCAAGACCCTGGCCCAGTCGCTGGGCTGCCTGTTCAAGCGCATCCAGTTCACCCCCGATCTGCTCCCCGCCGACATCACCGGCACGTCTATCTACAACCAGAAGACCCAGGAATTTAGCTTCATGCCAGGCCCCGTCTTCGCCCAGATTGTCTTGGCGGATGAGATCAACCGGGCTACTCCCAAGACACAAGCGGCACTGCTGGAGTGTATGGAGGAGCTACAGGTCTCCGAGGGCGGTGTTACCCATAAGCTTCCCCGCCCCTTCTTTGTGATCGCCACCCAGAACAATATCGAGCACGCCGGAACCTACCAGCTTCCGGAGGCGCAGATGGATCGTTTTTTGATGCGGGTGCGGCTGGGTTACCCCAATACGGATCAGGAGATCGGGATTCTCAACTCACAGGTTCAGAGCCACCCGCTAGTCAATGTGACACCGGTTCTCGATGCGGATGCCCTCGTGCTGCTCCAGGAGAAGGCGCGCGCCGTGGTGATCGCTCCCGCCCTTCAGCGCTATATTGTGGAGATTGTCGCGGCCACGCGTCAGAGCGACCAGGTGGAAATCGGTGCCAGCCCACGCGGCTCTCTGGCCTTGATGCACGCCGCACAGGCCCACGCCGCCACCGCAGGCCGCGCCTTCGCCACCCCCGATGATGTGAAGCGGCTCGCTCCGTTTGTTCTGGCCCACCGGCTGATTCTCTCCGCCGAGGCGCGGGCGCGTGGCGTAGAGGACACCGCTGTGATCCAGAATATCCTCACCCAGATCCCCGTTCCTGCCGTTTAACCTACTTTACGGAATCCGCGATGCGCTTGAGCTGGTCGTCAGGCAAGTTCCCCAGAAGCATGTAGTAGCCCTCAGAAAACTTCCAGGCGTAGGCACGCTCCCCGTTGTTAAGCTGCACAAAGCCTGCCTCGTTTCCCGCAAGCATCCGGAGGATCATCGGAGGCATCGCCCCGTGTACCAGCGCGAGCGAGATCGCCGTGAGGTCGTTGCCCCACTGAACATGGATCGGGGAGTGAGGTCCCTGGCTCGCAGTAATGCGCCGTAAGCGGAAACCTGCTGGGAGCCAGCCAGGCTGCCTGACAATCACCCCATCTTTTGCCGCTTCCTCAAGAGTCGCATAGCGCTTCAGCGTATCAACCGTGCGAGGGAACCCCGCAGGAATCGGAGGGGGCGCAAAGTCTTCGTCGCGCAGAACGGGATTTAGTTCCAGAGAAAGGTAGTAGGTATTCGAGAGAATCCGCCCCTCTTGTGCCCGCTCCTCGGTACGGAGCCGCAGCCCCGTCTCGCGATCCACCCAGAAACGCCGCGACGATCCCGCGCGCCCTATAGCAGGATGCAGCAAAACCACATCCGCTAGGCGCCCCGCGATACTATCCTGGCCCTGAAATTCGATAATCAGTGCCCCCTCGCCCACTCGCAGTGCCTCCATGTACCGTTTCTGAAACTCGGCGAGCTGGGATTTCCCCTCCCTGTAGAATTTCTCTTTCTGGTTCACGAGGAACTGTCTCTTCTGGTTGTCTACCAGCAAGATCCCCTCGGGCTTGATGGACTCGCGGCGAATTCCCCGCTTGGGATCACGCTTCACCCACTGCTCAGTGTTGCGGCCATCCTGCCCGACAGTAACCTCACGCCCCAAAAAAGAGACCGTAAGCTCCGCCTTAGTCATCCGGCGCAGGATCTGCTTACCCAGGCCCGCATTGAGTCGTACGAACGGCGTTTTCGCGGGCTTTACGGGCTTTGGCTTTGTCGAAGAAGACTGAGCAAGAGCGAAGCCCGAGAGAAAAAACGAGACGACGAGAACGGAGCAATAATGGCGCATGAGTGGGCCTACGATCCCGGCTCTAGCTCGTTACGCGCCGAGGCAAGGAGCAAGCCAGAAGAGTCTCCGAAGGCTTCACTCGTCTTTGCGGTGAGGTGCTCCTGAAGCGCCTGCTCCACTTCCCTATTCTCCGTAGCGGTTTGCGTGTGCGTGGGCAGCGCAACCGGCGAAGCGGGGCGCACGCGCACAACGACCAGCGGAATCAGTGCCGCCACTGCCAGAGCAGACGCCACGGCGGGCCGAACACGCGGACGGATCCACCAGGCGGAGAGCTTCTCGCCCAGCGTGATCGGCTTTGGCCTGAGTACCTGCCCCGCCAGCCGCAGGGTTAGCTTCCTTTCGAAGCTCTCCGAGGGCTCCGGTCGCGGCAGGAACGCCAGTAAGCGGCTGGTCTGAGTCAGCTTCTCGACGATTTCCGTACAGACAGCACACGAGCGCAGGTGCGCCCTAGTGACCTTCTCAAGCTCCTCGGGGAGCGCACTATCTATATACTCAGAGAGCCCCGCTTGAATTTTATTACAATCTAACATGCTTGCCATTTTATTTACGACTTTTACGACTTTTACGACTCCAAATAGGGCCGCAGGTGCTCTCGCAAGGCCACACGTGCATTGAAAATACGTGATTTGACCGTGCCCAGTGGGATGCTCTCGACTGCCGCAATCTCCTCGTAAGCCAGCCCCTCCACATCGTGCAGAACCACAGCGGAGCGCAGCTTAGGCGGTAGCTTGGCGAGAGCCGTCTCAATCTGCCCCCCGAGCTCTTTGCGCGAGAACAAAATCTCAGGGGCAGCTTTCAGATCCGGCACATCGCGGGTGGCGTTGGAGTCTTCGTCGTCGCTAAAGATCGGAGCGTCCAACGACGAGACCACGCCGCGCTCTTTTTTCTTACGACGAAAGGCGTCCACACAGAGGTTCCCCGCGATCCGAAACAGCCAGGTCGAGAGGCTCGCCTCCGCTCGAAAACTATGGATATGCGAGTACATTCGGACAAACACTTCCTGAGTCAGATCCTCCGCGTCCTCGGCGTTGCCCGTCATGCGATAGAGATAGTTGTAGATCTTGCCTTTATAGCGTCCGACGATCTCATTGAAGGCGGCGACATCCGCTTTTTGACAGCGTGCAATAAGAGCCGTGTCGTTGTTCATTGTCGCGATGCCCCGATTCCAGAAAGTTGCCAGTGCCATTTGCTGCCCTTCATCCTACAGTGTATTCTCGGACGAGTGTTCTTAAAAATTGTTCACTGAGCCCTAGTGTGGAAAACGATACAATTACCCCGTGGAACCTATCCGACTTGAATTAGTAGGAATCGAGAAGCGCTACGGGATGCGGCGGGTGCTGCGCGACTTCGCCTTTGTGGCGGAGGGCGGCGAGACGGTCGCGATTACAGGAGCCAATGGCAGCGGCAAGAGTACCGTGGTCAAGCTGGTGGCGGGGCTCTTGCGGGCAACAAGGGGCCAGATTACGCTCCAGATTGGCTCCACCGACGAGAGCGATCCGGCGCGGCGGCGGCGGCTCTGTGGCTATGTCTCGCCGGATCTCACACTCTACCCGGAGCTGAGCGCCCACGAGAATTTACAGTTCTTCTGCGACGTGCGCGGTGTCTCGTCGGAGAGTATCGCCGCCACGCTCACACGCGTCGGGCTCTCGGGGCGCGAGGACGATCCAATAGGGCAGTACTCGTCGGGGTTGCGACAGAGAGTGAAGCTGGCGCTGGCCGTTCTTTTTGAGCCGCCGGTCTTGCTGCTCGACGAGGCGGGGCTCGCACTCGACGACAAAGGCGTGGCACTGGTGGCCGAATTGGTCGCAGAACAACAAAAACGTGGCGGCCTGACGCTGATTGCCACCAATGACAGCCGCGAGGTAGTGCTCGCTCAGCGGGTTATTGCACTGTAAAAATCATCCCGAACAAAAGCCTCTTTTTACGACACTCAAGAGCGAAGGACGAAAAAGGCGATGCAAGTTCCCGACCTATGGTGGGTTCAAAAAGCAAAAAATGGGGACAGAGTGGCATTTGAAAAACTCTTTGAGCGCCACTCACGCCGGATTTATAATCTGCTCGTTCGGCTCTGTGGCAATGCGGCGCTGGCAGAGGATCTCACACAAGAGACGTTTCTCACTGCCTACCAGCGGCTCTCGGACTGGCGCGGCGTGGGGGCACTCTCGACATGGCTCTGCGGAATTGCTGTCAAGCATCATCTGGCGGCGCGGCGAAAAACACACTTTACCCAGTCACTCGACACGCTTGAGCTCTCGGCAGACCGTACCAGTGATCCGCTGGAGCGCTACACCGAGCGCGAGGCGGTCTTGGCACTCGATAGCGCTATCGCTGCCCTCCCTGATTCCTGCCGCGAAGTGTTTATCCTGGTTCGTCTGCAAGAAATGCGCTACCGGGAAGTGGCGGATTTATTGGGAATCCCCCTGGGAACCGTCCAGTCCCGGCTCGCCCGTGCCACGGCACTTCTCCAGAACTCTCTCTCGCCACTTCCGCAGAAAGGAGCTGAGCGCCATGCCCTTTGAGAAAAACCTACGCCGTCTCGTCAAGAAACTCCCCGAGCACGATGTCCCTTCCGGGCTACAAGCCCACACGCTCGCACAGCTTACGGAGCCAGATCGGCTCCAGAAAGTCGTTTTTGATATGAAACTTATACTAATTCCTCTGTTTGCCCTCTCCATGATGACAGCTATCGGTGGCGTCTACTTACTCCGAAGCAACAGCCAGGCAACGGCCTTCCTACCTTTCCAACAGAAAAACATGGCCCAGACCGGGCCGGTGACGCTGCATTTTGTGGATACCGACGGCAAGCCCGTGGCAAAAGCCACGGTCACACTTTCTGGCTACGAGAAACCCGATCCCCGAACCGGCGTTGCGCCGCCCCTGCGTGTGGAGAACATACCGCAGGGAACCACGGACACCGAGGGAAATTTGACCGTCACCCCCGAGATGCAGGTCACCAACTTTTCCGTATCCGCCGACGGCGACACCCCGCGCTGGGCAGCGGGCGAGATCACAGTCAGTGGGGGCGTGCAGACCGTCACCGTTTCGGAGCACCCCGAGCACACCCTCACCGGGCAGTTTGTGAACCCGCAAGGCAAGCCCGTGGGTGATGTCAAGCTGGAGCTTTTTATCGGCGGGCTGTCGCAGAACAAGCTCACGTCCGACGAAAACGGCCACTTTATCGCCTGGGTTGCGCCAGACACCGACTACTATCTTGTCTTCGCTCGCACGGGGCCTGGCAATCCTATCTATATGAAAAAGGTTCGTGTAGAGAAAGGGCAGTTTCTTGACCTTGGAACCATCACTCTCCGCTCGGCCCAGTAGACACAACCCTCGCAGGAGAGCTCGCGGTAGATAAAACGAGCCACATGTGCTATCATTTTGCATCTATGAACCGTATTCTGAAGCTCAATCCCTACAAATTAAGTGCAGTGGGAGCCACCCTCGCGCTTCCTGCGATGCTCCTTTGGGCAGGAGCAGCCACCTCGGGTGCCGCCCTGCCCCGTACCGCTGCTCCTGAACTCACGCGCGTGGAGCTTGAGAAACGCTTTACCAGCACGGTTCGACCGTTTATGCAGACCTACTGCGCCCCTTGTCATGGTAAAGACAAGCCCCAAGCCCAGCTTAATCTGACTTCCTACACCACAATGGCATCCGTGATAAAGGAGCTCCCCCACTGGATACTGGTGATGGATCGTCTGGGTATCAAAGACATGCCTCCCAGCACCAGCAAGCAACCGATGGCTCAGCAGCGTGAGGCGGTGATCGCCTGGATTCGGACGGTGCGGCAGATGGAGATTGCGCGAACATCAGGCGACCCCGGCCCCGTGCTAGCACGCCGTCTGAGCAACCGTGAGTACGACTACACCATCCGCGATCTGACCGGCGTTGACCTGCGGCCCACCAAAGAGTTCCCCGTGGACCCTGCCAACCAAGAAGGCTTTGACAACTCCGGCGAGTCGCTCACGGTCTCATCTGCGCTGGCAAAGAAATACCTAGCGGCGGCAAAAGAGATCGGGGATCACCTGGCGCTTACCTCCACCGGCCTTGCGTTCGCGTCTCATCCCGTGCTAGGCCAGACCGACCGCGATAAGTTTTGCACTCAGCGCATCGTCGCGTTCTACAAGCGCCAGCCCACCGACTTAGCCGATTATTTCTACGCTGCCTGGCAGCTCAAGCACTCTGGTGGCACACTAACACTCGCAACGGTCGCAGCGCAGGAGAAAATTAGCGCGAAGTACTTAGAGACGATCTGGAAGCTTCTGACATCAAGCGCCCCCGAGCATAAAGTCGGCCCCGTGGCAAGTCTTCAAGTGAAGTTCAATGCGCTCCCCGAGAGCGCCGCCGCCGCGCAAAAAGGCTGTGCAGAGCTCAAGAGCTGGGGCGATGGACTGCGCCGTAAGATCGCCTGGCGCTTTAGCAACCTTAAAGTTCCCAATGAGTTCTCCGCAGGCAGCTTCACCAATGTCCTGTGGAAAGACCGTCAGTACGCTACCCACCGAGATAAGTTTAATCCCAAGTTCCTGCAGATTGGAGGCGTCCCGGCTACGCGGCTAGGCCAGGTCAAGGGAGGGTCACTGGGTAAGGTCGAGAAAGAGCCCGTGATGATCACCGACCCGGTGGATCCAGATCTCTTTGCGCCTCTCGACGAGGCGGAGCGTGCTCCTTATCTCGCAAGCTTCTCGGCCTTTAGTCGCCTCTTCCCCGATGCGTTCTTCATTGATGAGCGCGGGCTGATGGAATCCGACAATATCTTCCAGCGCACCGGGCGTGTTCTCACAGGCGGGACCCACAACGCCGTTAGCTACTTCCGTGACGATGCCCCGCTGCGAGAGCTGGTTCTCGACGCGAAAGGCCAGCAGGAGCTTGATGCGCTCTGGCGCGACTTTGCGATCGTGGCTTCGTATAATGAGCAGACGTTTCTCCAAGGAATCTTCTACGAGCGCAATGAGGCTCAGACGATTAAAGTCACCCGCGATCCTGAGTTTAACTTCGTCAAGTCGGAGGATCGTGCGTGTGCAGGTACAGATCTAATCCAACGCTACTGTGATCTTTATCTCGCCAAGGCCAAGCGAATGGGCGCAGTGCCGGAGACCCTGGCGGCCTATGAGGACTACTTCAAGCGCTCATCGGCTGACATCCGGCAAGAGGAGCGTGACCGCCTCGCCGCCGAACAGGTGCACAAAAAAGCCCTGCTGGAGTTTGCCCAGAAGGCGTTTCGTCGCCCGCTCACCCAGGAAGACCGCACTGAGCTACTAGGCTTCTACACCAAGCTCCGCCAAAAAGAGGCACTTACGCACGAGGACGCGATCCGTGATACGGTCGTGTGGATCTTGATGTCGCCCAACTTCCTCTTCCGCCTTGATCAGGAAACGCCCCTCATGCCCGCAAAGCCTGTCAAGGGGCGAATCTTGACGGCTAACCAGGCTGCTCCCGCGCCTCAGAAAACGCAGCAGCTCTCTGACTACGCCATTGCCAGCCGCCTGAGCTACTTTCTTTGGTCTTCGAGTCCCGATGACGAGCTTCTAGCGCTCGCCGCAAAGGGCGAGCTTCGGAAGCCCCCCGTACTGATAGCGCAGGCACAGCGGATGCTCAAGAGCCCCAAGACCCGTGCACTTGCCACGGAGTTCGGGGGCAACTGGCTGGACTTCCGCCGCTTTGAGGAGCACAACGCTGTAGATAAAACGCGCTTCCCTAGCTTCAACAACAACCTCCGCCAGTCCATGTTCGAGGAGCCGCTCCACTTCATGCTCGACACGTTCCAGAACAATGGCTCGGTTCTTGACTGGCTCTTTGGCAAGCATACTTTTGTAAATGCTACCTTGGCCAAGCACTACGGCATGAGCGAGATAACCGTTAAGGCAGATGACTGGGTGCGGGTAGACAATGCGGCAAGCTATGGGCGTGGTGGGCTGCTCCCCATGGCGCTCTTTCTGACCCAGAACGCCTCGGGGCTTCGTACTAGCCCGGTCAAGCGCGGCTACTGGGTCGTGCGGCGTGTCTTGGGCGAGCAGATTCCTCCGCCCCCCGCAAAAGTCCCGGAGCTTCCCAAGGACGAGAGTGAGCTAGGGGAGAAGACCCTGCGTCAGGCACTGGAGATTCACCGTAAAAATCCTGCCTGTAGTGGCTGTCACGCACGCTTTGATTCCTACGGCCTGGTGTTTGAGAACTTCGGCCCCATCGGCGAGCGGCGCACCCAAGATGGCGGTGGAAAGGCAGTGGATAACCGCGCGCTCTTCCCCGGTGGCCAAGAGTTTGTGGGAGTCTCCGGCCTTCAGGAGTTCATTCGCCTCAAGCGCCAGCAAGATTTTGTTGGCACTTTTAGCCGAAAACTACTATCCTATGCACTAGGACGAACACTCTTGCCCTCGGATGAGCCCCTGCTCGCCGAGATAAGCAAGCGTCTGAGCACTAATAACTATCGTTTTAACACACTGGTGGAGGGGATTGTCACCAGCCCGCAGTTTCGTAACCGGCGGGTGTCATCGATCACTCCCACAAAGGACGCATAAGACCATGTCAAACGAAGAAGCAACGACAAAATCAAATCAAGCACTCTCACGGCGCATTCTGCTCCGGGGTGCCGGTGTTGCCATGACCCTCCCGTGGCTGGAGTCGGCGGCAGTGTGGGGCGCTCCCCTCGCTAGCAAGCAGACCACCCAGACACCGCCCAAGCGCTTTGTGGTTCAGTTCATGGGAACTGGCATCAGCCCCAACAACTGGGGAGCCAAGGGCGAGGGTGCTCAGATGGAGCTCGGCAAGTGTCTTGCGCCGCTGGAGCCTTTCAAGGCCAAGCTCAATGTGATCAGTGGTCTCTTCAACAAGCCCTCCACCGGTGTGGGGATTCACCCGGGCATGACCGGCGGCATTCTCTCCGGGGCTGCACTCACCCGAGGGGCCGTGCTCCATGGGGGTGTCAGTATGGATCAGGTGCTGGCCCAGCGCCTCGGGCAGGACACCGTTCAGCCAAGCCTGGTTCTCTCCTGCGAGAAGCCACTGACGGGCTACCATGAGTCCAACTTCTCCATGGCCTACAGCTCTTATATCTCCTGGCAAGACGCCGACTCGCCCGTCCCGAGCGAGGTCTACCCGTCACTGGCCTTCGATGGCCTCTTCGACAATAGTGGTAGTCAGCGCCTAGAGAGCGTCCTGGATCGTGTCGGCTCTGAGGCCGCCAGCCTGCGCCGCAAGATCAGCCGAGAGGACCGCTCCAAGCTCGATGAGTACCTCAACAGTGTCCGCGAGGTGGAGAAACGTGCCCAGAAGCTCCGCACCGAGATGTCCAAGGCCGCTGACAACGCTCGTGGGAAGGGCAAGCCGCTGGTGGCGATGAAGCGCCCCGACGACGGCCTGCCCGAAGACCTTCGGGAGCACATGCGGCTGATGTGCGATATTGTCGCACTCGCCATTCAGACCGACAAGACCCGGATCGCCTCAATGCTCATGTGCCGCGATCTCTCGGGCCTGTTCTACCCGTTCCTCAATGTCAACGACGGCCACCATATTGCCTCGCATAGCGATAACTCCGAGGGCTACCAGCGTATTGTTCACCACTACGTCACACAGCTGGCGTATCTGGCAGGAAAGCTGGACGCGATGCCCGAAGGCCAGCGAACAGTTCTAGACAACACCTGCATCCTCTGGCTCTCCAACATGTACTCCGGCTCCTCACACGATAACACGCACCTGCCGATTTTAACCGTCGGCGGTATGAGCGGTGCACTGGCAACGGGCCGCGTGCTGAACTACCGCGATAAAGGCGATGAGAACCGCAAGGTCTGTAGCCTCTACCTCTCGCTGATGGATCGAATGGGTGTCAAGCTAGACCGCTTCGGCGATGCCGACACGCGCCTCGCCGGAATCTAAAGCAAAACGAGGACAACCTGTTCTTAGCACAACAAACGCGGCGCTCGCCCCGATCCAGGTGGCGTCGCGGTTGTGGTCCACACCCAGCATCTTGCCGCGCCCGAGCCGAAGCAGCGCCGTCATGGCCTGGTAGGTCTCGCCGACACGCAGGAACATAATCCGAACCTCCACTTTGGTCGGGCCTTCGGGCGTCTCGATCGTCGGGATAAAGTTCACGCGCTCCTGCAAGATCCACTGGGTCTTCTCACTCTCGGGCACAGCAGCAATGTCCTCTTTCGTCGGCCCGACTTTCACACCGAGACCCGCGAACGAGAAAAGCGGCTTGAGGACGAAGTCTTCGAGGTTGTCGGGGAGACGTGCCACGTCCGACAGAAACTGCGTTTTGGGGACACTGGGGTGTTTCAGAAACGGCAGGGAGAACTTGCTGATCAGAAAATACCAGTTCGGGTGCCCCGCCCACTCCACATCGAGATCGTCGCGAAAATCAAAGGGCAGTGCGATATTCTTGCGGATTATCTCGTCCACGATCACCCGGTTGTAGAGGCGCTTGATCCGCGTGCCGTCGGGCGCGAAGAGCTGCTTGCCGCGCTTGGTCACGTGTGCGACGTCCAGCATCTGGACGCCGTAGTGCTGCTGTGTGAGAGCGAAGTCCGGCAGGGTCTTCTGGGTCTGGGGCGCAATCTCCAAGAGAAAGACCTCCCTTGGATCGTGGCCGTTGCAGAGCGCCTGGCCCAGTGTGGCATCGTAGCTCGCGCGTGTCCCGTGCTCTAAAAAAGCACTGAGGGTACTCTCCAGCCCGTACGCCTCCCGATAGATCTCCGCCAGTGTCGGCTGGAAGGCGTAGAGAGAGGGAAAACCCTGAATCTCGACGAGCTTTGGCTGTAAGTGCGCATCGAGCCCGAAGTCGGCTTGCACAAAAAGGGGCGTCGGGTCGGTGTTCGGAACGCGGAACGCCTCAGGAATCGCTTCGGCGGCACGGGATAGATAGTCAGAGTTTCCCAGAAGCTGTGCGATCAGCTCACAGCCCGCCGTCACCATGCTCTCCAGCGTCGCCGCCTCGAAAAAACACGGTGTCTCCGCGCAGCGAAACGGAATCGGAACCCCGCAGTGCTGTGTCAGCAAGCGCTGAAACGCCGCATAACGACTCGGTGTGAAGGCGGCATTAAACGCTGCACGATAGCTCTCAACCATAAAATTTCTCCCTGAGACTGCCCCGATAGAAACCGCCCCCATGAACGGGGGCGTGATATTGTCCTCGCAAGCTCCGACACGAAGGCCACTTCGGGCCATACAGAGTTGATTCGGGATGGGCGGGACGCCCTTTGTGTCCGAGGCACAAGGACAATAAGACGCCCCCGTTCATGGGGGCGAGTCCTAAATCAAAAAACCCCGCTACGATTGTAGCGGGGTTTGAGTTCCCGGACAAGGATTCGAACCTCGATTAACAGGGCCAGAACCTGTCGTCCTGCCGTTGAACGATCCGGGAATGCGCCAGCTAATATATCGTATCCTCGCATTGCGTGCAAGAGAAGGAAAACCCAGTGCGCGAGCCGAACTCTGCGGGTAGATTTCTTTGGGAGAAAAACAATGACACGACGAGGTTTTTTAGACGAGGCATTCTTTGCCGCTGCCATAGCATCGCTCACGGCGTCTGGCGCGTTTGCGGCAGAGCCCGCACCCGTGCGCTCGAAACGGCGCTTTGGTGCGGCGGACAGAGTGCGTATGGCGGTGATCGGAGTCCACGGGCGCGGCATGGCGCACGTGGAGGGTTACCTTGGCCTGGCTGATGCGGAGATCGTCGCGATCTGCGATGTGGATCTGAGCTCTGCGGAGAAGGCGGCGGCGGCGGTTGAGAAGAAGACCGGCAAGAAGCCTAAGATCTACCAGGATCTGCGCAAAGTTTTTGAGGACAAAGACATAGACGCGGTCTCGTGTGCGCTGCCGATTCACTGGCACTCGCTGGCGGCGTCTTGGGCGATGCAGGCGGGCAAGGATGTCTACGTGGAGAAGCCCTGTAGCCACAATGTGAGCGAGGGCCGACGCCTTGTGCAGATGCAGCAGCGCACCGGACGGATCTGCCAAGTAGGGACGCAGAGCCGATCCGCCAAGGCGGTTCAGGGGGGCATCAAGTTTCTCCACGACGGCAAGCTTGGTAAAGTTACCCTGGCGCGCGGTCTTTGCTACAAGCCACGCAAGAGCATCGGCATCAAGCCCGATGGCCCAGTGCCCTCTGGAGTGGACTACGATATCTGGCTTGGCCCCGCTCCCAAGCGGCCTTTCAATCCCAATCGCTTCCACTACGAGTGGCACTGGAACTTCGACTACGGCGCAGGCGATCTGGGCAACCAGGGAATCCACCAGATGGATATCGCGCGCTGGGCGCTAGACAAACACGAGCTGCCGCGCGGGGTCGAGTCCATCGGCTGTCGGCTGGGCTACGTGGACCAGGCCAATACTCCTAACACCGTGGTTTCCACCTACGACTACGGCGACAAGCAGCTTATCTTCGAAGTGCGCGGCCTGCCCACCGAGGGATTGATGGGCGCGAGCATCGGCGATATTGTCTACGGCGAGAACGGCTACGTGGTCTTCACCGCGAGCTATGGCAAGGCGGCGGCCTTTGACAAAGAGGGCAAGCCCCTAGAGACTTTCAGTGGTGGCGGCGATCACTTTGCCGCGTTTATCCGGGCAGTCAAGAGCCGCAAGCAGAGCGATCTAGCCGCACCCGTCTTAGAGGGGCACCTCTCCAGCGCTCTGTGCCACCTCGGTAATGTGAGCTACCGCTTGGGCACCGAAGGCGGTCCGGCAAAGAGCAACTTTGCCAACAAACCGTTTGGGGAGGCGTACTCGCGCATGATCACGCACCTGACGGCAAACAACGCCCTGACGCCTGATGCCAAGCTGCGCTTTGGAGCTAGCCTCACCCTTGACCCTAAACAAGAGCGTTTCATCGGGACGGGCGACAAGGAGGCAAACTTGCTCCTCACTCGCGAGTACCGAAAGGGCTTCGAGTTGCCCAAGGTATAGTCTCTTGTGATAAAATGCCCCACGTTTGCCGCGATGGCAAGCGTGGGGCGCTGTCGCCACAAAAAGTAGAGTTGTGGAAAAATTATGGGTGACAGCAGAGCATTTTTAAGTCTGACGCGGGAAGCGCCAAAAAAGCGCGCCGTGGGCGAGCGGGTGCGGGACTGGTCGGAGGTGTATCTTCCGATGGCCCCTGAGAAGCTACGTGCCCAGGCATCGCGCTGTATGGACTGTGGCGTTCCTTTCTGCCACAATGGCTGCCCGCTAGGCAACCTCATCCCGGACTGGAACGACTTAGTCTACCGGGGCCGCTGGCAGGAGGCGCTCACGGCGCTCCACGCCACCAATAACTTCCCTGAGTTCACCGGGCGGCTGTGTCCCGCACCGTGCGAGGATGCCTGTGTCTTAGCGATCAACGATAAAGCCGTCACGATCAAGACCGTCGAGCAGCGCATTATTGACCATGGTTTTGAAGAGGGCTGGGTCGTTCCGGAGCCCCCACAGAGCCGCACGGGCAAGCGTGTCGCAGTGATTGGCAGTGGCCCGGCGGGCCTCGCGGCGGCGCAGCAACTGAACCGGGTCGGGCACTGGGTGACAGTGTTTGAGCGGGACGATCGCTTGGGCGGGCTGATGCGCTACGGTATCCCCGACTTCAAGATGGACAAGGCCGTGCTGGACCGACGGCTCACGCAGCTTGCCGATGAGGGGATTTTCTTCTGCACGGGTGCCACGGTCGGGCAGAACGTAACAGTGATAGAGCTGCGCCGCGACTTTGAGGCGGTCTTACTCTGTACCGGGGCGCTGGAGCCACGTCTTCTGGAGCTACCCGGCGTCGAGCTGGCGGGCGTGCACTACGCCATGGATTATCTGGTGCCGCAGAACAAGCGCAACGCGGGCGACAGTCTTCCGACGATTGATGCCGAGGGCAAGCACGTCGTGATCATCGGGGGCGGCGACACGGGCGCGGACTGCTACGGCACGGCGCTACGGCAGGGCGCGGCCTCGGTGACCCAGTTCCAGATCCACCCGGAGCCGCCCGTGGAGATGCCTGAGCTCAACCCCTGGTGGCCACAGCCCGCGCATATTTTAAAGTCCGGCCCGGCGCACGAAGAGGGTGGCGAGCGCGAGTGGGGAATTCATACCACGCACTTCGAGGGCGATGCGAGCGGCACTGTCAAGTCCCTGCACGCGGTGCAAGTGGAGCGTATTGAGCGCGCGGAGGGTGGCCGATGCGTGGTCGCCGTTCCAGGCTCCGAGACGATCTTCCCTGCCGATTTAGTTCTGATCGCCATCGGCTACAACGGCCCGGAGCGAGCGCTGCTCACGCAGTTTGGGCTGGAGCTGAACCAGCGCGGCAACGTGAAAACCGACGAGAACTACATGTCGGTGAATGTTCCTGCCGTCTTTGCCGCAGGCGACTCGCGCCGGGGCCAGAGCCTGATTGTCTGGGCGATCGCCGAGGGCCGAGAAGCGGCGCACGGGGTGGATCAGTACCTCATGGGCGTCTCCAAACTGCCCCGCACCAGCGTGAAGTAGGTCTACAGACGGATACGCGGGGTGTAAAATCCACCCTGCGCCCGATGCGAGGCTTCCTAGACAACTCCTATAATAGGAGCATCATGAGGACAGCGAGTTTTGAGAATGCGGTTCTGCCCCACCGCGAGAATTTGATGCGCTTTGCACTGCATCTCACCCACGATTCGGCGGATGCCCAGGATCTGGTGCAGGACACGCTCCTGCGGGCCTACACCCGCTTCTACCAGCTTCGGACCCAGGATGCGACGCTGGCGTGGCTGCGCTGCATCTTGCGAAGCATCTTCCTCCACAAAATCCAGCGCAAGCGCCGCGACCGTGAGGGCACCAGTGAGATCGCGGAGTGGGAGTCTACCCGTGAGTTTGTCGGGCCAGAGAAACGTGCCATTGACGGGGTCGAGGCGAGCGCCGTTCTTCAAGTGGTGCAGACCCTGCCTCCGGGCTACCGTGATGTCCTTCTGCTCACCATCGCCGAGCTGAGCTACAATGAGATCGTCGAGCGCACCGGCCTGCCCATGGCCACTGTCAAAGCCCGTATCCACCGTGCCCGCAAGATGGTTCAAAAGCAGCTCGTGCCAGCCTAAAGCCCTCCCTCCCCCGTGGGGAACTTTTAGGAGGCATTGACAGGTACTAAAAATCGTGATAATCTGCACAGATGCAGGGTGCCTTCAAGGTACCCTGCTTTTTGTTGCCCGAAGATTGAGTTAGGGAGAAACTATGGCAAGCACCACCGCACCGCAGCAACCGGCCCCAAAAAAGAAGCCTTCTCGGCAAGGATTTGAGGAGTATGTGAAGGGAGTTCGGCACGAGCTGAAATCACCTCAGACTCACTGGCCGACTCGCCCTGAGCTGATCAAGATGACACAGATTGTGTTGTTGCTCATCGGGGTAGTGGCTATTTACTGCGGGGGAATTGATTTTGCCCTGTCGCAGTTCGCCCAGCGACTTCTAAGCCGCAAGTAGGCAGTGTTTTTTCGTTAGGAAACGTTTTAAAAGGACAGCACGATGCAGCGACACTGGTACGCAATTCATACCTATTCAGGCCATGAGATGAAGGTCAAAGTGACCATCGAGAAGCGCGCGGAGACAATGGGGCTCCGGCAGAAGCTTTTCCGCATCCTCGTCCCCACGGATACCGAGACCCGAAACCGTGGCGGGAAGAAGACCGAGTACAAGCGTAAAGTCTTCCCGGGTTACGTTCTGATTGACATGATCCTCGATGACGACACCTGGTATCTGATCAAGAGCACCACGGGAGTCACGGGATTTGTTTCCTCGGGCAACAAGCCCGTTCCGCTTCAGGACAAAGAGGTGCGCGACATCCTCGATGCCCTTGATCCCAACAATGCGGCCTCGCGGCCCAAGAAGATCTGGGAGAAGAACCAGGTGATTCGGATCAACTCCGGACCCTTTGCGGACTTCACCGGCAAGATTGATGAGGTCAACGACCAAAAAGAGAAGGCCAAGGTCATGATCTCTTTGTTTGGTCGCGACACACCGGTCGAGCTGGACTTCAACCAGATCGAAAAGATTTAACGGGAAACTGTTAAAGTAGGAGGCGGGCCTCACTAAAAACCCCGCCGTTAATACTACGGAGAAAAGAAAATGGCAAAAAAAGTAGTGGGCGTCGTCAAGCTGGCGCTCAGTGCAGGAAAAGCAACTCCTGCGCCTCCCGTTGGTCCGGCCCTTGGTGGCTACGGTATCAACATGATGGAGTTCATCAAGGGTTACAACGCGAAGACCGCCGACATGGTGGGCTCGATTGTGCCTGTGGTCATCACGATCTACGATGACCGCTCCTTCGTCTACGAGACCAAGACCCCGCCCGCGTCCGACCTGCTCAAGAAAGCGGCGGGCATCCCGTCGGGTTCCGGCAATCCGAACACCGTCAAGGTGGGCTCCATCACCAAGGCGCAGTTGAAGGACATCGCGGAGAAAAAACTCCCCGACCTCAACACGAATGATGTGGATGCGGCGATGCGGATTATCGAAGGCACGGCACGCTCAATGGGCGTGACGATCGCGGACTAGGAGCAAGACCCATGCGAAAACAAGATCGAAAGCATATTATCTCCGCTCGCTTCAAGACCGAGGCGGCCAAGGTGGAGCGCACGACACAGTACGAGCCCCTCGCGGCTCTGGAGCTGGTGAAAGCAACCTCCTCGACCAAGTTCGATTCCACGGTTGATGTTGCCATCAACCTCGGGGTTGACCCTCGCCAAGGCGACCAGATGGTGCGTGGCACCACCGAGCTGCCCTACGGCACGGGTAAGAGCCAGAAAGTGGCTGTCTTTGCCAAGGGCGCTAATGCCGAGGCAGCAACAGCAGCAGGGGCCGATGAGGTCGGAGCTGAAGAGCTGATCGCCAAGATTCAGAACGGCTGGCGTGACTTCGACGTGCTCGTGGCCACTCCGGACATGATGCCCGCCGTCGGTAAGCTGGGCCGCCTGCTTGCGGCGCGTATGCCCAACCCCAAGTCCGGCACCGTCACCACGGATGTCGCTAAGGTCGTCAATGCGATCAAGAAAGCAACTCGTGTGGCCTACCGTGTTGATAAGGGTGGCATTGTCCATGCGCCTATCGGCAAGGCAAGCTTCCCCGTGGAGCACCTCCAGGAGAACATGAAAGTGTTGATCAGCACGCTGGTCAAGGCTAAGCCATCGAGCTCTAAGGGCCGCTACATCCAGAAGATCACCGTCTCTTCCTCAATGGGGCCGGGGATCAGCGTGGATGTCGCCACCGCACAGCGCACCGTTGACAAGTAGTCGTCAGCAAGCCTTAAAGCAAAAAAATCTCCCTGGGTGCGTCGCACCCGGGGAGATTTTTGTTTTCTACTGTAGACGAATCCCAAGAACGATCAGAAGCACCAGAAAGATCGTCAGCACTAGTGCGGCAACCGCTCCAATACTGGCTCCCACGCGTGTCTTGCCTCCTAGAACACAGCCATGAGCAACAATCAATGCGGGGATGGCAACCCACATGGCCCAGATAGCCCCCATCAGAATCGCCTCCTGCCAGGCTCCTCCATAGGTCGCGCTTACCAGGCAGAGAATCCCCACCAATGCCAGCGCCGTATTGCGTGTTTCAGGCATCGGCACCGCGCTCTCGGGATCGCTCTCGCGCAGGGTGGAGCAGCGCACCGGGAGCAGAAAGAGTCCTGCCCCTCCCAGAAAAAGACTGGCGAGAATAATGTAGGGACTGAAGACTAAGACACTGAATGCGACGCTCGCCGACACCAGCGCCGCCAGCAGCTCACAGAGGCGGGCTTTTGCCTGCCGCACGAGGCCACGCCCCAGCACGTACGCAGCTAGAATCGGCAGGAGATAGTCTCCCCAGTCAAAGCGTGCGTTTTCTCCCATCAATCGCCAGTGGATCAGCCAGACAACCAGCGCCATGGGCAACATCGCCCGGACAACAACCTCACCTCGGTACATTTCTTATCCTCCTGACCACAGGATAACGGGAAAGGGGGTCTGGTTGCAACAAATTCGAGGCTAGGCAGCGACGCGTAGGCCGCTAGCCTCGCTAGTCTCTTCCTCGTCAACCTCTTCTGCTTCTTCTGCTTCTTCTGTGGGCGCACTCGCCAGCGTCAGATTCGCAACCGGCGTGACTTCAGGAAGGGCAGCCGTTTCCTGCTCGAAGAAGCTCAGGACACTCTCCAGGCGTCCAGTCTCGGTATCACAGAGGGTTCGGACACGCTCTTGCTTACCCTTTGTCACTGTAATTTGATCTTCTTTTTCGGTGATCTGTCGCTGGAGTTCGGCGATCTGTGCCTGCGTCTCCACCACATAGTCATCTGTTTTCTGACCCTGTGCATCCGCGTACTTCTGGAGAGTCGAGCGCTTCTGATCGGCATCTCCAACAATACTTTGGCGGTTGGCCCCGATAGCGGTTCCCAGAGCTGTGAGGGTTACCTGAACGGTCTGACGTTTCATTTCCAGAGGCATGGCAGCGGGAAGCTGCTCCAACATGCTCAGGGTTTGCTCGGCGGTAAACGGAGTGTTTACGACACGAGCAAACTGATAGATCGCCGGAAAATCAAGGGTTCCGTCCGTAGAGAGTGTCGGAGGTCCGGTGGCCACAGATGCCTTGGGAAGCGCGGGGGCAGTGGGGTGCGGAACGGACGGAGCAACGACGGGAGGGATCGAGGCGACGGGGGAAGCTAGGCGGACGGGAGGAGCATCGGAGTCCTGGCCATCCTCTTTTTTGTCATTATTGCGCGAGAAGAACTGCATAATTTTATCCTTTGCTAGAAGCGTACAAAGTTATTATGGTCAGACCCTGCTAAAAGTACAGGGTTCGGCGCAAAATATTGTCGTGATAAAATAACCCCTGGTATGGCATCTGACAAGCTTCTTGATCTGGCGGAAAAGTACAAAGATATTCCCTTCAACGATAGCCGCGTCGTGAAGTATAAAGAGACCCACGGCTGGGAAGTGCTGCTCCAGACGGCGCAAGAGATTAAGTTCGTGGACGGTGCTATCCGGGCGCTGGTTGCGGAGATGGCTGATATCATGTACGCCGCACACGGGGTCGGGCTTGCCGCACCTCAGGTGGGGCGTAGCCTGCGGCTCCTGGTCTACGATGCGGGCGGTGGGCTTCAGGCACTGATCAATCCTCAAGTCTCCAAGGAAAAAGGTGAGCAGTACGAACCCGAAGAGGGCTGTCTGTCTATCCCGGGCTTGCGCGGTGTGGTCCGTCGCCCCAGTCAGATCTACGTGCACGCGCTCACGGCCAACGGCCATCCGGTGCGCTTTAAGGCACGGGATTTCGAGGCACGGATTATCTGTCACGAGGTGGATCACCTCAACGGTATCCTCTTCACCGAACGCGCCGATCCCAAGACCCTGCACATGCTCACTCCTGAGGAGCAGGCCGCCGAGCGTGAACCAACCCCCTAATCCCCGCCGAGCGGAGGAATTATTGAAATGATGCGCCTCGTTTTTTTTGGGACTTCCCCGTTCGCGGTACCCACGCTTCAGGCGCTCCATGCGAGCCACCATGAGGTGCTTGCGATTGTCACACAGCCGGACCGACCGGCAGGGCGTGGGATGCAGCTCGCGGCATCTCCCGTGAAAAAAGCGGCGCTGGCGCTGGGCTATACCACGATTCTCCAGCCAGAGAAAGTGCGCCGAAAGCCCTTCCCTGAAGAACTGAGCATGCTGGCTCCCGACGTGCTGGTGGTTGTTTCCTTCGGGCAGATTATCCCGCAAAGAGTGCTCGACGGCCCGCGATACGGTGGCATCAATGTCCATGCGTCGCTCCTGCCGCGCTGGCGTGGTGCGGCCCCGATCCACCGAGCGATCATGGCGGGCGACCTCGAAACCGGTGTTGCCACGATGCGGATGGAGGCAACTTTAGACACTGGCCCGGTCTTTCTGGAAGCACGTACTCCGATTACTCCCCGCGACACTACCCTCTCGCTAGAGCCACGTCTTGCAGCGGCAGGGGCGGCAATTCTGATTCAGACATTGGATCGCCTGGAGCAGGAGCCTAACTGGCAGCCGAATCCCCAGAGCGAGACGGGCATGACCTATGCCGCCTTGCTCAGCCGCGAAGACGGCTTCCTGGATCCAACAACGGAGAGTGCGCTTCAGCTTGCAAACCGTGTCCGGGCGCTCACTCCGCGCCCGGGTGGCGTGATTATGCTCGCGGGTAAAGAGGTGAAGGTGCTGGAGGCGACCTATGCCCTTGAGACGGGGCCGGGGCCTTACTCTCCTGGGGAGCTTATCGCTGTCAACAAAGACGGGATTGAGATCGCCACTCTTGCGGGCAGCCTGCGCCTGGTGACGGTTCAGCCCGCCGGGAAACCCGCGATGGCGGCGACGGCATACGCCAACGGGGCACGCCTTAAACCTGGCGATCTTGCAGCCCGTCCGTAACTATTTTCCTCCAAAGAAGGATTCGCCGTGCCGACGTTGTATAATAGGCTGGCATTGTTGTCCGTTGTGCCGAAAGGAATCGAGTTTGAAGATGCGTGTTCTTAGCCACCGTTTCATGCGCTTTACCGCCGCTGCCATCGTGGGTGGCTTGGCGCTTACTGCCGCTCTGGCCCAGGAAGGTGTCGCTACCGTGGCTTTCTCCCTCTTTAAGGGTGAGGAAAGTTCGGTAAGCCTAGGGAGCTGGGGTAGTGGCCGTGCGGAACAGAGCAAGGGGGATAATGGGAAAGTCCTGGTTGGAGATTACTCCATCAAGGTAACGACTCATGGCACCCACCAGGGCGGGAAGATTAGCTTCGCCAAGCCCGTGGATCTCAGCGCCGCACTCGCAAACCCACACTGCTACTTGCGGATGCGTACCAGCTTTAATACCACTCAGGAAGTGATTGACCTTTCCGGGTTTGGAGAAAAGAAAGCGGCGGCTGGCTTTGAGCGAATGCGCTTTGTGTTCGTCATGGCAGATGGCTCCCAGTACGAGCTCGTGCGTCCGCTAGATATTGCCCCCACAGAAGACCCTGATTCCTATGTCCCTGTTCACGTACCTCTCGCGGCACTGAAGAAGGCGGCAAAGAAACCCCTGAGCGGAAATGGAGCCAAGCTCGCCTCGCTGATAATCTGTGGAGACAAGTATGAGCAGTTCCATATCGGCGAGATAGATGTCCTGACCGACGAAACAGAGGTCAGCGCGGCGGATCTTGAGGATCAGATTGCCTTCTCCGACAACGAGATGATCTTTGTCGCCGATGCAGAGGGCGGTGCCAGCACCCTCAAGTTCTCCTGGGACTGGGATGCGAACGATGGTATTCAGGAAGACGATACAGGGCGCACCATTAAACATGTGTTCCCGGCTTCCCTCTTCCGTGGCAACGAGCAGCTTCATAAAGTGGTGGTCACCCTGACTGTCACCGATGTAGACGGACTGAAAAAGGCTGTCTCGAAAAAACTGACGATGGAAGTGAGCAAGTAAACCCACATTGAGCACATCGCCTCTGCCTGTGCCAAGCCGACTCCCGGCTTGGCTGGAGGCGATGCGCCCAAAGCAGTGGGCGAAGAATGCTCTGCTCTTTGCAGGCCTGCTCTTTACCCAGGATCAGTACCACACCCTAAACCACTGGGTTAAAACCCTCGCAGGGTTCCTCCTCTTTTGTCTTCTCTCAGGCCTGACCTACTACATCAATGATCTGTTGGACGTGTCAGCAGACCGTCAGCACCCCAAGAAACGCTTCCGCCCCATCCCCTCAGGCCGCCTCCCCGTAGGAGTGGCAAAACTCCTGGCGGGCCTGGGAATACCGGCGTTACTGGTCGCAGCGCGCCTTATTGAGTACGATCAGAGTGGCGTGGCAGCCTGGAAGTTCTTCGGGGCCGCAACACTCTATCTTGTCACTACCCTGCTCTATTCTTTTGTCCTCAAACACCATGTGATCGTGGATGTGCTGACCCTCGCATCGCTCTTTGTGATCCGAGCGGTGGCGGGAGCCTTTGTGATCAATGTCCCGCTCTCGGAGTGGCTCCTGCTCTGTACTCTGCTGCTGGCGCTCTTTCTGGGGCTCTCCAAACGCCGAGGGGAGCTGGTTGCTCTGGGCGAAGAAACACCGACCCGCGCAATCCTCAAAGAATACAGCCTCCCGATGCTAGAGCAGATGATCACCATTGTGGCCTCCGCCTGCGTGATGTCCTACACCCTCTATACGTTCTTCTCCAAGTCACAGACCGGGCAGAGCCGCCCGTACTTAATGGCGACCATTCCCTTTGTGCTCTATGGGCTCTTTCGCTATCTCTACCTCACCCACAAAAAAGGCATGGGGGAAGCCCCTGAGGCGGTTCTCGTGGAGGATAAGCCCCTGGTAATTAATGTTCTACTCTGGGCGCTGGTGGCCACGATTGTCTTGCGCGTCTAAGCCACATCTTCAGGTACAATGCCGCGATATGTCTGCTTACGAAAGTTTACTCGCCCGCCTCGCTGAGCTGGGCCACCTGGGTCAGGCGGCGGCCTTAATGGGCTGGGATCATCAGTGCCACATGCCCCCCGGTGGCGCACTAGCCCGTGCCAATGCCATGGGGGCGATGGGCAAGCTGCTCCACGAGCGTTTCACCGATAGCGAGACCGGGCGCTTGCTGGCGGCGGCGGAAGCCGAAGGCGCTGAGGAAGGCTCGGACAAAGCGCTCACCCTGCGCGTCGTCCGCCGCGACTTCGACCGCTCTGTCAAGCTCCCCACGGAGCTGGTGGCGACCCTGGCACGGGAGACAGCTCTGGGCCATGAGGTCTGGGTGAAGGCACGCAAGGACAATGACTTCGCCTACTTCACCCCCACTCTGGAGCGCCTGCTGGACCTCTCACGCCAGGTCGCGGATCATCTGGGGCACAATGGCTGCCGCTACGATGCCCTACTGGATCAGTACGAACCCGGCATGACGACGGAGCAAGTGGCGACGGTTTTTGCCGAAGTACGCGACGGCCTCCTGCCGCTGATGGAGATTATTCGCGAGGGCGAGCCCGTGGACGAATCCTGCCTGAGGCGTCACTTCGATGAGAAAACCCAGCTCCAGTTCACCGAGTATGTCGCCAAGAAGCTGGGCTTCGACTTCACCCAGGGACGGCAGGATCTGGCTGTCCATCCCTTCTGCCAGAGCATGCACCGCACCGATGTGCGGCTCACGACCCGCGTCGAGCCCAACTGGCTACCCTGTGCCCTCATGGGGACGATCCATGAGGCAGGCCATGGCATGTACGAGCAGGGCTTTAACCCCGACGACGACGACACGCCGCTCTCGGGGGCGACAAGCCTGGGTTTTCATGAGTCGCAGTCTCGGCTTTGGGAGAATATTATCGGGCGCTCCCGCACGTTCTGGACGGTTTTCTATCCTGGCCTCCAGCGCCATTTCCCCAGCGTGCTCGCCGATACCGATATGCACCAGTTCTACCGGGCAATCAACCGAGTCGAGCCGTCGCTGATCCGTGTGGAGGCTGACGAAGTGACCTATTGCCTTCATATTTTCCTCCGCTTTGAGCTGGAGCAGGAGCTGATCGCGGGCACACTCGCCGTTAAAGACCTTCCCGAAGCCTGGAACAGCAAGATGCAGAGCTACCTGGGAATCACACCGCCCACCGATTCCGTGGGCTGCCTTCAGGATGTCCACTGGTCTGGCGGAATGTTTGGCTACTTTCCCACCTACGCGCTAGGGACAATGCTCTCGGCGCAGCTCTACGAGAAAGCTCTGGCAAGTGAGCCGAGTATCGAGCCCGGGCTCATCCGGGGAGACTACACGCCGCTTCTGGCCTGGCTACGGGAGAATGTCCACCGTCCGGGGCGACGCTATCTCCCCAGCGAGCTGACGGAGCGTATCTGTGGCGAGCCTCTCTCCGCCAAACCTCTGCTGCGCTACCTGCACAGTAAGTACCGCGAGATCTACTTCGCGGAGCGCCGCCAGCGCAGGCGAATCCTGTAGAGTCCTGCGGGTACAATTCCAGCATGATTCCCCTTCTGTGGCAGGAGCTGAGCGTGAGCGCCGCCCCCGTGCCGCCAGAGACCGAAGCGCTTCTGGCGGCACTACGACGTATCTACACCAATGGCGGCGCGGAGCTGCGCCTCTTTGAGCTGAGCACCCACCCGCTCTGGCTGGCCCACGCCGCCTACGATGACCTGGATCGCCTGGGCTTCCCAGACTTATTTTTGCGGCAGCCTGCCGTGGACGCCGTGTTGCCTGCGCCGCAGCGCGTGGTTCCGCCCGGCACGGAGTCGGGATTTTCGCGCCTCGGGGAGCCGCTGGAAGACCACCTGACGCTCCGCCTGATCAGCGGCGGTGCCTATGTCGCCTGTGATCTAAGCGCCGAAGAGGCGGAAGACACCGTGATTGCCTTCTGCCACGCACTTTTCTCCGACTCCAGTGGCAATCTCACCACCTACCTCTCCGAGCAGGGCTGGCACGGCTGGCTCCACGATATCGCCTGGGACACCACCCTGGTCACCGTGGACCGCACGCAGGGCCGTGTCTGGGTCTTGATGCTCACCGACATGGACTGACCCCGTAACCACGGTGCGCCTCTTTGCGTTATTCTACACATGAACCGTCGCCATTTCTTCTGGACACTCGGTTTGGGAGCCGCCGCCCTTGCCGCCCGTGTCACACTTGCTCGTCGTCAGTCCGGCTCCCGCCCGCCGCGCGTTGTCACCACCAAGACCAACGCCTATCTCATCGGCAAGATCGAGCCCGTACTGACGGGAAAGATTCGTGAGGTCGCGCCCGCGCCCGGTGGCCGGTATGCGCTTATCACACAAGACCTTCGCCCCGAGCCTACAGACGACGTGAAAGAGCCGTTCGGAGAGGAAAAGCTCTGGCTCTACGACGCGCTTCGGCGCACTACCAAGCTTCTTCACCGGGTGCAAGATAACGCCACGACACAGACCCGGCACACCATCCGGGAGATCATGTGGTTTCCAGAAGCGAGAAAAGCTGTCTTTCAAGAGATGAGTGTCCGGATGCTACCCGAGGGAAAAATGGAATTGTCCCTGAATTTAGGGTTAGTGGATGTAGAGCGACCAACGGTGCGCTGGTTAGCGTCCCCCTTCAAACAGGCTAACTCTGTTTTTTTGACACAAGCTATTCCGGGCACCCCTCTTCTTATTTTTCATGAGCTAAGCGCGACTTATGAGCCAACACACCAGTTTTGCTTTCTCTCCCCCGAGGGCAATTTCAGCTCCGTGATTACGGTGGGAGAGAAAGGCTCCGTGGTTCCAACGGGACTCAGCGCCAATGGCAAAGACGTTGTGTTTTATGAGCTGATCCGCTCCCCCCGCGAAGGGGAAACGAAACTGCAACGGGAAGAGCGCTGGCACTCCGTGCGACTGCTCAGTACACAAGTGACCCCACTTAAGGAGAAGCCTGGCGACATGATTGCGTTCAACAAGCTGGCCCCCAAAGTGCTTCCTCTCACCCTACACAGAAGTGCCGCCAAGCTGACCAGTGATTCGGGACGCAACGCGAGCGCCAATCCTATCTGGCTGGAGGCAACCGAGCCGGGCCTGGAGAAGAAATTTGCACGGGCCCTTGTCACGGCAAACTCGGATGACAGTTTCTCACGACGCAGCCAGCTCTTACCCGATCTCTCGGCGGTGCTCTTCACCCACGACGATGCGCTCTACGCTGCCCCGATTGTGAGTTTAGATCGCTTGGCCTTTGAGAAAATGATGAAGGAGCTGGCGATGCGCAATAGCAAGAAAGTGGGGCTAGGGTTGATGATGTACGCGCAGGACTACGACGAGAACTTCCCGCACGATCCGGCAAGCGTGAAAGGCGCGATCTTCCCCTACATCCAAAACAACGACGTGCTCGCGGACTTTGTCTACACCTACAGCGGCTCAACAAATCTAAGTAAGATCGAAAAGCCGTCTGAAACCGCACTGGGCTACATTCCCAGCCCCGGAGGCCGCGCAGTGATCTTTGCCGATGGCCACGTAAAATGGGAACCAATGCCAGAAAATTGAGTACAATAGGGCTATATGCCAACACGGATCGCGGATCGGCTGGCGGCGGCGCGGCGGCGCGTGGTGGGGCGGGAGAGTGAGCGTGCACTGTTTCGTACCGCACTTCTTGCGCCCGAGTTGCCTTTTTGTGTTCTGAGTGTCTTTGGCCCCGGCGGCGTGGGAAAGACGACACTACTGCACGCCTACGCTACGATCTGCACAGAGCTGGGGGTAGCCTGCGCCGCACTCTCCGGGCTGGAGCTGGAACCAACCCCTGAGGGCTTTCGGGCCGCGCTCGTACTGGCGGGCTTTGATGCGGGCGCGACCGGGCGGCAGGTGATCTTGCTCGATAGCTACGAGACCATTCAGCCGCTGGAAGGCTGGCTCCGTGCGACTCTGATTCCCGAGCTTCCTGGCGAGACCCTCGTGGTGGTCGCGGGGCGCAAGCCCGTGGCATCGGGCTGGCGATCCGATCCCGACTGGCAAGGCTTGGTGCGCGTCTTGCCGCTACGTAACCTCAGCCCCGACGAGAGCCGGGAGTTTTTGGAGCGCAGCGGTATCCCTGAGGGTTTGCATGCGAGCCTGCTAGCCTCGACCCATGGCTACCCGCTGGCGCTCACGCTTTCTCGCGATATGTTTGAGCAGCAGGGTGCGGCAGCCTTTCAAGGTACGGAACCCTCGCCGGATCTGGTGCAGGGGTTGATTGAGCGCTTCCTTGATGACACCCCCACACCGCTACACCGAGCAGCACTGGAGGCCACGGCGCTGCTGCGGGTCACCACGGAGCCTGTTCTTGGGCGCTTGCTAGAGCTAGAAGACAGTGAAACCCGCCCACTCTTCGACTGGCTGAGCTCGCTCTCATTGATGGAGCCCGCACTGCCGGGAGTCGCGCCGCATCCGATTGCCCGTGATGCCCTGCTTGCCGATCTGCGCTGGCGCAACCCTGACCGCTGGACGCACTTGCACCGCCGCGCCCGGAGCTACTACGGCGAGCGCCTTGCCGAGGCCAGTGACCGAGAGCAACAGCGCCTGCTCTGGGACTATGTCTTTCTGCACCGCGACAACCCGGTGATTCAGTCCGCCTTCACCTGGCAAGATGCCGGAGCCTACGCAGACAGCGCCCGGCCCGACGACGGCGCACTTCTGGCAAGCTGGGTTGAGAAGCACGAAGGCACTCTCGCTGCCACGCGGTTTCGCCACTGGTGGGGCCACCCCGCACTGAGTACCGCCGTTTTTCGGGGGGGTGAGGGCAACGCGCCGCTGGGCTTTCTTTGCTGGCTGGAGCTGGATAAAGTGCTGCCTGTGGACCGCAAGCAAGATCCCGTGGTAGATCGTGCCCTCGCTTTTCTCGAAACCAGCGCCCCACTACGCCCCGGCGAGACGGCACTGTACTTTCGCTTCTGGATGGCCGGGGACACCTACCATGCTGTCTCGCCGATCCAGAGCCTGGTGATGGTCAATGCCGTGCGGCAGTATCTGATTACGCCGCGCCTAGCCTACAGCTTCTTCCCGATTCGTGACCCCGAGCGCTGGGAGCCTGTCTTTGCCTACGCCGAATCGCCACGCTGCCACGCCGCCGAATCCGATGCCGATGGGTTTACACAGGGGATCTTTGCACACGACTGGCGTGTGCAGCCCGTGGCGCAGTGGCTGCACGTGCTGGGCGAGAAAGAAGTGGCAGGAACAGCCGTCAAAACGCGACCTAAACCCTCCGAGACCTATCTTGTGCTCAGCAAACCCGAGTTTGAAGTGGCTCTGCGCAATGCTCTCAAGTTTCTGGACCGCCCTGAGGCACTAACAGACAGCCCCCTCCTGCGCTCTAGAATCGTCGTCGAGCGCGCACGGGGAGTCGAGGCACCGTCCCGCGAGCGCGCCTCCGTTCTCCAGAGCCTGATCCGTGAGACCACCACCGGCTTACAAGGCCACCCAAAACGTGCGCGAGGCTACTACGCGCTTCTTCACACCTACCTGCGCCCCGCCGCCACGCAGGAGAGAGCTGCCGAGCTTCTGGACCTTCCCTTCAGCACGTACCGCCGTCATCTCGCCGAGGGAATCGCGCTTCTGACCGAGACACTCTGGCTACAAGAAATCGGCGAGGCGCTGAAGTGAGCTTCTTCACAGGGCAGTGAGCAGAAAATGAGCAGTTTTCGGTCTGGGCATTGAGCAGTGCTATAGCCTAAACTTCAAGGAACCTAAGGAGCTAGCTTTTAATAAGGCTAGCACCAGGGCTTTCACTTAAGAGAGCCCGGAAATCAACCAGGAGTATGGTCATGAAATCAGTAACAAAGCGCTCATTTGCCCTCGTAGGCACTGCGCTCATTTTCACCGCAGGGTGGATCGGAATCCGTAATGCACGCGGTTCCGACCACGCGGATACACCGCAGATCGCGGCGTCCCCCGGCACCGACATCACCGATGTCTTTGTCTTTCCCAGTGCAACCAATAGCAACAATGTCGTGCTGGCGATGTGTGTCTCCCCGCTGATTCCCACGGGCGGCACCCGCGCTTTTGATCCGACGGTTCTCTACCAGTTCAAGATAGACAACACGGGCGACAAAGTAGAAGACCTAGTGATCCAGGCACGCTTCGTGGGCACTGGAACCGGCCAGAAAGTAATTATCGCCGGACCGAGCGCCCCTTCTCGCACGGGGACGATGAGTGATGCGCTGATTCCTTCAACCATCACAGGGACGTTTAATAGCGCCTTCTCGCCAAATAGCGGCATGCAGGTATTTGCGGGAGTGCGCGAGGATCCGTTCTTCTTTGATCTGGAGCAGTTTTTCACCATCCTGCCCGACCGCGCCACCCCGATCAGTGGCACTGCTGTGGCCCTTGCTGATGCCAACACTCCCAAAGCCGCAACTTGGCGTGCGGCGGGTGTAGCCAAGGATTTTCTGATTGGCTACAACCTCCTCGCCATTGTCGTCGAGCTTCCCAAGAGTGCACTCAAGGGCTCAGCCGACGGCAAAATCGGTGTCTGGTGCACCACGAGCAAATAACTTCGCGGAGAAAAAACAAAATGAAACAACTTATGCTACTTATTCCCATCGCCGCTCTTGTTCCGATCACCATGCTGGTGGGCTGCGGCGCTAACACGGTCTCCCGTAACCCAGAGAGCTTCCAGCAGGTGGACCGTCTGGCACGGCCCGTGGTCAACGAGGTCTTTGCTTCCGTGGCCGGAGACCGTCACAAGACCAACAACGAGATCTCGCCCAGTCAGGACTCCGCGCAGCTTGCCAATGACATCCAGAACTTCATGCGCAACACGGCGGGCCGCTCGCAGGCTACCACCGATGTGGTGAAGGCGGTTCTCGTACCCGATGTGCTCGTGGCGGATCTGAACCAGACCGACTCGGCAGCGTACCTAGGCTCCGAGACAGGCGGGGCGACCGGCGGCAAGTTCGGCGGGCGCAAGCTCACCGACGATGTGGTGGATATCTCCCTGGGGGTTGTCTTTGGTAAGACTGTCTCCGCGCTCGGACTCGCTCCTGCTGATGGCAAGGACATCCCAAGCCTCACCAGCGACAATGTGGGGTCGGGAGGCAAGCACTTCACCGCCACCTTCCCCTACCTAGGAGCACCACGGTAATGCGACGCGGGATCGCGCATGTGCTTGTCTTTGCCGTCGGCGGCTTCTTCTGGGCGGGAAAGCACTTCTCGCCCAGGCCCAGTCCGGCAAAGACAAGCACGCACGTGGCCTATGACCCAACCGAGATCGAGAAGAGTGTGCGGTTTTTAGAAGGCCGTGCTCTCTCCGATCCGCAGGGGGCCACGGGGCTGGCAATGCTGGCGAGTGCGTATCTGCGCCGCCAGAGCGAGCTGGGCGATCCCGACGATCTGCTCCGGGCCGAGGCGAGCGCACGCCGCTCGCTCTCGGTGCGGAGCCACAACAACCCCATCGGCCTCTGGGCGCTCACCAAAGCGCTCATGGGCCGCCATGCTTTTGTCGAGGCACATGCAGTGGCAACGAAGCTCGGCGATGGTGCACTGGAGGCCGAGTGCGATCTTGAGCTTGGCAACTACGACCGGGCACGCAAGCGCCTCACTGAGGCCGCCGCCCTGCGCCCAACCGATCCGATTATCCGGGTTCTTCAGGCACGTGTCTGGGAGCTTGTCGGAAAAGTGCAGCTTGCAGAAGATGCCTACAAGAGTGCCCTCGCCCTCACCGAAATCAACTTCGAGACATCCGCCCCGAGCCGCGCCTGGTTTCACGGTCGCCTCGCCGCCTTTTTGGCCTCGCAAGGACGCTTGGCAGACGCAAAACAAGAGTACGAAACGGCGCTGGACGCCTTCCCCGGTGACCGACGTGCGACACTCGGCCTAGCGCAGCTTGCCGCGGAGCAGGGCGACAAAACCGAGGCCCGTAGGCTCGCAGAAACCGTCGCGCTTCCTGAGGCCGCGATGCTGCTCTACACCCTCGGCGACCCGTCTCAGTGGGAACGGATCACATCGGAGGCCAGCGGACGCCATGTCCATGGCCGCGCTCTCGCCCTGTTCTACGCCGACACGGGCCGCAACACCGACGAGGCCGTACGGCTGATGCGATCGGACTGGAGCGTCCGCAAAGACATCCACACCGCCGATGCACTTGGCTGGGCACTCTACAAAGCAGGCGAGCAAGACGAGGCGAAGATTTACGCCAGACTCGCCCTAGCCACGGGAACCTGTGATCACTCTATTCTTGAGCACGCAAAACAAATTCTCTCAGAGACCAAACCATGAAACGCGCCTTTACACTCATTGAGCTTCTCGTTGTTATTGCGATCATTGCGATACTTGCCGCGATTCTCTTCCCTGTCTTTTTCCAGGCGCGTGCCAAAGCCCGCCAGATCTCCTGCCTCTCGAACCAGCGTCAGCTCGGTGTGGCAGCGCGAATGTACATGGCCGACTGGGACGGCGAGCTTTTCCATCACCATGAAGAGTGGGTGCTAGACGATGGCACGACTGTCACGCAGCTTCCCACCAACCTGGATGCTTGCTCAGGTGGTGGTTTTGGCAATAGCCATGCCGAGAAGCCCTGGCTGGTAGCTTTCCAGCCCTATCTCAAGAACCAAAACGTGGCACACTGCCCTGATTCACCCGCAGGACAGAGCTACTTACTGAACTCCATCTTCACCCATAAGTCCTGTCGCTATGCGCTGGAAGGCGTACTAGGGGATTTTGCCTCGGAGCCCATTGTCGCGGCGCTACCCAACCCTAACTTAATCCTCTTCTCGGAGCGCAACTCCGAGGCAATGAACGCGGAGGACAACGAGGCATACGGCAGTCCTGACCAAGACGACTACGATACCTGGGGCGGCGAGGCGGCACTGGTGCGCTGGGGTGAGGGCAAGTACGGCGACCAAGGCTGGTTGCGCTACAACCGACACACGGGCGGTGCGAACTACACCTACGCCGATGGTCATGTCCGCTGGCTGCCCTGGAGCCGTGCCCGCCTTGATCAGTTCCCCGATCATATTGTCCGCAATCCCCTTGAGGAACCCGTCCGATGAGAGAAGCCCGTCCGATGAAGCACCTTCTTTATTGCCTCCTGCTACTGCTCAGCGTAGCAATCTCCGCGCGAGCCCACGACCCGCGCTACAGCAGTGTGATCTTGCGCCTTGAGGCCACAACGCTACGCATCAGCTTAGTCGCTCGGGTGGGCAAAGATGTCGGGCTACGCCAGCGGCTCGCGCTGGAGGCTGAGGGCAAGCCCGTAGCAACCGAGGGTGAGAGCCGGATTCAAGATGCCAGCAACCGCACGGTGCTGCTCGACACCCACGCCGCCGTGCTCGCTCCCAAGCAGCTCACCCTCACGCAGCGCCTCTTTCCGGAAGACCCACAGAGCCGCACGATTGTCTTGCTGTACTCCGGCGATAGGCTGGTGCAGGAGAGCGTTCTCGATGCCAGCCATCCGCGCTTTGTCTGGTCGGCTCAACAAGCACCTGAGCCGTCGCTCTCGGTGGTGCGGCGCTTTGTCCAAGAGGGCGTTGCACATATCTTCGCCGGACAAGACCATATTCTCTTCGTCATCGCACTGCTCTTGCTGGGAGGAAGCCTGCGTCAGCTTGCCAAGATTATCACGGCTTTTACCCTCGCTCACACGGTCACGCTCTGCCTGGCGGCGACGAAAACCCTAACACTCTCGCCCGCAATTGTGGAGCCGCTGATCGCGCTCTCTATTGTGGCGGTGGGAGTTGACAACTTGCTTGCCAAGCCCGGGGAGCGCGACTTTCGTGCCCTGATGGCGCTAGGCTTCGGGCTGATCCACGGCTTCGGGTTCGCCGGAGCACTCACGGAGATTGGGCTGCCCAAAGAGGCGTTAGGCCTCTCGCTGGGAGCGTTCAATATCGGCGTGGAGCTAGGACAACTGACCATTGTGTTGATGGTCGCACCGGCACTGGCACTCCTGACAAAACGAGCGCCCCGGGCCGGGCGACGGGCGCTGCTCGCGGGCACAGTTACCGTCATATTATTGGGAGCACTCTGGTTCTTCCAGCGGATCAGCTAGACTATTTGCCGGGCAGGCCAAGCTTGACACGGGCGGCGAGGATGCCCCCCTCGCGAATCGCGGAGGCATCCGTGCTCAGTGCTGTCAGGAGCGAGCCGCCGCCCCGATCCGTGAAGAACGACTGCACCTCCGTGAATAAGCGCTCTAGCGACGGGAAAGATTGAAGCTGCTGGGCTTCGTAGAGTGCGCCTAGGGCGGCCTCTGGCTCGGAGATATTGCCCAGTGCGGCTCCTTGCAAGCGGCGGGCCTCAGCCTGGCCCGCTGCATCGCCCAGGTTGGAAAAGTGCCCCGCCGACTCTTCCAGTAAGAGAACCGCACGGGCAGGCTCCTCCGTGAGTGTGATACGCCCCAGAACCAGCAGGGCACGGGCAAAGCCTTCCCGACTCTGGTCACCCCGCGCGACCGTGAGTGCGCGCTCCGCCAGATCAAAGGCGGCATTTACCTCGCCGCTACGCAAGTGCCCCAGCGCCAGGGCGAGCAACACTCCTGTGGGTCCGAGAAGCGCCTGGGGCGGCGACTCGGGAAGCGCGACTGCGAGCTGGTAGCGGCCCTCGTCCTCAGTGGCGAGTCCGGAGCGCAGGAGAACCTCCATGGCGCGCTGCCAGCCCTTGCCCCAGCTTGCCTCCAGATCCTCAGCTACTGCCCCCGTGGCAAAGAGCGAGAGTACCCCCAGCAGGCGACGGACTCCCTCAGGGAGGCGCTCCAGGAGGAGGTCACGGGCAATCGTGAGCGGGGTGGTTGTCCCTCCGTGCAGCGTGAGTGCCGTGAGCTGCGTCTCCATTCGTACACGAAGCGCCGTGAGGGGCTCGGTCTCCAGGAGTGCCGCCGTGAGCCGCGCCGCCTGCGGGTTGCCATCGAGCAAGCGCGCCAGCGAAGCAGTCTCCTCAGAGTCGAAATCTCGCCGCGCCCAGCCCACTAAAAGCCGTCGGGTATCACTGACAGAGAGAGGGGGTAGCTCCAGTGCCTGCTCCCCTGTGATATTCAGAGGCCGATGTGCCGCAATCAGCAAGTGAAGCTCAGGGAACTGGGTCAGTAGTGCAGGAACCACCGGCGCTTCCAGCCCATCCAGGATAAATAGTGCGGCACCACTGTCTGAAGGCACCCGCTGGGCCACCGCTTCCCGAATTGCGTCGGTGTGTCGAACCCCCTTCAGGCTGGCCCAGAAGACCCCCGCCGGGAAAGCCCCCGCCTCCGTGAGGCGCTGGGCAACGGCACGTACCAGAGTACTCTTACCCACTCCTGCCGGGCCATGGAGGGTGACAATCCGCGAGGAGCAGGCCGTTCGCACCAGTGCCCCCAACGCTTCATCCCTGCCTACCAGCTTGTCCGCAAACGCCCGCAGTCGGGCGAACGCCGCCTCTCTTGCTGAACCTTCCAAATCGTTAAACCGTCCGCTCCGCGCTCCAAGGCACTGCCCGGGCGCAAGAACACATTGTAGCATGAGAGAGTTTAGTTTGCAGGGTATACTGACACGTTAATCTATGGGTATCCAAGGCTCCCCCTCACTACAGCAACTAACACTGCTCTCCCATGCGGCTGTCGCAAACTGGTCCGCACAGGAGCTACTAGAGCACTACGTTCTGGAAGCCACGCAGGCAACCGGTGCGACACGCGGCTTTGTTGCGCTTGCCGAGGCTGAGGTTGGGGGACTGGTTCTGCTGGCCACAGCGGGAGATGGCTGGACGGATGAAGCGCGGCAGAACCGCCTCTCCGAGCGCGACCGCACAAACACGATCACCTCGCTGGTGGCCCGCACCGGCGCACCCGTGCGGGTGGCTAATGCCCCTGTGGATGTGCCCGGCTACGCCCCCTTCTTCCCCGGGATTTGCTCGGTACTGGCGGTCCCCCTTGCCCTGGAGCGCGATGAGCGAGTCCGAGGCGTGCTCAACCTGGAGTCGGATCGCCTGGACGCCTTCACGGGGGAGCACGAGGCCTTCGCTCAGACCGTGGCGGATCTAGCGGCGCTACGGCTCTCCATGGACGATCTCCGGGAGCGGGAGACGGCGCTGGTACAGATCGGTAAGGAGCTCTCGGGTTCGCCGGATCTGGATGCCATGCTGGATCGGGTGGTGGAGATTACCAGCCAGGTACTGCGTGCCGAGGAGTGCTCGCTCTATTTTCTGGATCAAGCCAGCCAGCAGCTCACTCTGGCAGCCACCCGGGGCAAAGGCGTGCGCCCCGCCCGCAAAGCCTATGTACGCGGTGAAGGCCAGACAGGAACGGTTGCGACTACCGGTGCTGTGGTGCGCGATCTCGATGACATGCGAGCGTTTCTGGGAGCCCCGATTCCATCGGTGGCGGGCGTGGTCGGGGTGCTACGGGTGATCCGCAAGGAGTCCAGCTCCCCCTGGTTTCCCAATGACTTTACGGATGCGGAAGAGGAGGCACTACTCACCATCGCCGCGCAAGTGGGGGCGGCAATGGACAACGCGCGGCTCTTTGCACGGCTGATGCAGTCGGAGCGCATGGCCACTTGGGGTGAGATGAGCGCGATGTCCAGCCACATGATCGGCAATCGGGTCTTTGCCATTAAAGGCGAGCTCAATGAGCTGGAGTATGTCCTCCGAACGGGAGGCGAGGTGCGCCCGCTTGTCGAGGGCATGAAGCGAGGCATCTTCCGGCTGGAGGAGCTGCTGGCAGAATTTCGAGACTTTGTGCGGGCGGGCAACCTGGCTCCTACACCCGGGGATCTCAACGAGCTGACGCAAGCCGCGCTGGGAGAGACTTTCCCAAAGCGGAGCACAGTGGTTCTGGAGGCCAGCTACACCGCCAAGACTCTTCCCGTGGTCGCGGATGGAGCGAAGCTGAAGCGGGCGTTCTCGGAGCTGATTGAAAACGCGGTAACTTTCATGGAAGCAATGGGGGGAGGGACTCTAAAAGTGACGACACGCATCGTCTCGCGCCGGGAGCCCCTGCCCACCCGGCTGTCACTGCCTCGAAGCGACTACGCACTCCTAAGCTTCGAGGACACCGGCCCCGGCATACCAGAGTCGGAAAAAGAGCGGATATTCCGCCCGTTTGTAACCTCGCGGGCACGTGGGATGGGCCTGGGGCTAGCGATTGTAAAGGGTATCATCGAGGCGCACCACGGCGGCATCGTCGAGACAGGCGCAGAGGGAGAGGGGGCGCGCTTTGAGATCGCGCTGCCGCTCAAAAAGGGAGGAAAATGAGGATGATTCGAGTTCTGGTTGTAGACGATGAAGACGAGGTAAGGGCGGCACTGGCACGACGGTTGGAGCGTGATGGCTATGCCGTAGCAACAGCGGGGTCCGAGCGAGAAGGGCTGAGTGCACTCAAGAGTGTTGAGCACCCCTATGATGTCGTTATCACTGACATGAACATGGGCGACCCCAACTCGGGGATGCATATACTGGAAGGGGCGGTCGCACGCGATGTCTTCACCGAGGTGATCGTGCTCACAGCCTATGGAAATGTCGCTAATGCCGTGGAGTGCATGCGGCGCGGGGCCTACGACTACATCGAGAAGAACATGCCCGGCGTGGATGTCTTCGAGCTGCTGGTGATGAAGCTGGAGCAAGCCTGTCAGCGCCGCCGCCAGTCCGTGCAGACCGTGCGGCGGCTAGAGGAGTTCCACAAGCGCCACGGTGATTCGTGACAATGAGTGTTAGTAATTAATGACTAGTTAGGCGGCTACGGCCAAGGAGTCTTTGCTCTGAGGAGTCGCAAGGCAGCGCTCGCGGATAAGTGCTGTCCAGTCTTTGTGGCAGGTCGTGATCATTAGTGTCTCAAAGCCATAGCGCCTCCCCGCCTGCGCCGTGGCCTCTTTGTCATCGGCAATCAGAGTGAGACCAAACGCAGGAGCATGTTTAAGAGTTGCCACCGGAGCGCGGCCCGCCCGGACGGCGCTCCGGTGCTCCTGCCCCGTAATAATTCCCCCCAGCCGAACCCCATTGAGTGCGAAGAAAAGACGCACACGGCGTGTGGGCATCTCTGCCAGCGTGTAGATCCAAATCTCCCAGCCATCGCGCTGGAGGGAGCGCATCAGCCCGAGCGCTCCACAGCGCAAGCCGTGGCTCAGCAGTAGTGCCTGCACGCCCTGTGGATGATCACAGCGAAACTCGGCGACCTCAGGGAGAAGTGTGCCATTCCAGCCAAAAGCAATTCGTTTTGTCATCATAGTCGTATGGAAATTGCTTATGCATTTTCCATACCAAATTTCCTATGCACGCCAGAATTGTTATAATAGGCTGTGCCGACCCCTTTTCGACCTGATTTTCTATCTGATGCGCTAAGCGATCATGTCGTGGTCTGTGGCCTGGGACGCTTTGGGCTACGCATTGTGGAGCTGCTGCGCGAGCAGGGAGTCTCTGTGGTTGCCATTACCAGCCCAGAGACACGGGAGGATCGGCGGGTGGCAGCGCTTGACCGTGGGGCCGATCTGATCACAGGTGATTTCCGTTTCCCCGATACGCGTGAGGCCGCCCGTCTGGACCAGGCACGAGCGCTGATCTTGGCAACCTCCGACGACTTGGTAAACTTAGAGACCGCTCTGGATGTGCGAGGGCAGCACCCCAAGCTGTGTATCGTCATGCGCCACTCTGAGGAGCGCCTTGCCTCCCGGCTAGAGCAAGACTTTGATCTCACCCATGTCCTAGTTCCGTCATTGCTCGCCGCGCCGCACTTCGCCGAGGCGGCTCTCGCCCCTCCCCCAGAGCCAAGCACGACACGCCACCGAGTGCGGAGACAGCGGCTCCGGCGTGCCAAGCAACCGGATTTAAGTCTTTTATTTTTGTTGCTCTGCCTGCTTTTTCTAGGGGGAGTGCTGATCTTCCATCAGAATATCGGTCTGAGCTACATGGACGCGGCCTACTTCACCGTGACTATTTTGACCACCGTGGGCTTTGGGGATTTCAACCTACAGAGCGAGTCCGCGGCGGTAAAGTTATTTGGGATGGTGCTGATGTTCGGTGGCGTTTTACTTCTTGCCACGCTCTCGTCGCTCCTGACCAACTATATTCTCTCCGGGGCAGCGCAACAGGCGCGGGCGGAGCGGACAATCCGGCGCTACCGGGGGCATATTATTCTTTGTGGCCTGGGAAGTGTGGGATTTGCGATTGCGGAACGCCTCCGGGCACGGAATGTGCGAGTGGTCGTGATAGACATGACTTTGGAGGATGCTCTCTTCCGCGATCTGGCGACGCGTGTTCCGATTTTGCTAGGGGATGCGACCCGACCCGAGACACTACTGAGAGCGGGCTTTCGACGGGCAAGCGCGGTGGTAGCCGCGACGTCCAGCGATGCCTTGAACCTGGAGATCGGACTCATGGCACAGACTCTAGTAGAGGACTACCGCCCGGAGAACCCGGTTCGCCTAGTGCTACGCTGCTTCGATCCCCATCTGGCACGGCGCATCCATCGTGTCTCGCAGAACTACACGCTGCTGTCCTCAGCGGAGATCGCGGCTCCCCTCTTTGTAGAAGCCGCATTGCACCCTAAAAAGGGTGCTGCTTCAGAAGCTATTCTGGAAGGAAGTACTTAAGATGCGGGTTCGTAGCCTACTGACAATCGGTGTGCTCCTCGGGGCGCTCTCCAGTGCCTTTGGCCAGTCTGTTTCCTCGGAGACTAAAGATAAAGTGCTCCTGAGTATGCAAAACACGATCCAGCGGCAGGCATTTGTCCCAGGCATAGACTTCACGCAGTGGCCCGCCTTCCTAGCAAAGCGCCAGACCGAGATAGAGCATGCCGGAGATATCCCAACCTTTGTCAATACCATCAATGGAGCGCTCCGCGACTTTGGCATCAGCCACATTCGGCTCCTCTCGCCTCAGAATGTCAAGACCCGTGTGAGCGGAGTGACTCAGGGTTTCGGCATGGCGACCCAAAAGAGCGAGAGTGGCCTGCTCATCACCACGATTGCCCCCAAGAGTCCGGCGGCGCAGCTTGGTCTGGAGCAGGGCGATGAGATTATCCAGGTAGAGGGCATCGAAAAACCCGTCTCCTACCCCATCCCCCCCGACAACGACACCACCGCTCTCACTATCAAGCGCAAGAGCACGGGGGCGATCAAGCACTACATGCTCGCCAAGAAAGCCTACTCCACCGACCAGCCCAATACGCTCACCTGGATCAACAAAGACACTGCGGTTCTGCGCATCCCCTCTTTCTCACGCACGTACAGTGAGAAGCAGATCGAGGGCTTTGTCGCGGAGGTTAGCCAGAGAAGAGCCAAGGCACTTATTTTGGATCTGCGCAGCAACGGCGGCGGCCTCGTTCGTAACTGCCAGCACCTACTCTCGCTGCTCAGTCAGCCGGGAACTCCCATCGGCACCAGCGTGGACCGTCGCATCTCGGAGCGCTATGTCCAGACCACCGGCGGCGATAGTAAGGACATGGTGGCGATCGCCAAGTGGTGTGGACCCACCAGTAAGACCGTCAAGCTGGCGCAGCAACCCTTTATGGGCAAGCTTGCCATTCTTTTGGACTCCCGCTCCGCCAGCGCTTCGGAGATTACCAGCGCGGTGCTTAAAGAGCAGCGCGGCGCGGTGCTCATCGGACGGCAGTCGGCGGGTGCCGTGCTTGTTTCCCTGTTTCTCCCGCTGGCAAACACCGAGGGCTTCGAGGTGCAGGTGCCTCTGTCGGACTATGTCTCGCCGGGGGGAATGCGCCTGGAGAAGAACCCCCTCAAGCCCGATGTTGCCGTCGAAGGCATCATCACTGAGTCCGGCGACCCTGTTCTAGAGAGTGCCCTCAAGGCAATTAAGTAGCCCTATGGCCTTGACACCAAGGACAAATATAGATATACTTCTGGCCTAAGCGATGCAAAAATCTCAAACAAACCGTCGCCGCGTCCGTCGTCCCTCAGAGGTCACGGGCTAGGCGCATCAAAAACGCGAACCGTGACCGGAAGGGGGTTGACCTTTCTGGAAAGCGGCTACGTGTGAGTGCATCGAGAAAATAGTGTTTGGCGTGGCCGCAGGGGAAACCCTGGCGGCTTTTTTTGTTTTATGACCATGAAAAAAATTGCGATTATTGGTGTAACAGGCTACGGCGGCGGGGAGCTGGCGCGGCTTTTAGCGAGGCACCCAAATGTCGAAGTGACGCAAGTCATCTCAGACAGCTCGGCGGGCAAGCCGCTGGCGAGTGCATTTCCGGGGCTGGCCGGGACAAAACTCGGGCGGCTGATCTGCGAGAAAAAAGGCGGGGAGATAGCGGCGGACGTGGTCTTTCTGGCGCAGGAGAACGGCTACGCCATGACAGTCGCCGGGGCGCTTCTGGCGCAGGGCAAGCGGGTGATTGATCTGTCTGCGGACTTTCGGCTAACGGACACGGCGGATTGGGAAAAGTTCTACAAAATGCCTCCGGCGTCGCCTGAGCTTCTAGAGCAAGCAGTTTATGGGATGCCGGAGTTGGTAGGCAAAGAGAAGATTGCCGGGGCGCGGCTGATCGCCAATCCGGGGTGTTATGTCACGGCCAGCAGCCTCGCTCTCGCGCCGCTGGTGAAGCATCACGGACTGTCAGGAATTATCATTGATGCCAAGTCCGGGGTCAGTGGCGCGGGCCGCTCTAAATCCGACACGATCTACCGCTACGCCGAGATGAACGAGACCGTCCGGCCTTATGCCGTGGGCGGGAGCCACCGGCATACGCCTGAGATTGCACAAAATATCGGCGCAAATGTGCTCTTCACGCCGCACCTTATTCCAATGACGCGCGGGATTCTGGCGACGTGCTACGGCCAGACAAAAGCCAGCGCCACCGAGCTCACAGAAACCCTCCGCACTGCCTACGCCGACTGCCCGTTTGTGGTCGTTCGGGAGCCGGGCGACTGGCCTTCCACGAAAGATGTGGCGGGGAGCAACTTCTGCCACTTGGCCGTCGCCAGCACAGGAGAGCAGGCGATTGTCGTTTCCGTGATTGATAACCTGGTCAAGGGCGCGGCGGGACAGGCGATTCACAATATGAACATCATGCTCGGCTTTGAGGAGACAGCGGGCTTAGAAGGAGGCGGTCTGTGGCCGTAACATTTCCACATGGGTTTCAAGCCCACGGCGTTGCTGCGGGGGTCAAGAAGAGCGGCGCTCTGGATATGGGGCATATTCATGTTTTAGGTTCTCCTGATGGAAAGCCTGCTGCGATGGTGGGGACGCAGAACCAGATGTGTGCCCCGTCCGTCACGCGAAATCGGCGTGTATTGGCGGAGACGGGCGGCTATGTCACAGATGTCATCGTTAATGCGGGCTGTGCAAATGTGGCAACCGGCCCTGAAGGTGTTGCGGATAACGAGCAGATGGCCGAGTTGGCTGGCGAGGAAAACGATACTTTACCCACAACCGTTCTAACCGCTTCAACCGGCGTGATTGGCGTGCGCCTGCCGATGGATAAAATCGACGCAGGTATTCACAGGCTCGGTCGGACACAGGGAACCGCAGAGAGCTTCGCGGAAGCGATCATGACGACCGATCTTGTTCCCAAAATGGCTCAGGCTACTTTTGAGTTAAATGGACGAGAAATTCGGATCGGTGGGGCGTGCAAGGGCAGTGGTATGATTGCGCCGAATATGGCAACCATGCTGGCGTTTCTGACGACCGATGCAGACATTTCCCCCAAAGCTCTGGATGCTGCCCTGCGCCGCGCCGTGGAGGTGAGCTTCAACTGCATGACCGTGGACGGCGACACGTCTACCAGCGACCAGTGTATTCTCCTCGCCTCGGGCTGGGCGGACAACGAGACCATTGAGGAGCCAGAGGGGGCAGATTTCGAGATCTTTGTTTCTGCGCTTTCCGAGGTCTGTACTACGCTGGCCAAGAAAGTGGCACGCGATGGCGAAGGTGCGACCAAGCTGGTGACGGTTGAGGTGACCGGAGCTCCCTCCGATACCGACGCCAAGAAAGTAGGGCGCACGATTGCCGAGTCGCCACTGGTCAAGACCGCGCTCTTTGGCAACGACCCGAACTGGGGCCGCCTGATGATGGCCGCCGGTCGTGCAGGTGTCCCGTTTGACCCCGACAAAGCGTCTGCCACTCTCGCAGGCATCGAAGTCTTCAAAAACGGCGTCCCGGCTGCCTTCGACAAAGCCGCCGCCTCCGAAGCCATGAAGACCGACGAGGTTCTTGTGACCGTGGATCTAGGCGCAGGCGAGGGCAAAGCCACTTTTTACACCTGTGACTTTTCCTACGAGTATGTCAAAATCAATGCGGAATACACGACATAACCCACTTCTTACTCCCCTCCCTTCGCCCCTCGGAACGAGGGTTTTAGGCGAAGGGAGGGGCTGGGGGAGGGATGCAAGGGATGCGAGGGATGCAATGAAGCGAGCGATTCTGGTTGCAACAATAACGGCACTGTGCGGGGCGATGGCCTCGGCGACACCGGCGAACAAGGCGGCTCTGGGCGTGCGCTACGGGCGCTTCCTGCCCGCACGCCTCGATGCATGCTCTACCTGTCATCAGAGCGCTCCGGGCACCAAGCCGGGTGTGACACTCGACGAGTTCCCTCACAATCCCTTTGGCGCACGCCTCAAGGCCATCGCCGTACAGCTCCGGCAATCCGGCCAGCGCACCGATCTGGGTCGGCGGCTGGAGAAAATTGCGGGCGAGGACTGGTTCACGAACATCGGCACCTGCGCCGATGATCTGGCGATTGTGCGCTCGCTCTGGACGCTTGACAACGACCACGGGGCACAGCTGACGTTCCAGACGGGTCGCCATGTTCGTGAGGGCGCGCACCCGACAGTCGGTTCCTGGGCCTGCTATGGCCTCGGCACGCTCAACGAGAACCTCCCCGAGTATGTCGTGCTGGGTACCCCGACCGGCGACTGCTGCGGCGGAGCCTGGACGCACGGAGCCTCGTATCTGGGGCCACAGTATGCCGGAGTGAAGCTCAGTGCCGACCCGAAAAAGCCCCTGCCCTTCCTCAAGCCCGCCGATAACTTAAGCGCCGACGAGCAAGCGGCGAACTTCTCGCTGATGGGTCGCCTCAACCAGCTCGCGGGCATTGACTACCCCGATGACAAAGACCTCCAGGCGCGGATAAAAGCCTACGAGCTCGCCTTCCAGATGCAGACCTCGGTGCCGGAAACGCTCCAGCTTGAAAAAGAGTCGGCGGAGACCCGTGCGCTCTACGGGCTGGACCAGGCACACACGAAAGCCTTCGGGGAGCAGTGCCTCGCGGCCCGGCGGCTGGTCGAGCGCGGCGTCCGGTTTATCCAGCTCTTCCACGGCGGCGGCGGCGGCGGGGCATGGGACGCGCACAGCGATGTCAAGGGCAACCACACCACGCTTGCCGCGCAAGTGGATAAGCCGATTGCGGGCCTGCTCAAAGACCTCAAGCGGCGCGGTCTGCTCGACGAAACTCTAGTGGTCTTTGGCACCGAGTTCGGGCGCACCCCCGGAGCCGAGGGCACGGGCCGCGATCACCATCCCCAGGGCTTCTGCGCCTGGCTGGCCGGTGGCGGGATAAAAGGTGGCATCACCCATGGTGCCACCGACGAGCTCGGCTTCCACGCCGTCGAGAGCCCCCACTACCTCACCGACCTCCACGCCACGGTGCTGCACCAGCTCGGCCTGGACTCTCGCAAGCTCGAAGTGCCGGGCAGAAAGCGCCTCGAAATAGACCACGGCCAACCCATCCGGGAGATTCTCGCGTAAGAAGGAAAACAGTATGATTTCATCTGATTGGAATGAGTTTATAAAGCTACAACACGATATTGTAAGTAGTCGTGAGGTACACCCACGATTAGGATTGCCCCAGCCAAGCTGGGTCGGTAAGAATTACTCAGCAGGTGGAATTCTCATCGTTGGAATCAACCCAGGGAATGGAAATCTGGATAATGGCCTTGATTTAGATGAAACAAAAGTTCAGGACTGCTTATCAGAGTTCAAATTTTCAGGATCACTAGATGACTACACTAGCTATGTCAATGAAATGCACAGGCAACAAGTCTCTTCATGGGCACGTTGGACTCGGTTTACAGGTGCATTACTTGAAGGTTTAGAACTGACTTTAAATGATGTTGGCTGGCTCAACTCATGGAAATACAGAACACTGAATGGCTCGGAGGATCTATCAATTTCTGCATTTAGACCACATATCAAGCGTTTTATTTTTAATGAACTTAAAGTTTTGAAACCACAGTTTGTTGTAACACATGGTTGGTGGGCAAAATATGCGCTTGAAGAATTCAATAAAATATCAACGACTAAAATCAGAAATCAAGATATTCCCCAAAGAGGATCTGGTTCGGCTCGCCAAGATGCTATTTTGCTTGGACAACAAATAAGAGCGGAGTATTCGACAAATCTCTAGAGAAATAGGAGAAAGGTAAATGGCATATTCAAAGTTCACACTGACGCAGGTGCTGGAGGCATTTGACCTGGTTACCGATGACACGCGGGACTTATTTCCTGACGTGATGCCCGTCGAGCCGAGTGCGCTCCTGCGGGAGACGCTGGAGCAGAACGTGGCGGTGGCGCGGCGGATCGCGACGGAAAAAGCACGCTCGGAGCTGATCGTAGCACCCATTCTGATGGAAGCCTACCGTCGCAACCAGCCCGAGATCGGGTTCTTCTCCGGGGTGGACTTTACCGTGGACGATAAGCAAGGGCTCTCGGGGGTCTGTGACTTTCTCTTCACCCGCTCTCGGGAGCACGCGGTGATTGTCTCGCCCGTGCTCGCCGTCGTCGAGGCAAAAAAAGAAGACCTGAAGCCAGGACTGGGGCAGTGCATCGCGGAATTAGTCGCGGCACGAATCTTCAACGAGCGCAAGGGCAAGATAATCCCCGAAGTCTACGGCGTAGTGACAACCGGCACCAACTGGCAGTTTCTCAAGCTCTCCGGCCAGACGGTCTTTCTCGACCGCGAGGAGCGCTACCTCAACGGAGCTAGCCGGATTCTGGGGATTTTATTTGAAATTTTACGGGGAGAAGTTTGATGCCAGAGCAGATTGCGGCAACCTTGATGCAGGCGCTGCCTTATATCCGGATCTTTGCCGGGAAGACGATTGTGATCAAGTACGGCGGCAACGCCATGATTGATGCGGAGCTAAAAAAAGCGGTGATGCGCGACTTGGTGCTGATGCGCCTGGTAGGGATCAACCCGATTCTGGTGCACGGCGGCGGGCCGGAGATCAACGAGGCGATGAAGAAGCTCGGCAAGGAGCCGGAGTTTGTGGCGGGGCGGCGTGTGACGGACGCGGAGACGATGGAGATTGTGGAGATGGTGCTCACGGGCAAGACCAACAAGAGTATTGTCGCGCACTTGAATAGTGAGGGGGTGCAGGCAGTCGGTCTGTCGGGAAAAGACGCCAACTTGCTGATCGCGGCCAAGGACACCGACAACGGCGATCTGGGTTTTGTGGGCAAGATCACGCACGTGAACCCGGAGATTATCCACGTGCTCACCCAGAACGGCTACATTCCCGTGATCTCGTCGGTGGCGGTGGGTGCGGACGGCCAGGCGTACAACGTGAACGCGGACACGGCGGCGGCGGCGCTGGCGGCGGCGCTCCATGCCGAGAAGCTGATCCTCATGACCGATGTTGAGGGACTGTACCGGGACTTCTCCGACAAGAGTAGCTTGGTCAGCGAGATGACGACAAGCGAGGCGCGGCAGTGGATCGCCGAGGGGATCGTGGACAAGGGCATGATTCCCAAACTGGAGGCGTGCGCGGCGGCGGTGGAGGACGGGGTGCCGCGTGCACACATCATTGATGGTCGCCGTGCCCATGCGCTGCTCATAGAGCTTTTCACAGACAGTGGCATCGGAACTATGGTGCGATAGTTTGGAGATTCGAGAGGCGCGGGCGGGCGAAGCGGCGCGGGTCTATGCCATCACGCGCTCGGCGTTTCTGGAGTACGCCAGCGATGTCCCGCCGCCGTCAGCGCTCTTTGAAAACGAGGCGGAGGTCGTGGGGGAGCTGGCGGAAGGCAGCCACCACGCGCTTCTGGCCGAGCGCGATGGCAAGGCGCTGGGCTGCGTCCGCTACGAGCTCGACCGGCGCGGTCTGCACTTCTTTCGGCTGGCAGTCTTGCCATCGGCGCGTCGCCAAGGCGTCGCCAAGGCGCTCTTAGCGCGACTCGAAGAAGTGGCACGGACTCACGAGAAGTCGCGGATCTGGTGCCATGTGCGGCCAAAAGTGAGCCAGAATGTCGCGCTGTACGAGAGTGTTGGTTATATGCGGAATGGTGAGGATGTGATGGTGCGCAATGGGTTCGTGATCCCGGTCGGAGTGATGGAAAAATGGATTTGAGAATAGAGAAAACAGAAGATGTGGCCCTGATTCACGCTCTCACGCAAGCCGCGTTTGCTGAGTACGGGCGCGAGCCAGGCACATCTACTGCGCTCAAGGAGACCGAGGCTGATATTGCAAGACATTTTGAGGGCGGAATGCAGGCACTGGTGGTTTACCCCTCGCCAACCTCTCCCCTAGCCTGCGTCCGCTACCAGATAGAGAGTGATGCGCTCTACTTCCACCGCCTCGCCGTCCACCCCGATTACCGACGGAAGGGGCTGGCGAAAAAGCTAGTCGGGCACTTAGAGGCCTTGGCGCGAGCGCAGGGTCTAGCTCGGCTCACTTGCTCCGTCCGCCTCGCCAAAACCGATAATGTCGTGCTCTACACCAGCTTGGGCTTTCGGCTCCTCGGCGAACGGAGCGTCTGCCGCGATGGCACGGCAGTTCCGACCGGCGACTTCGAGAAGAGGCTGACCTAGATGTACATCCCGCCGCATTTTCAGGTAAACGATCCCGAGACGCTCACGGCGTTTCTGCATGCTAATAGCTTTGCAAGCGTGGTAACCATTGCTAATGGCGAGCCGTTTGCCACGCACCTGCCGCTGCTCTACCAGCCGGAGACAAACACGCTCATCGGGCACTTGGCCAAGGCCAACCCGCAGTGTGCACACCTGACCAGCGCCGAGAGCGTCTTGGCGATCTTCACCGGGCCGCACGGCTATATCTCGCCGCGCTGGTACACGCACGCGCCCGCCGTCCCGACCTGGAATTATACTGCGGTGCATGTTTATGGGAAGCCCAAGCTCGTCACAGAACCCGAAGCGCTGACACAGATTTTACTCACGCTGGAGGCGCACTACGAACCGGAGCCTATCGCCTACGATGACGCGTTTTTCGCGCCCAAGCTCAAGGGAATTGTGGGCGTAGAGATTGAGATTTCGCGCCTCGAAGGCAAGTTCAAGCTCTCCCAAAACATCCCCGCCGAGAGCCGTGCCAGAGTTATCGAACACCTTAAACTATCCGAGCGAAGCGAGGCGGCTGAGGAACGAAGCCCCACAGCCGGACGATTTCCGTCCAGGCTTGCCGAGATAATGGAAAGCATATAATGACAACTACAGAAGCAACGAAAACGGGAGCTGATGCCCGGCTCTGGGATCAGTCCCATGTGATGACGACTTACGCACGTCAGCCGATTGAGTTGGTGCGTGGCGAGGGCTGCTGGCTCTTCGACAGTGACGGCAAGCGCTATTTGGACTTCCTCGCTGGAATCGCGGTCTGCTCCGTGGGGCACGCGCATCCGTATCTCACAAAAGCGATTTCGGACCAGGCGGCGACACTTATGCATGCAAGCAACCTCTACCTCACCCAACCCCAGGCGCGGCTGGCGCGGCGGCTAATGGAGCTCTCGGACTTTGAGCGGGTGTTCTTCTGCAACTCCGGCGCGGAGGCAATCGAGGCGGCGATCAAGCTGTCACGTAAGTATGGCAGGGCGATTGCCCAGAGCAAGGTGCGGATCGTCACGGCGATCAACTCGTTTCACGGGCGAACACTGGCGGCAGTGACGGCAACGGGCCAGCCCAAGTACCACGAGCCGTTTGCGCCCCTCCCGCCCGGCTTTGACTATGTGCCGTTCAATGACTTAGAGGCACTAGAGGCCATCATCACCGATGACACCTGTGCGGTGCTTTTAGAGCCGATTCAAGGTGAGAGCGGGGTGCATCCGGCGACCCTGGAGTACTTAACCAAAGCGCGAGAGCTCTGTGATAAACACAAGGCACTGCTGATCCTCGATGAGGTGCAGACCGGCGTGGGGCGGACGGGGAAGATGTGGGCCTACCAACAGTACGGTGTCGTTCCCGATGTCATGACGCTCGCTAAGGGCCTGGGCGGGGGCGTGCCGATTGGCGCGTGCCTCGCCCGAGGAGCCGCCGCCGAGACCCTCAAGCCCGGCGACCACGGCTCCACTTTTGCGGGTAACCCTCTGTGCACCGCCGCCGCCAATGCCGTCTTAGATATTCTCGCTGATGAGCGCCTGACCCAGAACGCCGCGACAGTTGGGGCCCATCTCAAAGAGCGACTCAAGCCGCTCGGGGCACCACGTGGCATGGGGCTGATGATCGGGCTGGAACTGGACAAGCCGATTGCTAAGAAAGTGGTCGCAGAAGCACTCGCACTGGGCCTGATTATCAACGCCACCGGAGATACCACACTGCGAATCATCCCCCCGCTGATCCTCACCAAGGAATTAGCCGACGAAGGGGTGAAACTTCTGGAACAAGCGATTGAGAAAGCAACGGAATAATTCATGGCGATTCAATTTACACGAAACGGACGAAAAGCGATGCTCTGGGCGCAGGTTGAGGCCATGCGACGGGGTGATATCTATGTGGAGCGGGAGCACTTGCTACTCGGGCTCTTGCACGGGGAGGAGACCAGTGCTTTGCAGCTTCTCGCGCGCATCGGCTATGCCCCCGAGGAGCTACGGATGCGTATCTCCGGTCTGCTGAAACCTGAGAATGGCGCGGCCCGCACCGAGTCGGCCACGCTCTCGCCGGGAGCTAAGCAGGTTGTTGAGCAGGCGCGGCGCGAGACCGAGTCCACGGGACATGACTATGTAGGCACAGAGCATCTTCTGCTAGCGCTGCTCCACGAGGCACCCGCGAGCGTTGAGAGCGTCGGGCTAAGCTATGAAGGGGTCGCCCAAGCGCTCTCGTCGGGGCTGGCGGGCGCCCTCACGGAGGAGTTCAATCCTGCTCCGCTTGTTGCGCCCACTCGGCTCACGCCCCGTGCGAGCTTCCTCAAAGGCCGACACTTTCTGTCAGTCAACGACCTGAGCACGGAGGAGATCGAGCAGCTCTTTGACTTAACGCGGGAGATCAAGCTCGGGAAGGCGCAGAATGTGGCATCGGGCAAGTGCGCCGCGCTTCTCTTTGAGAAACCCAGCCTGCGCACCAAGCTCTCGTTCTCGGTGGGAATGAGTCGGCTTGGGGGCCAAGCGCTGTATTTTGCAAAGGAAGAGGTGGGCCTGGGTCACCGAGAGTCTGTGAAAGATGCCGCGCGGGTGCTCTCGCGCATGGTGGACGTGATTATTATTCGGACTTTTGACCATCGCAATATTGTCGAGCTGGCCCACTATGCCAGTGTTCCCGTGATCAATGCACTGACAGACCTTGAGCATCCCTGTCAGGCACTGGCAGATTTTTATACGATCTTGGAGTACCGTTCCGAGACCCGGGGCCAGAAGCTGGTCTATATCGGCGATGGCTGTAATACCGCAATTAGCTTAATGCTGCTTGCGCCACGCCTCGGGACGCACTTCACGCTGGCCTGTCCGCCCGGCTACGAGCCGCCTGCGCCTCTGATCGCGCAGGCTCGGGAGCTGGCCGCCTGGCATAGCACCACGTTTGAGATAAGCCACGACCCCGTAGCCGCCTCTAACGATGCCGATATCCTCTACACCGATGTCTGGACTTCGATGGGGCAAGAGGACGAGAAGGCCAAGCGTCTCGCCGATTTTGCGGGCTTCCAGATCGGCGCAAAAACGCTCAGAGAAGCCAAAGAGGACGCTTTAATTCTGCACTGCCTGCCCGCTCACTATGGCGAGGAGATCACCGAGGACGCCGTGGACAGTCCGCAGTCGGGCATCTTCGACCAGGCTGAAAATCGCCTCCACGTGCAGCAGGCACTTCTGGCTGCGGTATTGTAGCAGTGATATTTCCCACTGTAACCTAGATAGGGTACGGTGGTTCTATTGAGAGGAGAATTGATATTATGCAACGACAGCAGCTACAAAAACTACAGAGTAACAAGTTGGTTCAGTGGGGAATGCTCTTTTTGGTGGGGGGAATCGCTATTCAGTTGGTCATTACCCTTGCAAGGCTACTTTCACCCTTTACGGGTTGGGCAATCTTAGCGGGGATTATTCTGATTGTGGTGGGGCTGATTCGCGGGAAGTAGCCTTTGAAGCGACTTGAGCTCTAGCTCCCACCAGTGGCGCGAACTCCGTGGGGCCGAAGCTGGCGTTGAGCGAGTACTGGAAAGTGACGCTCTCGCCCTCAAACGTGCAGAGAACCTCCGCGATAAAGGGGGTCTCGACCGAGCACAGGCGCAGGGTGAGGGTTGTGCGGTCTTCACTCCAGGCGGCGGCTCCTGAGGTTTCGTGGGGCTTGCCATGCCACTGGCGGAAGCTCGTCTCGCCGAGAAGCCACATTCCAAAGCCACCGCTAAGCGTGTGGTCATCGAGCGTGAGCGTGAGCTGCGACTCCGTGCTCTCGAGACGCAGGCTCTTGAGACCCTGGTCGTTGGCGGGGAAGCTGTAGGCGCTGGAGAAGACGTGCCCGGCTCCGGTGGGCCGATGTAGCTCACGCCGTGCCCCGAACGCGGGCAGAATGTGCTTCCAGACCTGGTTCAGAACCTCCTGCATGTTCTTCACGCCCGACGTGATCGCGAGCACGGCGTTCTGCTCCGGGAAGACCACGCAGTACTGACCAAATGCGCCGTCACCACGGTACGCACCGTGCTGGCAGCGCCAGAACTGGAAGCCGTAGCCCTGCGCCCAGTCGCTGGCGGGGTCATCGCCGTTGGAGATGTGCTTGCGGGTGGCATTGCGAACCCAGCCCTCGGGCAGGAGCCGCACCCCGTTCCAGAGGCCATCGCTCAGGTAGAGCTGGCCGAACTTGGCGATATCTTCCGTACGGACACTCAGCCCCCAGCCGCCCACATCCATTCCCAGCGGGCACTGCTCCCAGGTCGGGCTCTCGATTCCCAGCGGCACAAACAGACGCGGCGTGAGGTAGCTCAGGAGCCGCTCGCCGGTGAGCTTGTGCAAAATCGCCGAGAGCATATACGTCGCAAGGCTGTTGTAGAGAAAGTGCGTCCCCGGTGCATGGGGAACGGCGGCGGCGAGGAAAGACTTCACCCAATTATTTGTCTCGCTACGCAGCCCGCTCATCGGCTCGACCGCGTGCCCTGTGGACATGGTCAGCAGGTCGTGCACCCGCATCGCCGCTAAGTTCTCCGAGATCGTTTCGGGCGTGCTCTCCGGGAAGAATGAGATCACTTTATCGTCGAGGCTCAGCCGTCCCTCACCCACCGCCAGCCCGACTGCCGTGGCCGTGAAGCTCTTGGAGAGGGAAAAGAGCATGTGCGGCTTCGCAGGCGTGTACGGATGCCACCAGCTCTCAGCAATCACCCTGCCGTGGCGCAGGAGCATCACACTGTGCAGCTCCAGCCCGGCGCTTTGGCAGTGTGCCAGAAACGCGGCGATACCAGATGACGAAACACCCTGCGCTTCGGGCGTGCTACGGGGAAGAGTGGTCATTCGCCCATTGTACCCAAGCGCTCTAAAAATCGGCCCATGCGCTCTAAAGCCTCCGTGAGCTTACTTGTGGCGGTGGCGTAGCAGCAGCGGACGTGGCCGATGCCGCCGTCGCCAAAGACATCACCGGGGACGACCAAGACTCTCTCTTCGCGTAGCAAGCGCTCGGCGAACTCCTCGGAGGTGAGGCCCGTTTTTTCGATACTCGGGAAGGCGTAGAACGCACCGCCGGGCAGGCGGCACTCCAGGCCCAAATCATTCAGGCCCTTGACAAACAAGCGCCGCCGCCTATCATAGTCCGCAACCATCTCGGCGGTGTCCTGCTCGGCGTTTTTCAGAGCCTCAATCGCGGCGATCTGCGCGGTGATCGGAGCGCAGAGCATGGTGTACTGATGAATCTTCATCATCATCTCGATGATAGGCGCGGGCGCACAGGCATAGCCAATCCGCCAGCCGGTCATGGCGTAGGCTTTGGAGAATCCATTGAGTAGAATTGTCCGCTCTTTTGCACCCTGGAGCGCCGGAACCGAGACATGCTCGGAGTCGTAGCAGAGCCGATCGTAGATCTCATCGCTGAGGATGTAGAGATCGTTGGCGACAGCGATATCCACGACGCGTTGTAGGCCCTCGCGGCTCATGACGGCCCCCGTCGGGTTGGTGGGGTACGAGAGCAAAATAGCCTTGGTCTTCTCCGTGATCCGCTCCGCGATTGCCTCGGGATGCGTGACGAAACCGTCGCTTGCCCGTGTGGGAACCGGCACGGGAACGCCGCCCGCGAACAGCACACAGGGGGCGTAGCTGACGTAGCACGGCTCGGGGATCAGCACTTCGTCGCCAGGATTGAGGATCGCACGAAACGCCGTGTCCAGCGCCTCGGAGACCCCCACGGTCACTAATACTTCGGTGCGTGGGTTCCAGCCCGTTCCGTAGCGCTCGATGTGCTTTGCGACAATCGCCTCTCGAAGTTCCAGAAGTCCATAATTGCTGGTATAGGTAGTGCGGCCCTTCTCCAGCGAGTAAATTGCGGCCTCCCGGATGCGCCAGGGAGTGACATAATCCGGCTCCCCGACCCCAAGCGAGATCACGTCATCGAGCTCGGCGACGAGGTCGAAAAACCGACGAATCCCCGATGCCGGGGTGTTCTGCACAATCTGTGAGAGCGATTTCACGGGGTCACCGCCAGTCGCTCATCGGTCGCCACCTCGCCAAAGATATCACCGTCGTCTTTGTACTTCTTGAGCAGAAAATGCGTCGCTGTGCCGCGCACACCTTCAATGGTTGCTAGTTTCTCCGCCACAAAATTGGCCACTTCCTGCATCGTCTTGCCCGCGACCACGACCCGAAGATCCTGCGAGCCGGAGACCAGATAGACGCTATGCACCTCGGGATACCGGTAGATGCGCTCGGCGATTTTATCGTAGCCGGTGCCGCGCTCGGGCTGTGCGGCGACATCAATAAAGGCGTAGACTCGCCCGTCGCCCGCTTTCTCCCAGTCAATGCGCGTTCGGTACGAGCGAATCACACCCGCGCCCTCCGCCGCAGAGATCGCCGCCGCAACCTCGGCCTCGCTCTTGCCCGTCATGGCTGCAATTTGCGCCGCGCTCCGGCGGGCATCGTGCTCCAGAATCCGCAACACTTCCAGATTCATACTCTCCCCCTAACCAAAAAAAGACCGGCTCACTTGCGTGGGCCGGTCGTCAATCGTTTCTCTCGCTCTAAAGGTTTCCACGCAACTCCGGCATCACACAACGGCCACAGCAGCAGGAGCCGCCGCAGCCAGAAGAGCCGATGCCAGATTTTTTGTGAAACACCTCACTGCTCCGCAGTGTACCATAGAGAAAGCCATGTTCACTACTAGCACCGACAAAACACTTTTGGATTTCCCCACGATCCACCACTATCTCTCCCAGGACTCCTACTGGGCACAGGGAATCCCTGAGGAGATCGAGCGACGCGCCATCGAAAACTCCGTCTGCTTTGGAGTCTATGTGGAAGAAACACACCAGCAGGTCGGCTTCGCCCGGCTCATCACGGACCACGCCACTTTTGCCTATGTCTGCGATGTGTTTATTGTCCCCGCGTTTCAGGGCCAGAGCCTAGGCAAGCAGCTTATGGCGGCGATTGAGACCTATCTCTTGCCCTGGGGCTGCCGCCGCTGGGGCTTAGTCACCAAAGATGCCCACGGTCTCTACGAGCAGTTTGGCTTCGAAGTCGAAAACAACGGGCGCTGGATGACCCGCAAATTCCCCGCTGTGTATCGCTAGACTCGATTAGACCGCCCCGTTTGTGTTCTCGCCCCCATGAACGGGGGCGTCTTTTTGACGGCTTCGCCGACACGAAGGCCACTTCGGGCCATATTGGGTCTGCCCACAAAAAAGAAAAAATCGTACGAGCCGTTTTCGCGAATCCTTTTCGTGCCCCAGATGTTCCAAAAAACAGCAGGAAAACCCCGTGAACAGATCCCCATGGGCGGCACGCCCTTCGTGTCCGAGGAACGAGGACAATAAGACGCCCCCGTTCATGGGGGCGAAAACACAAACGGGGCGAAACACACGACGCGAAACTAAAACGCGGGCGAGATTCTAATATCCCAGCTCCGGGTTGACAATATTCTTCAGCGGCTCACCCGCCTGCATCCGGCGCACTTGCTCGGCCACTAAAGCCGCGAGGCGCTCGGCGACGGTGTCGGTCTGGCCGCCGGTGTGGGGGGTGATGAGCACATTGTCTAGCTCCCACCAGGGGGAGTTCGGGGGAAGCGGCTCGTCCTCGAAGACATCCAGGCCCGCGCCCGCCAGCCATTTATTTTTGAGCGCCTTCCAGACATATTTTTCATCAATCAAGCCGCCACGCCCAATATTGAACAGATAAGTCCCCCTCTGCACGATCTCAATCTCGTCCTCGCCAAAGAACCAGCGCGTGGACGGCGTGAGCGGGAGCGCGAGCACAATCATGTTGCTACGCAGAACCAGCTCGTGGTACTGCAAGTGCGACAAGACCACATCAAAGCCCTCGGCGGGGAGCTCGGGGTTGCGCCTGAGGCCGATGGTATTCATTCCAAAGGCTTTACAGCGGGTCGCGATTCCCTGCCCAATCTGCCCCGCTCCCACAATTCCGACGGTCTTGCCTTCGAGCTGAAACCCTGACTGCGCGATGCCCCAGTGTTTTTCTTTCTGTGCCAGTGTGCTTGCGGGAATCTGCCGCGCGACGGCCAGCATCAGCGCCAGCACATGCTCCGCGCAAGCGCTCGCATGGACATCCGAGCCTGTCACCACTTGCACGCCGCTTTCAAATAATTCCGGGTAGAGCTTGCCATCCACGCCCGCGCTCGTGATCTGCACCACTTTGAGCTTCGGCAACCGCGTCAGAAGCTCTGGCTCCAGCTTCGCCGTCACCACCAGCTCAGATTCGGCCAGCGCTTTTTCGTCGGGGGCTTTCGGGTCGCTGAAGTGCAGAACAACCGATTCGCCAAGCGCCTCGGTGAGGGCCTCGCGGAGCTTCGTGCTGGTAGAAAGACAGAGAACATGCATGGCTTGATTGTACCCGCGCCCCGCAGATTGAAAGAGGGGACAGGATTTTTAGGGGGTATCGGTGAACATGGCCTTACTCTATGATTCTGATTGACCCACGTGATGCGCTAATTGAAGCACTTCTTGCCGCTGCCGAACAAGGCACGCTTGCTGAGATCCCCACGGCTCAGTACGTTGAGGCGCTGCAAGTGAAGTGGGATGAGGGGACATTGAGCGGCTACAGCTTCTGGTGCACTCTAGTACTGCTTGTCCGCCACCGCTCCGCCTTTCCTGATGATACGCAAGCCCTCCTCACCAAGCTAGCCCTCGCGCTTTGCCAGCATGCTCGCCCGGTTCGCGCCGCACACCACTTCTACGATGTCCGTGGCTACCTTGAAGCACTTGTCGTACTGCGTTTGTTGGCACAAGAGGACATCGGGCAAGACTTCGAGGACGCTGCCCACGAGTGGATTTTCTTTGAGTGGGGCTGTGGTGCGCACCTGAGCAATACCCATGAGCTTCTGCACTTACTCGGCCTGCTCCTTACCCTCGATACGCAGCCGCCCCGTCGAGCAGAAATGCTCTTCCGGCGGCTGGTGAAACTAGAGGAAGACCTCGCCAATCCCGTCTCTCGGACGTTCCGAAGGGGCCTCAGTGAGGCCGAGGGCATACTTTGGAGCCTGCTCGCAGGCCTTGGTTTACAGAATCACCTGCTCCCGCAAACCTCTCCGCCCGACATGCTGATGATTCCTTGTTTCGGCGGGGCTGTCTTTCGGCAACACCGTAGCCAACACGGAACTCTGGCGACGCTCTCACGCTACCCACTTACCCCCTCGACACCACAGAACTGGCTCAGCCTAGACGCTGTTTTTTGTCGAACAAACACCAAGAATAGTGGCAGTTTTAGCGATGGTGAGGTGATGACATTCACCCGTCCCCCCTTTCAGAGTGCCACGCTCCAGCGGGGGGCAGAAGCGCTGGCGCTTCGCTTCTATGACCATCGCACCTCGACAGCTCAGGATGTCCAGGATGGCTGGGAGCAACCTGAAGCGGGGGGAATAGGAATCTTCCCCTGGTGCCTGTCGGGCCATGCGGTCACCGAAGAGAGGCGAGATGGTCACTGGCTTCTCGCTGCCCGATTGGAAGCCCCCTGTCTTTTCGTCGTGCTCTGGGCGATCTCGCTGGAGGGGGAGATTGAGGGGGTTCCTGTTGTCACTCCCGCCCGCGTAGTACCGTCGGTGCCGCGCCGCACAGGGGAGGAGGCGTGGGACATTGACTGGGAACTGCCAGGCGGGCTTTGGAAGGTGCGTGTGGATCCGCTGGCGAAAGAGCCTCTCTGTGGAAGATAGACAGCTTCAATCGGCGGCGGGAATCCTGCCTGATGACGTTGTCTTGAGCCGCAGAATGCTGACCGAATAAGGCGGAGCCTGGTAGGTGAAACGAGCCGCGACTCCGGTGAGTGGCTTGGTGACGGGAGTGATCTTGGTGGGCTGTGCGAAAGAGTTCTCCTCCAGCGGACCGCTCCCTGTGAGCACGGTAACACTCCCCTTGCCCGTGAGTTTGCCAATATTATTGAGCGTAATCCCTGCCGCGTGGGCACTCTTGCCCCCATTGACGAGTTTGACCAGAATATCGCCGGTTTTTTCGTCGCGCGTGGTCACGGCGTGCATGGGCGAGGACGGCGGGGGCAGCGTGACATCGTGCATCAGCTTGCCGTCGAGGTAGCACTTGATACGCGTCCCCTGGCACTCGACCTTGATGTTGTACCAGCGCCCCGTCTCGATCTTGCCCTGCACCGAAGGCCGCAGAAGCGCACTCTTGCCGCCGCCGATAGAGCGCTCGATCTCATGGCGTGTGTTGCCCCAGCCGCCCAGGTTCCACCAGAGAAAGTCCCCCGCGCTACGGTTGTAGAACAGCACGAGGAAACCTTCATCGCCGCCATTTTTCTTCGCCTTGAGTGTGAGCGTGTAGTTGGCAGCATTCGGGTCGCCGCCTATAGCGCGGAAGTTCTCACCCTGAGCGTTGCTCTGGCGCAGGCCACCGTCTGCGGTTTTCTCCCAGCGCCCTTGTTCAGGCTTGAGGGGCACGGACTGACCGTTCACTTCAATGTCCTTGTACTCAGCGTCCGTGCGCCATGTCCCCACCCCAACGCCGCCTTTGGCTTCTGCCGAGAGTGTGTCGCGAACCGCAGGCGCAGTGAGGGTGGTCGGGAGTACCACATCGCCCCGGTTGGTGGAGAAGAGCTGTTGTACCCAGAACGACGGTGTCCCAAACGCCTGGCTGGAGTTGAAGACAATGGCATCGGGGTTCCACTTTCTATCGTTTGCGTTCACAAAGAGTGGGGCGTAGCTCGCCATCACGACCACATCGGAGTTGCGCTCTATGCCCGTGATAAACGCGGCTTCGCCCAGCGCCGCGATTAAGTTGCCCTCACCGCAGCCCTGGGTCACGGCGTACTCCCCCACATAGACTTTATGCTTACTGCGATCATAACGATCGTAGCGGTTGGCCTGCTCGAAGAAGAACTGCGGGTTGTTGTAGTAGTGTTCATCCACAATCTCAATGGGCGCGGAGGTCGGTAGGCCACCCCAGTCGTTGGCGATGGTGCGCACGTACGGGTGCTTCTTCTTAATGGCATCAAAGAGCAGCTTGTAGCGCTCGTTATAGCGTGGGCCGCCGTTCTCATTACCGATCTCGATAAGCTTCAGGCCAAAAGGCTTCGGGTGGCCGTTTTTCGCCCGCTCCGCGCCCCACTTCGTGGTGTTCGGAGCGCCGTTGGCGTACTCCAAAGCATCAAGCGCGTCTTGGACAACACCGTCCATCTGGCTAAGGGGGGTGGTGTCTTTGTGGCTCATGCCGCAGTTGACCACGAAGAGCGGCTCAGCCTTGAGATCCTCGCACCACTGAAGGTACTCATGGTAGCCCAGGCCATTGGTGGCTTTGTAGCCCCAGATACAGCGATTGCCCGCGCGTTGGCTCGGCTCACCCAACGAGAGCTTCCAGTTGAAGCGCTGGGCGAGCGTGTCGCCCTCCACAAAGCAGCCGCCGGGGAAGCGCACAAAGCTCGGCTTCATTCCGGCCACTAAGCCCGCCAGATCTTTGCGCAGCTTCGCCTTCCCGAGCGTGTCGGTGGGCAGCAGCGACGGATTTTTCAGCACAGCGGGGAACGCTGTGGGCCGCAGCTCTAGCCGCGCATCGGGGCAGCTTGCGCTGGGCGTGAGTGCGACGGCGTTCTTGCCCGGCTTGATGCTTGCACGCACTAACACTGCGCCTTGCGGGCTCACGAGCGTGGCGGCGAGGGGCTGGGTCGTCTCCAGCGAGAGAATCAGCTTCTTGCCACGCTCCACCCCAATTCCCCAGTAGCCCTCAGTGCGAACGCCACCCGGGCCGGTGAGTGTGAGCGCACTGCCGCTCGCTGCTAGCTTCGCGCCCCCGAAGGCTTCCCAGTAGGCGGCGTTCTCGGCAAAATCACGGTTGCGAAGCTTCTCGGGATAGAGTCCACCATCGCCCGCGTGGTTGATCTCCTCAAAAAAGATACCGTGTAGGATCGGAGAGAGGCGCGGGCCGGGATGAGCACCGTCCACCGTGAGAGTTAGATCAGCTTGCATGAGGCCATTATACCAAATTGCTAAAGATTGCTTACTATCTCCCTGCCTTGCCTTCCAGGTCACGGAGTTTTTTCTGCGTGTGGGCATCAAAGAGTGTCCCTAAAGATGGCCGACTGCGGTAGCCACCACCGTTGGCCCTCGGACGTGCTCATAATGCAGCGCACCTGCCCGGTCTGGGCGTCCCAGAGTGTCGCCGCGCCCCAAGTCTTGCCGCCTTCCCCTGCATAAACACTCTGCACACCTGCGGTCAGAAGGGTCGTGCCATCGGGGCTGAGTCCAAGGCGCTGCACAGGGCCTTCGACCTTTTGTCAGGGGAAAAGACCAGGTGCCGGGTCTGGGTGCCAAACCACTTCCCCTGCACCACGGAGGTGGTGACTCCCCAAAGCCCCCCCAGAAGCGCCAGCCCGCCCAGGCAGCCCAGTCCTCCTTTTTGCAGCAGTGTCACCGTGGATCGCCAATGAGCACGAAGGGAGCCCAGTAGTAGGGGTGGGTGTAGCGCTGGCTCTGGCGAAGCTGAAGTGCGGCACTTCGTAGGGCACTTGCCTTGCTCTGCCCCTTGCCCATCCCCGCATAGAACTGGTTCATGAGGGTTGCGGTGCTGGCATCGTCCACGGCCCACTGCGAGAGAACTTGGGTGGGGCAGCCCGCGGCAAAGAGTGCCCAGGTCAGCCCGACCACGCCCTCACCGCCTTGTTTCTGACCACGTGCCGTGTTACACGCGGAGAGCACCACCAGCTCGACGCCGGAGAGATCCAGCTCAAAGATCTCGCGGGCGGTGAGGAAGCCATCATCGCCGCTACACGGTGTGGGGTTGGCGAGCACGATGGACGAGAGCAGCGGCGCGGCATCATTGACAAAGGCATGGGAGGCCAGATGGATGCGCTGGAACTGACGGGCTGTGTTTTTGACCACGCTCTCCTGTGCCTTGCTTCGGGTGTAGATTACGGCGTGTGGGAAGCGCTTGGCGAGGGCATCCGCCTCGCGCTGGGTGCCAGGAAGATCCACCAAACGGGTAGCACGGGGCACGAATAAGTCTCGGTCGGGTACGGTGATGGGACGGTCGGGTACCGTGATCGGGCGCTGTCCGGGCACCGTGATCGGGCGCTGTCCGGGCACCGTGGGGCCGTTTTCGAAGCGCTTTTCGGCATCGAACTGCGGATTGGCGAGCACGAGGAGCTTGGAAGAGCCCGACGCTTTGCGAGGCACGGACTGTGCGGCGTGCCAAGTCGCCGCCGAGCTGGCGTAGGAGAGGGCAAATCGGGAGAGAAGTGGCGTTTGGTGCTTGTCGAGCAGTACGGCAAAGGGAACGTCCCAGAGCGAGCGATCCGGGCAGACAACGAGCTGCGCTTTGCCCAACAAGCGAGCCTCAATGGGCGCAAGCAGAGCTTGATATAGGCGGCTTGCCTCGGCTTTCCAGGGCTTCTTGGGGTTGGTACACGCCTCGCGCAGTGCCCGCATGGGTTGCTCCAGAGAGTGGGGTACTTTGTGCGCGGTGACAGTCGGCTTACCTGTGCGATCCCGCGTCAGGACAAAAAGCACGGTGCGGTTGCCGTCGAGAGGCGCGAACTCAAGCAGAGCCGCATCGGTGGGGAGAGCCTTGGCGATCTGATCCAGACTTGCAATCTTCGCCACGCGCCGCTGCTGGAGGCTAGGATACTTGGCGTAGAGCTGATCTTGAAAGAGGGCCAGCTCCCGTTCGGCCACGGCGAGCTCCGCCTTTCTCGCCTCAAAGCGCTTCTTGCTCCCGACCTCATTGCGAGCCGCTTCTTGCACCATGATAGTGGAGAGCTGCTCACACTGCGCCCGCTTCTGTTGCTCCTGGGCTCGCTCTGCATCCGTGAGTTGAGCACTCAGATCTATCTTGCCGCCCGCCATCAAGTCCAGAAGACCACGTGCCTTGGTCTTCTGGGCGAGAGTAAATGCCTCCGTTGTGCGGCCTTGCCCCAAAAGAAGTGTCAGGTAGCCTAGATACGGATCGCGCAGACTCTCAAAAAACGTCCCTTGCGCGGATGTCCCATTGCCCGCATCGCGACGGAGCTGCTCCACAAGGGAGAGTGCCTGCTGATACGACTTCTCTGCTGCGGTGCGATGTCCCTGCTGGTACGCCAGGTGACCAAGTCGGGTTAGTACTCCTGCTTCCCCAATACGGTTCGCCTGTGTCTGATAGAGCTTCTGTGCCTGGAGAAAGTAAGAACGAGCGATCTCAGGGCGGGAGATAGAGAGCTCGCCCAAGTTTTGCAGTGTGAAGACCTCCGCCTCGGGAACCCCTGCCTCTCGCTGAAGACGAAGCGCTTTCTCGTACCACTCCCGTGCCTTTTGCGGCTGCTTGAGGCGCTCATAGAGCTGTCCCACCGCAGGTGTCAGCTCCGCCTCGAACTTCGGGTTTTTGGTGGTACGGCTGATCTGGAGGGCTTCCTCAAGACACTTCAGACCTTTCTCGGGCTGTTTCAGCTCTGCGTGAAGGCTTGCCTGCCTCCCAAGCTCCCAGGCGAGCGCCAGAGGAGTCCCATCCTGTCGGCGTGCCCTCGCAGCGCCCTGACTGTATTCCAGCGCCTTTCCGAGCTCGCCCAGCCCCTGGTAGATCAGGCCCAGATGCGAGAGAGTCTCCCCCAGGATACGGGTATCGTGCTGTGATTCTCCCTGCTGTAGGGTCTGGTTCAGATAGGCGATGGCTTTTTGTGGATCTCCCAGGTCCTGGTACATCAGGGCGATCTTGTTCAGGGCGATCATCGCTTTAAGGCCCTCTTTCAGTTCCTGATAGAGATGAAGAGAGGCAAGCGCCGCATCCAGGGCTTTCTGAAGCTGGTTGCTCCTTCGGCAGACATGGCTTTTCAGATCCAGCGTATCGGCGATTCCTTTAGCATTTCCTTGCTCGCGCCACAGTTGCTCCGCCTCTTCCAAAGCCACGAGCGCTTCCGCTGGTTCCCCGAGCAAGCTTAAGGAATAACCGCAGTCTTGCAGAAAAACCGCTTTTTCAAGCTTACTCTCCAGAGTGCGGTTGAGGCGAATTCCCTCCTGAAAGGCGGTGTGTGCTTTTTCTCTCTGCCCCAACGCGATATAAAGGCGGCCCAGCCCCACCAAGGCATGCGTCTCCCGGCCTAGTGAGGGAATCTGCTGTGCGACTCGCCGTGCCTGCTGCCAGTACTCCAAAGATCGGGCAAGCTCCCCTTCTTGATGGGCAGTCTCTCCCAGAATAACCATCCGACCGGAGCAAGCTCCGGGGTATTTATCCGAAGGCTTCGGCCTGAGAGCCGAAGCCACAGAAGAAGTGGGCATCCTAAGAGATGCCC
>NZ_JAYVPL010000132.1:0-3868 GCF_043757465.1 Armatimonas sp.
CTCTGAAACTGGGTTTAGGAGAAAGTGGGAACTCTTGAGGCTTTTGCGGTGTCCGCTTTCAATAAAAAGCTCCGGCCTTTAGGCCGGAGTATTTTACTAAAGCCCTCTTTATCGAGCAGGCCAGGGGTTTCTTTAGCGGAGGTCAGCGGTCGCCAGCGGTAGTGCTGCCACTCGCTTGTCAGGGTCAGGTGCAGTCCGAAGTCTTTTTCGGGGTGGGCACGGCAGTAGGCCGCGATCTCCGGAAACCAGGGACAGGGCACCATGATACTGGCGCAGGTCACGACACCTTTCTCCATCGCCTCCGTGGTGGCCACATTGACAGAGTGGCACATTCCCACGTCGTCGGCGTGGATCAGTAGTAGTTTATCGGTGGCTTTGTAGCCAAGCCGCTCCGCAAGCGTGCGCTCGGACATTTGTGTTCCTTTTTCCCGAAAGCAAAAGACCTCCCTGAAATTCCAGGGAGGTCTAGAGTACTACGAAGCGTTCCTTATTTTGTCAGAGCCGTCTTCAGTGCGGGAGTAGGCGTGACCAGCTCCACCACGGTTATGGAGCGGAACTTAGCGGGCATCTTGGGAGCGTCTAGCTGCTCGCCAGACTGCATACCGCCAAAGCCGCCGCCACTTCCCGACTGCATGCCGGAGCCCCCCATCATGCCGGAGCCCCCCATCATGCCGCCTGGGCCACCCATTTTACCGCCCATCTGCATGCTACCAGAGCCGCCCATCATACCGCCGCCCATCATGCTGCCCTCGCCGTCCATTCCGCCGCCGCCCATCATCCCACCGCCCATCATCCCACCGCCGCCGCCTGCTTGGGGCACCATGGCGTTAAGAATATCCGAGGGAGCATCCCCTTCGACTTCGGTGACAGTTTCTGTCTTGATGACCTTGCCCGCTTTGTAGCTGAACCAGATCGTCCGATCCATCTTGATCTTCGCATTCTGGATCTTTCCAGCACCACCAAAGATCTGGACGTTGCCCTTCGCGTTGTAGGTCTGGCGGATCTTGGCACACTGGTAGCCACTCTCCCACTCCAGTCCTTCTAGCACATTGGTGCAAGGAACCTGTGTCGGGACATCGAGAGTTGCCCACTCCAGCAAGATAGGCGCATAGGTCGTCCACTTTTGGCCGATGCGGCGCTTGCCGCCCAGCTCAATCATGGGCAATGCCACATAGGCACCGGGTCGGGCCCCATTGGCGATTCCTGGATCGAGCACTCTACCGGACGAGCTTACCGTGCGGTAGCGCGACTTGAAGTCGTAGATCTCTTGCAGCTTCGCAGAACCGGCAGGCGAGGAAATGCTGCCATCCTGAACCCGATCGCGAATGAAGTAGTCGCTCGGCCCAAGACGATCCTCTGTCGTGCGGGTGTAGTTGGCCTTGACAGTCTGAACGGGAAGCCGGAAAGGGCCCGCTGGCTGACCATCGCCAAAGGGATTCCCCCCCTGCATGCCACCGCCGCCCATCATGCCACCTTGCATACCGGAGCCGCCCATCTGCATGCCACCGGAACCACTCATGCCACCAGGGCCGCCCATCTTGCCACCTTGCATACCGGAGCCGCCCATCTGCATGCCACCGGAACCACTCATCATGCCACCGCGACCGCCACCTTGCATACCAGAGCCGCCCATCATACTGCCACCGTCATCGGTACCAGCCCCCCCTTGCATGCCGCCGGAGCCACTCATCATGCCACCGGAGCCACTCATCATGCCACCGCGACCACCACCACCCATACCGCGTCCGGCAGAGGCATACCCACTGCGGCCCCGAGGGGCGACTGCGTTGGTGGGCACTTTGGCATCGTTGACAAACTCGACATCCGTACGCTGGCGGTACTGGCTCTGCTCTCCTACTTGAAAACGGTAGGCAAGTGAGATTCCATCCGCGGGCATACGCAGATCCCCCCGGTTGTTCACCGTCAGGGTCAGGGTCTGCTTGCCAATCTTTTTATTGCTCGCATCGTAGGCAACCAGCTCCAGAGTGTGCGGGCCGTCCTCGACCCCATCCAGAACCGCTTGTGTCTCCTCATCACGAACCTTGGCCTTGGTGTTCCAGAGCAGGTTCACCATCATCCCGACTTTATCCGTGTAGATAAGGTCGGTCTTCACCTCGCGGCCCTGCTCAGGAACCATGACACCCGCGCGGAACTTGCCATCCACTCCCAGAGCGAGGTACTTGACCCCTTCCAGAGCGGGACGTGGAATACGAATTTTGACGGTCTCACGTACTGTCGCTCCGTTCTGCGGCCCGGCAACCTGGAAGCGAACCTCCTGAGCCACGGAAACCGCTGCCACACCAAGGGTGACGAGAAGCGTGCCTAATACCTTGTTCTGCATACTAACCTCACTTATAAAAGCTTTCTTACCGGGAGCCCGGCAGACCTGTCGGCCCGCCTTGTCCCTCGATAACCTGTGTGCCCGCCGGAAGCGCAAAGTGCGCCGCCGGGATACTTCCGTTCAGTTTGATTTGAGAGGCTTGCATGGTCTGCACTCCTCCTACATTCTTAATCTCTAGCTTTACCGGAAGTGTAAACCCCGGTGTCGTTCCCAGATACACTACAGAACCCGTGCGTGGGTTTGTATAGATGTCGCAAGCGATCCCCGCAACTGTCGCTTTGCCTGTCTTCTGCGCTCCGGCCAGCACCTCGCTGGCTTGCGAAAACACGGTGTTGAGACCATCCTCAATCTTGAGGTTCATCTTCTGTGCCGCTTTGTTAGCGGGAATGAAGAAGAAAGTCCCTTTCTCATTAACCACATAACGCACTTCCCCGAGCGCCTTGTCTTTATAGTCCATACGCGCCTTGGCACCGCTCACGGCGACCTGAAAGACCTGCGTGTCTTTGGGGCCGCTCTTAGGAGCCATCACTGTCGTCACGGTGAACTGTGCCGTCTTGGCCAGGTTCGCCCGCGAGAGCGCCAGCTTTGTTGTATTTTTGAGTTGTGGTGCTTTTTGCATCGCTTACGCCTTGTTCGACCCGTCTCCTGCCTTTTCCTTCAATCCGTGGAGGGTTATGGGCAAATTTTGTGGCAGATATTTTTTACCCATTCTACCGCCTTGCTGCCGGTAGGCACAGCGTGGTGCCAAAATGCACGCCTCACAGTGCGGCTGCTGCGCCTGACAGACCCGCCGTCCGTGCCGAATAAGATGCACATGATACGGATAAACCTCGGCATCTTTGAGCTGGCTCTGGAGCGCCGCGTGCGCCTTTGCTTCCCCAAGTCTCTCGCCAATCAGCCCGAGCCGGTGCGAAACGCGAAAGACATGGGTGTCTACGGGCAGCACCGGACGGCCCAGTGAGAACATCAGAACACACGCCGTCGTCTTTGGCCCCACCCCGTGAAAACTATTCAAAAACGCCTTCGCCTCCTCGGTGGGCGTGGTCTTCAAAAACTCTAGATCCGTCGTGCCGACCCGCTCATAGATTTCCTGAAGCACGGCGCGCAGGCGCGGCGCTTTGGCATCGGCGAGCCCTCCACAGCGAATGGCATCGGCGATGTCTCTCACTTCCGCCAGGCGCACGTCGTCCCAGCCGCCCGGAAACGCCCGCCGCAGGCTATCAAAGGCCCGGCCACTGTTCACATCCGACGTCGCCTGGGAGAGAATGGTCTGCATCAGCGCCTCCAGTGGCTCCCCGTGCGAGCGCCACTGAAGTGTCCCGTATTCTATGTCTAGCTCCTCGCAAACCCACCCTGCGCTTGCTTTCTTCACAGATGGAATTTTACCAGAAAGCGGCGTAAAGCCCCCGGATTTATCCGTGGGGATATAAACCATTTGTGCGCATCTCGCTGATGATCGTAAATGCTACTCATTGACTATCATACAGATACAGAAACAACTCTCTGTCGGGCTCGCTCCGCTCGTTC
>NZ_JAYVPL010000133.1:0-46277 GCF_043757465.1 Armatimonas sp.
AACGCTTCGCAAACAGGGTATTTCTCCTCGTGAAGGCTTACTCTCGGTCTTCCGTGGAAACCCCATTGTTCCGGCTACAACTTGACCTGAGCAGTTACCCTGATTCTCATTCAAAGTCTTAGATATATGGATAATATCTGTTATTTTTAATGGCTCTTGTTTTTTTATATATTCCAGCATATTATAATCAATAATGCAGTTTTTAGAATCTTTAATGAACCATTGTATCGAGGATACTAATAATGTATTACCTCGCCATTTGTGCATAGACGTGGCATTACTGAAAAATCCTAATACTTTAGCCTTCGTAATTTTTCCTTGTATTGGTTGATATTTATATGTTGCTATTGAACAATGACCGATAATGTTGATGTTATTCAGTCGCGCCCATTGAAAAACACTATCTATGATGTCTTTCTTTTTATCATCTTGTGAGGTTTCTTTAGCTTTATCAAATTCTTCTAGCGGATCTATTTTTGAATCACCTTCAATAATCCACCGATCCATCAACTCATTTTGCCATTTATTTTGAAATGGAGTACCACCTATACTTCCCCGTACAAACATTCCCCACTGCATGACGAGTCGGGGTATGCCATTCCAGGTTCTACTAACAGAAAAGCTAACAGACTGCGGCACAACTCCATTTGACTTACTGAAAAAGTCACTTATATATTCTTTTTGTGCATTAGGTAATGAATCAAAAGGAATAGATACTTTTTCATTCTCATTCAGAACTTTTTTTTGTGCAGATTCTTTTAATGATTTAAATGATTTTAGTATCACAGGAATCTCTCGATCAAATTTATATTTGCTAGCAACGGGATTGTCTTTTAGGAAATTGTTTCTTTCTGTCTCATCCATATCTACTGCTTTTAGGCACTGTAACAAATCTTTGTTAAAATCATCTTCGATCATTTTACTAATAATCAACGGAAAATCTGTTGCGGTTGGCGTACAAATGAGTTGATAAAAAATCTTTTTTTCTTTTTCAATCTTCTCCCATTTCCAATACCCGCCACGTATAGAGTTCAAACTTAAAATTGATTCCATAAAATCTACAATACTCATATTTTTACAAGAAATAAAAACAGGAGTACCAACCACACCATATCTAGGATTCAAAATAAATGACATTTCTGACGTATCAGATATATGTTTTAATATTTCACCAATATATGAACGTTTTCCACTATATTCAAAAGTCTTCAGAAGGTTTTTATCTGTTTTATCCCATTCTTGAGTACCATCTGTTTTTTCTGCATAACTATAATTAACAGACGATAATATAGCACTTAGTAATAATTTTTTTCGAGATATTTTCATTTCGGTTCCTAAATCTCCTGCAATTTAGCCGAGCATTCTATGCGGATACGACGCAAGCGTCGGGGAATTAAACCCGGAGAGCAGAAAAACATACCACAAGCTCAAAACCCAGCGCATCTCAACACCTCCCTACTTCCCCACTTTCCATGGGCGGCACGCCCTTCGTGTCCGAGGAACGAGGACAATATCACGCCCCCGTTCCTGGGGGCGGTTCACGGGCGGTCTAAAATGCCCCAATCACGGCTTTCACGAACTCCGCCGTGTTCGCCTCGCCGCCCAGATCCCGCGTGACGTGCTTGCCTTCCTCGAAGACCGCAAAGAGCGCGTTCTCGATGCGATTGGCCGCATCAATCTCGCCAAGCTGGCGGAGCATCAAAATAGACGACATCACGATAGCGGTCGGGTTGGCCAGGCCCTTGCCTGCAATATCTGGGGCAGTGCCGTGCACGGCTTCGTAGACAATCGCATCCACGCCTATATTAGCCGAGCCCGTGACACCCAGCCCCCCGACGAGGCCGCTCACCAGGTCGCTGATGATGTCGCCGTAGAGGTTCTCCATCACCATCACATCGAACTGTTGCGGACGCGTGACGAGCTGCATGCAGCAGTTGTCCACGATCACCTCGTTGTACTCGATCTCCGGGTACTCCCGCGCCACCCGGCGACAGCAGTCTAAGAAGAGCCCGTCGGAGAGCTTCATGATGTTGGCTTTATGAACGGAGCTTACTTTTTTACGCTTATTGTTCCGAGCGTACTCAAAGGCAAACTTCGCGATGCGCGTGCTGGCCTGCTCCGTGATGATCTTGATGCTCTCGACCACACCAGGTACGACCACATGCTCGATTCCCGCGTAGAGATCCTCACTGTTTTCCCGCACCACCACGATATCAATGTCCGAGAACGGGGTTTTCACGCCGGGAATGGTCTTGGCGGGCCGAACATTAGCGTAGAGACCAAGACGCTTGCGCAGGGCCACATTCACCGACGGAAACCCGCCGCCGACGGGCGTGCCAATGGGGCCCTTGAGGGCGATGTGGTTCTTGACAATGGAGTTCACGACGCTCTCGGGCAGCGGTGTCCCGAAGCGCGTGATGATGTCCGCACCAGCGTCTTGCCGGTCCCATAAAAACGAAATCCCCGCCGCCGCCAGAATCTCAAGGGCGGCATCGGTCACCTCCGGCCCGATCCCATCGCCGGGAATCAGGGTCGCGGAGTAAGTTTTAGCTTTGCTCATGCCTTGATTATGGCAGGAAAGCGCTCATTCCTGCGTCGAGGATTTTTAGTGTCAGCGTGTCGGGATTACGCGTGAGGAGCAGAACCTGCCCGGAGCGCACCCGAAGCAGCTTGCCCTCGATCTCGCACCACGCATTCTCATCCACCCCGATTCCAATGCTTCCCACGGGCTGTGAGAAAACCATGTTGAGAAGCCGCTGCGTGCGCTGACGGACAAAGAAATGCGTGTCAATGATCGTGTTGGGAAGTGCTCCGAGTCCTAGCTTGACTGCGACACTGCCCTTGCGCATGGTCTTGCTGTCGCCCTCGCCCGTGGGCATGAGGCTGCTCATCAGCGCCGCACCCGCACTCGTGCCCCCGACTGCTTTCTTGTCCCGCAGGCGCATCGCCAGATCTGTGCCCGCAAAAGTCGCCACTAGGATATTTTGATCGCCACCAGGAATCCAGACCCCAGCGGCTTTCTCCAGAGCTGACAGCGCCTCGGAAACACCCACCGGAGCCTGCACGTCTTTAGCTCCGTTTTCCCGCAGCCAGTCTGCCGAGCGCTTCGCCTTGCCCACGACATCCTCACCGGTGTGCGCCAAGACGACAATACGTGCTGTTGGGCCACCCGCACACTCGATCAGCCGCCTGGTTGTCTCGGGAGCCGTCGTCCCGCCGCCGTGGAGAATTACCGTTTGCATAGGCGAAGTGTACCGCGACCGCTACTTTTTTGGCTGAATATAGTAGATACCGTCAAGTTCTGTCAGCGTCATTGGTGGCTCGCACTTCGCACAGATGCGACGGAGCGCCTCCGCAGGAGTGACATCACGTAGCTCCAACGTCACTTTTGCTTTCGCCATATCTCCCAGAAGAACGATGTTACTCAGCCCTGACTGTTGCACTAATACGAGGATAACATCCTTCAGGTTTGCCTGCCGAAAGTCGAAATCCATCCGCTCTGTGGTAGGAAGAGGGTTGCGCAGCCGAATTTCCATCGCACCATCTCCCCGAATATGAATCTTGATTTGGGGCGTAAACTTCAGTATATCTACGAGAGCCTGTTTGAGTGTTGCCTGAGTACGAAAGTAGGTAACACGAGGCACGGGAACCAGCTCTGGCATCACTACCTTATGACCTAGAGCCCTTAGAGCAACATCCACAGGAGTGGCTTGAAACTGCACCACAAATTCCTCGCTCACGGGTTGATTAGGATTGCGAACTTGCCAGATGCCCTCCTCACGTCGAGCCGCAAGTAGCTTTGGATTTTCCTCGACAAGCTGCTGAAAAACCGTCTCCAGTGGCTGGTCTTTCACCTGAATCGTCCCATTTCCCTGGAGATTTCTGGCAAGAACAAACGAGGTATTTGTCCCCTTAAGTGTCTGGAGGAGAAGCTCTCTCACGGGGAAATTTTTATAGTCCAAGGAAAAGAGAGGCTCCTGAGCAACAGCCAGGCTAGGGGGCTGCGCGGCAGCAGCGAGGGTAAGCGAGAGTGCGAGTACAACAAGCAAGTTTTTCATAACGACGATCCTCTTGTGCTTTCAGAGTGTTTTATGAGATTCGTCCTTCAAAAAACTATCAGATCAGAAAATCTAGCGGGCTGTGGTCAGTAAGGAGCGCGTGGTAAGCTCGCCGTCGAGGTAGTAGTGATCAAAAGGGACACTGTCCAGACGAACCGGGATGATGTCCACAAACTCAATAAGGCACAGTTCGGAGCGGAAACGCATCGCGGAGTCGCCGTCGGAGAACGCCGCAAGGTACTCGTCACCACTCTGACGTAGGCAGACGAACTCTGCGGTGTCGATATGGCGCAGTGTGTAGACTGTCCGCATAAAATCGGCTTGATTGTGCTCGAAGGAACGCATAGTTCAAGTATCGGCAGGTTTTGTTGGCTCCCTTAGAGAAATAGCCACTATGATTCTGCGGCGCGACGAAGACCTTACCTTCCAGCTCACGCTTCCGCGCGCCTGGTTTCGCAGCAGTACCCAAACCCGGCTCCCCGAGCGGCTCACCACGACTGTGGAATTGGTGCGTGGCAGTGTCGTGCTGCGGCTCCTGGGAATGCCGCAAAAGCCCGACGAGCCCACGCTGGATTTCTCCGGACGGGTTCAGGCAATGGGCGGAGTGGATCAGGGCCAGGGGCGCTTCCGTGTGCGGGGCAGTGCGGCGGAGAGTGTCGAGGTCAGTCAGGCGCTCGATGGCTCGCTCCAGCTTCAGCGCAGCGGTCTGCGGGGTGCTGTCACTCCTGCGAAAAACAGCCTGGGGGTAGTGCACGAGGCCCTCCTCTGGTTCGGACTAGGACGCTTGCTACGACGCGGTAGCCCAGCGGAGCAGGCACTCACTCTCCTCCGGGAAGAAGCCACACCGGGGCTCCTTTCCGGAACACTTTTTCTGACCGAGGAGCGCGAGGAGCCGCTGAAGCTCCGCGACGAAGTCGTGATGGCGCGGCGGCTGCGCTACCGCACCTTGGAGCTGGGCTACCCCAAGGAGCGGGAGCGTGGTGCTCTCTGGATGGGGCCGCAGGGCGAGGTTCTCAAGAGTGAGCTGCTTCCTCAACAAACCGCTGTCGCCGCCATGGCACTGGAGAAAGGCAGCCCCGCCTTCGTCCTCAAGGCCCTTGACGGTGCTTCCTACCGCGCCGAGCAGGGAACCAACGGCTGGGCTGTCAGCCACTCCGTGGGCAACCTCGAGGCCGAGCTGGACTTTGAGCGCCGCCTGCGCCGGGTCACTAGCCGCCTGACCGGGACACCACTAAACGGAGAGTGGGATGGCACGGCGCTGCGCTACGCCTACCCGTCGGTTCTGCCTCGCTTTGTCACGCCCCCCAAAGACGGTAGCGCCCTCTTTCTCGCCTCGCTCCTGCTGCCCGAGCCGCTCCCCAGGCTCGTCATCGGCGAGAAGCGCCCGGTGCTCCTGCTCCCCATGGTCACCGGCGAGTCCATCGCGCTCGACGGTGAGTTCATCCGCCTCCCCGACACGCCTAAAAAGACCCGAAGCTACCGCCTCACCCTCGATGGTAGCACGGTCGCCGAGCTGGAGTCCGACAGCCTGGGCCTGGTTCGCCTCACCAGCAACGGCGCTCTGGCAATCACACGAAAAAACTAAACCCGTCTCTGCCACGGTAAAATAGCGCCATGCGACGCGTGACTTTTTCGGAACTGACTCGGGATACACTACGCACGTTGGCGCAGCTCACGGAGCACGGCATTAGCGATGAACCTTGGGGAAGCTTGCAAATGCCTCTCACAGAGACAGAGCGAGCACGGCTTGCACAGCTCATTGAGCCGCTACACAACTACTCTATCCAGCTTGTAAACGAGGCAACGGCTTGGGCACGAGCAATCTATCCCCTCTTGATGCTGGCCGAGCAGGGTACTATCCGCGCCTGGGCAGAAGTCGCCGTTCGCGGAGAATTCACCCACTTCACGTTGGAAGGAATCGTAGACGGTGCGCTGGCGCACGGCCCCTCCGGCGAGGCGGAAGCACCCTACTTTGTGGTTCTAGAAGCTAAGCGCAGCATCGAAGCAAAAAGTCCCGTTCCCCAGCTCTACGGTCAGCTCCTCGCAGCAGCACGGGCGAGCCAGAGCGACGAGATGTTCGGCTGCTACACCATCGGCGATACCTGGACCTTTGCACATGCTGTTGTCACTAACCTGGATACGGAACGCCCTCATCTGACAATCACCCTCTCTCAAGAGCTCACCGAGCGCACCGCCGCCGAGACGATCCTCAGTATTCTCAAAGGGATTATCGCACGAAGACTTCACGCAACGTGAGCTGTCAAATTTCGTCACCTTAGACGGATTGTATCCTGGGTTATAATGACAGGCATGAGTAAGACGGTTCTGGATCTGTTTCGCCTCGACGGTCGTCGGGCACTGGTGACAGGCGGTGGCAAGGGCCTGGGGCGCGTGATGGCGCAGGCACTGGCGGAGGCCGGGGCGGATGTGGCGGTGGTGAGCCGCACACAGGCCGATGTTGACAGCGCCGCCGCTGAGATTTCTGCTGCCACGGGACGGCGCATTGTCCCGTTTGCCGCCGATGTGACCAGTGCCTCCGAAGTGGCGGCGATGGCAGGGGCGATTGAGCGGGGACTTGAAGGGCCGGTGGATATTCTCATCAACAACGCCGGAGTGAATATTCGCGGCGGCATCGCGGATCTTACAGAGGCCGAGTTCGATACGGTGATCAATGTGAACCTGAAAGCGCCGTTTCTGGTCGCCAAGCAGTTTGCGCCGGGCATGGCCAAGCGCGGCTGGGGCCGGGTAATTAATCTCGGCTCGATTCTCTCGGTGATCGGAGTGGCTGGGCGCGTACCGTATGCATCATCCAAAGCGGCGATTTTAGGCATGACCCGTGTGCTGGCGCTGGAGTTCGCCACCCAAGGGGTGACCGTGAATGCGATCTGCCCCGGCCCGTTTGCCACTGACATGAACAAGCCGCTTTTAGAAAACCCGGAGGCCTACGCCGCCTTTGTGGCAAAGATCCCGATGGGACGCTGGGGTGAGCTGCACGAAATCACCGGAGCCGCCGTCTTCCTCGCCTCCGATGCCGCAAGCTTCGTCACCGGCACCACACTCTTTGTAGACGGCGGCTGGACGGCGCAGTAATTAGGCTACAGCCCGGCGCGATACAATAGCCGTTGCTATGGCCGAGAAAACGGAAAAAATAAAAAAATTTCATGTCATCACTTGGGGCTGCCAGATGAATGTGGATGACTCCGACCAGATCGAGAACCTGCTGCTCGCCGACGGACTGGAACGCGCGGACTCACTCGAAGACGCTGACATCGTCATGCTCAACACGTGCTCGGTGCGCCAGAAGCCCGAGGACAAAGTGTTCTCTCAGCTGGGGATTCTCGCCGAACTCAAGCAAGCACGGCCCGACATGGTGATCGGTGTGACAGGTTGTATGGCCCAGCGCGCGGGTGCTGAGATCGCAAAGCGTGCGCCGCACATTGATCTGATCGCCGGAACCGCGCAGCTAGAGCGCATCCCGGAACTAGTGCGCACGCGCCAGAGCTTACTTTCGAGCGGCGCGGTCAAGCAAAACGCCCCTTCCGACGTCCTGATCCAGCTCCAGCTCCCGCGCAAGAAAGAAGAGAGCCAGCTCTTCTTGCCTGAGCGCAAGCGCGTGACCACGGGGAAACTCAAGAGCTTTGTGAGCATCATGTACGGCTGCGATAAGTTCTGCCACTTCTGCATCGTGCCTCATACCCGGGGCAAAGAGCGCTCCCGGCCTGCGTCTGAGATTGTCGGCGAAGTGGAGCACTTAGCGGCGCACGGCACCAAAGAGGTCTGCTTGCTCGGCCAGACCGTGAACTCCTACGGCCTCAAGGGCTTGGAGGCGACCTGTAGCTTCGCCGAGCTCCTGCGCCGTGTTAGCTCAGTTCCCGGCATCGAGCGTATTCGATTCACGTCGCCGTATCCCAAAGACTTCACCGACGATGTGATCGAGGCGATGGCGAGCCTGCCCGCGGTGTGTGAGCAAGTGCATCTTCCGGTGCAAGTGGGCGACGATGTGCTCCTCAAGCGTATGAACCGGGGCTACACGCTGGAGCAGTACCGCACCATTGTGCAGAAGCTCCGCGCCGCGATGCCGGATATCGCCATCACCACGGACCTCATGCTCGGCTATCCTGGTGAGACCGAGGAGCAGTTTCAGAACACGCTGGCCTTTGTCGAGGATATCCGCTTTGACCAGGCGTTTATGTTTATCTACTCGCCGCGCCACCCCACCCCCGCGGCCAAGCTCCCCGGCCAGATTCCGCAGCCCGAGAAAGTGCGCCGCTTAGAGCTGCTCATCGCGCTGCAAAACAAGATCGCGGTGGAGACCAACAAGCAGCACGCCGCCGAGAACCGTGTCTTTGACGTGCTGGTCGAGGGCCGCTCCCCCAAGCACGCGGGTCAGTGGCACGGCCTCACCCGTGGCGGCAAGACCGTCAACTTCGACGCTCACCGCGACCTCACCGGCCAGACCGTGAAAGTTCGCACCACGGAAGGTCACCTCTGGGGCTTCATGGGCGAGCTGGTGTAACTCAACGGGCGGACCTATACGCTATAATTGGTCTTGACGGAAAGGAAATCCCTATGTCACTGGATGAATCAACACTACATTTCGACACCCTGGCGGTGCATGCCGGGCAAGTCCCCGACCCCACCACGACGGCGCGTGCAGTACCGCTCTACCAGACCACGAGCTATGTCTTTCACGATGCCGACCATGCCGCCAATCTCTTTGCTCTAAAAGAGTTCGGCAATGTCTACACCCGCCTCATGAACCCGACCACCGATGTCTTTGAGAAGCGCGTGGCGGCGCTCGAAGGCGGAATCGGCGGGCTCGCGGCGGCATCGGGACAGGCAGCGGAGACGCTGGCGATCCTGAATATTTTAAGCGCGGGCGATCATATCGTCTCGTCGTCGTCGCTGTACGGCGGCACGTGGAATCTCTTGCGCCACACGCTCCCGAAACTCGGGATCACGGCCACGTTTGTAGACCCCAGCAAGCCCGAAAACTTCGCGGCGGCAATTACGGACTCCACCCGGCTGGTCTTTGCGGAGACGATGGGCAACCCGAAATTGGACACGCTGGATATCGCGGCGGTGGCGGAGATCGCGCATGCCCACAATATCCCTCTGATGGTGGACAACACGGCGGCATCCCCGGCGATTGTGAATCCGATTGCCCACGGCGCGGACATTATCGTGCACTCGGCGACCAAGTTTATCGGCGGACATGGCACGAGCATCGGCGGCGTGATCGTGGACTCGGGCAAGTTCGACTGGGCCGCCTCAGGCAAGTTTCCGGAGTTCACGTCGCCTGATCCCAGCTACCACGGCTTAGTGTTCTCCGGCCTCCCTGAGCCGCTACGCTCAATGAGCTATATTTTGAAGGCGCGGCTTCAGGGTCTGCGCGACATGGGCGCAGCAATCTCCCCCTTCAACTCCTGGCAGCTGATTATCGGGCTGGAGACTCTGCACCTACGCATGGAGCGCCACAGCAGCAACGCGCTGAAAGTGGCGCAGTGGCTCAAGACGCATCCTAAAGTGACCTGGGTGAACTACCCCGGCCTGCCTGAGCACCCGGCACATGCGGTTGCGAATCGCTACCACAAGAAAGACAGCGACGGCAATATCCAGTACGGCGCACTGGTAGGATTCGGCGTGCAAGGCGGCGTGGACGCGGGCCGCAAGCTGGTGTCGTCGGTGAAGCTACTCTCGCTGCTGGCCAATATCGGTGATGCGAAAAGCCTCATCATCCACCCGGCCAGCACGACGCACTCCCAGCTCACCGAAGAAGAGCAGCTAGCCACCGGCACCACCCCAGACTTCGTGCGCCTCTCGATTGGCATCGAGCACGCCCCAGATATTATCGCGGATCTGGAGCAAGCCCTAGCGGGAATTTAGATCATTCCTGAAGGCGGGGTGGCATCCCTCCCCCGGCCCCTCCCTTCTCCTGAAACCCTCGTTCCGAGGGGCGAAGGGAGGGGAGTCAGGGGTGTTTTTTCAAGAGTGCGACGGTTTTTTGCGCGGCTTCCAGGAATGTGGCGTAGCGGGTGTGACGCGCTTCAGGTGTTTCCTCGATTCCTGGGTTGGGTTCATCTTTCTCGATATATCCCTCATAGTCACGCACGATCTGCTCCGCCACAGCGAGCGGGCTTCGGCCCCAAGGATCGGGGCGCAGGGGATCGGCCCCCGCGGCGAGCAAGAGTTGGATGCAGCAGTCAGTCCCACCTCGAACGGCCTGCCCTGCGGCCCAGTGAAGTGCTGTGAAACCATTATTATCTATTGCATCCACCTCCGCACCCAGCTCCAGGAGCGTTCGAATCGCGGTCTCGTTTACCCAGTCTCCATCTACAGCGACATGAAGCGGCGTCATTCCTTTGTTATCCCGAGCATTGGGTGAAATACCCGCAGCAATGAGATGCCGAACCAGTTGTTCCGAGGCTGCATTGTATCCTTCCCCTTCCTCGCCCCTCATCTCTCCCTGCCAGCAGACCGCGTGCAACGCCGTCCATCCCGTTTTGTGTACGAAGGCCCCTCGCTCAAGAAGCCAGTCCACCGTATCCGCTTGCCGCCGGAATGCTGCCGTGGTCAGGCGCGACCAGCCAGACTCACCGGTAGCATCCAGCGATATGCCTGCATCTAGGAGCGCTTGGGCAGCGGCGCGAGGCCCTAGGTGACAGGCATCGTGCCCAAAGGCGCGTTCCAGAAGACAACCCAGCACATCCCGGTTGTACTCCATAGTTTGATTTGGGTTCGCTCCCGCCACCAAGAGCGCGGCTACTACCTCAGCAGAGCCTGCATGCGCCAGCGGCGTCTCTCCATTGCTTGCCTCAAGATTGACATTGGCTCCCGCCTCCAGTAAGAGCTGAACGCAAGTTGCGGAGCCCGACTCTGTGGCAAAGAAGAGTGGAACTTGAAACTGATTAGCATGATGTCTCGGCTCCGAGTGGGGCGAAACACCGCGCTCCAGCAAAATCTGCACCCGCGCAGGATCACCCGCCGCACAGGCTTCTCGGAGCATCTCATGCGTTGGTGCAAGCCCTGCATCAAGCAGAAATCGCAGACGATCCGCGTGGTTGGGCACGTTGCACCAGGGCATCCAGTCCCAGCGTCCGCCCCGTCCTGCTGCGTACCAGGCGGCATTCTCGGTACCATGTTCATCGCTGCTAGCAAAAAGATCCGCGCCATGCTCCAAAAGCCAAACCAGGGTCGCCACATCAGCACCGTCCACCGAGCGCGCCGCAACCATCAGCGGAGTGACATTCCAGCACTCACTCAGGTACTCCCTCTCACTATCAATCCGTGCATTGATATCTGCGCCGCCGACAATGAGCTGCTCCAGCACCGCAATATCTCCGAGACGGGCGGCGCGGTGCAGTAGGGGTTCCTCCATGAGCATCTCCTCCACTATACACCCCCTTCGCTCCTCGGAACGAGGGTTTCAGGCGAAGGGGGTCGGCGGTGGTGCCGCCGGGGGGATGCAAAACACGCAGGAAATCCCCCCGCTCACGCCGAACCCAGAGGCATGGAAACCACTCCGCAAACAGAGCATAAGTTCCGGGACTACGAGGCCGAGGCCCGCGATACCGTCAAGACATTCTATCGGCTCAACCACAGCAATCAAACGCTGGACTTTGTGCGTGGCAAGAAAGCCGACTACCTCGCGCTCAATCGGCGGGAGATGGGTATCTGGGAGGCGATGGAGTTTCTCAATGAGCTGATTGACGACTCCGACCCCGACGGCGACTTCACGCAGATCGAGCACCTACTGATGACCTCCGAGGCGATCCGCAAGGACGGTCACCCGGACTGGTTTGTGCTCACGGGGCTTATCCACGATTTAGGGAAGATTCTCTGCCTCTTTGGCGAGCCGCAGTGGGCCGTGGTCGGCGATACGTTTGTGACGGGCTGCAAGTACAGTGAGAAGTGCGTCTACCCGGAGTTCTTCGCCCTGAACCCCGACAGTAAAGTGCCCGAGTACCAGACTGAGTGCGGGATTTATGAGCCGGAGTGTGGCCTCGACAATGTCCAGCTCTCCTGGGGCCACGATGAGTATCTCTACCATGTGGTGAAAGAGCACCTCCCCGACGAGGCGCTTGCGATGATCCGCTTTCACTCGTTTTATCCCTGGCACAACGAGGGAGCCTACACACACCTCACCAACGCCAAAGACCGCCAGCTTCTGAGTGCCGTCAAGGCCTTTAACCCTTACGATCTCTACACCAAGACCGACGAGCGCCCCGACGTTGTCGCGCTGGAGCCCTACTACCGCGAGCTGATTGCAAAGTTCTTTCCGGAAAAACTGCGGTGGTAATTCCCCCCTAACCCCCGCCCGGCGGGGGGACAAAGCAGAATCGGATTCCTTATATTCCCCCCGCTGGGCGGGGGTTAGGGGGTAGGTTTGGACGACACGCTCGATATTTTAAAGAAAGCCCTCGCCACCCTAGACGAGGGTTTCGCTGATCTGCCAGCGCACGCGGCCAGCGTGGATATCGTCGCGCTGGACGCGGTGCTTCAGGAAGTGGCGGTGCGGCTTCAGGATAACTATCCGTACTTTCATCCACTCTATGCCGGGCAGATGCTCAAGCCGCCGCACCCGGTGGCGCGGCTGGCCTACATGCTGGCGCTGCACGTGAATCCCAATAACCATGCCCTCGACGGTGGCCGGGCGAGCTCGGCGATGGAGAAAGAGGCCGTCGCGGCGCTGGCGGCGATGTTTGGCTGGACGGCGTTTCTGGGGCATCTCACCAGCGGTGGGACGATGGCCAATTTGGAGGCGCTCTGGGTGGCGGGACGGCTCGCGCCGGGTAAGACCGTGTTGGCATCGAGCCAGGCGCACTACACGCACGCAAGAATCAGCGCGGTGCTGGGCCTGCCCTTTGAGGCTGTGCCCGTGGATCGCTTCGGGCACATGGACGTAGCGGCACTTGAAAAACGCCTAGAGCGCGGGGATGTGGGAACGGTCGTGGCAACGCTGGGAACGACGGCGACGGGCTCCGTGGACCCGCTGCCTGAGATTCTCGTGCTACGTGAAAAATGCGAGTTTCGCCTGCATGCCGACGCGGCCTACGGGGGCTACTTTGGGCTGGCGGAGAACTTGGGAAATAACGCGCGGACGGCGTTTGATTGTATTAGTGCGGTGGACTCGCTGGTGATCGATCCCCACAAGCACGGGCTTCAGCCCTATGGCTGCGGCTGTGTACTCTTTGCCGATCCCAGTGTCGGGCGATTTTACAAGCACGACTCACCCTACACATACTTCAGCTCGACCGAGCTGCATCTGGGGGAGATCAGCCTGGAGTGCTCCCGCGCGGGTGCCGCCGCCGTCGCGCTCTGGGCGACCCAAAGACTCCTGCCGCTGACGCGAGGTGGGGAGTTTTCGGGGATGCTCACCCAGTGCCGAAGCGCAGCGCGGTCGCTCTATGCAAAGCTCGCCGCTGACCCACGCTTTCTGGTGGGCCTTGCGCCAGAGCTCGATATCGTGGTCTGGACCGTGCGGCCTGAGCTTCGAGCATCGGCGAGAGCGATCTTTGAGGAAGCGGCGCGGCGCGGTCTGCACCTCGCCCTCGCCGAGCTGCCCGGCGCGTTCTTTGGCCTCGCAACCCCGACGGTGACTTGCCTGCGCTCGGTGCAGATGAAGCCAGAGCATGCAGACCCTGCCTGGCAGGAGATGCTCTGGGCGCTCCTCTCCGAGGCCACCGCTGCCGTTATGCAGCATCCACCGGGGTGATAGTCACCTGTGCTACAGGGTCGCCCCAGCTCCAAGAAAGCGGCGCATCGCCGCGGCCTGTAATGCCCTCGTGCAAGCGAATCAGGCCGTTCTCAGGGTCGCGGGCATTGCCACCGCCCAGTGATCCTAGAAACCCACGCTTCTCACTATTGATCTCGGTACCCGCATCCAGGCCCACAAGCTCATACATCTTCGTCCCTTCCTGGGCGAAGAGATTGATGCTATCCTGGCCCCCAAAAGCATCATTGGTGCGCTCCAGCATCCAAGCATGGGACAGGTAGGGATGCGCCGCATCCACTGTAAAAAGGTTTGAGTTTGAGGGATTAAAATCCCTCTCTTGAATAAAGAGTACCCTGCCGATAATACCTGTGGATCTTGGCACGATTCTTGCAACAAAGAATGCCCAGAGGAGTAGAGGATGAAATTTATAGAAAAAAGTGGGCTGCTTATGCTCGCCCTCCTGGCTGGCAATGGAACCGCACGTGCTCAGAACCTTGTCAGTAACCCAGATTTTCAGACGGGCTTGCTGACGAGTTGGACAATGACAGGCTCGGTTGCAGTTCAAAATGCAGGGGGGAACCTGGTGGCTGAGGTCGGTGTGGGCAACAGTCCTTCCATGCTGTTTCAGGATCTGACCACGGTGGGGGCACAGCTCTACAACGTGGCTTTCGACAGAGGGACTTTTGATCCGCCCACTCAGCCTGCGGGTGGCCCCTGGCTCTTTGATGTTGTGCTGACGGACAATCTGGGGGTAACCGAGCTGAGCCGTCAGACCTTTGATGCTTTTAATATCGCACAGACCGGACAGTATCGAACCGAACTGGCCAGCCTTTTTACCTTTACTGCGACATCAACCAATACCCGGATCACCTTCGATACAACGCCCTACACCCACGGCTGGGTCACGGTGGATAATATCGTCGTGAGTGCCGCGAGCGGAGGAGGAGGAGGAGTGGCCCCGGAACCGGGCACCCTTGCTCTAGGTGCACTGGGATTTGTTGGCCTGATCGCCACCCGTCGCCGCAAGCACTGAGATAGACTAAAAATAGGTCAGCCTCGCTCATGCACGTTGCACGAGCGAGGCTTTCTTTATGCAATCACCTTAAATGTTTGCATTTAGTTTGCTTGCCTGGGTATAAAAAGGACTCGACGCTGGGCATCTGGTGTGGAGCGAAAATAGCGGCATCCGGACTTGAACCGGAGACCTACGGGTTATGAATCCGTCGCTCTAACCAGCTGAGCTATGCCGCCAAAACGCAGGAGCAATTCTATCGCGTCTTCTACTGTTTTGCAACACGTCGGATACGGTGGTTGAGTGTGTCACCGATGTAGAGTGCGCCATCGGGCCCAACGGTGACGCCGTGGGGACGATCCAGTCCCGCCTCGGCTGCCGGGCCACCGTCGCCACCCGCGCCCTTGCGTCCTCCGGCCACGGTCGAGATCACGCTCGTCTTGGCATCCACACGCCGGATTGCGTGGTTCTCCGTGTCCACGATGAACAAATTGCCGTCTTTATCGCACACCGCGCCCTTGGGGCCATTGAACGTGGCTTCGAGCGCCGGGCCACCATCGCCTGTGTAGCCTTTCTTGCCCGTACCAGCAACCGTCGTGATGATGCCCTTCGCGTCCACTTTGCGCACGCAGTTGCCCTCACGCTCAATGATGTAGACCAGATTTTTAGAGCAACACACCGCGCGTGCACCAAAAATATCCGCCTGCGTCGCCGGGCCACCGTCGCCCGTGTGCGCCCGCTTGCCCGTGCCCGCAAATACCTGCGGTGGTACTTTATCGGGGCTGAGGCGATAGATAAGGCACGCCTTCACATCGGCGATATAGAGCCACATGCCATTCGGGGATGCCGCCACATCGTGGGGCTCCTGAAAGACAAACTCACGGAATCCTGAGTGGTCCATACGGAGTTTATGGCTGAGCCGATGCGCGGTCCAGAGGAACTCGCTCTCCCCCAGCACCGCAACGGCAACCAGATCCTCGGCAGTTTGAATCGCGCCAGGTTCTTTGCGCTGGTCGTAAACGGTGGTGATTTTATGGGTATTCGCTTCTATCTTGCGCAGGATATTTACGCCCGCTTCGGCGACGTACAAATTGCCTTTTTTATCGAAGGCCAGTGTGAACGGATCCTGAATCCCAGCGTCTTTTGCCACGCCGCCGTCGCCGCTGTGCTCGGGCTTGCCGTTGCCCGCAAAGGTTGTGATGATATCCATGCCGTATTATGCCCTATGAGTAGCTTTTTTGTGGCGGGGGGAAATCTCGCACCCGATGCGCCCTGCTATGTACTACGCCAAGCCGACGATGCCTTATTGGCGACGCTCCAGGCGCGGGAGTTCAGCTATGTTCTCGACACACGGCAGGTGGGTAAGTCGAGCTTGATGGTCCGTGCGGCCGCGCAGCTACGGCGTGATAAAGTGCGGGTCGCGATTCTGGATCTAACGGGGATCGGGCAGAATGTCTCGCCGGAGCAGTGGTACAGCGGCCTACTCGCGCAGCTCGGGGCGGCGCTCGGGCTGGAGGACGCACTGGAGGACTTTGCCGATGACCACCCACAGCTTGGCCCGGCGCAGCGGTTTTTTGGAGCGATCCGCGAAGTTGCCTTGCCTGCCGCGTCCGCACCACTGGCGCTGTTTGTGGATGAGATTGATGCCGTACGCTCGCTGCCGTTTCCCACCGATGAGTTCTTCGCGGGAGTGCGTGCTTTCTATAACCGTCGTGCCGATGACGGAGAGCTCAAGCGCCTGACGATTTGCCTCCTGGGCTCTGCAACTCCCGACAGCCTCGTGCGCGATGCTCGTGTAACTCCGTTTAATATTGGCCAGCGCATTGTCCCGACCGACTTCACCCTGCTAGAGGCACGTCCGCTCGCGGAGGGCTTTGGCGACGGAGGAATGCACGCCATCGAGCGGATTTTGTACTGGACCGACGGACATCCGTATCTGACACAGCGGCTCTGCCAGGCGGTGGCGGAGGTCGGGCACTGTGATAACGGTTCGGTGGATCGGGCGGTGGCGCGGTTGTTTTTTCATGAGTCGGCGCGGGAGGAGGAGACCAACCTAAGCTTTGTGCAGCGGCGCGTGCTGGAGGGCGGCGAGGATGTCACGGCGCTGCTGGAGCTCTACCGCCGCGCCCGCCGTAAGGAGATCCAGGAGGAGCCGGGGAGCCCGCTGGGAGCGATTTTGAAGCTCTCGGGGATTGTCCGTAGTGTGCGCGGTCAGCTCCGGGTGCGCAACCGAATCTATGCCCGTGTCTTCGATGAGACATGGATCAACCGGAGCATCCCCGATGGCGAGCGGCGGCGGCAGCGAGCGGCGTTCCTACGGGGCCTGCTGCCCACGGCGACAGTTGCCGTGGCGGGGCTGGTGGCAACCGGCTTTCTCACGGTGCGCTCGCTACACTCCGAGCAAGAAACGACACGCTCCCTCGATGCAATCCAGCGCAGAGAGCAGCAGTGGAAAGCGGCGCTGGAGGCCCTGGCCAACGAGCGTGCCAACCACTCCAGCGCCGATGCCGCCCTGCGCCAGCTTGCGGAGGACAGGCTACGCTCCACACAAGAGGAGAACACCGAGCTGCGAAAACGCCTGGGAATATCCCCCGAGACCGACCTCAGGCTGCGCTAGAGCTTTCGTGCGTAGTGCACCTGGCGGGCGACTTCCTGAAAGCCTAAGCTCGGATAAAGAGACTGCCCGATCGGGTTCTGCTCCAGCGTCTCGATCTTAGCGACCTCCATCCCGCTCTCTCGAAAGAACGCCAGCGCCCGCTCTAGAAGCGCCCGACCGAGCCCCTGCCCCTGGCATACTGGATCCACCGCCAGATTGGGAATCCACCCGATGCCACTGGCAGGCTGAAGCCGCGTGGTGACATAGCCCACAGGCCGGTCTTCCGTATCTACCGCCACGAAAACTCCCTCAGGCTGAAGCTCACAGTCCAGCGCAATCGCCGCCAGCTTTCGCGCCTGCCAGTCTGACGGCCCAAACTCCCCGAGAAGCTGCTCCATGTTGCGATCAATCGAGACCGGCCCAAAAGTAAGCGCCGTGATTTCTTGCAGACGCGGTAAGTCCTCTGGGCAAAAGAGGCGGATAGTGGGCATAGTCTTAAGTGTACCAGCCGAAGACCCAGCTCACGAAACTCCAGAGCACGGGAACGACGATCCCGCCGAGAGTGAGGCCGAGGGCGGCGGGAATAAAGCGCTGGTAGAGTGCAAGACCGCCGTAGCGAAGAAAGAGACCTTTGAGGAGCCAGACCAAGAGAAACGCGGGCCAGTTGTACTCCATCGCGAAACAGACCGCGAGCGCGTAGCCGATGGGGTGGAGCGGAAAACCGGCGGCGTGGTAGGAGAGCTTGGCGAGCACCCAGGTAAAGAGCGCCCCGATTCCCATGAAGCCGATCTCGACGGCATCAGGGCCTTTGGGCTGGTAGGTCCACTCCCGGATGCGCCCGACAGCCGTCCCTGAGCCCGCCTCACGCCAGCCACCCGACGCGAACTGATCCTCCCCCACTTTGTAGACCCAGTGGAGATAGGCCACCAGGCATGTGACAGCGCCCACGGCAAAGGCGATCAGCACCCAGAGCCCCATCTTGCGCAGCGGCAGGCCCACGGCTTGCGCGATCTTGAAGGCCTCAAGCTGGTGGCCCATGAGCTGGCCGCGATGATCCCGGTTGATCCAGTACATCTGTGAAAACGCCACCAGCGAGCCCGGCTGCTGGTAGAGTGTCCCAAAGAGAGTGGTGAGCATCTTCTGCGGATCAAGATAGTACAGCTCCAAGAACGAGGGGCCGACGAGCGCATAGACACGCGTCATTGTGACATTGAGTACCCAGAAAAAGCCGTAGAACGCGGCAGCGATCAGCGGCGACATCCCGGACTGCACACTCCACCAGTAGAGAAACAGTGTCCCCAGTACCAGCGTTCGGCCCGCGACGGCGTAGGAGCCCGGCTCATGAGTATCATCGGTGTGGCTTTTTTTACCCCAAGAGAACGCGGCGTCCATGACTTCTGCCAGGTGCTTGCGCTCCGCCCAGATTAGCAAGAAGAACAACACCGTCCACGAGCCCGCGCTCTGGGCTCGTGTGTAGGGGAAGCCCTTCGCATCCCAGCCCAGCTCGCGCCAGCCCTGCGCGTAGCCGAAGACTTCGAGTAGCTTGCGAGCAACAAAGAAGAACCAGCCGGAGAAGAGAATGTCCAGCGGAATGAGATACGAGATTCCCAGATGCACCGTGCTCCAGGTGAGATACATCGGGGCGAGCGCCTTCCACGGCGAGGGCAGCCCCTCCAGAAGCGGCGTCGCCTGCCAGTCCAACACCACAGCGGGAACATTGGGAAAGCGATTGTGAATCACACTCAGCGACTCTAAAAGCGCCGAGATCCCGAAGCCTGCCCAGAAGAGTTTTCCTCCCGCCAGACCGCCAAAGCCGCCGTTGCGACAGAGCTCCAGGGGCAGCTGTACGCAGGGAAAGGCCAGCTTGTCGTGCTCCACCCAGCGGCGGCGCAAGATCACGTTCCAGGCCCACATGGTCGCCCCCAAGGCAAAGAGCCAAGTCAGCCAGCACGCCAGCGGGATCGCCCAGGCACGCAGACGCTCTGGTTCCCAGAAGCTCCCATTGCCGCTGTAGTAGGGCTCGATGATCTTGGGATCGTGCGGCACGAGCCAGGTGGGAATGTAGTGCCGAAACGCCCCCATGGCGTCGTCCTGGCCTGCCCGAAACGGGTAGGCCATCATTGGCCAGAGAAACTGCGCCTCGTCCTGACCCGCAATGCTCGCCGCCACTGTGGAGATGCCATAGATCAGCGCCAGCTCCTGTGGGGTGAAGCACCACGCGGGCCGCCAGCGCCTTAGAAGAGCATTGACGATGCAGAGGGTGAATAGAAGAAACAGCGACCCGGCAAAGAGGGTCAGGACGCTCTGGTAGTGCAGAACGACCGTCTGTGGGTAGATCTTGGTGACGATCTGCAGGATCGCGATCTCTACTGCCCCGAAGAGTCCGAGCAGCACCGCTCGCCATGTCATGTGAGCAGTATACCTGTCAGGCGAGGCGGGCCCGGAGCTTGGCGCTGAAGAAGTCCACCAGCAAGACCGTGGTGACGATGCCCATAACAATCACCCCAATCTCAGGCCAGTTGCCCCCGAGGCGCTGAATCTGGAGCAGTGTCCCGATACCACCCGCGCCGACCAGTCCGAGCACCGATGCCGACCGAACATTCAGGTCAAAGCGATAGAGCGCAAACGAGAGAAAATCGGGGAGCACTTCAGGGACAATGCCATTGCGAAAGATCTCCAGCGGTGAGGCCCCCGTGGCCGCGAGGGCTTCGAGAGCGCCTTTGTCCACGGTCTCGATGCGCTCTGCGTAGAGCTTGCCCACCATCCCGATGGAGTGAATCGCGATGGCTAAGACACCCGCAAACGGCCCCGGCCCCACGGACTTAATAAAGGCGATGGCGAGCAGGATCTCGGGGAAAGTACGAATCGCATTGAGCAGCAGCTTGCCCACAAACGGCAGCGCCGCCAGCCGGGCGAGATTTCGCGCCGCCAGCACCCCAAACGGGAGCGCCAGCACAGCGGCGATGGCCGTGCCCAGTGCGGCGATCTGGATGCTCTCACGCAGCCCAGTGAGCACATCGGGCAGATAGCTGAGCTTGGGCCGAAGGAACATCTGCCGAAAGATCTCCGCCGTCTCCTTGGTATTAGGCGGTGCCGAGTTCTGAATGCCCGCCAGCGACCAGACCACAGCGGCCACGACTAGGAGCGTGTAGAAAATGCGTGCGGCTTTCATACCAGCTTACCTCGTAGCCAAGTGGAGAAGGAGTCAATGAGAAACACCACGGCAAAAGTAATCAGGATGACCAGCCCGACCTGGGTGTACTGGAGCAGCGAGAGCGACGATTGCAACACCATTCCGATCCCCCCCGCACCGACCACGCCCAGCACCGAGGCGGCGCGGATGTTGATCTCAAACGAGTAGAGTGTGTAGGCCAGGTAGTCTGGCCCCACCTGCGGAAAGACCGCGCAGAACGCCTGCTGGAGCCGTGTCCCCCCCGCCGCCGCAATCGCCTCCCTGGGCCCGGGGTCAATGGTCTCCACACTGTCGCAGAGAAGCTTACCGACCACGCCGAAGCTGAAGACCAGCAGCGCCAGAAAGCCTGCCAGCGGCCCGATCCCAAACGACGCGGCAAGAAGAGTTGCTAGCACAAGATCCGGGACGGAGCGGATGAGATTAAGCACCGCGCGCCCAAAGGTGTAGAGTGCTTTCCCCGCCAGAGTGCGCGCGGCAATCAGCGGCAACGGGAGCGCCAGAAGCGCCCCGAAGAGGCTTGCCGCAATCGCAATTCGAAACGTCTCGATCAGGCGCTTAGTGATCTCCGGAAGCGCCTCGGTTGGCCACGGTTTGCCCTCCGACGGAAAGAGTTTGCGGAAAAACTCCCCGATTGCCGGGAGATTTTGGGCGAGCTCCGGCCCGCTGAAGTGTGTACCCAGTGCGCTCCAGTAGAGCACTCCGGCCACAATCGCCGCCGCGAGCCAGCCACTCCCCTTCATTCCACTGCCCCGCGCAGATCATCAGGGCGGATCTTGCGGTTGTAGATGCGCTCGAAGTCCGCTTCTTCCATTCCCTTGGCCGGGCCGTCGTAGACCAGCTCGCCGGCACGCAGGCCGATCACGCGGTCGGCATACTCCTGCGCCATGTCAATAAAATGCAGGTTGATCAGCGTGAGTAAGTTCTCCTCGCGCGCCAGATCGCGCAGATCGCGCATAACTTGGTGGGCGGTGGGTGGATCGAGCGAGGCCACGGGCTCATCGGCGAGCAGGATCATCGGCTGCTGCGAGAGCGCCCGGGCAATCGCGACTCGCTGCTGCTGGCCGCCAGAGAGCTGATCCGCGCGAACCCCTTCTTTCTCGGAGATTCCGACCCGTGCCAGCGAAGCACGTGCCAGCGCGATGTCCTCTTTCGGGTACAGCCCGAGCAGAGTCTTCCAGGTAGGCAGGTGCGCCAGGCGGCCATCCAGCACGTTCTTCAGCACGGACTTGCGCCGCACAAGGTTGTAGTTCTGAAAGATCATCCCCACCCGCGAGCGCACCCGACGCAACCCGGCGTCGTCCAGGCCCACTAGCTCTATCCCATTGACGCTCAGGCTTCCGGTGGTCGGGGTGACAAGGCGGTTGATGCAGCGGATCAGCGTGGACTTACCCGCCCCGGAGAGCCCCACAATGGCCACAAACTCGCCAGGGGCAAACGAGAGCGAGAGGTTTTTGAGTGCCTGGTGCCCATTAGGATAGGTCACCCCGACATCTTTGAAGACAACAAGCGGCTCAGGCATAACGGGCCACCCCCCTACCCCCCGCCCAGCGGGGGGAATTAGAGGAATCGGATTCTAATTTGTCCCCCCGCCCGGCGGGGGTTAGGGGGTGGGAGAGTCTCACTTCTTCGGAGCCCCTGCCGGTGCAGGAGCGGGGGTGGCGGCGCTCTTAGGCTTGGGCATGTAGTTGTCCAGCGGGACATTCAGCGCTTTGGCCACATCGCGCACCACATCGTAGTCGGCATTGGTCGCTTCCGAAAAGCCCTCGACCTCGTAGATAGCCTTGAGTGCCTTCTTGCCCTCGTCGGTCTTGGAGTATTTCAGAAATGCGGCCTTGATCTTCTCCACCAGAGCGGTATTTAGCCCGGCCCGCACCGCAATCGTGTCGTTGGGAATCTCGTCGGTTTCGCCAATCTTAATGACCCGTGTCTTGACATCGGGCAGAGTCTTCTCCACTTTGTTGCGCGCATCGTCGTAGACAGCGGCCACATCCACCTGACCATTATAGACCGCTCGCACCGCGCCATCGTGGCTACCAGCAAACATCGTCTGCGCGAAGAAATTATCTGGGTCTATATTTTTCTTTTTCAGATAGTAGCGGGGAAAGAGATTCCCCGAGGCCGACGCCGGGTCCACAAACGCCATACGCTTGCCCTTTGCCTCCTCAATGCTCTTGATCCCGGAGTCGGCGCGGGTGATGAACATGGAGTGGTAGGTGGTCTTGACTTCCTTGGTTGCCGGGATCTCACGCGCCGTCTTGAGGATCACCTCCGCCGCGTTCTTATCTTTAGCCAGCACATAGCCCAGAGTGGGCAGTGAGCCAATATCCACTTTCTTGCTGGCCATTGCCTCAATCAGCCCCACATAGTCCGTGGAGACAAACGACTCAACAGGAATGCCTAGCTCGGCACTGAGATAATCCGCGAGGGGCTTGGCATTGGCGACCGCCTTATCCGCCTCGACGGAGGGGACAAATCCGAGAATGAGCTTGGCCGGGGCTGTGCCTTCGGCGACGGGTGCAGCCGTAGTGCCCGTGCCTTTATCTGACGAAGGATTGCAACCAACCAGTGCAAAACTGGTCAGAGTGAGTGCGGTTGCAAAAAACAGTGCGCGACGGCGAATTTGGTTCAAGGGAACTCTCCTGGAAATGGGTTGTATAATGCCGGTGAATTTCGCTTGTCAGTATACCCGAGGACCGCTTGTTTCCCCCGCCCCGCGAGGGCAGGGGTAGGAGATCGGGGTAGGAGATAGCAGTGGATGTACTGGAGAAACTGAATCGGCGTTTTGCCGATGCCTACGAAAAACTCTTTAAGGGGCCGGGCGACGATGAGCTGCGCCCGCGTGATATCTTGCGCCGCGCTGTTGTCGCGATGGAAGACGCTCGTAAAGAGGGGCTGGACGGGCAGAACTATGTCCCCAATGTCTACACGATCACCGTCGCCGTTGAGGATGAGGACGAGCGGCAGCTCGTGCAGGCTTTTCTGGATGCCGACGAGCTCGCCCAGGCACTCGCGGAGAAGATCGGGCAGCACGGCTACAAGACACGTGGCCTGCTCCAAGTGGTGATCGAGGAAGTGGAGGCGGGGGCAGGCAAAGAGCGCGTCAAGATTGTCACCCGCTGGGATACCACTCCCTCCCCAGAGCTACAAGCACCGGCACCAGCGGAGTCCAACACACCTGAGCCCGACTCTGATCTGGGAACCGTCCCCGTGCCACGGGCACACAGCCTGGGGGAAGCGCTGGCAATCTTGACCGTGCAGAGCCTGGAGGGCCGGACGGAGGAGCTGCCTCTGACGGCAGCGGGGCTACAGATCGGGCGCGGGAAGCAGGCGGGCAACGGTCTGGTTCTGGTAAACGACGGCATGGTCTCTAAGAAGCACGCACGGCTCGCCTGGGAGGCAGGGCGCTTCGTCCTCTACGACCAAGGCAGCACCAATGGTACCTATGTGGGTGGGGAGCGACTTGCACCAGGCCGAGGAATGCCGCTGGCGGATGGCGACGAGCTTCTGATTGGGCAGACCCACCTGCACCTCCATGCGCCGCAGGACTTACTCACCGTCCCGTCACCGTTCGCGAAGCCTAACCTGGCACCGCAAGCACCGCAGTCGCTCGTGACCGGGCCCACCTACCGCCTGATTAGTGACACCGGCGAGGCATTTGTGCTCGCCTCCCGGATGCTTCTGGGGCGGGCGCTCACCGATGATATCGTCCTGGTTGCCGAGGGGATCTCGCCACAGCATGCCCGGCTAACGGTGCGTGAGGGCATGGTACGCATCGAGGATCTGGAGTCCAAGAGAGGCACCGTGGTCAATGGGGAGCGCATCCCCGCCAGCTTTCCCGTGGCACTCTACCCAGGTGATACCATTCAACTGGGAAACATGAGCCTGAGGCTCCAGCAAGGGGAGGCGCTATGAGCGGGGCGCTTTTAAGCTTTCTGCGCCTGCTCTTCGCGGGCTCGCTTTTGGTCTTTATCCTGGCACTGCTCTTCTCCCTACGACGGGAGACAAAGTAATTTTTTATGGCTACGCTTTCGATTCAACTAGCAGCAGATACTCACAAGGGCATGCGCCGCTCCGGCAACGAAGACACTTTCGGGGTGTTCGCTATACCTGGCTACGAAGCCGCGTTCGTGGTCTGCGACGGCATGGGGGGGCTTCAGGCGGGTGATATCGCCGCCAATGAGTCGGTTCGAGTGATCGAGGCGGAGCTCAAGGCCCAGCTCGCTCTGGCGAATGCCGACCCCGCGCCGGTACTCCTAAACGCCCTGCGCCGCGCCAATGATGCCGTCAATGCCCTTGCGCGACCCAGCAGCGTCAGTGAGGACGATCCCACGGTGGGCAGCGAACCCGCGCCCAGCAATGCTCTGATGGGCACAACGGTAGTGGCAGGAGTGGTGCGAGGGGAAACACTCTGGATCGCTCATGCAGGCGACTCACGTGCCTACCGATTCCGCGACGGTGCGCTAGAGCGCCTTACGCGTGACCATAGCTTTGTAGCCGAGCAAGTGCACGCCGGGAACATGACCGAGGCGGAGGCACGCATCTCCCGCTTCCGTAACATGATCACCCGCGCGATCGGAATTGACCCCACACTTCAGCCAGAAGTCCGTCAGGACATCCTGCGCCCTGGGGATACGATCCTGGTTTGCAGCGACGGCCTGACAACCATGCTCGAAGACAATGAGATCGAGCCGCTACTTGATGTGAAAGGATCGCTGGAGCGCCAGGTGCAAGGGCTCATTGATGCGGCAAACCGTAAAGGCGGGCACGATAATACCACGGTCTTGCTTCTGGGCGTCGGTGGCGGCGGAGAGCCGGTTCGTAAGACCGTGGAACAGCGGGGCGGGGGGGTGCCCGCCCCAGAAGGAAGCCGTGAGCGCCGACGGCGGCGCTCCAGTGGGCCGTCGCCCTTGGTGCTGATGCTGGCCATTCTTGGGGCACTGGGATTACTGGGGATGTTCTTGCTCGCCCTCTCCCCCGCGCTGCGGGCACGGCTCGGGGCAAACCTGGCGACAAAGGCCGCGCTTCCCCCCGAGCAGCTCGCAGATTTCGCACATCTGACCTACGATCTCGTGCCCAAGCGTATCGTGGACAGCCCACTGGCCCGGCGCAACCAGCTTGCCCTCCAGCCGGATGGCGGAGCGATCTTCGTGCGTTACTCCGGGGGGCAGGTCATCCAGGTGCGGCCCGACCACGCCGAGAAAGTGCTCGTGGGCGATCTTAAAGTGCCTGACATTCAAAAGATGGACACGGACTCGCTCGATGACGAAGTCTACCTGGCGAGTGATCCTCAGGGCAATCTCTATATTTCCTACTCGGCGCGCGGTGTCATCAAGAAACTCGCCCCGGATGGCAAGGAGCTGACACGGGTCCCTGGACTCAACCGTCCCGGTGCGCTCTGTGTGGAGACGAAAACGGGCGATATCTACTTTATTGATGCGACCAACCATGTCCTGGCGCTACGGGCAAAGCACACGCTCCCTAGCTCACCCACCCCAAAGTAAACCACTATGCCCATTGGTCAGATCGGAAAGTACGAGCGGCTGGAGGTTCTGGGACACGGGGCCTCCGGGATTGTCTACCTTGCCTGGGATACCCTGCTGCGGCGCAATATCGCCCTGAAGGAGATCCGCGCCACCGGGCCCGAGCAGGAAAAAGTTCTCTCGGAAGCACGGGTGCTGGATCGCTTGCGCCACCCCCATATTATCGCGGTGCACTCGGTGGACTTGCAGGACGGAGTGATCCTGCTGGACATGGAGCTGGTGCGTGGCAAAAATTTAGCCGAGGTGCTACGGGATCGCTTAGGAAGCCCCCTAGATCCCGCCGAAGCCGTGCGGATCGTCCTAGCCGTGCTGGATGCTCTGGCTTTCGCCCACGAGCGGCGGATTCTGCACAAAGACATCAAGCCCGCCAATATTCTCATCGGCGATGACGGCACGACCATCAAACTGACGGACTTTGGGCTAGCGGAAGCGCTGGGGACGGCTTCCGTGGCGGGAGGTGGAGGAACCTACCCCTACATGGCCCCCGAGGACTTTGCGGAGAAAGCCGACTCCGACTGGCGCTCGGATCTGTGGGGCATGGGCGTGGTTCTCTACGAGCTGCTCACGGGCAAGCGGCCCTTTGTCGCCGCCGACACACGCAACCCCTTCTCCTGGAAAGCCGCCATTGCGAACGAGGCGCCGCCCCCTACTGGAATCAGTGACGCACTGGACACGGTTGTGATGAAGGCCCTCGCCAAGGACAAGAACAACCGCTACCAGACCGCCCGTGCCTTCGCCGAGGCGCTGCAAGCGGCGGCAGTGGGTTTGCCTGCACCCCTTCCTTTACCTCCTGCCAATCAGGCGGCGGAAGCTGGAGGACAACCGGGCCGCCTTGTCTTCTCGGATGGAACCGTCGCACAGACTCTCGATGAGCTACTCACCGGAGCAGCACGAAACTGGGACGATTCCCGTCGGGCGCTGATCGAGGGACGTTTCTCTCTCTTTTTAAGGGCCATCGGGGAGCCCTACATCGCTGAGCTGGCGCGGGAGCTTGTCGGACGCGCGGATCTGGGGCCAGATCGTAAGCTACGGGAGTTCCTAGAACGCGCTCGCCCCGAGGATCCCGCCGAACACGCAGACGAGTCTGAGCGGACGATTCCTTTCGCAGCCCTAAAAGAGCGCCTGGCACGCTTCGATCTGGCGGGCGAGCTCGGGCAGGTTGGAGGCGGGCAGGCACAGCTCAAGCAACCGGAACAAGCCAGCCCGGTGCGCATCCCGGTCGAGGATTTTGTGGGAGAAAAGGCACTCAAAGATGGGGTTCGCTGGTGGTTCTTCCCGCTTCTTCTGCTCATCCTCGCTCCCGCGGCAGCAGGCATGGGCTCGGCAGGGGGAAGGCATCTCAATGCCGGTCTGGCGCTCACGGGGCTGACAGGCGCGATGCTCTTGCTCCTCTCCATTGGCATTCGGCAGCCCCTCTGGACGCGGTTTCTAACCCTCTTTCCCGTGGTCATTGGCGTGATGGCGGGCGGAGTGATGGCGGCGCAGGCGATCCCGAACAGCCCCACTCCCAGTGCCCTGCTCACGGTCTCCGTTATGGCGCTCCTACCACTGGGCGGTCTACTCATCCAAGCCGCCACCACGCGACGTCTCTGGCGGCTCTGGCTGGCACTGACCGTCTTTCTAGCGCTCGGCGCGGCACTCTTCGTTTTCAACCTGCGCTGAGCGGGTACAATCCCGGCCATGAACGGAACTTCAGTGGCGGAGTACGCCTACAACCCCATTGTCGGCGGCGGGCTGAACGCGACCGTGCTGCACTACATGGACAACGACCAGATTCTACGCGAGGGCGAACGGGTGCTGGAGTCCGAGCTGGCGGGGATTGCGGCATCGCGCGCCGGGACGGCCCTGTGGGAGGTGGACCGAGCCTCGCGTACTGTGTTTGAAAAAGCCGGGATGCCGGACTGCTACACCTACGGCATCGGTCACGGCCTAGGCTTAGACGTCCACGACGCGCTCCCGAAATAACCTCTCCCCAACTCCTCTCCCGGGTGCTCATTCTTCGCTGGGAAAGGGGCTCTCTAAATTCCCCTTTCCCAAGGAGCTTGCGACTGCCCGGGAGAGGGGGTAGGGGGAGAGGTTAGAAATTCGGCTTTGGCACCGCGACGCCGAAGCCCCAGCCGTGAGCGGCGTTGGTGATCTTGACCAGAATCCGGTTGACACCTTCCTCCAAGCGGATCGGGGCTTCGTCCTCTTTTTCCGTGTAGCCACGGCGGGTGTCGTTTTCGTGAACGATCTGGCCGTTGATCCAGATTTTAATGCCGTCGTCGGAGCCGCACTTGAGGAATGTCTCACGCGCGTGCACGGACTCCAGCTCGGTGTAGGCATAGGCCACGGCATTGTCGTGATTGCCGATGGCACGGCCTAGATTCACGTAGCCCTTCTTGCTTGCAATCGTCTCGCGCCAGCCGGACTTGTGCTCGCCGCTGGCGAAAATCGCCTCGTCGGCATCGGGCGCGACCCAGCCAGTGCTCACCTCGCCGCCCTCAGCTTTATCTAGGGCAAACGGGCCAAGCACGCGCCAGCTCAGCAAATCGTCCTCGTGACCCTCTTTCTGTGCGGCGTCCCAGCTTGCCCGTAGCTCCTGCGGCGTGGGGGGATTGAAGGTCTTGCCGCTGGTGGGAACGAGGGTCTTCTTGGTGTCAAGGGCTGGCAGTAAATCGCCGTGCGCGACAATCAGCTCATCGCACATCTCGACAATCTCGTCGGTGGAGAGGGTTGCGCCTGTCAGTGGATCGAACATCGCGGCCTGGTAAATATGGTCGCGACGGCCCTCCATTGCGGCGCGGATAAAGAGCTCGTGCTGGGTGACGTGCGGCATCATGTAGCCAATGAGCTGTGGTGGTAGCGCCCCGACCGTCGTGAACTGCAAGCCCGCCCGGTCTACTAAAGTCGGCACCTCGGCAATTGCATCACTCGGTAAGTTGGAAATCGCGCCGTTGTTGGGCATGTTGCCATAGACCACGGAGGGCGTCCCTGTCACGAGCGAGTGAATAATGGTCGAGCCGTACTCATGGGACTTGTGCACCGTGATCGGATCGTCGGACTTGGCAAAGACCTTCATGCGCTCGAACTCATCCACAATACCGTCGCAGCGGCGGAGATACTCATCCATCGGCACCGAGAACTCCGTGATCTTGTCCTTGCCCCGTGGGATAAACCACGGGTTGTACTCCGCGTTGTGCTCGCTGGACTCGGTGATGAAGTATCCTAGGCGCTTCATCAGCTCAAAACGCACTTTGTTCTTCGCGAACGTCGCCGAATCCCTCATGGCCTCAAAGAGCCGGGGATAGAGATCCACGCCCTCACGCTCTAGCTTGGTGTAGAACGCCATGTGGTTGATCCCAGCGCACGTAAAGCCCACCTCCGCCGGGTTCACGCCGATATAGCCCATGATCTGGTTCAGCGTCCCCTGGACGCTATGGCACAGCCCGACCGCCTGGATATTGGAGCTGCGGGTGATGGTCTGCATGTTCATGCTCATCGGGTTGGAGTAGTTGAGCAGAACGGCCTTCGGGCAGATCGCCATCATGTCCTCGACCAGCCCCTTGAGCATCGGGTAGGTGCGCAGCGCCCTGAAAAAGCCACCCGGCCCGGTCGTGTCCGCAATCGTAAAGCCCAGGCCGTACTTGCGGGGAATCTCAAAGTCCACTAAAGTCGAGTCGAAGCCGCCGATCTGAACCATATTGATGACGAAGTCCGCGCCCTCTAAAGCTTTACGGCGATCCTGCGTCGCCTCAATCGTCGGGCTGGCTCCGAGCGCCGCCCCGACTTTCTGGCACAGCGCCGCCCCGACTTCGAGCCGGTCGGCGTCAATGTCCGTGTAGGAAAACGTGGCGTTCTTGAACTCGGGAAACGAGAGAATATCACCGGTGAGGTTTTTAGAGAAGACGACGCTACCCGCGCCGATCATGGCTACTTTTATCATGGCCGTAGTTTACCCTATCGCCCCAAGCTCACGTAGCCGCGCGACTAGAATCTCGGCCTGTGCGGTTGTGAGTGGTCTGAGCGGAGGGCGCGGGGCACCAACAGGGATTCCCATTCCCTCCATAATTGCCTTCCCACTGCTCAGCCCAGGATTCCGGAGTAGCGCTCGTACGGCGTCCATCACCGTGTCCGAGAGTCGCATCGCCTCGGCAAGATCGCTTGCGGCAAACGCAGCGCGTAGCTTTTGGTAGAGCGGAGCGGAGTAGTTGTAGGTGCTGCCCACAAAGCCGACCGCCCCCACGGAGAGCGCAGGGAGCATGCACTCATCGGAGCCCCAGAAGATATCGTACCGCCCGTTTTCAAAGCGCAAGCAGGCAGCAAACTCTAGGAGATCGTTGTGGGTGAACTTCAGCCCCGCGAAGCTCGGGATGCGTTCGGACGCTTGCTCCAGCAAAGAAACCATCGGGAGCGCCGCGCCTGTCATGCTGGGAATGTGGTAGTAGAAAAACGGGAGCTCTGGTGCAGCACTCGCCACGGGCGCGAGGAAATCCAGCAGGTGCCCGACACTGGCGGGCTTAAAGTAGTACGGAGCCAGCGCCGAGATGCCGTCCGCCCCGCCCGCCTGTGCGTCTGCGGCAAGCTCCGCCGCATCGGCGATGCTCGTGTGGCCCACATGGACAACCACCTTCAGCCGCCCCGACGCCACGTCAATCCAGCGCGCCACCACCGCCTTGCGCTCCGCCACGCTCATCGAAACGCCCTCGCCCGTTGAACCACACACAAACGCGCCGATCACGCCATCAGTGATTAATTTCTCGCACTGTTTCTCAATAACGCCAAGATTCAGCGAGCCATCGGCGGCGAATGGCGTGTGAGGAGCTGCAATCAGCCCCTTCCAGTTTGTCTTCATGGGGGGATTCTACCAAAATTAGCGCTCGGTAGTGGGCTAACGAAAACAATAGATGTAGCCGTCGTCGGAGCCGATGAGGACTTGACCGTTGACGACGCAGGCGGAGCCCATGACGGGACGACCGATAGGGTAGCTCCAGATTTGTTTACCGTCGGCGAGGCTCAGGAAGTAAAGCCGCCCGTCTTCGGAGCCAATCACGACTTTGCCGTCGCAGAGCACCGGGGAGCCGTCTATCTTGCCGCGCGTGCGGAACGTCCAGATTTTTTTGCCCGTGTCTTTGTTTAGGCAGTGGACGAACTTATCGCGCCCCCCGATCACCACTCTGTCGCTGAGCACGGCGGGCGTGGAGTAGTACGGAAAGCCCCGGTCGCGGTAGAGCCAGACGTTCTTACCAGAGGCGAGATCAAGACAAACCACAGCGTTTCCGTAGTGCCCCAGATAGACACGCCCGTCGTCAATGGTCACCGAGCCCGCAATATAATCCCCGACATCGATGCTGTTAATTTTCGTGCCATCGGCGGCGTTCAGCACGTGTAGAAAGCCATCGCAACCACCAAAGACCACTTTGCCCTGAGAGATTGCGGGCATGCCATTGACATAGTTATCGGTCTCGTAGGTCCAGTTGACTTTCCCCGTAAGACCATTCACACAGTGCACGCGATTATCGTAGCTGCCAAAGATCAGCCAAGGGGTCTTGCCATCGGGCGCAGTCGTGAGATTGGCCGCACCGAGAATTTTATCGTCGGTCTTGTACTTCCAGGCGAGCTTTCCCGTGGCGGCATCGAAGGCGTAGAGGCGCGCGTCCGACGAGCCAATCACGACCAGCTTGCCCACCAGCCGCGCCGATGCCTCAATCTCGCCATTGGTCAGGGTGCTCCAGAGCTTCTTACCATCGGCAAGGCGCACGGCGTAGACGCGCTTATCCTCGGAGCCAAAAAACACCCGCCCTGCACCGTCTACCACGGGTGACGAGAGAATCGGCTTGCCAGTCTTGAAGCGCCATGCCTGCTTGAGCTTATTTGCCAGCTTTCCTGGCGCGATACGGAATTGTTGCATGATGTTTTTGTATCGCCCCCATAAACGGGAGCGTCTTTTTGTCGCTTCGCGACACGAAGGGCGCAAGCGCCCATCCCGAGTAAACTCGGTTATGGCCGGAACGGCCTTTGTGTCCGAGGAACGAGGATAATAACACGCCCCCGTTCATGGGGGCGATGTATTCGGTCATTTCCCCACACAGTACAGTTTATCTTTGGTTCGGATAAACAGATTGTTGTAGGCCACCGCGATACTGGAGCGAATGTCAGAGCCCTCGGTGTCCATTGGGTTCTCGGCTAAGAGTTTTCCTGTTGCGGCCTCAAAGACGAACACGACACCATTCAGATCAATCACGTAGAGCTTACCGTCGGCGATGGTGGGAGAGCCCCAGCACATCTGGCGGCTGGGGGTGGGAACACTCCAGACGACGGTGCCCGCTTTGGACTCAACACAAGACAGAGACTTCTTAACATCGCTGAGTACATAGAACTTGCCCTGCGCAAAACAGGGAGTCGGAACATCGCTAGTGACATTACCGCGCTCCTCGCTCTTCCAGGCCAGGCCGCTGCCATCGAGCTTGGCGGCGTAGACCGGCGCGCGCTTGGGAGCACAGACCATCACGACGCCGTCGCCCGCCACCGCGGACGGGACTTGTCGCCAGTAGGCTTCCCGATGTGCCTCGTTCCAGGTGCCCCAGCGCCAGAGTTCTTTTCCCGTCTCGGGATCGTGGCCGCTGACCACATCACCGCCGGAGATAATCAGTTGTGGTTTGCCGTTGACCAGCTGCGGAATCGGCGTGCCGTAGGACTCGCGAGACTCCATAATGGCATCGCTGGGCCGCACACTGCGCCAGAGCTCCACGCCCGTGCTCGGGTTCAGCGCGAGCAAAAACGACTCGGGCTTACCCTTGCCACGCGGCCCGACGGGCTGGTTGCGCTGAAGAATCTGGACGTAGAGCTTCTCGCGCCAGAGCAGCGGGCTGCTAGAGAAGGTCCACTGGAACGCAAAATCACCGTAGTCGCGTTGTAGGTTGCGCTGCCAGAGCTTCTTACCCGCGGGGGTGAAGGCCGCCAGATCGCCGTTGCCAAAGAAAAAGACCACGCGCTTCCCATCGGTCACGGGCGAGGGGGCGGCGTAGTGGCTCCGCTCGTCCAGGCGCACTTTATTGCCCTGACCGCCGGGCTGGTAGCCACTTCCCATGGCATCCTGCCACTTGATCTTTCCGGTACTACGGTTCAGACAGTAGGCGACAAGCTGCTGTTTATCAATATCTGCCGCCGTGATATAGACATTGCTTCCGTGGACAATCGGGGTCGCTGCCGTGGGGCCTGGTAGTGTGGCAGCCCACTTTATGCCCTCCGTGGGGGAGAATTTTACCGGGAGGCCCTTCGCTTCCGTGGAGCCGTTGTAGCTCGGTCCGCGCCAGTTCATCCAGTCTTGCATCACATTTTTCCTTTGCACTCTATTTGCCTTTTTTCGAAGGATTTTCCTCCTCAACCGGGGAACTCTGAGAGGCTATGAGTAACCAGATGAAATACGGCACGATTGCGGGCATCGAAAAACCCGTCTCGCGCCTGGTGCAGGGCATCATTCAGGTCAACCGCAACGACGAAGCGATTGGCTTCGCACAGCTCGACTCCGCGTTTGCGGCGGGCATCACGTGTGTGGACACGGCCTATATCTACGGCACCGATGCGTTTTTAGGCAAGTGGGTGCGGGAGCGTGGGATTCGCGACGACGTGGTGATTCTTGCCAAGGGTGCCCACGATGGCATCCGCAAGAAAGTGACCCCGTTTGACATTCAGCATGACCTCCACGAGACCCTGGCGCGCATGCAGCTAGACTATGTGGATCTCTATGTGCTGCACCGCGATGATGAAAATGTCGAAGTGGGCCCCATTGTGGATGTACTGAACTTGCTGGTCAAGCAGGGCAAGATCGGCGCGTTTGGCGGAAGCAACTGGAGCACGGCGCGCCTTCAAGCCGCCAACGACTACGCGGCACAGACCGGCCAGATTCCGTTTACATCGTCGTCGCCTAACTTCTCGCTCGCCGATCCGATCCGGGTACCGTGGGGCGGCTGTGTGAGTATCTCGGGTGATCAGTACGAAGAGGACCGTGCGTGGTACAAGGCCAATCAGATGCCGCTTTTCTCCTGGTCGAGCATGGCGGGAGGCTTCTGGTCCGGGCGCTTCAATCGTGCGGACATCGAAACTTACACCGAGGGCCAGGCCAAGCTTGTGCGTGAATGCTACTGCTCCGACGCCAACTTCACGCGCCTGGATCGCGTCCAAGAGCTCGCCGATGCCAAGGGCCTCTCGGTTCCCCAGATCGCGCTGGCCTACATCTTCAACTACCCGATGAATGTCTTCGCACTGGTCGGAGCCCAGAACCAGAGCGAAGTGGATACCAATGTCGCCGCGCTCAACACCGAGCTCACGGAGCAAGAGCTACTGTATCTGGATCTCAAGGCGGATAGTCCGGCGTAGCGAACCGCCCTGATGAACGCAGCTTTTGGTGCGTTCATCAGGGCGGCTACAGCTCGGTGTCGAAGATAGCGGCAATATCAAGAGTGAGGCCGGGAAGCTCGGGGGAGCAGTCGAGGGTTTGTGGGTTTTCGAGGACTCGCGGCTCGGCGTTTGGGCGGTAAACATGGACGTTGCGTTGTGCTGGGTCAAGCAGAAGTGCGAGACGAACCCCACAGGCGATGTACTCCGTCATCTTTTCCTGAAGCAGCGCCAGACCATCAGTTTCGGAGCGTAGTTCTACTACAAAATCGGGAGCAAGAGGCAAAAACTTCTTCTTCTGCTCCGCCGTCAGTGTGGCAAGGCGGGCCTTGCTTACCCACGAGGCATCGGGCGAGTGCATCGCGCCATTGGGAAGATCAAAGCCCGTATTAGAGTCGAAGGCACGACCAGCCCCATTAAGCCGTGACCAGACAACAAGCTGCGCGGTCAGCTCCGCATTACGAAAACCTGATTCTCCCCCTGTGGGCATTTTGACAACTATCTCTCCTCGGGAATTGCGCTCAATCTGCCAGGTAGCATTGGCCTGGCAAAACTCAAAAAAGTTCTCCCGGTTGGCGAGATCAAAGCCAGTGAGCGTTGGTGCGGACATAACCGATTATACCGCTAGCTTCCGGTGGAGCGGTACTGGCGCTCGCCGCGCTTCCAGAGCTGGAGGGCGACGGTGAGGAAGCCCACACCGACTACGGGGCCGAGTAGGGCGAGCCACGGGGACGCGCTAGGGTGGCCGAAGATCACCGAGGCGGGCAGATAGTTCATGCAGGCAATCGGCACCACGAACGTGAAGAGCAGGCGAATCCACTTGGGGTAGATCGTGAGCGGCAGCTCCGCCGCCATGATCCCGCCGTAGGTAAGCGCATTGACAATCTCTAGCGACTCCACGGTGAAGAAGCAAAGCGTGGCCTGCATCACCAAGACGCCGTAGAAGATCAGTGCGCCTCCGAGAATCGCCCCAATCAGTGTCGTCACTTTGAGCGCATCCCAGTGCACGCCCGCGTGGCTCGCCCCCCAGAGCAGACCAATCAACCCCGCGACCAGCCGCCCGATGCGCGAGAGCTCGAAGGTCTGGCCTGCAAGAAGCAAAGCCGTGGGGTGAGGGCGCAACAGAAACCTATCGAAGTCCCCTGCGCGAACCACGCTGGCGAACTGATCGAAGCCGCGTCCCGCAGCTTCCGCGAGAGCGAAAGCCATGTGCACCATGCCGTAGAGCACTGCCACTTGCGCGAGGCTCCAGCCGGGCAGATTTCCAAAGCGCGCAAAAAGTCCCCAGAGCCCCAGCACTTCTACAGCAACCGCTGAGAAGTTGCCCAGCGAGTAGAGCACAAAGCTCGCCCGGTACTGCATCTGCGAGTGGATCGAAGCCCGCATCAGGGAGAGAAGAACTCTCAGGCGCATCCTCATCCCCCCTGCACCACAAGCCGCTTGAGGCCACGGGCGAGTAAGAATCTCCCCGCGAGCACAAACACCGTCGTCCAAGCGAGCTGGTGCAAGAGAATGGAGCCAAGCTCGCTGACAGGGCGCTGGCCGATCCAGAGCGTGAACGGAGCGTCTACCATACCGATAAAGGGCAGAAAGCGCAGCGTCGGCTGGAGCGCATCCGGCAGGAGGGCAAGCGGCAGGATCTGACCGGAGAGAACCGCAACCAGCCCCGGCGCGATGCGGGCGATGCCGTCGCCCGAGAGGGTCCAGAGGAGCGAGATGGTGATGAGCGTGCACCAGGAAGCGATGAGCGCCACGGCTCCGAGTAGCGCGAGTAGGAACCCAATAAAAGCCGCGAGCGAGGGCGGTGGCTGCATTCCCAGAAACGCCATGCCTAGCACCAAGATCGGCAGGCAGCGAAGCACTGTAGGGGCCACTCTATTTGCAGCGTTGCGGGTAAACCAGAGGGTGTAGAGATCCAGTGGACGCGCCAGCTCGTAGGCGACCGTGCCATCGCGCATCATGGCGCGCACTTCTGGGTCCGGGTTGGCGGTGAAGGGCGAGAGGGCGAAGAATGCCTGCCCTAGCCAGGAGTAAGTGATCATCTGTGCTTCGGGGAGCGGTGGGATGGCGTGGCTGCTGTGATAGAACGCCTGCCGCATCGCAATGAGCGCCGCCCCGAAGAAGAGCTGTGTCCCCGCGCCCGCCCACGCCGCCGCACGGTACTGCAAGAGCATCTTGAGCCGGGCGATGAAAATTGCGGTGTAGGCTCTCATGACCGAGTTCCGTAGAACCGGGCGATGATCTCCTCAATCGGTGGGTTCTGGACAAAGAGATCACGGATCGGAACAGTGGCACTGAGCTGGGCGATCAGCTCAGCAACGGCGATCTTCTCCGGGTCGAAGCGCAGGGTGATGCGCTCTCCTTCTACCTTTAGGATCTCCACTCCCCCCACCCAGAGGGTACCCGGCGGGGGCTGGGGGGGTGGGCCATGTGTCTCGATGACCAGCCAGCGCTCCTTGGTGACTTGCTGGCGCAGGGCTTCGAGGGGGCCGTCCAAAAGAATCTTGCCATTTCCAATCACTAACACCCGTGAGCAGAGCGCCTCGATATCGTCCATGTCGTGCGTCGTCAGCAAGACCGTGACGCCGTGCTCGCGGGCCAGCCGCCCGATAAACTCACGGACGGCGAGCTTGCTAATGGCATCCAGGCCAATCGTGGGTTCGTCTAAAAAAAGAATATCGGGGCGGTGAAGCAGGCTTGCGGCCAGCTCGCAGCGCATGCGCTGGCCGAGGCTAAGCTGGCGCACAGGCGTGGTGAGAAAGCTGCCAATATCGAGTTTTTCGACCAGCTCAGCTTGCGTTTTGGCGTGTTGCTTCTCGGGGACAGCGTAGATCTCCCGAAGCAGCGTAAACGACTCCGACACCGGCAGATCCCACCAGAGCTGGCTGCGCTGCCCAAAGACCACGCCTATTTTTGCCACATGGGCCTGCCGCGCGCGCCACGGGACACGTCCGCTCACGGTGACGGTGCCACTGTCGGGGACGAGAATACCGGAGAGGATTTTAACCGTAGTGGACTTGCCCGCGCCATTGGGGCCGATATAACCGACGACCTCGCCCGGCTCTACACTCAGCGAGATGCCATCAAGCGCTTTTACGGTGCGACTCTGGCGTCGCAAAAAGCCGCCCTCGGCTACTATAAAATGCTTGACAAGGTTCTCAACAATGATCTGTGGCATGAGGAGGGGTATTTTATCACACCCCTCTTGTGCGTGTTCCTTAAAAAAAGTGTGATCTCACTTGCTCCATCTCAAGGAACCGGGAGCAGTTTTGGCGCTTAGGAAACCTGGGTCATTGCGAAACGTCCAGAATAGACGAGGACATTTCGCGACGCGAGGAGCTTGTACGTCCCCCGCATCGTGCCCAGGCTCACACGCTCCACACCGGGCAGAAAACTCCCGCTCATCACCAGGAGCAAGCCGCCGGAACGGCCCGTGTCGCCGATCAGATCGAAGCGGAAGCTGCCGTCTCTGTCAGCGGCCGGAGCAAAGGTCATGATAGTGGAGACAACCATGTCATTGAAGGCAAGCTGACCGGTGATCAGGTTGAAGCGAGGAAGCTCCCGGCTGGGGGCAGGAATCTCATGCTGGAAACGTAGCCGTCCACCACCTCCGCTCACGTTGACGAACTCCCCGAGGAAGTCCGGAGGAAGAATCTCAAGGGATGCCCGGTTAGCATCGGCCAGATCGGGAACCACGAGTCCCTGAGAGTTCTCTCGTAATAGATAAAGCGTTCCGCTGTTGCCACCCATATTGAGTGTCGCTTGAGTGATCGCTACCGAGGTGAAAAGCATCTCTGGGAATCCGGTGATCGAGACGGTTGCATTGCTAATCGTCACCATACCCAAGTCAGAGGTCAAAGTGATGGGCTGATTGAACTGGTTGCCGATCGTCAGAGTGCCAGTAGTGCCGCTAGCGTCAACTGTGAGCGTCACCACACTACCCGTGAGGGCTCCCGAGGTGACTTTACCAGACCAGGGCACGTTGGGCAGAAAGGGGCTATCGAAAGCTTGGACGCGGGCACCGATGCCCAGGGCAAGGCCCAGTCCCAGCGCGGATTTGAGGAGCGCGCGTCGCGTGGTCGTTTTTTGAAGTTTCATTTTAGCTTGGTTCCTTAGACGGAGGCGAGTGGGGCACAGTTCCCCACTTCTGCCTTCCAGTTTATCGGACTAAAGTGGACGGAAACGTGGACGGAAACAAAGGATTTGCGTGGTCGAATAGAGAAAGAGGGACGAAGATGCTGACGATTCGGCTCTTTGGATCAATAACCGTTGAGGTGAATGGGGAGCCACTATCGGCACTTCGGTCACGCCGCGGGCTGTATATCCTCGCCTTGCTGACTCTACGTGCCAACCGAGATGTCTCGCGGGTCTGGCTGGCAGGAACACTCTGGCCGGAGAGCGACGAGGCCCGAGGGCTAGAGAACCTCAAGCGCTCTCTCACAAACCTGCGCGATGCCCTGGGTCCCACGGCCAAGCACTTGCTCCAGTCCACCACGAAGCACACGCTGGTTCTGCGGCTCACCCCCGAGCAGGCCGATGTTCTCGCGTTTGACGAGGCGATTCAGCAGGACACCACGGAAGCACTGGAGAAGGCTCTGGCACTGTACCGGGCACCGCTGCTGGAGGACTGCTACGAGGACTGGGTACATCCTGAGCAGGCAGCGCGCCGGGAGACTTATCTTGCCACGGTCGAGCGTCTGGCGGCACGGAAGCAAGTCACCGGGGAGCTGTCCCAGGTGATTCCGACACTTCGCGAGGCAGTGGTGCGAGAGCCCCTGCGGGAGGGACTCTGCCGTCTTCTCATGGAGGCACTTGCCGAGACGGGGAGCCCTGCCGAGGCGGCAGAGGTCTACCGTGCGCTCCGCAGTAGTCTGCTCCGTGAGAGCAATGCCCACCCGTCGGCAGAGCTGACGGCGCTCTACAACCGCATTCGTGCAGCGGCAACAGCGGTGCCCGTGGCAGCACCGGCGCTCGCTCCGGTGTCACGGAAAGCCCCTGCACTCTACACACTTCCTCGCCCCCTGACAGCGCTCATCGGGCGGGAGCGGGAGCTGGAGGCGATCACGGAGTGCCTGCACAATGCCTGCCTGGTAACTCTGACGGGAGCAGGGGGAATCGGCAAGACGCGGCTGGCGCTGGAGACGGCCTGGGGGCAGCAGAAAGCTCGGGCGATGCAGGACGGCGCCTGCTTTGTAGACCTAGCTCCCGTGCGCGATCCCACCCACCTGCCCCAAGCGACGGCCGCCGCACTCGGACTCCAGGAGACTGGGGAGCAACCCCTGCTGGAGTCGCTGGTTGAGTTTCTACGCCCTCGTTCGCTCTTGCTTGTTCTTGATAACTGTGAGCACTTAGTAGATGCAAGTGCTGAGTTTGTGGGTCGCCTTTTACGAGACTGCCCTAGCCTCCAGATCCTCACCACCAGCCGCCAACCGCTGGGCATCACCGGAGAAGTCGTCTGGCGCGTCCCCGTTTTGGAGGTACCGACGCAGCAAGGCCTACCTGAGGTGCTGATCGAGCGCTATGCGGCCCTGCGTCTCTTTTTTGAGCGGGCGCGAGCGGTTCAGCCTGCCCTCGTGATCACGGAGCCGGTGGTACAGGCGGCCATTGAGATCTGTCGGCACCTCGACGGAATCGCGCTGGCCATTGAGCTTGCGGCGGCACGGGTTAAGTCTCTGAGTGTCGAGCAGATCGCACTGCGTCTGGAGGATCGTTTCCGGCTGTTAACGGGAGGGAGCCGTAACGCTCTGCCACGCCAGCAGACCCTACGCGCCCTGATTGACTGGAGCTACGATATCCTGCCCGCACCAGAGCAGCTCTTGCTCACACGTCTGGCTGTCTTTCGAGATAGTTTCTCGCTGGAGGCTGCCGAGGTGATCTGTGGGGACCGTACGGCACTGATCGCCGATGCGATTCTGGACCTGCTGGAGCAGCTTGTGGATAAGTCGCTGATTCTCACGGAAGAGAGCGCTGAAGGACAGACACGCTACCGAATGTTGGAGACAATCCGTGAGTACAGCCGCTTAAAACAAGCGACCGAGGAGCTACCAGAGCTGCTGGAGCGCTACCAGAGCTGGTACACACAGCTTGCGAGCGAGGCGGAAGCGAACCTGGTAGGGTCCGAGCAGACACACTGGCTAGTGGCGCTCGATGCGGAGCACAACAACCTGCGGCAGGCCATTGACTGGAGCGTGGGGGAGCGGCATCTGGAGCTCTGCGCCGCGCTCTTTCGCTACTGGTACTTGCGGGGGCACTGGAGTGAGGGACGCGAGCATCTCAGCGAGGCACTCACCCGTGCAGACACTCCCCAGGGAACTGCAACCCGTGCACGGGCACTGATGGGAGCCGGGAACCTAGCCCGGAGTCAGGGAGATTATGCCGTCGCCGTTGCCCACTTTGAGGAGTGCCTTGTGCTTCGTCGTACGCTGGGAGACCAGCGAGGGAGCGCTAGTATTCTCAACAACCTGGCGACGGTTCTTCTCGACCAGGGCGACTACGAGCGTGCCCGGACACTTTACGAGGAAAGCCTGGTGCTCTGCCGAGAGCTCGGGGAGACAAGAGGGATCTCGCGGGCACTGCACAACCTGGGAATGATCGCCAACGAACAAGGCGACAACGAGCGGGCTCTGGCGCTCTACAGCGAGTCACTCTCCCTCTGCCGGGAGCTCGGGGACCGCTATCTGGAGGCCAACGATCTCAATAATTTAGGTAATGTCTTCACGGAGCAAGGAGACTATAAGCAAGCACGGCTTTTGATCGAGCAGGCACTGGTGATTGACCGGGAGCTAGGAATGACGGCAGGAATCGCGTCCTCACTCAATGATCTAGGGCGGATCGAGCTGGCGCTGGGCAGCTACGCGGCGGCGCAGGCGCTGGTGGACGAGAGCCTGGAGCTCAATCAGGGGCTGGGAGACCAGCGTGGGATCGTGATGTCTTTAAATAACCTGGGGCTAGTGGCACTTGCCTGGGGCAACTACGACGAGGCACGCAAGCACCTGACCCAGAGCCTGGCACTGCGCCATGGCCGCTTCATTGTGGATAGCTTTGTCGGGCTGGCTCACCTAGCGCTTCGGGAAGAAAATCTCGTGCGCTCCGCACGGCTCTACGGCGTGGCGGATCGGCTCCGGGCGGGTATGAACGGAGCACTCGCTTTTTTAGAGCGCCGGTTCCACGACGATGACCTGGAGCTTCTGGCGGAGCGCCTTGGTTCTGCCAGCTTTGATCGAGAGTACGCACTCGGCCACGCCCTCACCGACGAAGCAGCGGTTCAGCTCGGCATGGCGTAGAGATTCACGCCGTCCACGATAAAAAAAACTCCGACCACGCAACGACTCAGCTCCCGTCCACTTTTTCGTCCACATCGAGACGTTATTCTAGGCTCAGTTCTTCAAAACGAAGACCAAAAGAATAGGAAAAACACGATGCGACAACGATGGATAACACTACTGGGTATTTCTGCACTAGCAGGAGCGAGTTTACTCCTAGCCAAAAGCACACGAGCCGATGTCGGCGACTATGGCTACTATCAATACGGGGATTTTGGCTACAAAGCAGCGAATATGCTGGATCTGGATCAACGACGAAACGCAATCGGCAGTATTTTTGGTTTGCCTAATAAAGGTGCGATGTACTGTGTTCCCACCGCCTGTATGAACATGCTGGGCTATATTGCGGGGCATGGCTACTCCAATGTCTTCCCAGGAGTGGCGAACTGGCAGTCGAATAACCAAGGCATCTACAACCAGATGACCAGTAGTCTCCAGATTTTTGGCAACCAGATGAGCACCGACCCGATTAAAGGGACAGGAGGCAATGCAGCGCTTGCTGCCACTAAGCTCTACCTTGACCCCGCCAAGTTTGGAGTGGATCTGCTCTATGCCGACAAAAACTACTCCCCACTCTTTAGCGATCTGGCGATCATGGCGGTACAAGGGCGGCTAGTGACTCTTGGAGTAGGCTGGTACACCAACAAAGACATGAACCTCCCCCATGTCCGAGCAGGTGGGCACTTTGTGACCCTGGGACAGGCATCGAGTGTCGGGCTATTTAGCCCGGCGAGTATCGGTATCCTCGATCCCGCCAACGACTCCGCGAATCTCTTTGCGCAGTCCGCCTTTGCGTTTGATTCCTACGATGTGGAGGATGTCCCAGGCAAGTACGGCTACACGGACGCTAACTTAGTGGATCATGTCTTTCAGCGCACCCAGAGCCGCATTAAGAACTACGGGAGTGGCTATATTGATGGCGCAATGGTGATCAAGCCCAAACAAGGTCTTGTCTCGCAAGGGCCGGTGATCCAGATACTGACGCCAGTCTCTGTCTTCAATGTCGAGGCCAAGCAGGCCGTGCGTACCTACCGCTCACTGACCGGCGGCAGCATCCTGGATATCGCCTATGATCCGATTGATGTGAAGACCCCCTATCTGATTGAGGGAAGCGAGAGCCTCTACGAGCTCGATCTCCACACCGGCGAGTCCCGTGTGCTACCGGCAGTTCAGCGCACGGAGACCGGGCTGCCGACCCTGAGCAAGCCGCAGCGCCTGGTGATCGGGGGACCGGAGCGAAAGCTCTATGTTCTCCAAGCCGGGCAGATCACCTGCTTTAGCCGCGATGGTTCCGCCGCGAAGGTCTTCACACTGCCCATGGGGCTCTCGATCGCGGCAATCACTTTCTCGGAGAAACGAGGAATTCTCTACGCATTTGATCGTGCCAGCAAGGTGATGATCCAGTTCGATGCCGACCTCAAGCCGCTACGCACCGACCGTCTGGACATTACGCTGGCAACCCCCTACAAGCTGGAGCTGGTCAGCAACCCCGTGACCGATGAAGTCTCGCTACTCTGCGATGGCTCCGTGGACATCTATAGCTTCAGCTGGGGTGAGCGCGGTGTCACCACCCGCAAGACCACCCTTCAAGGAGCAAGTTTTCCTGTCGGTATTGATATTGACGAGGCAGGAATGCTGGTCGCCAACGACAAGGGCCGCATTGTCTCCTTCGACAAGAATGGTCGTCCCTCGTACAGCTCCCCGTTTGTGGGAATGCCCGGTGGCACCAACCAGCGCCTGGTTCGCTCCTTCAGCAACTACAACCCAGCGATCCACACCACCCCGAGCTTCGACAATGTCCTCCCGCCCAGCCCCGAGCTGCGCTAAACAAACCAGAACGAGCCAGCCCGGAGAGGGCTGGCTCGTTCTGGTTTGCTCCACCCACATCACCGGGGCCGATACGCTATAATCTCTGCATGAACCGAACTTTGTTGTCCGTCTTCAATGGCTTTGATGCTTATCTAGCTCGCCCCGAACCCGCGTTTCGTTGGGAGAAAAAGAGCGAGAAGCGCGTGGGCGATGTGCTTATCGAGGAACTTAAGCTTGTCTCACAGACCTGGCAAGGCAATGTTTGGGAGCATCGCGTGCAGGTCTGTCGCCCTGATAAGCTGCGCTACCCGGATTTTTGCGCCGTGCGCAACACGGGTGGCAATGGCGGCGACCGTGACGAAGCCATGAACATTCAGCTCGCCCGCGACTCCGGGTGCACGGTGGCGACCATGTTCAACAACCCGATGCAGCCACTCTACGGCGGCCTTACGGAAGACGCGCTGATCGCCTACACCTGGCAAAAATATCTCGAAACCAACGACGAGAGCTGGCCGCTGCACTTCCCGATGGCAAAGGCCGTGCTCAAGACTCTCGATGCACTTCAGCAGCACACAAAAAATAAACTCCAGCGCTTTATGGTCTTTGGGGCGAGCAAGCGCGGCTGGACGACGTGGCTGGTGGGCGCGAGCCAGGACAAGCGCGTGGTCGGGATCGCGCCGCAGGTGATTGATGTGCTGAAAGTGGCCGAGCAGATTCCGCATCAACTCGACATGCTCGGCGGCAAGCCCAGCGAGGAGATCGAGGACTACGTCCGCACGGGCTTCGATAAGCTTCTTCTCACCCCACCCGGCAAGCGCCTGATGGATTTAGAGGATCCGTTCTCCTACCGGGATCGCCTGACCCTGCCCAAGCTGCTGCAGCTCGGCACCAACGACCGCTACTGGGCCCAGGATGCGCTGAATCTTTACTGGGACGGTCTCAAAGGCCCCAAGTGGGTGCTCTACGCCCCCAACTCCGGCCATGGCCTGGAAGATCGTGTCCGGGTGATGTCCACGCTGGCCGCCTTCACCCGCTCACTCGCATCCCGTCGCCCCTGGCCCACATTAAGATGGCAGTGGACGCCCGAGGACAACGGCGCACGACTGAGCTTCTCCAGCACGTCCCCCCTCCGCGCCGCTCGCCTCTTCCGGTGCCTTGGCCCGACCACGGACTTCCGCGATCAGAAGTGGTCCTTCACTGAGCTTCCCATCGCCGCGCAAGGCTTCGAGGCCTGGCAACCCACACCCCGTCGCGGCTTCGGTGCGGCCTACGGGGAAGCCACATTTGACCTCGACGGCCAGCCGTTCACGCTCTCGACTCAGATTCGCATCTTTGGGAAAAAATCATGAAAAAACACTATATTATCGGAGGGCTGGCACTTGCCACAACCTCGGTCGCGCTGGCGCAGCAAGTGCTGGGCCTGAGGATAAATGGCAAGGCGGTGGCGGGGGGAGCACTGGTCTACAGAGGCAAGACCTATGTTTCCATTGATGCTCTTAAAGCGGCGGGCGTGGGAGTAAAGAGCACCACAGGAGGTGTCGAGCTGACGCTTCCCACCGCTGCCACGACAAGTACGAGTACAGGTGCAGGGGGTGCGAGTCAGCAGAATGGAGTGGAGGGAAAAGGGGGGGAGTGGCTCTTCAATGGTATCTGGCGTTTCCAAGTCATAAGCATCGAGAAGGCCGATCCCGCCACGGACGGTGCAGGCTGGAAGGCGAAAGTGGAGATTCGCAACGGCACCAAGCTCGGCGGCTATGCGCCAGGTGGCACGGGCTGGAGCGGACTGACGCTCGTGCTCGAAGACGGCAACTCAATCCCCGCACGCTCCGATGCTCCCGAACTGCGTGATGGGGGGCTCGCCCAAGGCGCAAGCAATTCCCAGACCGTTTTCTTTGAGACGGAGTCCAAAAGCAAGCCAGTGCGCCTGATCCTGCGCTTCGACCCCAAGGGCCTAGAAGGCACCCCACCCAGCCTCCGCTTCACCGTACCCGACCCCAGCTTTCGGGTTGATGTCCGCGCGATTGTCCGGCCCAACTGCGAGTGAGACCGAGCTGGACGATCACGCATGACCCGCTGCGACTGAACTACAAAAAGAAGCGTCTCTATGTTGATCTGGGAGCGGAGCGCCTGCTTGCCGCCGAGCGTGGCACGGAGAAGATCGCGGTCGAGATCAAGACCTTTAGCGGTGCCTCGGATGTCGCTGATCTGGAGCAAGCAACAGGGCAGTACATGGTCTACCGCTCGCTGCTCCGTCGCAGTGACCCGGAGCGGACACGGGTTCTGGCGATCCCGCAAGAAGCGTTGGAAAGCGTCTTTGAAGATGCACTCGGCGAGATTCTGCTGGAAGACAGCGTGCTGAGGCTCTTCAGTTTTGATGCCAAACGGGAGGGAATTGTCGAATGGCTACCTTAGAAGAGCCACGTCAAGCAGTCGAAAACGTTCTTTCAACCTGGCAGAACTTGCCCGGCCCCGAGGCCGATTTTACAATCGTCCCGGTCTCAGACCGCCAGAAAGGCTGCTATCTCTTGCTGGAGGAAGGCTGGGAAGGCCGCAAGCGTAATCACAATCCGACCGGAGCAAGCTCCGGGGTATGTCTCGGAAGACTTCGGCCTGAGAGCCGAAACCCTAGAAGAAGTGGGCATCCTGAGAGATGCCC
>NZ_JAYVPL010000134.1:0-3835 GCF_043757465.1 Armatimonas sp.
CCGTGGCTAGCACTGAGCGTACGCTCGCGCAGAAGGGCACGCACGCCCACAGGAAGCTCCAGGAGGCGAACCGTCTTGCTCACACGGCCCTGGTCGCGCCCGATCCAGCGCGCTATTTCTGCCTGGGTCTTGCCTAGCTTCTCCAGCCGGGCGATTCCCTCCGCTACCTCGACACAGTTAAGCTCCTTGCGTTGGAGGTTCTCTACCAGCGCGTCCACGAGCTGCTGACCCTCTGTGTAGTAGGTAAGCTCGACGCCTTCTGCATCTGGGACAATGCAGGTAATGCACTCCAGCCCCAGAGCGCGGGCAGCAGCGACGCGGCGATGCCCATGCACCACGTAGAAGTCGGTATCTTTATAGTCCCACTCACCACGGCTGTCATAGATCGGCATGAGGCGGGGCGGCTCTAAGACGCCACGCTCCCGGATGCTCTCCATCAAAGAAGCGAAGGTTCCGTCGTGCTCGCCATAATCCGCGCGAGGATTATGGCCTTCACGCTCTTTGATCTGAGAGAGGCGAATAGTCCAGGTTTCCCAGCGCTCAATCGTGCTAGTGTTGGGGCCAAGCCCATCAAATAAGGCGGTAGGTGCGCTCATGGCTAAAACGGTGCCTCCTCATCAGTACGTGTCGGGTCGTAGGGATCGGGTTCGGGCGAGTTGCCGCGTGTATCGGGTGTAGAGAGCATCAGCTCAAAGTCGGGCTGCCGCCCTTCCCTGCCTTCATTGCGTAGCAGTATCAGGCGACTCCCCGCAGGGAGTACAATCTCCACGCCGAGGGTCTGCCCACTGGCAAGACTCTTGCTTTTCTCGATGGGCTTCCAAAGTGATGCGATTTTAGTGAGTGGCATAGTTTTACTTGAGTCCTTTGCCCAGCTCCCGGAGGGCTTCCAGGTTGTAGGCGATAATGTGCCCGTGGCCGATGAGCGTGGCGGCGGCATGGTGCTGCTCAGAGTCTTGCGTGGTGCTGTGGTAGAGACTCTCTGCCGCTTGGAGGAGCTGGTAGAGCTCCGTGGCGGCGTCTTTGGCCGACCCGCCCCCCGGACAGAGCGCCTGGGCAAAGGCCTGGTGCGCCGGGCAACGCTGGGAGGCAGGGAGCATAGCGCGGCTCATCCGACAATGCTCCCGTGGATAGCCCCGCGAGAGACACCCTGGACTATGCCCACATTGCTCACAGTCCACCTCCCGCTACAGAATGCCCCGCCGCTACGTGTGCCCTCTCATCCGGGCCGTAGTGATCACCCGGAGTCTCACACCCCGAACAGATAACCGCGACACATAGGCCCAGCAGTGCCAGCCCCACGCGCAGGTGCATCTGCTGGTCTGCCTGTCGCGCCCGTGCCGCATCGTGGCGTACTCGCTCGGCTTTGCCAGCACTGCGCCTAGCCAGCTCGGCTTTGCGAGCGCACTCCAGGCAGCAGTAGCCACCGCCGTCGAAGTGAATAGCGTGCGTGCCGCCTCCGCAGTAGTCGCAAGTGGAGTAGATCAGTCTCACCGTGCACCTCCTTGCAGGGCAATGGCCGCGCTGAATCCTGCTCTGTGGGCCACAAACGCCACGCAGAGGAGACCGACAGTAATGGCGATGGCGCGAACCCAGAGCGGGAGCCGGGGCGTGAGGTCGCGGAGCTGTGCCTCAAGCAATCCCACAGCGCCGTTTGCTAGTGTCAGGGCGACAATGGTTTCGTCGCATTTCTCCGCCAACTCCCCGTTGTTGCGCTCCATCGTGCCAAAGGACTTTGCAAGCTCCCGGCACTCCCGCTCGGATTCCGTGAGTGCCTCCTGAATGGCATTTAGATCGCGTGTCAGGCGCTGCACCTTCTCTAGGGCGGGCTGGTCGGGATCGCCCCCTAGCTCGGCGTGTAGCTGAGAGAGACTGCCCCGTGCGTTTGCGTCGCTCATCCGGGAGAGGCCGTGCAAGCGCTGCTCCTCGGTGAGGCGCTGGAGACTATCTTTGAGCTGCTTCTCTCGCTCCTGGCTGATCTTGCGGCTCTCGCCCAGGGTGTTCTGGAGCACGTTGCACTCACCGCGAAGTTTGGTAGCTTCGGCGCACTTCGTCGCCAGTTCCCCCGCCAGGCGCAGCGCCTCCGGGTTCTGGGAGATCTCGATAGCGGCCTGCATAGTGTCCGTTTTGTAGACCAGGGGAACCGTCTTGGGGGCGAACTTGCCGCCCTGGGTTCGTGGTTGGAGCCTATGCGCGGCGCTAGTCGCTCCTTGGTTTTTTGAGGTTGAAGCACTCATGGTCGTTAAAGTCCTCTCAGTGCGCGGCGTAGCGCCTGTGATCCTGCGTTGTGCTCTTTGGTGAGCCACGCGCAGATAGTTGCCTGCTTGGGGTTTACCAGCGCCTTCTCGATAACGGGCTGCATCCCCGGGAGTCGCCGCGCCCAGCGCATGAGCGCACTGTTTGTGGCGCTGATCGTGCTCCAGAAGGGGCTACTGCTACACGCCCAGCAAGGCCACCCGTAGCAGGGATCAATGGGGCGGTACTCCCCCGTGTTTTTCCGTAGGCCCATCACTTTGCCATTCTTGACCCAGAGGATGTAGTTGCCCTTGTCGTTGGCGGCTTGTTGGAGCTGGTGCGCCCTAAGCTCGGTGGCAAAGGCCAGAAGCGCTTCCAGCCCGGCGGCATCGGCCACGCGAAGCCGATCCATCCACGAGTTCGTACGTGGGAGAGTCGCCTTGACTATGTTTTCTGGTGTCGGTACACTCATTTTGCGATCCTTCCGCGAGGTGTCTTCTCGCTCTAGGGTTTGGCCGGGGGTGTTTACGGCATGGTGCGCAGCGCAGGCATACGGTGTGCTGCACACCTAGCCGCACCTGTGCCCGAGTACCCCCGGCCTTTTGAATGCGGCATGGTGCGCAGCGCACCTGTGCCTGAACGAATCTTGTAGAGGCTCACCGATTCGCTGGTGAGCGTCGCGCCCCGTCTGTCCGGGGTGTCAAACGAGGAAGAGGAATCGAACCTCCCGGTAGGTCACGGCAACGTCCTAGGGCAGGGAAACGTCGCTACTACTGCTAACCTGCTCCTCGTAAAAAGCCCCCGGAGTGCGCCGGGGTAGTTGGTTAGAAAAGGAAGGTGTCCCCTCAAACGGCATGGTGCGCAGCGCAGGCATACGGTGTGCTGCACACCTAGCCGCACCTGTGCCGAACAGCGCCGGGGACAGTAGCGCTTTCATACGGCACCACGCAACGTCTGCTGAGGGCTGGCATGGACGGCTACGGGGCCGCTCTGGGTATCCTGGGTGTCGAACTCCTCCACGTCGGGCAGATCCACCGGAAGCGTCCCCGAGAACTGCCAGTACCAGACCAGAGTAAACACACCCAGCGCATCCCATCCGCGAACCGCCTCGACAATCTGCTCGGCTTGCTCGCCCTCGAATTCCCAGTAGCCAGGCGGGAGGCTCTTGCCCTCAGCGAAGTCTATGGAGTCGCCCACCATCCCGACCGCGACCACGGTGGCATCCTCGGAAAGCGAGACCGACAGGCAGCGCGTGGGAGTGGCTGTGTGGAAGAGGAAGGTGCTCATGGTGCCACCTGCCCCTCGAAAATATCGGACAGCGTGTAGTTGGAGATCGCCATGGAGGCGATAAGCTTCGTCAGCGCCCCCTGTGCCCTGTACTCGCGATCAAACCACGCCAGCACAGAGCGCGTCTCGCTCATGTAGGCTGTCCCATCGGCCAGGGTATCAAGCGTTTGCCCTTCTGCCACCACCGCAAAAGCAGCGGTGGCAGGCCGGGGATAGATCGCGGGTGTGTGGCGAGCGTCCACCACCGCCAGGCCGTGGATTTGGCCGGGGAAGATGAGGTCGCCGTTGGTGTCTTTGAGGATCATGTCCGTGCCAG
>NZ_JAYVPL010000135.1:0-46122 GCF_043757465.1 Armatimonas sp.
TTCTATGCGGCATGGTGCGCAGCGCACCTGTGCCGTGCGGTTGCCGATTCCCCTGTCAGCTAAAGCAGACAGTCCCCTCGGTCGTTTAATTATGGAAACCTAACGGAAACATAAAAAAGGGTAGAATCTTTCTCAGTATGGCAAAAGCAAAACTGGAATATATCTGGCTCGACGGCTATCAGCCGATGCAGAGCCTGCGTAGCAAGACCAAGATTGAAACAGACTTCAGCGGCAAGCTAGAGGACTGTGAGATGTGGTCTTTCGATGGCTCCTCAACGGAGCAGGCCCCAGGCGGTTCGTCGGACTGCCAGCTCAAGCCCGTCTTTATCTGCCCCGATCCGGAGCGCTCCAAGCTAGGCACTCCCGCCTACCTGGTGATGTGCGAGGTTCTCGATGCCTACGGGATGCCACACCGCTCCAATGGCCGCGCGACTATCGAGGACGACGACAACGACTTCTGGTTCGGCTTCGAGCAGGAGTACTTCCTCTACTCTGGCAACAATAAGCCGCTAGGCTTCCCCGACCGTGGCTACCCAGGCCCTCAGGGTCCCTACTACTGCTCCGTCGGTGCGCGTAATGCCTTTGGCCGCGCGACTGTCGAGGATCACCTAGAGCAGTGCCTCCAAGCGGGGCTGAATGTTGAGGGAATCAACGCGGAAGTCGCGACAGGCCAGTGGGAGTTCCAGATCTTCGCCAAGGGTGCCAAAGAGGCGGGCGATCAGATATGGATCGCACGCTACTTACTGGAGCGCATCGGTGAAAAGTACGATATCTGGGTGAACTGGCACTGCAAGCCGCTGGGCGACACCGACTGGAACGGCTCGGGAATGCACGCCAACTTCTCCAACACAGCGCTACGCACGTCGGGTAGCAAGGATGTCTACGACAAGATCTGTCAGGCATTCGCTCCGGAAGACATCATTATGGCCCACATTGATGTCTACGGCCCGGACAACCACCTGCGTCTGACCGGCAAGCACGAAACTGCCCCATGGAACAAGTTCTCCTACGGGATCTCCGACCGTGGCGCGTCTATCCGCATCCCAATTGGTGCTGTTCAGAAGGGCTGGAAGGGCTGGCTGGAAGACCGCCGTCCCAACTCCGCCGCTGATCCCTACAAGGTCGCTTCGCGGATCATCAAGACTGTCAAGACCGCCAAGGTCTGAGATACAACACAAAAGCCCCAGCCAGTAGGCCGGGGCTTTTTTTGTTTTTTGTCCGTCGCTCGCGGCTACGCTCTGCGGCGGCGGCGTGCCGCAATAGCCGGAATCCCCAGCAGCGCCAGCGCAAGCGTGCCCGGCTCCGGGGCGGACAAGGCGCTCAAGTTCCAGCCGATCACATCAAATCCCTGGACATCGCGCGCCGTGATTGTCAGTAGCTCGCCCGTCGCCGCCGTCGGATCCATCACTCCAATCCCCAGGTTATCTTTCCAGTGACTCGCCTGCCGCCCATCACCATGAATTCTGCCCGTGGCGAAGAGTGCCAGGTTGGTGACTCCCCCGTCAATCGAGAAATATGCCCCCGAGTTACCCGCCGTCCAGTCCAGAGTACTATCGCCGCCGTTTGCCAAACTCAGCGCCGAACGTCGGTAGAGATCCAATGGTGAGACAAAAATAAACTGATCGTCGCGAAAGAAACTACTGGTACTATTGGTGTCCAGAACATCTACCCCACTGACAAATCCCAGCGAGTGCCCGATCTCGTGCGCGGCAATCCCCACAAAATCATAAAAACCCGATGTAATCCCATCGCTGGAATCGAAGTCCCAGTTGAAGGCATTGCTAAACGTAATCGAGGCATCGAGAGCCAGGTTCGTCCCGGAAAGCAACCCCAGTGCCTTTGCATTCGCATTATTGACATTAATCGTCGTGTTATTCGCATCGCCATCGTTATCTACGTACGGCGTCGGGCTTCCTGAACCATTGGGGCTGTTGCTGGTGTAGTTGAGCATCAAGTTCACCGCGGGCGCCGCGGGCAGGTGCGCGACGGCGCTGATATCATCCGCAGAGAGTGCATCCGTCAGCAACGCACTACGAACACTCGTGTAGGTGTAGTCCGCGCTCACACTGCTCGCTGAGGCCAAGATACCCGGCCCTAGTGCCGAGAAGCCAATCTCCAGATTGATCGTCACACTATCGGAGAAAAAAGACGACCAGCGCGCCCCTGCCTGCTGAAACCCGGTGGTGGCCTGTGCCGTAATGCCGGCAGGAGCGGGGGTGAGGTTAAACACCAGCTGGGCTTTTGCCGTACTTACCAGGCTCAGGAGGGCTACCGCAGGAGCTCCCAGACCAACCAACAATCGGGAGGGTATTAAACGCATCTCATTATTTCCTTCAATCAAGGGAGGCTACCCCCGCTTTATTATCAGTATGCCTTAATATTCACTGGAGGCGCTAGTTTTTTTCTGTTGGGTACAATCAGGCCATGCGAACGAGCGCAGTCGAGATTCTCCGCGTCGAGGCGGGGAAGCGAACCTATCGAGCGGACTGCCTGGCGGTCGAGGAGCCTTTAACCATACGCGTGAGCGGGGAGGCTCTCTCCATGACAATGCGGACGCCGGGTGAGGATGAGGAGCTTGTGCTCGGGTTTCTCTACGGCGAAGGGGTGATTCAGCGGCGTGCTGACATTCTCCAGCTTCGGGGCGGCGAGGTAACACTCGCACCGGGCGTGGCGCTTCCGCCCCCCCTACGCCGCTTTCCTACCCATGCGGCCTGCGGAATCTGTGGCCGTAGTACGCTTCCCCAAGCTGAAGAGCCACCCCAGCGCAAGGGGGGGCCGCTGTTTCCACAAGCACTTTTTCCGCAGCTCAGTGCGCGAGTTCGTGCGGCCCAGGAAGTCTTCGAGGCCACAGGCGGACTCCATGCGGCGGCTCTGTTCACTGCCGATGGTGCTCTGCTCTGCTTGCGCGAGGATATCGGGCGGCACAACGCGCTGGATAAAGTGATCGGGTGGGCGCTCCAGCAAGCCTTACTCCCCCTCACCGAGCATCTGCTGTTTGTCAGTGGCCGCGTGAGCTACGAGCTGGTTCAGAAAGCTGCCCGCGCTGGTATTCCCGCGCTAGTGGCAGTCGGGGCACCATCGTCGCTGGCCGTGGCGATGTGCCAGGATGCGGATATCACGCTGGTGGGCTTTTTGCGCGGCGAGTGCTTCAATATCTACGCGGGAGAGTGGCGCATTGTCTCAGTCTAAGCGAGAAAAAGCAGCGGCGCAGCCGCCCATTGAAACTCAGGTAACGCTTGGGGAACCCAAGCACTTCGCGGGGGGAAAAAACGCCGTGATTAAGTCCACCGAGGCGATGACCCGAGAGCAGGGCTGGGTACGCGGAGTCAAGACCTGGCTCGCGGTCAACCAGAAAACGGGCTTCGACTGCCCGTCGTGCGCTTGGCCCGACCCCACCGAGCACCGGAGCCGCTTTGAGTTCTGTGAGAACGGGGCAAAAGCCATTGCCAGTGAAGCCACCCGCAAGCGCATCGGGCGGGAGTTTTTTGCCCAACACTCCGTACAGGAGCTCGCGCAAAACTCCGATCTCTGGCTGGATCGCCAGGGCCGCCTCACGGAGCCGCTCGTGCTGCGTCTTGGCAGCGACCACTACGCACCTATCCCCTGGGATGAGGCGTTCGCACTCATCGCGGAGAAGCTCAAAGCACTCGCCTCGCCCGATGAGGCGATTTTTTACACCTCGGGGCGCGCCAGCAACGAGGCGGCCTTTCTCTACCAGCTTTTCGTGCGGCGCTTTGGCACGAATAACTTGCCCGACTGCTCCAACATGTGCCATGAGTCGTCGGGGGTGGGCCTGGGCGAGAGCATCGGCTCGGGAAAGTCCACCGTGACACTAGCCGAGCTAGAAAACGCCGACACGATCTTTGTCTTTGGGCAAAACCCTGGCACGAATCATCCGCGAATGCTCACCAGCCTGCAAAAAGCCGTGCGGCGCGGCGCGAAGCTCGTCGCCGTAAACCCACTCCCTGAGGCCGGACTGACCGCCTTCGCGCACCCGCAGGAGCCACGGGGCCTGCTCGACCAGCCGACCCCTCTAGCCTGCCTGCATCTGCCGGTGCGTATCAACGGCGATGTGGCGCTGCTCAAAGGACTCTGCAAAGCGGTGCAGGAGGCGGGGGCGCAAGACGAGGCGTTTATTGGGGCGCACACGCAGGGCTACGAAGCCTTCTGCACGGACTTAGACGCCACGAGCTGGCAGGAGATCACCGAGGGCTGCGGGGTGAGCGAGGCGGAGATCCGAGCTGCGGGCGTACTGGCAAGCCAAGCCAAGCGACTGGTGCTCTGCTGGGCGATGGGGCTGACCCAGCACAAAAATGGCGTCGCCAATGTCCAGTATCTGGTCAACTTAGTGTTACTACGGGGCATGCTCGGCAAGGACGGTGGCGGGCTGCTGTGCGTGCGTGGCCATAGCAATGTGCAGGGCGACCGAACCATGGGAATCTACGAGAAGATGCCCGACACCTGGCTCGATCGCCTGGGGCAAGTCTTTGCCTTCAACCCGCCCCGCAAGCACGGTCTGGATACCGTCGAGGCGATCCAGGCTCTACACGCCGGTAAAGCGAGTGTCTTCTTTGCACTGGGCGGTAACTTCCTCTCCGCCACCCCGGACACGGAGGCCACGGCGGAGGCGCTACGCCAGTGTAGCCTCACGGTGCAGGTGTCCACTAAGCTCAACCGGAGCCACTTAGTCACGGGAGAGAGCGCGCTGATCCTGCCCTGTCTGGGGCGCACCGAACAAGACACACAGGCCAGCGGCGAGCAGTTTGTCACCGTCGAGGACTCGGTTAGTAATGTGCATGCGTCGCGAGGGACGCTGGGGCCCGCCTCGCCTCTACTCAAGAGCGAACCCGCCATTGTGGCTGGGCTGGCGCAAGCCGTTCTGGGCGACGACTGGTCGGGGTTTGTGAGCGACTACGACCGCATCCGCGAGAAGATCGCCGCCGTGGTGCCCGGCTTTGAGGACTTCAACACCCGTGTGCGCGTCCCCGGCGGCTTTGTCCTGCCCAACCCGCCCCGTGAGCGCCAGTTTCACACCGTCAGCGGCAAGGCGCACTTCACGGTTCACCCGCTCCCTCGGTGGCAGCTCCCTCCAGGCGAGTGGCTCATGATGACCCTTCGCACACACGACCAGTTCAACACCACAATCTACGGCAATGATGACCGCTACCGGGGAATCTACGGCGGTCGCCGTGTCGTGCTGGTGCACCCCGACGATGCCGCGCAAGCGGGTCTGACCAAAGGTGAGCTTGTGGATATTGTCAGTGTCTTCGAGGGCGAGGAGCGCTGCGCCGAGAAGTTCGTGCTGGTTCCCTACGCCCTCCCGCGCCGCTGCTGCGCGACCTACTTCCCCGAGGCCAATGTCCTGATCCCCCTGCGCAGCCACGCCGACAAGTCCAAGACTCCCACCAGTAAGTCCGTGGTTGTCCGGCTTACCCCGAGCAACTAGAGGCACGGCGACGCATGAACAGCACAGAAACGCCCAGCAGCGCCAGCGCAAGTGTGCCGGGCTCGGGTGCCGCCGATAAGCCGCGGCCCAGAAAGAATTTGCCGGGAAGCTCCAGGGAGTGGTGCTGCGCTGCCCCCTTAAAGACCAGCGCACACCGCACATTGCCGTCGGCATCACGCGCCGAGACAATGCGAAAAGTCTTCCAGGTAAACTCCTCGGTCATGCCATGAGTTCTTTGATGACTTTGGCGGGCTCGACTCCGGTGAGCTTCTGATCCAGCCCCTGGTACTTATAGGTGAAGCGCTCGTGATCTATCCCGAGTAGATGAAGCACAGTGGCGTGGAAGTCGTGAACATCGCAGGGGTCTTTGACGATATTGTAGGAGAAGTCGTCGGTCTCGCCGTAGATCGTGCCGGGCTTGGAGCCGCCGCCTGCCATCCACATCGTGAAGCAGCGCGGGTGGTGGTCGCGCCCGTAGTTCTCCTTGGTGAGCCCGCCCTGTGAATAAATAGTGCGCCCGAACTCCCCACCCCAGATAATTAGCGTCTCCTCGAACAGGCCACGGTTCTTGAGATCCTGGATTAATCCCGCACACGCCTGGTCAATGTCTTTGCACTGGCTCGGGAGCCGCCCGGCGACATTGGCGTGGGTGTCCCAGTTATTGAGATAGACCTGGATAAAGCGCACGCCGCGCTCGACCATGCGGCGGGCCGTGAGCGCGGTGTGGGCGAAGCTGCCGGGCTTTTTGGCCGCTTCGCCGTAGAGCTCGTAGGTACTGGCGGGCTCATTTTTAAGATCCGTCAGCTCGGGAACACTGGCCTGCATGCGAAACGCCAGCTCGTACTGCGCGATACGCGTGTGAGTTTCCTCGTCGCCGACGGTCTTGAAGTTGAGCTGGTTCAGCGCCTTCAGGCCATCGAGCGTCTGCCGCCGGACTCCGGTATCCACGCCGGGCGGATTATTGATGTAGAGAATCGGATCGCCCGCCGCACGGAAAGAGCACGCGGCATGCTCGCCCGGCAAGTAGCCCGACTGCCAGAGGCGCGCGGAGATCGCCTGCACCTGATCCGTGTTGCTCGGCTGCGCCACCAGCACGACAAACGTCGGCAGATCGGAGTTCATCGAGCCCAGGCCGTAGCTGGTCCAGGCCCCAAGACAGGGGCGCCCAGTCACTTGATTGCCCGTCTGCATGTAGGTAATGGCGGGTTCGTGGTTGATAGCCTCGGTGTGCATCGAGCGGATGAAGCACATATCGTCCACCATCTTGGCCGTGTTGGGCAAGAGCTCCGAGACCCACATGCCGGATTTGCCGTACTGTTTAAAGGCGAACTTGCTCGGTGCCACCGGAAAGCGCGCCTGCCCACTGGTCATCGTGGTCAGCCGTTGGCCGTTGCGAATAGATTCCGGGAGGTCTTTATCGTACATCTTGACCATCTCCGGCTTGTAGTCGTAGAGATCCATCTGCGGCGGCCCGCCCACCATGTGCAGATAGATCACGTGCTTAGCCTTGGGCGCAAAGTGCAGCTTCGGCAGTGCCCCCGGCACCACCCCCCCAGCCCCCGCCCGGCGGGGGAGCACTTGCGGCGCGGCGAATGCCTCGCCGCCCAGCGCCGAGAGCGCGGCCATTCCCAGGGCGTTGGCTCCGCTGCGTAGAAACTGCCGCCGGGTCTCCAGGCGTACCCACTCTTCGACAAGCGGATGAATCGGTTCTTTATTGTGCTTCATAGCTCTATTATGCCTCAAGTCAATTTCTTTAAGTCAGCTTCTTTGCAAAAATTCCCAGATGGTTGGCAACATGCCGCTCTCGCCCGGGGATCTTGCAGTCAATCGGAGAGTTTAAAATCCCCCGCCCCTGCGCCACTATCGTCGCCGAGCCACCGCCATCCAAGTTGATTGCCACTGTCGCGCCCCGTGCCTGGAGCAGCTCCGCCAGGTCTTTCACCGTCGCCCCCTCGCTGTAGCCTTTTTGCCGTCCGTCAATCACCAGAATCAGGAGCGTCTTTCCCGCCAGCCCGACCGCCACACGAGGGCTTAGTTCATCGTCCTCTGCGCTTCCCTCCAGCGGAAGCCTATGCCCGCCACAAGCGTTCCAGACACTCGGGGGGCGCTCCGAACCAATCTGTACCGTGTTGTCCTTGCTGATCCAGAGTGTGGTCTTAAGCAAGTGTCCATCACTGTCGTTGTAGGGTACCCCCTCGCTGACAGCCACCCCTTCCACCGCCACGGGGTCACCTGGTTTTGGATAGTAATCCCAGATCGTGCTGGAGTACCAGGGATAGAAAAAATCCGCATTGATCGCGATTTGACAGTCGTGCTCCGCCAGAAACGCCGTGGTCTTTTTCCCCACCAGTGGCCGCTCCGAGTCCACTTTTCCGGGTGTGACCAGGAACCGAACTCCCGGCGCACTCAGATCAACGCTCAGCCAGTGCAGCACCATCGGGCGCGGCGCCTGCCTATTCTCCCGCTCGTAGACAATCCCCTCAAAAAGCGCCTCGTGCGCCTCGGCTGGCTGTGGACGCCTGCGCAACATGCGCCAGCTCGTCAGCCCTGCCCCACTGAGCAGCACCGCGCTGCCTAAAACCCCACGCCGTGAAAGCCGAGGCATCAGTCAGCCGTCTCCAAAATGTGCAGCAGTACCCCAAAAAGCTCAGGGAGGTCGGTGAGCGTGTAGCCGGTTGTCTCTAGCACAAACTCCGCTCCGATCAGCTTCCCAAACTTCCACAGCTCACCGTCAGTAACAATGCCAAAGACCGGCAGGCTCGGATTGTCGTTGAGCTTCTGCGCCGCGATCAGCTCCGCCAGACACTGCCCCCAGCCCTGCTCAAAGTCGTTTTTCTTCGCCTCGACCACCACCACAAGCGGCGTCTCCAGCACCGTTTTACCTAGCGCCGATTTCGTCGCGATCAGATAGTCCGGAATCCCGGAGAGCTTCTCGCTGTAGTTCAGCGGCTTCTGAATCCAGAAGGCATAGCGCTCATAAAACCGCTTGTAAGCCTCCCGGAGTAGCGGCGAGATCACCAGCTCGGTGCGCGATGCCTTCGACGTAAAAATATCCATGTTGGCCAGGTTAAACTCAAGGTCGGCCAGAAAGCTCTGCGGCGGCAGAACGGGCGCGGCGAAGAGAAAGCGCTCCTCGCGGTAGGCAATCCCAAACTCCCTCTGCGTCTGTGAGATATTTTTGTAGTCACTAAATGCCATCGTGTTGTCTCACTTCCCCCAAAACGCGCTCCTGCTCCAGCCCCCATAGCCGCCCGCATTCCTCACGCACTCCATCCCAGCGATACTTCTCCTCGTATTTTGCATCATAAGGCTCATGACCTACTTTCTGATAGTAGTCCAACAAAATCCGTCGAACGGGTGCATCGTAAATCAAAGCCGTATCCGAGCAATCATTTGCATACCAAACGCGACTATCTGGGATATTCTCCTCAAACCACTCACCATAGGCAACAAACGCAGTTAGATTGCCACGCTCATATCCAGGACCATAATGCGCGTTTAAAGGCAAATCCACCTCAAGGAATATACTTTTAGGAAATGCCTCCCAGAGCGAAATACCTTTTTTATGTCCTCCGAAAAACGGCAACTGGGGAGCAAAATCCCAATCGGGCATGAGTAGCTTGGCTCTAGCGAACGTCACATACTCTTCACCAAAATCTCCAAATCCAAGATCGAATTTTGCCAGAAACGCCTCGCGCCAGCGTTCCCAGTCTCCCGATGTGGTGGAGTCGGGAAATTGGACGTAGAGAATCGCGCCGGTGGGCATGCGGTTATTTAATATCTCCGGCGCTTTGGCTTCACCTGGTAGTCAGGGTAGCAGTCAATAATCGCACTGCGCATGAACGAGCCTTTGGAATCTGAGGCGAGAAGCTCCTCGTAGACTTCTTTGGGCACGCCAGAGTAGCGATAAACTTTTCCGCTGGTGAAGACGGCTTCTAGCTCCTGCGTCTTTTCGTCGTAGCCGACAGCATCGAGCATGCTAGAGTCCACTTTGGTGTGTGTCATTCTTCGTTTTTCTCCATTGGTGTGATAGAGACTTTACCTTTCTCAACAAACTCAATTTTTAATTCATGTTGCTCTAATAAACTGGTTCCTAAGAGGGGGCGTCTCCCCGTCGCAACGACGGGCACAAGGCACTCCTCATCATTCCAAAGTACCGTGGCAGCGTAGACATCGAATTCTATCGGATTGCCATCCGCAAGCGTGCCGTACGCACGATGCGAAAAAGGCAAGCGCAGGGCTGAGACTGCTTCGGGAGGAAGGGTTAGAAAATCCGTAAAGCCGGTATCCACAACGAACTCGATTCCAAGATTGGGCATTTCCTCCAGACGAAAAACAATATTTAGAAGCGGTCGGCGCTCCAGAACCTGTCCCGTCATGACGTTCGTTCCAGGTACCCTGCAAAAGAAAAAACAGCCTTATAGCCGATTCGGAGCGCGTAGAGATTAGCGAGAGGATGGCGCTCCCGCAGGCGCTTCGACGATTCAATTCCGGTCGCGTCCAGCTCATAGTCCCCAGAATCCACATCGAAAACGACAATCTTTCCAATATTCTCTTTGGTTTCTAGCTGTGGGCGAAAGCGCTGATAGAGTGCCTCCGCCTGTTTTCCAAGGTCGCTGAGTTCCATTTTTATTCTCCTATTTGTTTAGTACTTCATCCAAATTTAGCATCTGGTTGGCGAGCATGGTCCAGGCGGCAAGCTGGCTGGTGTTGAGGCTCGGGTCGGGCTTGGACTCGCCGAAGTTGATCAGCTCACGCGCTTCTTTAGGATTGGCGTCGTAGTGCTTTTTCAGCTCCTCTAAGCTCGTCTCCGTAATGACTTTCTCGGTGGCGGTGAGCGGGCGGGCGAGAAGTCGGCGGGCGATGAAGTCTAAAGCGTTGCCGCTCTTGAGGGCGCGGGTGGCGAGGTGCCGTGCGGCCTCGACAAACTGGACATCGTTGAGCGTGACGAGGGCTTGCAGGGGCGTGTTGGTGCGCTCACGCTTGACCACGCAGGTCTCGCGGTTGGGGGCGTTGAAGAGCTCCATCGAGGCGGGCGGCGCGGCGCGCTTCCAGATCGTGTACATCGAGCGGCGGTAGAGGCTCTCGCCGGTGTCTCTTTTGTAGTCGCGCGTGTTGGAGCCGATCATCGCCACGGCTTCCCAGACCCCATCGGGCTGGTAGGGCCGCACCGACGCGCCGCCGATCTTCTTGACGAGCAGGCCGCTACTGGCCAGGGCGTAGTCGCGCACCATCTCGCCGTCCATCCGGTAGCGTGGGCCACGGGAGAGCAGGCGATTGTCGTGGTCGCGGACTTTCTTGTCGGGCGTGAGCACGGCAGACTGCCGGTAGGTACTGCTCATCACGAGCTGCTTGAAGAAGCGCTTGATGTTCCAGTCCTTCTGGAAATCTAATGCGAGCCAGTCCAGTAGCTCCGGGTGACTGGGCAGCTCACCCATGATCCCGAAGTCCCCGGCGGACTTGACCAGGCCGTTGCCAAAGAGCTCCTGCCAGAAACGATTCACAGTCACACGGCTGGTGAGCGGGTGCCCCGGCTGAAGCAGCCACTTGGCAAGCCCGAGGCGGTTCTTCGGGAGGCTCGACGCCATCGCGGGAAGCGACGCCGGGGTCATCGGGCTGACTTTATCGCGGCGCTTGTCGTACTCACCGCGAAAGAGCACGTAGGCCTCGGGGATGTTTGTCTTCTCATTGGCCACATGCGCCACAGTTCCACGCCCTTTAATGGCCGCCTCTTCGCTTTGCAAGCTCGTCAGCTTCGCGGAGAGCGTCTTGTAGCCCTCGTCGCCCCCGACCAGCCAGCCAGAGAACAGCTCGTCGCGCTGCGCGGGTTTGAGCTTATCACTGCCCAGCGCCAGCAGGTACTCCGAGCGCATCGCTAGGAGCGCCGCCACGTCCTGAGCCGGTAGTGCCCGGTTGTAGAGCCGCAAATCTTGCAGGCCGAGCCCATCAATAAACGCTCCGCCGCTGCGCTGTGCCAGCTTGAAAGGAGTGGTGGTCTTGATCGAGCTCTTGAGACTCTCCGCCTGCACGTCAGTGGCTTTCTCCTGGCCGTCCACATAGACCTTCAGCCCACTGCGCTTCAGGCTACCATCGTAGGTAATCGTGACTAGATGCCATACCTTGGGAGTCAGCGCCTCCTGTGTCACCACTTTGAGCGCGTCCTCGGGCCACTTGGAGACAATATGGCTCCCGACTTTATTGCCCTCCACCCACATGTCCCAGCCCCGGTGCGCATTGCCTTCGTCCATGCGTGCCACGATCGCGCCGCCGGTGTTGCCCTCGGGAAGCTTCACCCATGCGGAGCACGTGAATGCCTGATTGTTCTCAAAGTCTCCCACTTCGGGGAGTACTACCGCACCGCCGGGCTTTTTCTGGAAGGCTTTCTCCGAGAGCTGCCCCTCGGTCCAGTTCGCCCCGGAGCCATCGGCGGTGTAGGTGGCCGCCTGCCCAACATGCGTCACGGCGAGTTCCTTGCCCTTGCCTTCACTGAGCGCGGCCTGAAAGAGTAGCCCCTCAGTGGGCACAGCGAGCGCCGTGCGGGTTGGGGCAGTGAGCCACTTGTCAAAATCCGCCTTTGCCGTCGCCTTGCGTGCCTCGGTGGCTTTCTTGGCCTCGCCCAGCTCTTTCTGGACGAGTGCGAAGCGCGGGCGGTCGGCGTTCACGGGCACTTGGATAATCGGCGGCGTGTCCTTGATATTGCCGTCCATAGCGTTCTGAGTCGTGTTGTTAAAAAACGCGGAGAGGCTGTAAAAGTCTTTCTGCGAGATCGGGTCGAACTTATGGTCGTGGCACACCGCGCAGCCCGCCGTGCTCCCCAGCCAAATCTGCGCCGCCGTCTCCGTGCGATCCCGGGCGTAGAGCACCAGGTACTCCTCGGCGATTGCGCCACCCTCGTTGCTGGTGATATTGCAGCGCGTGAAGCCGGTCGCGATGCGCTGATCCAGAGTGGGCTCGGGCAGTAAGTCTCCGGCGAGCTGCTCGATGGTGAACTGATCGAAGCGCATGTTTTGATTGAACGCGGCGATCACCCAGTCGCGGTAGGCCCACATCTCGCGGTAGTTGTCGAAGTGAATCCCGTGCGTGTCGGCGTAGCGTGCGGCGTCGAGCCAGGCGCGCCCTCTATGCTCGCCCCACTGCGGGCTTGCCATGAACTTATCCACGAGTTTCTCGTAGGCATTGGGCGCAGTGTTACTCACAAACGCCTCAACATCGGCGGACTCGGGGGGCAGGCCGGTTAAGTCCAGCGAGAGCCGTCGTGCCAGCGTCCGACGATCTGCCTCCGGCGCGGGCGTGAGCTTGTTTTGCTCCAGCTTTGCCAGCACAAAGGCATCTATCGGGTTCGCGATCCATTTTGTCCCCCCCGCCGGGCGGGGGATGGGGGGTAGTTTGGGCGCGAGAAAGCTCCAGTGCTGCTCGTACTGCGCCCCTTCACCGATCCAGCGCGTCAGCAGTGCGACTTGCTGGAGCGTGAGCCGCTTGTGCCCGGCAGCGGGCGGCATGCTCCTGGCATCGCTCTGGGGCAGACGGACGCGACGAAGCACTTGACTGGCGAGAGGATCACCCGGAAGAATCGCCCCCTTCGCCCGTGCATCGGCGAGCTTATCGAGGCGCAGTCCGGCTTTTCGTGCCGCCGAATCCGGGCCGTGACAAGGAAAGCAGTTGTCAGCAAGAATGGGCCGAATGTCCTTGTTGTAGGAAAGTTTGGTTTTCGCCTCCCCCTGGCCCCCTCCAGCAAGCGAAGGGGGAGATTGCGACGGCGCGGCTCCTACCCCAAACGAGACGGCCAGCAACCCGGCTCCCAGTCCGATACCCACGATGGTTTTACGCATAGCGAGATTCTAGCACATTCCCCAGCGGGGTTCTACCAAATTATCGGAACGTGCCCAGAGTTTGCCATCTCAGCGGCAGGGAGATGGAGAAGCGCACTACACCAGCGGCGAGTAGTCGGTGGGGGTCAGTAGGAGCGAGACCACGCCGCCGTCTTTGAGCGTCAGTGCCCCACCTGCGTCTTTCTCCGATGCTTCCCGCGCCACCAGCCACGCCGGATCGGTGCGGAAGCTGTCCCAAGACGCCTTACGCGCCGCTTCATTCGGGTAGGCCATGAGATAGACCAGCGTGTTGTCCGCGCCTTTTTGATCGGGATCGAGCTCCCAGTAGGCGATATTGGTCATCTTGTGTTTTTCAAAAAGCCGCGTGGTGTGCTGCCGAAAGCGATTCTGAAGCCGCGCTAAGTTCCCCGGCGACGCGTAGTACGTCCGTAGCTCAAACGCCCGTGGCTGTTTTAGTGGTGTGGATTTTGCGGGGAGCTTGGGCGAGAAGTCCAGCGTGTGCAGAAACTGCGACTCCACTTTGGTCGCCAGCTTGCCGTCTTTTTCGGACTCTTTATAGACTGCCTGCCACTCAGGATCGGCCCCGAAGGCTTTAAACGCCGCGTTACGAAACTCGCGATTGGGATAGGCGAGCACGTAGTAGAGCTTGCGCTCCGGGTTGGCCAGTGGTGTCCAATACCCCACACTGGTCATCCCGTGCTTCTTAAACAGCCCCAGCGTGTGGTTGCGGAAGCGGGCATTGAGGGCATCGAGCTTGCCCTCCCCCGCCGTGTAGATACGAAGCTCGTAGCAGCGTTTGTCGTTCATAGCCCAAATTGTACCCCGAATCGCTCCCATGAACGGGGCGAGTCATCAGGCCCCGCCAGTATGGCGGGTGATTCTCGCTTCATGACTTCTTCACAACTAAGATTTACCCTGAGGCCACTATGGACACAAAAAACTTGCTCCCCCCTCGTCGTCGCTTCGTGATCTCGGCTGCGCTGGGTCTGCAAGCGCTTACCCTAGCAACAATGGGCTGCGGGGGCGGAGGGGGCGGTACCGTCGCTCCTACTCCCACACCGGTGCCCGTCTCCACACCCACTCCCGTCCCCGGTGCAACACCGGAACCCGGTGCAACGCCGACACCCGTACCAAGCGCGACACCAACACCCGTGCCAGGCGCGACGCCGACCCCGGTGCCGGGCGCGACGCCGACACCGAGCCCAACTCCCTCACCAACGCCTACTCCTACGCCAAGCCCGACTCCGACTCCGACTCCGACTCCCACACCCACTCCGACCCCCACCCCAACCCCCACACCCGATCCGTTTGCGGGAACCAAAGAGTACACGACGCTGGATGTGAATAGCCTCTTCAACTACGCAAATCCTGCCTATCCGGTGCACTACGATGCCACTGTGCGCTCCCAGGACAATACGCCCGGCAACAATCCCGTCACAGACCGAGGGGCAACCCTAGGGCGCGTCCTGTTCTTCGACAAGCGCCTCAGCCGCAACGATACGGTGGCTTGTGCGACGTGCCATATCCAGAGCACCGGCTTTGTGGACAACAAGACACTCAGTGTGGGCTTCGAGGGCGGCCTGACGGGAGCGCATAGCATGCGTATCGCCAATGCGCGCTTCTACACGGGAATGCAGATGTTCTGGGATCGCCGCGCGGCAAGCCTGGAAGCCCAGTCTACCCAGCCGATCCAGAACTCCGTCGAGATGGGCTTCGATGCCGCGCACGGGGGCATGGCGGCAGTGGTTGCCAAGATGAACGCACTGCCCTACTACCCCGAGCTCTTTCGCTTTGTTTTTGGAGACAGCACGATCACCGAGGATCGGATCCAGCGCAGCATTGCCCAGTACGAGCGTAGCATGGTCTCTGTGAGTAGTAAGTTCGACACCGAGTTCGCCAAGGTCTTTAACCCAGGGATTCCAGGCCGAGGAGTGGGTCAGCAGTTCGCGGGCTTCACGAATCAAGAGGAGCGCGGCAAGCAGGTCTATCTACTCGCCCCCAACCAGGGTGGCGCAGGCTGCGCCGGGTGCCATAGTGTGCCGACCTTCTCGCTCGATGCCAACTCCCGTAGCAATGGTCTGGATGCGGGCGAGACCCGCATCTTCAAGGCTCCGTCGCTCAAGAACATCGGAATCACCGGCCCCTACATGCACGATGGACGCTTTTCCACGCTGGAGCAAGTGGTGGATCACTACATCGGCGGCGTGAAAGAGGGCCCCGCGCTCGACAACCGGCTCAAAGGGCCGGGCGGCACTCCCCAGCGCCTGCCCCTTCCTGGCACCGACCGCGATGCTCTCGTGGCGTTCTTGCGCACTCTCACCGACAACACGCTCACGAGCGATACCAAGTTTGGTAACCCGTTTAAAAAATAGGAATGCCCCCGCGGGGTATCGGCCAGGAGGGCTACTTCTTTGCTTCGTCCGCCTCCAAGCGAGTGGTGCCCTCTTCCTGGAAGCTTAGCTGAACCCATCCAAGCCGATACGCCAGAAATGCCCCCGTTGTCATCAATGACGCCATTAGAGTGACGGTTGTCCAGAACCCTCTATCCTGAGTCGCGAAGATACGTGCCTGGAAATTCATTCCCAGAACTCCGGCGAGTGTCCCTATGGGAAGCAATAGCACTGTGACTACGGTCAATACTCGCATCACATCGTTTGTTTTCTGAGCAGTCTGTGCTGAGTACATCTCAAATGAGCCAAGAACAAGCTCTCTCGCATTATCAATGCTATCAATGGCTCGCTCCATTTGATTCCACAAAGTCAGAAAAATAGAATCGGATTCCACCATTCCAAAAACAGAGCTAATATCGGGGCGAATCAACGCGCTATACACTTCTCGATGTGGAATAAGAAGTCGTCGAAGTGCCGCAATTTTCTGGCGAAGCTGTCGCAGATTGGGCAGGAGAAGAACTCCAGGCTGCGGTGCCATCGCACGATCGTCCCAGGAATCCACTTCCTTTTCAAGCCGTTCGATAGCACGGAAGAACCCTGTTAGGTGCCAGTCCAACATCGCGGCAAGAAAACTCGTGCCGGAGAGTCGCCCCAGCTGTGAGTCATCCCGAATTTGCCGATCAAAGCTGTCTAGTACCTCAATGGCCCCATCATGTACCGTCACAATCCAGTTGCGCCCCACAAGAAAATACAGGGGCTGCGCCATCTCATCCGCACTTACCGTCAGCACACGGACTTTGAGCCAGGAACCGAAGTTGTCCACGCGAGGACGTGCCCGGCCATCGTCCTCGGCAGGTAAACCCAGGGACGAAATCTCAAGCCAGCTTGCAAGCTCCGTGAGATCCTTCTGTTTGGAACGATCTACATCAATCCAGACAACTTGGGACTCAGCAATCGCGGTAAGTGACGTTTCTGAAAGCGTAATCGTGCGGTCGAACCCGTTTGTGTCAAAAAGCGTAATTTGCATATGGGCCTTTGTATGTAAAAAGCTCGCGCCAGGTTTCAAATCCCGCTATGCTTCCAGTAGCCCCAGGCGCTTGAGCAGCGGGGTGAAGGTCAGCCCCTGAACCACGACCGAGAAGACCACGACACCAAAGGTTGTCGCCAGCAGCTCTTGTCGGTGTGGCAGGCTCGCAGGCAGACCAAGCACCAGAGCGAGTGCCAGTGCGCCTCGAAGCCCCCCCCAGACAAGAATGTGCTGGTGGGCCACAGAGATCGCAAGTACCGAGCGACGCAGAAGAGCGCAGAGAGGGTAGACCGCCACACCACGGCCCAAAATGACCACGAGAATGGCAATCAGGATCGGTAGACCAAAGCGCTGGAGCTGACCGATCAGCCCGTGCTCCTGTGCCCCGATCAACAAGAAAACCACCGAGTTCACCAGAAACGCCGCAAACTCCCAGAACGAGCCCACCGCCTCGCGCCCCGCATCGGAGAGCGCTCCGAGCGAGCCATAGTTGCCCAGGAGCAGGCCACAGCACAGCGTCGCCAGAACACCCGAGCAGTGAAAATATTGTGCCGCCAGAAACGAGCCGTAGGCCGCCACCACCGTGAGCGCAATCTCTACCAGGTGATCGTCGGTTTGTCCCGCGATCCAGAGCACCGCCAACGCGACCAGTAGGCCAATCGCGCAGCCGCCGCCCACCTCACGAAGCAAGTCCAGCCCCATGTGCGTCGCCGAGACCTGGCCACTGGTTGCCCAGGCCAGAACCACGCCAAAGAGTACCGCCGCCGTGCCATCATTAAAGAGGCTCTCGGACTCCACCAGCAGTCGCAAGCGCCCGTGAACTCCTGCCTCTTTGAAAGTGGCAATCACGGAGACGGGATCCGTGGCGGCGATAAGCGTCCCAAAGATCAGTGCCGTCTGCCAGGGCCAGCCCGCCAGAAAGTGCATTCCTACCGCCGTGAGCCCCATCGCCAGGAGCACTCCCACCGTCGCGAGTAGCAAGATCGGCTTGAGATCGGCCCGCAGCTCTTTCCAGGGGATGTAGAACGCGGCCTCAAAGATCAGGGGCGGCAGAAACGCGGAGAAGATCAGCTCCTGTGTCAGCGCGACGCCTGTAAGCATCCCCGTAGCGGAGAGAAGCGCCCCGGAGGCAACTAGTCCTACGGTGTAGGGTAGCCGTAGCCGCCGCCCGATCATGGCAATTAAGCAAACCACCAGTAGCAAAAAAGCAATGCGCTCAATCGTGTGCATCGAATGCGTTCAGTGTCTGAAGTGCCGCCTGCCAGGCTGCGATCAGCCGACCCTCGTAGGTGTCGCTCTCGGCGGGCTGAGCCTTGCCATTAGCCTCCATCCAGGCGATTGTCCGCGCCGCCCCCTCGCGCCAGGAGACACTCTGGCCAGGATAGCCCCCAACGGCCTTGATCTTATCGGTGGTGAAGATACTGGGCCAAGCAAAAATCTCGCGCAGCCCGCCGGTCCAGTCGGGCTTGGCGAGGTCAGAGAGCACGCTGGTGGGAATGTAGACGGGGTTATAGGTCCCACCGACCACCTCGGCAACAATCCGATGGTAATCATTCCACGTGAGATTCTCTTCCCCGGTGATATTGAAGCACTCACCAAGGGCCGCAGGCTTGCCCATCACGGAGATAAAGCCCTCCGCGACATCGTCCACGTGGCAGCTCGCCCAGAGGCCCGTACCATCGCCGGGGACAATCACGGGAAGGCCCTTGCGCAGGCGTTCTGGAAACGTCCCAAACGAACCCCAGCCGCCCACGGGCCGGATAAGCGTCCCGCCCTCGCCGTAGCTATGCGACGGACGCATCACGGTAGCGGGGAAGTCTGGATCACTCAGAAAAAGCTGCTCACAGGCGGCTTTGTTCTTGCCATAACCCCCGACGGAGTGGTAGGGCTCGCTCTCCGGGGTAGGAATCGTGACAGGAGGGCCGGAGTACACACAGACGGTCGAACAGAAGATAAAGTGCCCACAGCGGCCCTTAAACGCCCGAATGCTCGATGCGGCATCATCGGGGCTAAAGCAGATCATGTCCACGACCACATCGTAGTGCTTATCCGCAAAGAGCGCCTCAAACGCCGCGCGATCACTGCGATCCCCGTTAATGATCGTCAGGTTCGGGTGCGCGGGAAGGCGATTCTCACTGCGGCCCCGATTGAAGCAAGTGACCCGCTCGCCACGCTGAAGCAGCTTACGCGCAATCGCCGTTGAAATGAGGCCCGTGCCTCCCAGAAATAAAACGTTCATGCGGCTATTGTACGCGCTTTTACCGCCGGTTGAAACCGGCGTCTGCAATGGCTTCATTCTCCAATAGGCACGTGGATGATCAGCAGGCTATCGGTCGTTCGGGGAGTGGCTCGTCCGCCCTCAATCGCCACCGGAACCAGCTCCTGTGATGTCAGCGCGGTGATCAGCGCCTCATTGGTTCGTGGCACATAGCCGTAGGGGTTCCTGGTCGTGTTCTGCTCGTAGGGCACAGAGCTCGCCAGCATCGGGAAAAATCGCCCTGCCGTCTGCGTACTACCGAGCGATAGAGGTGCGGTAGCAACACTTTGGAGCCAAGTCGTCTCCTGGCCGTCGGCACTAAGACTGATCGTATGGGTCGCGCCAGAAGCCAGCTGGGGGATAAAAGCGCGCACCGTGCCGAAGTGAACCTGAACGGACTCCAGTGTGGCCCCGGTGTTGTTGGTCACGGTGCCTTCCAGAAGAGTTCCCCGGCGCTTCAGGGATGCCATCACGCCCCCGCCCAAGGGCAGATCGGTGGTGTAGAGGCTAACACTGCGCATGGCCCACTGCGGCACGGCAAAGTCCTGGAGGCGCGTGGGCTGACCGGGTACTTGATTCGAACTGAGGCTTGCCAGATCCCCGACCGTCCTAAAGAAAGTCGTATCGGCGGTCGGAGCCGTGAGGCTGTAGGTCGTTCGGTCGGGGGAGTAGAGCCCAAAGCGCGCGACAGCGGCTCCGGTGGTTCGCCCGGCAGCCGTCTCGATCACGGTGGCCGTGTTGTAGAACGCCACCCGGCTCCGTCCCTGACCACCCACGACGTAGGCCCCAAGGGCAAAAGCGCCAGCCAGCAGCGGAGTCGTTCCCCACGCCCACTCGCGCTTGTCGAGGCGGCGTAGGATCACATATTGAAGCGGCACCACGGCAAGTAAGTAGGCTCCCAGAAAGAGCGCGATGGTGGAAAATGGCGGTGCCTGCATCCCCGAGCTTTTCAGCACCTGCGGAAAGAGCCCCGCCGTCGAAGAGGCGTAGTTCTCCTCCTCCTGCCCTGCAAAACGGGCACGCAGAGAACCGACATAGTTCTGGGGTGCCACAAGCGCCTTCACCGAAGGCTGTGTGGCGGTGTGGACAATCCGCCCCGCTCCCAGCAGCTCTACCCGCTCTGCGGTGTCGGTTTCTTCCGGATGCACCAGAACGCCGCCCGCGTTTACCCAGCGCTGCAGCGCCGCCTTTTGTGCCTCGCTCAGCCCCTGCTCGCTGGTCAGGACGACAATTCCAAACTGAGCCAGTGCGCTTGCCTGCTCCGTGAGCTGGCTGGGCGTGGCGGCGACAACGGAAAAATAATCTTCGTCCGGCAGCTCCCTATTCATCCCTACCTGTCCTGGCACACGACGGGGTCCGCCGGGCACGAGTCGGCCCGATGCGCGGTGGACACCACTGACCTGACCATTGAGGCCCTCCCATGCCCCCGCGCTGCCGTCTTTGCTGACCACGAGAACCCGCAGGAGCCCTTCCGGCTTCACGGCGGGGTTCCAGGTCTGCGCCACCACGACCTCGCCGCGTGTGCTGCGCAGCTGTACTTTAGAGGGAAGCCAGCTATTGGCGGCATAGTGAAGACGCAGGGTCACGGTTGCCACCGATGCCCCGGCGGGCAGAGTAACCGGTGCCTGCCACTGCTGCGTCCCCTGGCTGAGGACAACCTCCCCGGAGAAAGCCGCACCGTCCGCCGGGTTGGTGAGAGTCACCGTGACCGGTTGCTCATAACCGGGCATCAGAGCCGCACTGAAGTGCGGGGCGAGTGTTAGTTTTGGCCCCGCCGCCAGTGCTGCGGGAGCAGCAAGCAGGGTCAGGCCAAGAAAAGCCGTCAGGGTTAGGCGTCGCATTACAAATAAACTCCTACTGTCACTAACGTCATTATAGGCATGTCGGTTACGGCTCTCCTAGAAAATTTCACGCATTGACCACATTCCGGGCCGCGCCGTCCCGAAAGGCTCGGATATTTGCACACGTTTCGGCCAGCAGGCGCTCACGAGAGGCCCCCGTCGCCCAGGCATTGTGAGGGGTAATGAGGGTATTGGGTGCGCTCAGAAGTGGGTTATCGGGGGCAGGCGGCTCGGTGGAGAGCACATCCGTGGCAAACCCGGCGAGGTGCCCGGAGTGTAGTGCTGCCGCAACCGCGGCTTCGTCCACGACCGGCCCACGGGCGCAGTTAATCAGCAGCGCTCCAGGCCGGAGTGCCGCGAGAAACGCAGCATTTACCAGAGCGTTCGTCGCTGGAGTCAGTGGGCACTGGAGCAGTACCACATCCGCCTGAGGAAGCGCTTGCTCCAGGGAGTAGGTTCCGGCACGCTGCGTTTTTGTCACGGGCAGCACCCGCATGCCCAGCGCCTCCGCCACTTGCCCGATGCGGCTGCCAATCGCACCATACCCAACCACCACCAGTGTCTTGCCCGAAAGCTCCACCAGCGGCGTCTCCGCCCAGCTCCAGATCCCCCGCGTCTGCCACGCGCCCGCCGCCACCGAAGCCGCGTGCCGCCCCACTTGATTGCTCAGCTCTAGCAAAAGCGCAACGGCATGCTGCGCCGTGGATGCTGTCGAGTAGCCCGCCACATTGCAGAGCGTCACTCCCGCCGCACGCGCCGCTGCGCCGTCTACCACATCGTGGCCCGTCGCCAGAACCGTGACCAGCTTGAGGGCCGGTGCCACCGCAAATGCTTCTACCGAGAGCCGGACTTTATTGAGCACAACCACCTGCGCCTCCGCGAGGCGCCCCGGAAGTTCTTCCAGCGTCGTGTGCGCATGCACCGTCAGCTCCCCAAGACGCTCCAGCTCCGTTAGGTTCAGCCCTGCCAGCGCGGGCGACGCATCCAATACTGTTATCTTCACGGCGTCATTATATCCGCCCACACGAACGTGGGCGTCTGCGGGCGTGCCGCCACAATGTCGCAAGCGACTCTGAGAGTTTTGTTAGTCGCGGAGCGACATCCCAGCCGAAGGCTCACAGACGCCCACGTTCGTGTGGGCGGTAACCCTGTGGACGGACGAAACAGGGCGGGTACAATCGCCTTGTGACCTTTCTGCCCATTCTGATCTTTTTGGCGGCACTACTCTACGCCTCCGTGGGGCATGCGGGGGCCTCAGGCTACCTAGCGGCGATGGCGCTGGTGGGAGTGCCTGCTGAGGTGATGAAGCCGACAGCGCTGGTGCTGAACTTGCTCGTCTCCAGCATTGGCACCGTGGCATTTGCGCGCGCGGGCGCCTTCTCGTGGCGGCTCTTCTGGCCGTTTGCGCTGGGAGCAGTGCCGCTGGCCTACTTCGGGGGGGCGCTGACGCTACCAGGAATCTGGTACAAGCCACTGGTCGGAGTGGTCTTGCTCTTTGCTGCTGTGCGTCTGCTTCTGGGCAAGCTCACCGATGCCGAAAACCCACAGCCACCTCCAGCCTGGGTCTGCATTCCCTTCGGAGCGCTCATCGGGTTTCTGGCTGGGCTCACGGGCACAGGCGGCGGGATTTTCCTGACACCGCTCCTGCTCCTGATGGGCTGGGCAAAGACAAAAGAGGCCGCGGGCACCTCCGTCGCCTTTATTCTCGTCAACTCGCTGGCGGGGCTGGCGGGCAAACCGAGCAGCCTCGCGCACCTCTCTCCCACTCTCTGGCTCTGGGCTATTGCCGCCGTCGCGGGTGGCTCGCTGGGCGCACTATTGGGCAGCAAGCGCCTCCCCCCGCCGAGCCTGCGCCGCCTGCTCTCCCTCGTGTTGCTCATCGCCGCCGGGAAGCTGCTCTTTGGGATAAAATAGCCCCATGGAAATCGTCACCGAGACTGTGGGCGGAGAGCTGTACCAGTACATTCCGCTGGGGGAGTATGTTGTCCGGGCCCTAGGAATTTGTGGGGGGCGACCGACGTTCAAGTACACCCGAGTTGAGGTCGCGGGTGCTCTCAATCGGCTGGCGGCTGGTGAAGCGATGTCCCAGATCGTGGAAGGCTACGGAGACCGTGTCTCCCGCGAAGCGATGCAAGAGGCTGTGTTTCTGGCTGGGGGCGGAGCTGACGTCCCGGTATTGTCTTGTCTGTATAACTCTCCCCGATTCCCAGGCAGGACAGATTCCTGAGCTTCTCCGTCGCTTGTTACGCCACCCCGAGTTTCGCACGCGTGCGGCCCGGCTCGGGAAGGCGGTGCGTCTCACGCCGACCCAGGCGTTCTGGTACGAGCGAGAGAATTTAGTGCCGCAAGTTCTGGATGACTGGTAGGGCTGGCTTTGCGATAAAATAAACGTCTATGGCTGAGCTTCCGCCGCGTAACGCGATTACCTTGCATGGGATGCGTATTGACCGTCTGACTATGGAGGGGGCGCTGGAGTATGTCGCCTCGTTCATTGCTTCGGGCAAACCCCATCATATTGTCACTGCCGATGCCTCGATGGTGATGACCTTTCGCGAGGACAAAGACTTCGCCGCAATCGTGGAAAATGCGGCGCTCATCACGCCCGATGGAGCGGGGATTCTCTGGGCCTGCAAGCGGCAGGGAACCCCGATTCCTGCTAAAGTCAGTGGCGTTGATCTCTCGGCAAAGCTGGTCGAGCTCTCCGGGCAAAGAGGCTGGCGGGTTTTCTTTTTTGGGGGTGCTCCCGGTGTCGCCGAGGCGGCGGCGCAGAAAATGCGAGAACGATTCCCAGAGGCGATAATCTGCGGCGTCCGCGATGGCTACTACAAGGCCGACGAAGAAAACGCTGTGGCGGAGCAGATAGCCACCACAAAGCCTGATATTTTATTGGTGGCGATGGGAATCCCCCGCCAGGAGAAGTTTATCGCGCGCCAGAAAGAGCGCGTGGGAGCAAAGGTTTATATTGGCGTGGGTGGGACACTTGATGTGTTCTCGGGAACCGTTAAGCGAGCCCCCCTCTGGATGCAGAGATCCGGACTGGAGTGGTTTTATCGCATCGCCTCGAACCCCAATGCCGCCCGACTAAAAAAGCTCGCCGCGCTACCACGTTTCGCGCTGCTCACCGTAATAAAAAAATGAATATCTGTCTTGAATATGTCTCCGCCAACCCCAATAGCCCGATTACGATCCAGCACGCACGCGCTGCCGTTGTGGGCGACATTCTCGCCCGTGTCTTTGCCGAAGCCGGTCATAGTGTCACGCGCGAGTTCTATGTGAATGATGCGCCCGGCACGACTTTGACCGCCTTTGCGCGCAGTGTCGCCGCTGAAGCCGATCCGTTTGCCGCCAAGATCGCACGCTCCGCACGTGGCGCGACCCTCTCAGATATTCTGGCCGCCGTGCGTGCGCGTCAGAGCGCCAGTTTGGCCGAGCTGGGTGTCACCTTCGACTCGTTTATCTCCGAGGCGGAGCTGCTCCGCTCCGGCGAGGTAGACAAGCTGCTGACGGATCTCACCGCGGCGGGGCACACGACTTGGCGGGGAGGGGCACTCTGGCTCAAGAGCGCCGCACTGGGCGACGAGCAAGATCGCCCACTGGTGCGCACACTGGGAGGAGCATCCTACCTGGCAAGTGATCTGACCTACCACCGTCAGAAGCTCGCACGGGGCTTTGACCAGCTCATTGATCTGTGGAGCGACGACCACGGGGCCTATGCCGCCCGAACCCGCGCTGGGCTCCGGGCACTGGGCTGTGCAGCCGACGCGCTTCGCATTGGTTTAATCGCTCCGGTAAGAATTTTGAAGGACGGACAGGAAAGGCGGGTCGGAAGATACGGAGCGCCGCCTGCACTGGAAGAGATTCTGCCGCAGACGACGCCTCAGCAGCTGCGCTGGTGGTTTGCCGAAGCGGATCCGAGTACCCCGCAGGTAATAAACCTGGATGTGCCTACACAGACACCAGCGCAGCTCCTCGCCGCTCTAGGGCCTCGAGAGCGGCCCTTAGAGAAACAGGAAAGAGAAGACGGGGGAGAAGCAGCGCTACGGACCGCATGTGCCGCAGTGGCTCCAGCGCTAGAGCAAGCTCGGGAGACCCTCTCCCCCCGCCCCGTCGCAGACGCGGCAACGGCCCTTGCCCGCGCACTAGCAGCCAGCGCCGCTGCCTCCCCCATCACTGCCGAGGAAGCCCGTGCGGCCCTCAAAAAACTACGCACGATCCTGGGAATTTAACTATGCTGAATCTACTGTGCGCTTGGGCGCTGACCACACAAGGGCTTCCCTCACGCCAAGGGGAGCCTCCCCCTCAGCCCGCGCCGCGCTCTGCTCCGCGCGCCTCAGGTTCCACTCAGGGAGTCTACACCGACGGAGCCGGGGAGAAGCATCTCTGGCGTGTCGCGGAGAATCACACCCTGCTCTGGGACGGCAAGCCCTTTGTCCCAGTTGGGGGGCTTTTCCAGGTCAAGTCCTGGGCACCCGCCGCTACCCCTGCCGACTTCACCGATGATGTGGCGGCGCTTCAGCGCCTGAAGGCTGCGGGCATTACGGACATCTACCTTCAGCCCCTCAAAGGGGGGATCACTCTGGTAAGAGCAGCGGCGCTCCAGCGGGTGCTGGATGCGGCAGAGGCGGAGGGTTTTACTTACGGAATCTCTCTGGCAGATGCCCCACGCACACCGCTGCTGGGCTACCAGATTCTGCCGGGACGCTACCTCCAAGATGCGCCCAGCAGCGGCGGGCTGGTGCGTTTTCCGGTCAAGGGGCTCAGCAGTGCCCTCTGGTTTCTCGCGGATCCGGGGAGCAAGCAGATCCTCGATTCCGGCAAGGCCGACATTGTCGCGGAAGGGGCGCGCGTGGGGCTCGCCTTCAAAGAGGGCCGAAACCGAGTCGTAATCTACCCGGAGCGGCTGTTTCTTCCCGGTGGGGAGCTGGGACTGCCTAATGTCTGGGAGGGTTTTGATAAGTACCGCGACGATCTCTTAACGCTCTTTGGGCAGGTGAAGCTGGGCAAGGGCTTTCGTTTCTTCTCCGACCCTCTGAGCCTGGCGCTCTCACTCACCGGCGAGTCTCAGCAGATTGTCCCCAGCGGCGCGGCGTTCCAGAGTGAGTGGGCGCTCTATCTGTCCCACCGCTACGCCACCATTGCGAGTCTTGAGGAAAAATGGGGAGTCTCCGAGCGCGGGACACTAAAAGACTTTACAGAGGCGACGCAGCTTGTCCCGCTCTGGTGGGCGGAGAAGGGGCTGCCTCAGTTCTTCCACAAAGGCACGCAGACCGTGGTTCCTGCGCGCGACAGTGTCTCGCGTTTCTGGCAAGATCTAGAGGACTTTAAGACCGAGTCGCTCCGTGGCTACATGAGCCAGCTCGCCATCGCCCTCAAGCGGGGAGTCGCGGAGGTACCTATTGTCTACCGCTCCCGTGGCTTCTCCCCCCTCTTCGCACGCGTGGGGCCACAAACGGGCTTTGACGGGATCGGGGTGGAGGCCTACGGCAAAGGAATCGAGCCGATCTCCTACACGGGGGCGGAAACCTACGCCCAGGTGACCGATGCCCAGCGTCCGCTCTGGCTCCCGGTTCTCGCCACGCAGGAAGCTCGTTTGCCTGAGACAACGCAGCCAGGCTTTGCCAACAAGCGCCTGCTCTTCTCGATGCTGGATGCCCTGCGCGATACGGGAGCACGTGGATTTTATGTGGACGGTGCTCGCATGGCAGACCCCACTCGACAGGCATACGATCTCTCTCAGCAGCCAGAGCAGCTCGCCTGGCTCACTGAGTACGCACAGCAACTTGGTGTGCTAGGAATCGCCTCGGTTCCTCAGCCCCGTGCAAAAGCGGTTTTCTATCCCCGTGCCCACAAACCTCTCCAGCCCCGTGCACTCCAAGACGGGAGCTGGTGGCTTCCTGCGGACCGAGACTATGTCCTCTACGACTTTGGGAGCGCGGGGAGCGCCTATAGCCTCAGTGAGCCGGAGGGGCCCGTCTTCTACCTATGGAACCCCGCTGGCCCTCGTCAGATCAAGCTAAAAATCCCCAAGCAGTCCAGTCTGCCAGGAGTCGCCCCACTCGCCTGGCTTCCCGCAGAGCGTGGGATTCGCACCAAAGACATCCTCACCCTGACCATCGGGCCTGAGCCGCTGCGCCTCTACAGCTACGCCTCACTCCCCCTGCCACAGGAAGCCTTCCCCGAGACTGTCACTCGGGCGGAGAGCCTGCTCCAAACCCTGCTCAAGCGAAAACTCACGGAAGCGACACTCTACTCCATCCAGCTCAAGAACCTTAAGCAGCGCTATAAAACCGATATCACCACAACCGCTTATAACGCGCTTCGTGACCTACAAGCTCTCGTAGGACAAATGAGTTCTCTCTTGCGCCCTTACCTCTGGGTAGAGGCGGAGGCGATCGGGGGACACAATTTTGATAGGGTGGAGGATCGGCCTGGTGCCAGTGGAGGACAAGTTCTGACAAGCAGTGCCCGGCCTCTCGATGCAGCACCCGCTCTCGCCACTTTTCCAATCTCCATCAATACCGAAAACTCCCTGCGGCTGTATATTGCCGCCTCCCCACGTGCCTCGTTCCGAGTACAGCTAGACGGGCAGCCATTCGGCGGCACCAACTCTCCCGTCCCACAGCCCATCGGTGAGCCTTTTGCGTTGGGGAGCCTTATTTGGTACGATTGTGGGATGGTGGTCATGCCACGTGGTCAGCACCAGCTAGAAGTACGTACAGAGGGAGCGATTACTCTGGACGCGTTGCTGCTCACTCCTCCTGGCTTCGCACCCAATGGTTCCACCCCACCACCATTTCAGCTATAACCTGAAACTCTGGTGAGAGAGTTCTCTCTAAACGACCACTCCCATAAGGAAGAAAAAGCGATTATGAATCTCTGTCGGATTGCCCTCGTGGCCTTTGTCTTGAGTGTTGCAGGTAATGCCTATGCCCTGCCTGCCTACGCAAAAAAAGAAAACAAGAACTGTGCGTTCTGTCATGTCAACCCCAAGGGTGGGGGCAAGCGGGTCGCCGCAGGAGAGTGGTACAAAACACATAGCCACTCTCTGAAGGGCTTCAAAGCACCGGCCAAACCTGCGCCGAAGAAGAAGTAGGCGCTCGTGACGATGCCGCAGAAAACGCCACCAGAAGCCCTACCAACCGAGCGGATCAAAGATCTCTCGGTATCTCTGCGGATTGTCCACGAGGAAACCAACTTCGATGAGCTCAAAAAAATTGGGGGCGCATTCGCCACATCGTACCGCGTCCCCACCTACGAGCTTGCCTACAAAGCACCCAATAAGCTCCGCGTCGAGGGAAAAGCAGGGCCACTCTCGGCAACCTTGATCTATGTAGGAGATAGCAAGACCTATCGGGTTGGTGTCTTCAAGAAGACCGAGGACTGCAAAGGCAACCCGGGGAAGAAACAAAGCCTAATGGACGTCGGTGTGTTTGCAAAAGACTGGCTTACCACCGACTACCAGGCCGTTTTCCAGCGTCGTGAGGGCACTCTTCTGGTCTATAAGCTTGTCCAGCGCGGCACCGACAGTAAGAGCCATGAGCAAGTCTGGGTCAACCCGAAGACGTTACTGACGGAGAAGCGTCTCTCTTTCAACAGTGAGAACGAGCTTCAAAAAGAGATCCGCTATGTCAAGCCCCGTGAGCTACGACCCGGGATTTTCCTACCCTCACGTGTCGAGATCTACAATCAGTTTGGTAAGCTTGGTGCGGTGCAAACCGTTGAGTCGGTTCAAGTCAATACGGGCCTGCCAGAGAGTCTGTTTCAGCTATGAAAAAGCTGGGGGGTCTCAGCACCTTAGGCATCTCCGGAATCTTATGTAGTACACTCTGTGGACTCCCGGCTCTGGCACAGCTATCACCGCCCGAGCGACCTAATTTTTTTGCCATCTACCCGCCCGCGCCACGTGGGACATTTCAGCCGGGTCGCCCCCCCGCCTCCACTGCCTCACGCGACCCGGATTTAATTGGCCCCAAGCCGTTTTACCGCAGCCCAGAGACTTGGCTCTTTGGAGGTGCGCTGGACTGGCGCTTCCGCAATGGCAGCAAGGATACCCGAGGTGGCTATATCGCGTCGGGGCGCTACACACTAGACTACATCCGTGCCAACCCCAAAGACGGTGACGAGCGCGGTGGGGTACGTCTTCAGGTGGTGAGCGAGTCCGAGGGGCCACGGGGGACGGCGCTCAACCGTGTGCGCGCCTCGGAAGCTTATATCTTCTATCGCTTTCTCCTGCCAGGCGTAGATGCCACCGTGAGGGCCGGTCAGTTCGTGATCCCCTTCGGACTGGCCGCCGTCTACGACACGCCGCTCCAGCCGATTCAGTCACTCTACGAGAAGTCCCTGGGGCTGCGAATCGACACGGGAGCGATGCTGGAGGGCAGCTACGGCCCCTACCGCTACTATGTCGCTGCCACCACGGGTTCTGGCCCGAATCGTTCGGATTTCGACGGCAATAAAGTGGTGGTCATGCGGCTGGAGAGCACGTTCCGCACGCAGGCCGAGAGCGGTCGTCTCCAGCTCGGTGGCTCGATTCTGACGGGTCGCGGCCCGCTGACCACGTTTGATACCCAGCTTCCCGCCTCGGGAACCTCCAGTGCGCGGCAGTTTATAGACAAAACCCGCATGGCAGTGGATGCGATTTATAAGCTGGAGAAGCTCCAGGCACGTGGTGAGATTGTCTTTGGGGCCGATGACCAGAACCCGGTCTGGGGCTATTTTGGCGAAGGAAACCTTGCCATCGCCCGGCATATTACCGCCGTCGGGCTGATCCGTAGCTGGAAGTTCGGCGACAAACCGCAGTCCGCAACGGCACTCGGGGCGGGCGCCAACTACCAGTTCAACCGGGGCATCACACTCCGCGCGCTCTATGAGTACGAGCGCGATGTCCCCAGCAAGGCCGCGGGTGGCAAAGCCACGATTGAGAAGCGCTTTACGTTGCAGACCCGGCTGAGCTTCTAGTCCCGTACGATCCGGAAGCCCACATAGGGACTCTTGAAGCTGGGTAGGTTTCCACCACGCTGTCCGACCCGCTGTTTGGCGGGGTCGAGGGCAAAGCAGCCGCCGCGTAGAACCCGCTCGGTGGCGCTGGGATCGCGAGCCAGTGGGTCAATCAGTGGGCTGGTGGTGTAGAAGTTCCGGACGTAGCTATCCTCGCACCACTCCCAGACATTGCCACAGACATCAAAGAGGCTCCAAGCATTGGGAGCCTTCTTGCCGACAGGGTGCGGTTTCTGTCCCGCGTTGGCAAAGACCCAGGCGAGCTGCGGAAGCGTCTCCAGTGTCGCCTCGCCGGTTTTTGTCGCCGGAAAAAGCCCGGTGCTTCCCGCGCGCGCTGCGTACTCCCACTCCGCCTCCGTGGGAAGCCGAAACGTCGCGCGGCTGCGCTTGCTGAGCCACTGACAGTAGGCCTTGGCATCGTCCCAGCTCACGGAGTCCACGGGCAGGGTATCGCCCTTAAATGCCGACGGGTTGGCGCGGAACTTCCTCCACTGTGCTTGAGTCACTTCGGTCCCGGAGATAAAAAACGGCTTGCTGATACGAACAGGGCGAGCGGGTTGTTCCTCAGCGGCAAGCCGACTCCAGAGACCGGCCTTCTGCAAGGCACTTTTCTGGGTTTCCGTGAGGCCGCGCGTGTAAGTGCCTGCGGGAATCTTCACAAACCAGATACCGCCCAAGTGCGCCCGGCCAAAGTCAGGGATTTTTGTGGAGTCGTCGTCGGCAGCATCTAAAAATAATCCAGGGGGGGAGGGCTTGGGTGTCCCGGCAACCAGAGTAATATTACTGATCCAGAGCACGGGATTCTCGGACGTGGTCTTGGCAATGGAGAAGAGTAAGAGATTTTTCTCCGGATCAGGATTATTGGCGGTGAACTGGACGGCGAAGGGCTTGTCTTCGGTAGACAAACTGAAGCTCTCTTCCAGCCCAATATTGCGCACCGTACCCTGGCTATCGGCGGTGCTGGTAGCGGTGAGAGGCAACACATACGGCTGGCTGGCGCGAGCCGTGAACCAGAGCGTGTAGGTCTCGCCGTCTTTGAGCCCTTCCAGCCGGTGACTCAGCCGAGCAATAGTTCCGGGGCGGCGTGCGAGATACTCCAGGCGCATCGTCTCGCCGTCGTAAGTCACCGACGGGCCATCACCCACTTTCTTGGGCGTCACTTCCCAGCCGGAGCCGCTTCTGTCACGCAGGTCGGAGACGAGGCCGCGCTTGGTGTAGGTTGCAACAGACGGCTCGACAAACCCAGCGAGGCTGTAGCTGTTCTTGGCGTAGTAGATCCCGCGTGCATTGTTCTCCCCACCACCCTTGGCCGTGACATGGCAAAACAGGCAGAGCTTCATCTCTTTTTTCGCATAGCCCGGCGTCGCGTGGGCGGGCAAGGAGGGCAAAATGGCCCCGCAGAGCGCACTAAAGAGAGAAAGTCTGGTAGTCGCTCTGGTCAGGCGGGCCGTCGGTGAGGTGAAGCATCTTTGTATCAAGATCCATAATCGCGCTGGTAACGGTGACATAGTGTTGCTCCGGGGGCTCGGCGAGATTTCGGTGGCGGCAGAGCCCAAAAGGGTCGCCTTGCGTATCGCGGAGCGCCGTCTGGATCTTTTCGAGTGTGGTGGGTTTGGCAGCTAAGAGCAGCTCTGCCAGGCGGGCTTCGCGACGACGCGAGTAGATACGGCGGGGATTAGGCGGCTCGGTCAGGCCGAGCGCTTCGGGATTGACGAAGTGATTGGCATGGGTCAGGACACCGTCCACGGGCGAGAGAAATCCCTGGGTGTCCGGCGCGGCTTCGATGTCCAGCACAAAGTCCGGCGGCTGCGCGATGAGAAAGTTCGTCGAGCAGGCACGCGGCTCGCTGGTAATCACAGAGACGGCATCGTTGAAGTCGCGCTGACGTAGAATCTCGTAGAAGCGCACGTGGGCGGGCTTATTAAAACGCGTCCAGTCATCGTCGGTCGTCGTGATCCCGTTGATTGCCAGCCCGATTCCCTCCGAGTTAAAACCAAGCTTCGCCCCCACAATCCCGGACTCCGTGAACGCCAGCGTTTGAAGACCATCCGGCTCATGGGTGTGCAAGACCGCGCCCTGCACCTCGGGAATCCAGTCCCAGTTCTGCCCAATAATCAGATGCCTCTCGGTGGTCGCCTCGGGCAGTAGCGCAAAGAGCGTGCAGCCGTCGGCCTGCGCCTCCCGCGCCATCGCCATCTTGCCAAACTGGTAGTAGAGAATCTCGTAGCGCACGTTCAGCGCGACAATATCCAGAAACTCAAACCCGCCTCCCTCAGCCACGCCCTGCATATTGGCAAAATACGCCGGGCTCTGGCGCTCAATATGCCCGGCGTACTGCGCCGCGATTTCGTGCACGGCGTCGCGCTCCAGCAGCGTCTCGCGTAAGAAACGATCAAAGTACACGGCGATATTGGTAGCGATGCGCGCCTGAAGCTGCTCGCCGTGCTGGCGGCCTTGCTCAAGCGGAGTGCCACGAAGAGTTACGAGAGGAAGCATTGCCACTATTGTAGCATGGTATCGTCCGCATAGGGTGAGCCGACTTAGGTGCGTTCGACGGGCTTGGGGTCTTCGGCGCCGACACCCAGTCGGTGCACGGCCAGTAAGTCTTCGAGAGAGTGGAGCTTGCGCACAAGGGCTTCGACGTACTCCGCCGAGGGGGCTTCAAAGTCCAGGCGCAGAACAGCAATGCCTTTGGAGCGATCCGAGCGCGTATTGATGCCCAAAATGAACACCTTGTTCTCCGAGAAGAAGTCCGTGACATCGCGCAGGAGGCCGGTGCGGTCGAAGGTCTCGATAATCATACCTGTCTCGAAACGCTCGGTCAGGGAGGGCTGCCAGTCAATCGGGCTCAGACGCTCCGCCTCGTAGGCCGCGACATTGGGGCAGCCCTCGCGGTGCAGAATAATGCCACGGCCACGGGAGACGTAGCCCAGCACTTCATCGCCCGGGAGTGGCAGGCAGCAGCGCCCCCGCGTCACCGCAACGCCGTCTACCCCGCCCGGAGCGAGCGCGAGCTTCTCTTTTGCGCGGGGACGGGAGAAGTCCTCCCCCGTCTTTTTCTTTTCTTTCTCCAGCTCCGGTCGCAGACGGTTGACCACCATGCCCAGCGCGACATCGCCAAACCCCAGCGCAGCAAAGAGATCATCCACACTCTCTTTATTAAGAGTATTTGCCAGAGATAGCATCTTCTTGCTCTCTCGTAGGATCGCGGTGGAGAGCCCGAGCCGCTCTAGCTCCTCCATCAGCCGCTCGCGGCCCTGCACCACGTTGTCGCTGTACTTGAGCTTGCGGAAGTAGTTCTTGATCTTGCCACGCGCATGGCCAGACCGCGCAAACATCAGCCAGTCCAGCGATGGTGTGGCTTGCGGGCGCGTGAGCACCTGGCAGATATCGCCGTTCTGGAGTTTGTAGGAGAGGTTCACCACCCGCCCATTCACTTTCGCCTGCACCAGGTGATCCCCCACATTCGAATGCACCCGATAGGCAAAATCAATCGGCGTCGCACCCGCTGGCAGATCCAGCACATCGCCTTTGGGAGTGAAGACAAAGACTTGGTCGGCAAAGAGATCGCTGCTCGCACGAGAGAGAAACTCCCCCGGGTTAGCCTCGGCTTGGTGTGCATCGAAGAGCTGGGCGCGCAGGAAGGCCATCTTCCGCTCAAAGGCATCCAGCCCCGCCCGGGCCTCCTCACCGCGCTCTTTGTAGGCCCAGTGTGCCGCCACCCCGAACTCGGCGGTCTTGTGCATCTCCCAGGTACGAATCTGCACTTCCAGCGGCTCACCCCGAGGCCCATAGACCTTCGTGTGCAGGCTCTGGTAGAGATTGGCCTTGCGCTTGGCGATGTAGTCATCAAACTTGCCAGGAATAGGCAGGTAGGTCTCGTGAATAACGCCCAGCGCCCCGTAGCACTCCGGGATGGTTGGAGTAATCACACGAAGCGCAATGAGATCGTAGATATCGGTCAGCTCCAGCCCCTGCTTGACCATCTTGTTGTAGATGCTCCAGAGGTGCTTGGGCCGTCCCTGAATATCGGGCGTCAGTCCCGCCCTCGCAAACCCCTCACGCAGCTTCTGGATCGCCTCGCGGATATCGTCCTCGCGCTCCACGCGGGTGCGGGCGATACGCTCACTCAGCTCCTTGTACTCCGTGGGATAGAGGTACTTGAAGGCCAAATCTTCGAGCTGCCATTTCACCTGCCAGATTCCTAGCCGGTGGGCAAGTGGCGCAAAGATCTGCATCGTCTCCTCAGCCACCCGCTGCTGGCGCTCGGGACTCAGCCCTTGAAGCGTGCGCATGTTGTGCAGGCGGTCCGCGAGCTTAATGACCATCACCCGGAAATCGCGCGCCGTGGCCAGAAGAATCTTGCGAAGATTCTCCGCAGACGAGTGGGTTTCCAGGCGTTTGCGGCGGCGCGGATCCACTTTTCCGGTCTCCGCTTCTTTGGCAGCGGCTTCTTTGGCAGCGGCCGCCATCTCCGGTGCGAGGCGCTCAAAGTCGGCCAGCTTGAGCTTGGTCACCCCATCCACAAGCTGAGCAATCTCCTCAGAGAAGTGCTCTTTGATCTCATCGTGCGTGACACCGCAGTCCTCGACCACATCGTGGAGAAAGCCTGCCGAGATACTGGCCTCATCCATCTCCAGTTCCGCAAGAATCTGTGCCACAGCGACGGGGTGAATAATATAAGGCTCGCCACTCTTACGAAACTGCCCCGTGTGTTTTAGAGTGGCAAAGTCGTAGGCGCGACGAAGCAAAGCCACATCTGCATGAGGGTTATGGCGTTGTACACGCTCAAGAATGGTCTCCAGACTCGCCAACATTGTTAAGGGCTAGTATACGCCTATCTGCTAAATCTTGCCCCGCTAACAAGAGAAAAATCTATCAGGAGATGCTCACGACATGTTTTCCTGGAAGATAAACTTTTTTTATTTTTTTCGCCCTTCTTTCTCTGAAAATTTAGCGGAGATTATTTTTCCCTGATATAACTTTAGTATTACCTGTCAAGGAAGAGAGAAAATCTTTACGGACAGAATAGAAACGAGAAAAAACATGGGACGACGACCAAAAGTATTGACAGAAGGTGCTGAAGTGGCTCCAGTCACACCCGTAGTGCGCCGCCGACGGCGTTCGATAGTAGATCATGGAGCACAGGGACAGATTCTTGTTGCTTCTCTCCTCAAATCACGTGGTGCGCAGGGTGCAACGCAAACAGAAGCGCTAGCCGTTGTGCTCTGGGCTCGTGGAATTCACGAGGAAGCAGCGGAACTGAAGGCACTTTCCACCCGTGTGCGCCGCGCCAAGAGCGAGAACGCTGCGGAGCGCCAGGTGGCACTGCTACTGAACCAGTCACTCCTCGACGGTGTGCTCTCCGGAGCGCTGGCCGTGGATGTCAACGAGTCCGGGGCGATTACGTTTAGCCAGGCGTAAAAGCCGAAAAAGCCGCCCTGGCGACTGCCAGGGCGGCTTTTTTTTAGATGCGCAGCCGAATTTAGATGCGCAGCCGAATCACGTTCCAGGATGCGGCGGGAAGAGTCGCACTTAGCGTCTCGCCAATCACGGTCGCGCCAGTTGCGGCTTGCGGGATGACGTTATCAGGATCGGTTTCGGTGTTGACCGCTTTCAGATCAGCGTGGTGCATCGTGGTCCACCCAATCACCTCAGCCTTGCCAAAGCCACGGAGCGTGGTTGTCAGCTCCAGCGGCTCCGTTAAGCTACGGTTGATCGCAAAGAGTGTCAGCTCGTCGCCGGACTCGCTCACTACGGCTGTCGTCGCAAGATAGGGCGCTTTGTCGCGGGTCTTGCAGTCGTAGGTGGGCGAGTTAACCGCGCAGCGTAGCGCCGTGCCCCGTCCGTACTGCGAGCACTGCTGCAGCGGATAGAAGATCGTCTGCCGCCACGCACCGCCACCGGGCCGGGTCATGATCGGGGCGATCACATTCACCACCTGGGCAATGCAGCCGATCTTGAGGCGATCCGCGTACTGGAGCATCGCCAGCAGCATCCCGCCGACCACCAGCACATCTTCCATGTTGTAGATGTCCTCAAGCTGGGGCCGGACATCGTCCCAGCGTGCCCCCAGCTGCCCCCAGTCGCCGCTGTGGTACCAGACATTCCACTCATCAAAGCTGAGATTGACGGTCTTCTTGCTTTTTTTGGATGCCTTCACCGCATCACAGAGCGCGATAGCCTCCGCGATAAAGTCGCCCATGTTCTCGGTCTCGGCCAGAAACGCCGGGGTGTCGTTGGCTCTATTGTTGTAGTAGGTGTGGAGCGAGAGATAGTCCACATTCTCGTAGCTCTCGTGCAGCGACTCCCACTCCCACTTGCCAAAGCTCGCCATACCCCGTCCTGAGGATCCACAAAGAATGGTCTCGATACTGCCATCCACCCACTTCATGAGCTTCGCGGACTCATTGGCGACACGCCCGTACTCGTAGGCCGTGCGTGCGCCCATCTGCCAGGGACCGTCCATCTCGTTGCCCAGACACCAGACCTTGATTCCGTACGGATCGGCGGCTCCGTGGCTTTTCCGCAGATCACTGAGCTGCGTGCCACCGGGATGGTTGCAGTACTCCACTAAACGCCGGGCATCATCGGCACCACGAGTACCAAGGTTCACGGCCATCATTGCCTCAGTGCCCACTTTTTTGCACCAGCTCATGAACTCGTTGGTGCCAAACTCATTGGTCTCGGTGATTCCCCAGGCCAGCTCCAGCCGACGGGGGCGCTCCGCACGCGGCCCGACACCGTCTTCCCAGTTGTAGCCACTCACAAAGTTACCGCCAGGGTAGCGTATGATCGGCATGGAGAGCTCGCGCACCAGCGCAATCACGTCCTCGCGAAAGCCATCGCTATCAGCAGTGGGATGCCCAAGCTCGTAGATGCCCGTGTAGATATGACGACCCAGGTGCTCGGCGAAGCCGCCGTAGACCCGTGGGTCAATATCAGAGAGGACGAAGTCCTTATCCAGTGTCAGCGTTGCGTTCATAAAGACAGTTTACAAAATATAAATTGGTTTCGCCAACCCCCTAGCCCCCGCCCAGCGGGGGGACAATAGGGATTCCCCCGTCGCACGGGGGCTAGGGGGTTAAAATTACTTCATGCGCACCCGCCGTGACCTCGCCGATTACCATTGCCGTCTCGCCCGAGGCACGGAGCGCCGCAAGCGTGGCATCAGCCTGTGTGGGATCTACCACGAGCACGAGGCCAATGCCCATGTTAAATGTCCGGTACATGTCGGCTTCGGGGACATTGCCGATGCTTTGGATACGCTCGAAGATCGGGAGCACTGTGAAGCTAGATTTCTGGACGACTGCGCCGCAGTTTTCCGGAAGAGCGCGCGGGATATTGTCGTAGAAGCCGCCGCCGGTGATATGGGCCATCGCCTTGATCGTGTTGCCCGCATCTAAGATCGGCAGGATCGCGGGGGCGTAGCAGCGGTGCGGCGCGAGTAGCTCGTCGGCGACTTCCTCTACTAAGAGCTTACCTACCTCAAAGAGCACTTTTCTTGCCAGCGAGTAGCCGTTGGTGTGCAGGCCCTCAGAGGCCAGCCCGATCAGCACATCGCCGGGCGCGACCGAGTCACCCGTCAGGATCTTGCTCTTGTCCACCATCCCCACAATGCAGCCCGCGATATCATACTCACCGTCTTGGTACATCCCCGGCATCTCCGCCGTCTCCCCGCCGATCAGGACGCAGCCACTCGTGCGGCAGCCCTCCGCGAGCCCTTTGACCACATCGGCGGCCACAATCGGGTCGAGTTTGCCGGTGGCGAAGTAGTCTAAGAAGAACAGAGGCCGCGCGCCCTGCACTAAAATATCATTGACGCAGTGCCAGACCAGATCACGGCCCACAGTGTCGTGCTTACCGGTGGCAAAAGCAATCTTGAGCTTCGTCCCGACACCGTCCATGCTGCTCACCAGCACGGGCTCGCGCAGGCCACCAAAATTGGGCTGGAACATGCCTCCGAAGCTGCCCACATCCGCTAAGACACCGTCGTTAAACGTCGAACGAATGTGCTGCTTCATCCGCCGCACTGCCTCGTTGCCCGCATCAATGCTCACGCCAGAATCGGCATAGGTCACACTCATCGAAACTATTTCTCTCCTCGAAAAGCCGGGTAGAGGGGCACTGGCTCCCGGTCTGCCCTGCGCATCCTCAGGATACCATACGGCCCTGCCCTGTGCGCTAGAGCCCGAAGAGTGCCCGTAGCGCAGTGTCGTCCGGCTGGCGACCGTACTCGCAGAGGCGGAAGGCTTCAGCGTAGTGGCACGCACCGCCGTTAATGCGAGCACTGGCGGACTTCTCCGCGCGGTAGGCACCGCGCCCCTCGACAATGCCTCGGACCCGGGCGCGGCGGCCTTCGTCGTCGCTCGGGACTTCGTGGAGCACTCCGGCGTTGTAGGGGAGCCACTCAAAAAACTGCGAGGCGTGGTGACAGACCATGCTGGTTTTTTCTTCCAGACAGTCGGTGATCGGCACCTGAATCTCGGCGACAAAGGGCTGGATGTCTTTAAAAGTATCGTACCAGTAAGCAAAGACGGGCATACGGTCTAAGTGGCGAGTATCGGGGCACATCAGGGGGACGGTGAGCATGTAGGTTGCATCTAAGATGAGCTGAGCGGTGTAGCGATGATCCCGGTGGTAGTCGAGCGGACGGTTGAAGATCACTAGATCCGGCCCACGTCCCGGCTCACCAAACGAGCGGATGCAGCGCACCATGGCTTCGGTGGTGGGCTTATCCACATAGACCTCGCCATCGTGGATGCCCAGTGTCTCATAGGTTGCTCCGATTACTGCTGCCGCCTCTTGCGCCTCAATCAAGCGCCGCGCCGCAAGCTTCTCAGGAGCGGCTTTGTACACATCGGCGAAGTGCCCCTTGTCGCCGTTGGTCACGGAGACGAACTTAACCAAGTCACCCCGCCGCCGCAGTCGGGTCGCGAGTCCGCCCACATTGAGTTCGTTGTCATCAGGGTGCGCCCCAATACAGAGAATATGATACATGCGCCATTGTAGCCTATGCGGGCGGAGGCGCACAGGAGCCGCGCTCTTCGAGAACCGGCGTCAAGAAGTGCTGCTTCAGTTCCAATAACTCGCCGTTTAGAAGGCGGCCCACGGTGCGACCGACCTCAGTGGCGATTTCATGCTGGCGAGTAAGGATCGTGGTGATATGGGGCAGAACACGGCGCATGAACCGAGCATTGAGACACGTCAGCAAGGAGACATCTTCGGGTACCCGCTTCCCCAGCTCCTCCAGTGCGCGCAGCGCCCCGATGGTCGCGAACTCATCCGAGGCGAAGATAGCCGTTGGCGGGTTAGGTTGCGAGAAGCGCTCCCGGACAAGGGTATAGACTCCTTCCTCACCCCAGACTTGGTCTTCGTAGTGCAGAGTCTGGTCCAGGCCATGCTCCAGACAGGCCGCCCTACAGCCTTGGTAACGCCCCTCACCCGCCATAAACCTGCGCCCAATATTATGAAAAAGAATCTGGCGATGCCCATAGCGCATGAGAGTCTCCACCGCCAGACGGCCCACCGCCTGATTGTCCATTCCTACCGCAAGCATCCCCGGCTCCGGAGCCGAGCCACGAATCACAAAGGGCTGGCGCATCTCACGCAGTAGAGCAGGCCGGGGATCATCACAGAAAAGGTCGGTGAGAACCAGAAGATCGCAGGTGCGCGCACGCGCAAGGCGCACCAGCGAGTCGGTCGTTTCTGGAGACCACTGATGGAGTAGTAAGTGGAGCCCCTGCTCCGCCAAGCTACTGGTCAGAACTCCAATGATCTCATGGTGGTGCGGCGAGAGTTCGTAGCTCGCTCCAGGCTGGAGCAACAAACCAACCGTATCTGTCCGTCCGTGCGCCAGGTTCTGCGCCGCTTTGTTAGGCTGGTAGCCAAGCTCCTGGGCAACCTGATGAATACGCTCCTGCTTCTCCATGCCAACACTGCGGCCTGCCCGCAACCGGCCATTGAGCACCCGCGAGACTTCGGAACGTGCGACCCCGACTTCTTGGGCAATATCTTCTAGTCGAACAGAGCGGCGGACGGGCGTTTCTTCCAAAAATCTCTCCTTAAGCAACAAAATAAAAAGATCGGATAGTGACTATTCTATCCGATCTTGTGAGGAGGGAATTCGAACGATTAGCTCTGACGGACAAACACTGCCTGCTCAGGGGCAGCGAAGCCCTTTTCATCATAGCAGGCCAGAATCGCTTTGTTCGCATCGAACTAATTTATCCCTTTGTCCTACCTTTCTTACCGTTCTTGCGGTCTCTTAGTCGAAAGCAAATGTGCCTTTGTCCCTCATTTAGCGCTTGAGCGGCGGCGGCTCCACAGGGAGCTTCTCGACATCGAGCCACTGCGTATGCCACGGGGTTGCCTGCTCGTAAGCAAAAGCAAGGCGCAAAATCGCATCCTCTCGGAAGAGATTACCGGTGAACTCAATCGAGATCGGCAGGCCACGCTCGCTCATGCCACAGCGGGTGAGGAGAGTCGGCTGGCCGGTGAGATTGGTGTAGGTAATGCTAGGCGCACTGCCCGCCGGTGTCACGTAGACATCCACTTCGCTCAGTGCACCGACCATTTCTTGCTGTAAGTGCCGCCGCACTCGCTGGGCCTGCAAGTAGTCTGCGGCGGGAATCAGTGCGCCCTCGCGAAACGTGTTGGGCCAGGCGCTACTGCCCTGCTGCACCAGCTCGCGTAGCCCTCCAGCCGCCGCGAGCTCGGCGAACGCCGCCGCACCCTCGGCGTGGATCGTGATGCCAGGCAGCGCGGCGTAGGCGGGGTCGGACTTGGGAAGCCGCACGGGTTTAGGCGTCACGCCCAGCCCGCGCAGCACTGTGAGCACTTCCTTCTGCGCCCCGCTGGCCCGCTCAAAACCCGCCTCATCGAAGCCCACGCGAAGCGCCGAGAGCTTGCTCTCCGGCTTCCAAGTAAACGGAATATTCTCCAGCACGCTGTCATCCAGGCCATCAGCCCCCTGAATGGCGGCAAAGACCAGGGCGCAGTCCTCGACACTCCGACAGATCGGGCCGACTTTATCCATAGTCCAGGAGAGCGCCATCGCACCGTGGCGCGAAACCCGGCCAAAGCTAGGGCGCAGGCCAGTAGCACCGCACTCGCGGCTGGGCGAGACGATACTGCCGTAAGTCTCCGTGCCCAGTGCAAAACCCACCAGCCCCGCCGCCACCGCGCTCGCCGAGCCCGCCGACGACCCCGACGAGCCACGGGTGACATCCCACGGATTGCGCGTGATCCCGCCAAACCACACATCGCCCATCGCCAGCTCCCCCATCGAGAACTTAGCACAGAGCACCGCTCCGGCATCGCGCAGGCGCACTGCCACGGTGGCATCCAGACCGGCCAGTACCTGGTTTCTGTAGGGCGGCGCACCAAAGGTGGTGCGCGTGTCCTTGACAAAAAATAAGTCTTTTAGCCCAAAGGGAATGCCATGGAGCGGCCCGCGCCACTTCCCCGCCGCGAGCTCTTTATCCGCCGCATCCGCCTGAGCCAGGGCCGCATCCTCCAGCAAGGAAACGACACAGAGCAGGCGCGGCCCGTAGATCTTGAGACGCTCCAGATACATCTCGGTGAGCTGACGCGAGGTGATTTTTTTGCTGGCTAAAAGCTTGGTGAGAGTCGCGACGCTCGCAAAGGCCAGGCTCTTGATGTCCCCTTTATAGTCGGGTAGCTTTCCTTTGGCGAGCTTCACCTCACTCTTGCCCGTGGGAAGTGTCACGCCCGCGATCACGGGATTGAAGTGAAACGCGGGCGGTAGATTCCCAATCAGCGGGCTAGTTCGCACCGCCTTTAAGCTCTGCTGAAACTCTGCCATCCGACTGAGTAGCTGTGTCCGCTCCGCCTCTGTCGTCTCTCGCCCGACGAGTTTGTCGGCAATGGCTAGATCATTCTCGGTGAGTTTTTCACTTTTCATCGGCTCCTGGGCCTGCGCCTCACCCACAATCGCCCCCACCGTCGCCACAGCCGCTCCCGTGACCATCTCTCGTCGGCTAATTTTTTTCATGCCGCATTTTAGCACGCGGACAGATGCCCGCGATGCGGACAAGAGCATGCGATATTGCTCTTGCACGTGGTTGAAAAGCCGCTGGATACAGAGATAGTGCGGTGTAGCGCAGCGGCAGCGCGACGGCCTCATAAGCCGCCTGAACCTGGAAAAGAGATTCCCGCCCCCTGGCAGATATGCCCCGAAATTCCAATTCGGGCCATTTCTGAATTATTTGTGCCATGGGCGCTCCGAAAAACAGCCGATAAACCATAGGTTTTGAAGACATCTCCTGCCAAAAGGAGAACTTTCATCGGCCCAATTTCGACTGGTGAAAATGGCCCCCTAACTAAAAATAAATTTGACAAAAGAGAATATCTAGACTAATATCTTAGCAGCGGTGTAATTACCCTACTCGAAGATTTGAGTGATTTATGTCTCTACGAATGAGAAAGGATCAGATAATATGTCAACACGGTTTATTAAGGCCACAGTCGGCCTGTTTTTTTGGTTGGATTGCCTGCTCTTGCACAGTATCCAGGTGGTTCAGGAGGAGGTTATGGTAACTATTATGGCACTTGGACCCAGGAAGATGTTGTTATAACAATTTTTGGTAAATTTGAACCGGCTCTCCTACCAGGACAAACAGGAAGCATTACTTCTGGGAGTGCGCTCAGCATGACCGGGAAACTTGGGTATGTCACAGCATCTTTCTCTTCGCCTACTCCAAATCCTGGTGAGGGCGCAACGGCAGGTCGGGCTTGCGATGCGCTTTTCGCCTGTACGTATAACTTCGCATTGGGAGCGGGAGGTATGCCCCCTTCGGTTGGTATCACTATTACCAACTCTTCTTATGCAATGAGTAGTGGTACGGTGAATGGATCAGCGGTTATTGGCAATCCTTATGCAGGAACTGATACCAATGCTACCCCATCTGGTAACTGGACACGAAACTCTGCCCCAAAAAATTACTTAATCTCTGGTTCAAGCTGCACAGCTCTTACAGGTAAAAAACCCTATGGATACACTCCACCTGCTGGCTCAGTTGGAGATCCTTTTGTAGGGCATGTTGCTAGTGGTTATAGTACAACAGCGATATCAATGACTACTTCAATCCTTGCTAATTTCTCAGATGTAATAAATTAATCACCGATTTGAAAATAAAGGGTGGTAATCAGACAATATATCACCCCTTATATTCAAATTTATGAAAATTCAGCTATAAGGACAGCAAAATGTTTCTATTTAAAAGGCTACAAAATAAAACTATTTTCCTGAATATTAATTTTCAAAAAACAAAGCTATCGCTTATTTTAGAGTATATCAATCAAAAATCAGGATATGATTTTATCAGTGACACGGGAGATGTGGATATCGAAAAAATTCAAGTGACTGGAAGTTTAGAAAAAGTATTAGATCATTTATGCGAGATAATAAAATACACTTGGACGAAAAAAAATACATGTATTCTCCTCTATAAAGTCTTTCACGGCGACGGATCGTTACCTCAGATTAAATTAAATGAAATCAGCAAGTTAAGTTCTGAGATGGTTGATATTTTACAAAGAAGATTAAGTAATAATGAGCAATTATCAGAAGGTTTCGGTCGAATCTATATGACATTGAATGAGTTTCAAAAAAATACACTTCGACAAAGGCATCTTTTTGTTCATGAATTAACAGAATCACAGCGAGTACTCTTCTTTCAAGTCATGAACTCTACTCTAGTCCGGGAATCTTTTCGAGAGTGGGATAAAAACAATACATTGTTAAATCTTAAGAAAGATTTCTATATCGATTTTTCCGTCCAAGACGCAATTTTTCCTGAAGATAAAAAGAAGAATTTAAAGATTGCCACCATGATTTTAATACTTTTTAAAGAAAGACCCAGAAATAAGATCATATATCCTATTGGAAGTTTCCTTATTGAAGCAGAAAAAATTTAAAATGATAGCCCGAAAAGTTCTGAATGAAAAAATAACGATTCAATCTCATGGATCTGCACTTGATTTTTTTGATCAAATATCAAAAATGACAAATATTAATTTCATAATTCATGAATCTCTTTCAGAACGAATAAATTTAATAGTTTTATCAGACCAGCCATTAAATATAGTCTTAGATATTTTATGCGACATGAATAATTGGAAATGGCAACTAATATCTGAAAATAAAATTAAAATTTTCCGTCCTATCCCTTCTGCAAAATCAGACATTCGATATTTAGCAGATGATATTAAGATGGTTTTACCTGGGGATAGTTTTCGTTTTTTGAACTTAACTGATATCAATCTGAAAATTGAAAATCTTATTGATTTAAAAACATTCTTTTTAGATGTGCAACCGGATTTTTTGAAAAACGGCCCGATTTCTTTTCGATTCTTAAAAACCAAAAATAAACAAATTATTTTAGAATTATTAGGAATTTCCGCGCTTTTATTACTCAAAAAATGCATTTCTAAAAAAATTGAGAGCTTCTATTATGATCTATCTACAAAAATTGAATTTCGCGAAGTAGTTAATTTCGATAAAAAAGAAACTTTGATGTCGGTCACAGGGCATACTGAAAATGGCGAAGTGACCATATCTACAAAAATCCGCCTACCTTCAGATCCCAAGTAAAAATTATTCCCCTCCCCTAAATCTTAGCTAGGGAAGGGGAGGGATGCTAGTACCGGTAGGTATCCGCTTTGTACGGCCCTTGCTGGTCAACACCGATATACGCAGCCTGTGCCGGAGTGAGCTCGGTGAGCATTGCGCCCAGCTTCGAGAGCTGGAGGCGGGCCACTTTCTCATCTAGGTGCTTGGGCAATACGTAGACCTGCCCGATTTCGTACTTGTCGGGGTTCATCCAGATCTCCATCTGGGCCAGGGTCTGATTGGCGAAGCTGGAGCTCATCACGTAGCTCGGGTGCCCTGTTCCACAGCCAAGGTTCACGAGGCGGCCCTTGGCCAGCAGAATAATTCGCTTGCCATCAGGCCAGATCACGTGGTCCACCTGCGGCTTGATCTCGTCCCACTGAAGGCTCTCTAGCCCGGCGACATCAATCTCGTTGTCGAAGTGCCCGATGTTGCAGACAATCGCCTGGTTCTTCATCTGGTCCATGTGTGCGCGCGTGATGACGTCTTTGTTGCCCGTGGTGGTCACAAAGATATCAGCCTTATCGGCGGCATACTCCATCGTGACCACGCGGTAGCCTTCCATCGCAGCCTGGAGCGCGTTGATCGGGTCAATTTCCGTCACCCAGACCTGAGCGGAGAGCGCACGCAGTGCCTGTGCAGACCCCTTGCCCACATCGCCGTAGCCACAGACAACCGCCACTTTTCCGGCGATCATGACGTCGGTGGCGCGCTTGATACCATCCACTAGCGACTCGCGGCAGCCGTAGAGGTTGTCGAACTTGCTCTTGGTAACTGAGTCGTTCACGTTGAAGGCGCGCATCTTTAGCTCGCCCTTGCGGCTCATCTCCAAAAGTCGGTGAACGCCTGTGGTAGTCTCTTCGGTGACGCCCTTTACTTCGGCCAGCCGTACAGAATACCAGGTCGGATCAACCGCGAGCTTGGCCTTGATACTGGCGTAGAGGATGGTTTCTTCCTCGGAGCTTGGGTTGTCAAGAACGGAGAGATCCGTCTGGGCCTTGGTGCCTAAATGAAGAAGAAGCGTCGCATCACCACCATCATCGAGGATCATGTTGGTGTAGCTACCGTCGGGCCACTCGAAGATCTTGTGCGTGTAGTCCCAGTACTCGGTCAGTGTCTCGCCTTTCGTGGCGAAGACGGCGGTTCCCCCATCGGCAATGGCAGCGGCGGCATGGTCCTGGGTCGAGTAGATATTACAGCTCGCCCAGCGTACCTGTGCGCCTAGTGCCTCCAGAGTCTGGATCAGAACCGCGGTCTGGATCGTCATGTGCAGCGAGCCCGTGATCCGTGCATACTTCAAAGGCTGCGCGGCGGCGTACTCGGCGCGAATGGCCATGAGGCCGGGCATCTCGGTCTCGGCGATCGCAATCTCCTTGCGTCCCCACTCCGCGAGCCCCAGATCGGCCACGATAAAATCGGTAGCCAGTGTTTTAGTGTCCGTTTTGTTTTCAGTCATGATAGTTGTCTTATTTGTCTCGTCTAACAAAAGAAAAAGCCCACCGGGGGGCTTCCCTGGTGAGCGCGGTTTGATAGCTGAGCCTGATCCGTAAAATAACGAATTGCAGCACTCCTCAGCTTGCGCTTAGTGTACCACATCCAAGCAGGCAGGGCGAGCGCATCTAAATTCTGGGGATTATTTTGGGCCATAATAATGCATGGCCGACTCCAAAAAACGAAAAACACTTGCACTGATTTTCGTA
>NZ_JAYVPL010000136.1:0-3793 GCF_043757465.1 Armatimonas sp.
TGAAACTGGGTTTAGGAGAAAGTGGGAACTCTTGAGGCTTTTGCGGTGTCCGCTTTCAATAAAAAGCTCCGGCCTTTAGGCCGGAGTATTTTACTCTCCTGGCCACTCCTGAAGGGCGGTGCTTTACGGCGCAGGCGCTGCGTGAGGAAAAATTCGTCATGGGTATCGAGCCGCGCCAGATCTGGTGGATCTTCCGTCGGCTCCTCATGACCCTTTGGCTGGCGCACCTACGCGGCTTTGCACACGGGGCGGTAACCCCCAATCACGTGCTGGTCTACCCCGAGGCACACGGCTTAGTGCTACTCGACTGGACTTGTGCCAGCCGTCTAGGCCAGGAGCCCATACCGCTCTACGATCCGGCATGGACAGGCTTCGTCCCGCCCGAGCTGCTGGCTCGCGCCCCGGCGAGCACTAGCAGCGATCTGTTTATGGCAGCGAAAACGGCACTCTATCTTCTGGGGGAGCACACGGAAACTCTCGACACCACGGTCCGGCGCTTCTTCGAACAGTGTACCCTCCCCGATCCGAACCGGCGTCTCAGCGACGCGGAGCGCGCCCATGAGAGCTTCGGCACTCTCTTGGGCAAGCGAGTATTTGCCGAGTTTATCGTTCCGTAGGAGAAAAAAATGGGATCAGGATATTTCGACTCGGTAAGCTACAGCGCACGGGCGGCGGCACGAACCGCCACTGGAACGTCGCTCTTTACCCACAGTGGTCTCCACGAGAGCATGGATGTCCGCACCAAGCTCAATCGTGAGTCGCGCGACAACGCCGACAGCCCCCTCTCATTTCCGATTGCCGTGATGTTCGATGTCACCGGCTCGATGCGCGCTATTCCGAACTATCTGCAAAAAGAGCTAGGCAAGCTCATGGGCTTCGTGCTCAAAGAAAATGTGGTCGCCAATCCACAGCTCTGCTTCGGCGCGGTGGGCGATGCCTTCTGCGACTCCGCCCCACTTCAGATGGGGGAGTTCGAGGCGGACGATGCACTGGTCGAGAAATGTCTCTCCCAGATCTATCTGGAGGGCGGCGGCGGCGGAACCCACGAGGAGTCTTATGATCTGGCACTGTACTTCTTCGCACGCCACGTCCAGACAGATGCCTGGGAGAAACGCGGCACCAAGGGCGCACTGTTCTTGATCGGTGATGAGAACTACTACAAGAGTGTCAGTCGCGATGCCGTAAAGCAGTGGCTCGGGGAAGATATCGGGCAAGATATCTCCACCGCGCTCATTGCCGAGGAGCTCCAGCGCCGCTGGAATGTCTTTCTCATTCGGCCCGGTGGGACATACCACTTCGACGATAAGAGCATCGAGCAGTCCTGGAAGGACCTGTTGCCCGCGCAACACGTGATTCGGGCCGCCGAGCGCGAGCAGATTGTTCCACAGCTTGCTATGACTATCGGAGCGCTCGCAGGCCGTGCGGTCACGGACTCGGCGGCGGCGCTCAAGAAGCACGGATTCGATGCAGGACGCGTCGCGTCGGCAGCCAGTGCACTGGGCAAAATAGCGCCGGGGACACTGGCCCCCGTAGCGGCGAGTGCGCTGGTTGCGACCGAGAGCGGCTCCAAAGCCGTGCGCCTGTAAACACATGCACCGCGCGATAATAGTCACCGATCTGCTCTTTGGCGATAGCGGCAAGGGAACCATCGTAGACTGGGCGACCCGGGAGCTAACCACTTCCGGGCGCTCGCCTCTGATTGTCCGCCACTCAGGGGGTGCCCAAGCGGCTCACGCCGTGCAGACCCCTGAAGGAAAGGCGCACACGTTCCAGCAGTTTGGCGCGGGGACATTTTTGCCAGACGTGCGCACCTATCTCTCAGAGTTTATGCTCATCAACCCACTCACACTATTTTGGGAGAACGAGCGGCTCAAGGCAAGTGGGGTTCACGACGCGCTCTCGCGGCTGTTTTTGCACCCCGAGGCACTCGTGACATCTCCCTGGCACATGGCCGCGAACCGCTACAAAGAGCAGAAACGTGGTAGCGCCCGCCACGGCTCGTGTGGGCTAGGCATTGGGGAGACGCAAGCTGAGGCACTCACCTACCCTGGCGATGCCCTTCGTGTCCAGCACCTCACCAACCCTGTCGCACTGCGTGAGCGGCTGCTGCGCCATAGAACCCGCAAGCGAACGGAGTGTCCGGGGCTGTTGATTGACTCCGACGACGAAGAGTTGGATGCCTGGATCAAGGTCTGCCAGAACCTACTCGGAAGGGTGACGGTTGCCCCGAAAGGCTTTCTTCAAGAGCATTTGGCGAATTCAAACGCGGCGACGATTTTTGAAGGCTCGCAGGGGGTGCTACTGGATGAATGGCGCGGGTTTCATCCCTACACAACCTGGTCCACCGTGACGACGGCGAATGCGTTCCACTTGCTTGAGGGCAGTGGCGCGGAAATTACCTCGCTGGGCGTGCTCAGAGGCTACGCGACTCGGCACGGAGCCGGGCCCTTTCCCACGGAAGCTGCCGCGCTCACGAAACTCCTCCCCGACGATACCAACCCTGACAATCCCTGGCAGGGAGAGCTACGCGTGGGCTGGCCCGATGTTGGGCTCCTGCGCTATGGCCTGGCGGTTGCCGGACGCATAGATGCCCTCGCGGTGACATGCCTGGATCGAATGGAGCACATCAGCGGCTGGAAGCTCGCAATAGGCTACGAGAACCAAACACTCGCGCCCGGGCCGTGGCAGGATCTTACGTACCAGGAAAGCCTGACGGAAGCACTGCGGGTGGCAAAACCAATCTATCGTCCCTGGGCAGGATCTGCCCAAGCGCATGCCGTAGAGCTTGCTGCGCTTCTCGGCAAACCGCTCGCTGTCACGTCCTGGGGAAAGACAGCGAGCGATAAATCTGCGAGAGCTTGAAGTAAGGTATACTCCTCTCAGAGCCGATGTCGCGTCCATTCAGATCCATTTGTTATTTCTTCATCCCAGGGTTTCTACTGCTCCTGGCCGCCTGCTCGCAGACACCTTCCCAACCCGCAGCCTCCACAGAGACAAATGCCAACCCTTGGGGAAACCAGGATAGCTTGACGCAAGAAACCTACATGGGCAACGCCGCCTGCAAACCGTGTCATGCCGCAGAGTTTAGCAGTCACGAGCATACACGCCATATGAAAACTCTCTACCAAGCCTCCCAAACCGAGCTTGGAGCACTCGCAGCGCCCGTGGGGCCCGTTCCCGGGGGGGGGGAATTAGCCTGGGAACAAAGACAGCTCACGATAGTTGTGCCAGCCAAAGACACAGGCGAGCCTGTCTCCGTCCCTCTGGATCTAGCCCTAGGCTCTGGCAAGACCGGGATGACCTACCTTGCCCTTCATGAAGAAGGCAGTTTAGAGATACGACAGAGCTACTTCCCTCACGAGAAAAAGTTTATTGTCACGCCAGGACAAGAAGGCTTTGAGAGCAATGTCATCGGGCAGACCCACACAAGAGCGGAAGCAAAGCGCTGTATCGGGTGCCACGCGGTCACGGTGCCCGAGACGCTACTACCGGAGCGGAAGTTTTTCGGGGTCGGTTGTGAGTCCTGCCATGGAGCCGGGGGGGCACATGTCTCCGCCATGCAGAAGAGGGATATGTCCGGCGGGCTGAAGCTCAAGGCGTTCTCCAGTGCAGGGGGGAAAGTCATCAATGAGGCCTGTGGACGCTGCCACCGCTCACCCGCCGATGTGGCACATATGGACAAGTTTGCCAAGCAAGCTACGAATCGCTTCCAGCCGTACGGACTCTCGTTGAGCAAGTGCTTCACCCAGAGCCAGGACAAGCTAAGCTGTGTGACATGCCACAATCCCCACGA
>NZ_JAYVPL010000137.1:0-3770 GCF_043757465.1 Armatimonas sp.
GAGCCGAAGCTCAAAGGGAACCGGGCATCCTGAGAGATGCCCGGACGTTCCAAGCGGACGCGGAGCAAGCTCCGGGGAATGTACCCGTACGCTATTCATATCCTCCGTTGACTCGAACGGGCGCTGGCAGTGTGTTCGGATACTCTCGTGGCCGAAGTGATGATCCGACGTAAACCAGAGGCGCGAAGTAGGAACGTTCTCGGTCATGCCGCTTTATACGCACTGCCTGACGGTTCGCTAAACCCGCCTCACTTCACGACGACTTTAGTCGGACGAGCAAGACGGGACGGCTGAGGCTTGCGTCGCGTCGCCGGGGCCGTTGTCGCTGGCTCGGCGAGCTCCGCTGGGTCATAGGAAAGCCGCCCCGCCGAGGGATCGAGTAGATCCTCTTCCAGCGGAACGGACTCCGCCCACTCTTGCGTAAACTCAAATTTCATCGCCTCAAGCCGCTTTTGCAGGAACCCCGGAGCGTGCCGCAGGCTTCCGAACGCTCGCTTTGCTCCTCTTCAAGCGCTCTTTCTCTGTCTCGATCAGCAGCTTGGAATCATCTAGACTCCCCGCCGTCACATCCATATCGTCTGCCGCGCCCCGATCCAGGAGCCATTTCTCGGTTATCTTGATCTGCATTTCGTTTACCTTACTAAGTACGCTCTCGCCTGGTCAGGCGTTGTCTCAAAGTAGGGAAGTCCCTCGGTCGCATCCAGACCCAGGTCGCTCATCCCCACTGTATCGCGGTAGAACGGCACAGCCTGCGGAAGAGAGTGCAGCCCGATTCTACCGCCCCAGCCACGCTTCACACTCAAGCGGATCGCCTCGGTCAGAAGCACCTGGCCGACACCGCCGAAACGGGGATCGGGAGTCAGCTCGCGTAGGTTCCACGGTGCCGCCTCCAGAAAGTGGACATAGACCAGAGGAAGCCCGACCTGGCTCGATTCTTTGCAGCGCTTCTGCTTGGTCATCAGGAGCATCAGCCCTTGAACCTGCCCGGCGCACTCCACTCCGACTGTCTGATACCCCGCCAGTCCCTCAATTGCTTTGGCCTTGCGCTGCCAGTTCCAGTGCAGGTGCTCCGGCCATGACGAGCGCGGCGTTCCTGCCAGCGCCAGCCTCTGGATCGCCGCATCAATGGAGGGTTCCCAGTCCGCCGCCGCCGCTTCGACCGCCGCCCGAGTCATGGATGCCAAGACCTTAGCCGGAACTGTCTGCTTGGTTTGGCGATCAAAAAGAAGAATATCCACGTGATTCCATTATACCGGAAGTGCTCAGTTTGGGCCTATGGTTCACCGGCCACCAAGCGGCCTATCACTGGCCACCAAGTTCATTCAAACCGAGGTAATCCGCCACTTCATTTCTCGCCTCCAGCCAGTTCCTACAGACCACGAACCGAAAGCCCAGAGGCTCCAGCGCGGCCCGAAATGCCGCCTGCTCAGCGGTCAGTCCATTGCGTCCTGCCTTCAACTCGATGTATAAGCCGTGGCACCTCGAAGACGGCACCGGCACGAACACGTCCCACACCCCAGCAGTCAGCCCCAACTCGACCGCATCTGCCCCACGCTTCGGCCCGAGCCATAGCCCGTTCGGGATCGCATGAACCCAGCGCAGCTCGGGGAACTGCCGAGCGTGTAGCCGGAGCCACACGAAGAACGCTCGTTGCTCCTGCGCCTCGATTTCAGCGCGTGGCTTGCGAGGCCGAATGCTCGCCATGCCCCGAAGGCAGAGCTGGCCGTCCCGTCGCTTACCCGGCATCGCTTGCCCCAAGGACTTCAGCCCGTTCTCTTGCCAAGCGCCTGGCTCGCATCACAACCGGAAGCGAGTCCACCCCGCGCCGCCGTACAAGTGCCTTCTCCGCCTCGCTGGCCGTCTCCAAAGCATCGGCAACCGCCAAGGCAAGAAGCTCCACCCGCTGGTTCTCCGAAAGCGCCTCCCACGCCGCCGCCGATGCATCAGACTCTAAAGGCCGTGGAGCCGTCTCCGTTCGCATCTGGGCCGGTGCGACGATAATTCTCTGTGCCCGTTCGCCGTGGTCACTGCCATGGCTCGACGGCGGCGCGGGCGCGAGCCACCCGGCACGTATCGCTGTCACAAGAAGTGCAGGCAGGCTTCGTACCTCGTGCGAGGCTGCGTAAGCTCGTGCCGCCTTCACCGCGCTCCTCACGGCTTCCAGCGGCTTCTCCCCGACCGCTCGACGAGCGGTGCTCCGATCCAAGCCCGCTTCTACAGCCACCGTGACGGCCTCGGATTCTGGTTCGGAGACCTCCGCAGGAGAGACAACGACACCTACACGCTTGGTATCAAAATCAGCACCTTGTATTGTTGTCGTCTTCTGCGCTTCACGCTCTTTATAAGGAGAGGGCCGCGCAATTATCCGCGCAGAGGCCGCGCAATTCTTAGGCTGAGAAAACTGAGGAGCATGCCATTTCCCAAGACTCCGAAGCAGTTCGCGGCACTTCGACCGAACCTCGCCAGCCCACTGCCTCATCCCCACAATTGCGCGGGCCAGTGCCTCCCAGCCCGCCACCAGAAGCTCCTCCACGGTAACCAGAGGAACAATAGTGCGCTGACCAAAAGCATCGAAATCACGGCGGAGTATCCCACACTCTTCCAGGTGGGCTAGACCGCGTCGGATAGTTGCCACATCACACTTGAGGCCCATGGTCGGATTGCTGGCAAAGAACTCATTAGAGGCATGGCAGCCCCCCGCCTCGTGCTGCCAGAGGATGTTTCGCATCAGCACCGCGATACGCTTGTCGCGGTCAGAGCGAGCTTCCGGGAGCCGCCAGGTGCGATCTGGCGGCACATCAAAGAGGGTGAGCTGTTGATTCTCAACTGCGGCTTGCACGGGCAGTCCTTTTAGCGGACTGGTACGGGCGAATTCTCAGAGGAATAGAGAGGGTGGGCAGGTTCGATAGTTTAGCAGCGTGGGTGCACTTAGGGCATTTTCCCCCGAAACTCCCACCAAACCAACCTCAAATTGAGGTTGGTTTTTTGCTATCTTAGCCTGCCCGTAGGAACGCGGCCAAGTCCGAATAGCGGAATCACATGGGGCAGGGAAAGCCTAGGGGACTGTCGAAGGTAGCGCTATGGAAGTAGCTACGCTCTACGTCTCCCCTTGCGCGGTGGCTTCTACCCGCTAGTGGAGCCCCTGGTACTTGGGAAGGCACAGAGATATCACGTTCTCCGGTGTTACGTTTGCGCATAGTGCCTGGCTCTGCCCGCCCGAGGGCAACTCGTTCTATCAAGCGGAGGTCAATATCCCGATGTGATCCGGGTGACCAACAGCCAGCGCATTATTTTTCAGAGCTGCACGGTGCGCAACACGGGAAACTGGGCACTGAGCTTTGGGCCGGGCGCGGGGGGTGTGCGAATCGGGGAGCAAGGGGTGCAGAAAACCCCAGCCCTCCTGACGGAGCGCATCACGCTCACGGATTGCTTGCTCGCCCACGGCGGGCGGCTCCGTCCTGCCGCTGTCGGGGTTTGGATCGGGCACTCACCTGGCAATAAAATCCACAACAACAAGATCCACCGCATCTACAGCTTCGACTACGGCGGCTGGGGCATCTACTTCGACAAGGGCTCGACGGGCATTATCGCGGAAAACAACCTGGTCTACCGCACCAAGAGCGCCCCATTTCACCAGCACTACGGTAAAGAGAATATTGTACGCAATAACATACTAGTACAACCCGGCATAAATTTTCTCCCCCTACATTGAAGCAGAATTTCATGTCATAATCAAGGCATCTTATCTCGATCGGAGGATGCCCCATGCC
>NZ_JAYVPL010000138.1:0-14086 GCF_043757465.1 Armatimonas sp.
GGTCGTGTCAGTGCGACCCCTGAGGCAAGCGCCACCTGCTTGACACGCTCCGGGCTGGTGGTGCCAACAACAGGCTGTATCCGCGCGGGATGACGCAGAATCCAGGCGATTGCCAGGGTAGTCGGGGTGACATTGAAGCCCTCAGCCATCACGTCTAGAACCTCGTTGAGCTTGGGGAACTTGGGGTTGCCTAAGAACGTGCCCTCAAAGAAGCCGTGCTGAAACGGAGACCACGCCTGCACAGTGATCTTCTTGAGACGGCAGTAGTCGAGAATGCCACCGTCGCGGTCTATCGAGCGGGGAATCTCCATATTGACGTTCAAACCGTGGTCAATCATGCCCGTATTTGTAATGCTAAACTGGAGCTGGTTTGCCTCCAGCTTCATCGGAAGGCTGGCCTGAAGCAGCTCGATCTGACTGGGATTGTGATTGCTCACCCCGAAATAATGCACCTTGCCGCTTTGCTTAAGCTGGTCAAAGGCCTCAGCCACTTCCTCCGGCTCGACAAGCGTATCCGGGCGGTGGAGCAGCAGAATATCGAGGTAGTCCGTATCGAGCCGCGCGAGAATCTTGTCCACGGAGTCCAGAATGTGCTGCTTTGAGAAGTCAAAGAACCCGCTGCGAATGCCGCACTTGCTCTGCAGAAGTAGCTGGCTTCGCTGCAGTCCTAGTCGTTTTATAGACTGTGCAAAGACCTCCTCACTCTTGCCGCCGCCGTAGATATCAGCGTGATCGTAGAAGTTAATCCCGGATTCCCAAGCGGTGCTCACCAGAGCATCTACGGCGGCGGGCTCCATCCCAGCAATGCGCATACAACCCAGAGAGATATCGGAAGCGTTTAGTGAGCTGGTTCCAATCGGCAGCGTTTTCATTGTCATGCTTGTAGTATACTCTAATGCTTGTAGTATACTCTCTTCCGTGCGGGTTAAAATGGTACTCCGTCAGAAAACCTGGCACGACGTGCCGCCAAATTAGTACCAACACTGCCTTTCTCAGCTACCCAATGCTGGGAGTAACTGTACGGACGATTCTTGATCACGAGATTTGCGACAGGAGGGATAATTTTAGCCGACTGATTTCTTGATGTACGTCAGCGGGTTGCGGTCATTGCGCCCGGTCTGTGCACGCTTGGGAATGTCGCAGAGGTGGAGCGCGGTGGCGTAGACATCGCCGTGATTGGGGATGAGCTCGCGGTAGGCCTTCTCTTTGGCGGCACTGTAGTGAGCGCTGGTTTTGTCGTTCCAGCCCGCCGGGCCCTCGCCGGTGACGGGATGAAAGTCGGGGTGGAGCGCACCATCGGGCTGAAGTGGGATGGCCTGCATGGTCTTGGTTCCCACACGCCCCCACTGGGTTCCGCCCCTGACATTCGGCCCCAGAAACGCCGCGCTGGTCACGAACCAGTGCTCGGAGATATCTTGGCCGTCCACTTTCTGCTTCTTCTCCGAGAGCGGCAAGTTAGACTTGATAATATCGTCCACGTCGCCGTGAATGGAGCGCCCAAACTCGCTGGTCAGCACGATGGTGGTGTAGTCCCAGATCGGCTTTCCGGTGGTCTTGTGTGGCGTGTTTTTGAGCAGCTCCACCAAGGTGAGAAGTGGCTCCCAGAGCTCCTCTTTGAGGCCCGTGGTCTGATCTGGCTGGCCTTTGGGAGTCACGCCATCGCCTGCCCAGAGGTTCTTGCGGCTGTGGTGCGAGTCGAAGTGCCGGATATCGCGCGTCTCGATAAAGTAGGTACACGAGAGGTTCTCGCGCATCAGCTCGTAGGTCATGAGTGCCTGCACATTCGTGGCGGGGCAGAACTTGGTGCGCGCCTTATTGCCGTTGACCGAGCGATATGTGATCAGCTCATCCACTGGCTTGACTTTGAACTTCTCTTTGAGAGTCGGGTCGGTGAACAGGCGCGAGAGTGCGCCGCGATCCAGCTTCTTGCCCTTGCTCGAAAGCCCCGCATAGATCTGCCGCGCCGAGTTGTAGCTCTTAATCGTCTCCATCTCGGAGTCTTTGCGTAGCCCGATGTGGGCGTTGTCTAAAAACTTCTCGATCTGCCGATTGACCACATCGCTCGCGCTGCCCTGCATCTGCAAGAGAAAGTCCCGAAGATTGGCGGGTGTCCCGGCGTAGATCGTGTGTGCGTGCGCGGGGCCAAGTGCGTGGTAGTAGCCCTTGCGCCCGGTGTACTGCACCTCATTGAGCTCGCCATCAGAGAGCCACCAGTGCCACGAGAGATTAGGGAGCGCGTAAGACTGCCCGTAGACCTCACTAAACGCCTGCATCACACTACGCTCATCGGGCTCGCGCTCCGCCTGGAGCCGCAGATCATAGCTGCCCATGTGGGCTTTGAGGCGCTCGCCCGAGTGAAACTGCCCGGTGTGCATCGAAGACAGAACAGCCATCTCGGGAAAGAGGCTCTTGCCTGCCTCGGCGAGATAGCCGTAGTTAATTTTTGCGTTCCACTGGTTGTCCACGCGGTAGCCGGGTGTGTTGTAGTTCAGCGTCCGGTAGCGCTCCTGACTGGTCTTCTCAAACGGCAGCCGGGTCTTGGGGAAGATATTATTCTCCGTCTCCAGCGGGGAGAACATGTCGTAGCTCTCCCAGCCGCCCTCCACAAACCAGTAGATCAGGTAGTGCGGATCAGCGCCCTCGGCGGCCTTCGACTCTAAGCTCGCCGCCAGTGCCGCACCTTGATTTGGGTCGCCGTGCTTGAGCAAGTACCCCAGAAAATCCGCCGCCCCGAGAGTCAGCCCCGCCGTTGCACCGCGATGAAGAAAGTCGCGCCGCGTCACCGCCCACGGATTCACCCTCGGCTTGGGAAGGTCGGTCTGTAGCACGGACGGCCCCAGCTCCGGGCAGTCCGTAAACTCCACGGCTCCCTCTTCGATGTCGTGATAATGGCTCATTCCAAATCCTCGTTGCTTGGTGGCAATAATGTACTCACCAGAATCGCCTGATCTTGCGCCGACAATGGCGCGATACTCTCGTCTTCGTTATGAACCGTGACGCTCTGGAACTTGCCCTCGCGTGGCTCGCGGTGGACATGGAGCGTGCGCTGCACCAGATCCAGTGACCAGTATTCCACAATTTCCGCCCGAGCGTAGAGGCTGGCTTTTGTACCTCGATCAAAATAGCGCGTGGCGTCGGAGATTTCGACGAGAAGCCGAATATCGTCAGGGCGCGGGTTACTCTCGCCAAACTCGGTCAAAGGACGGTTCAGAACGATCAAGTCCGGTTCGGGAGTGCTCGTCGGATTATCTTCTGGTGATACATCAATGGCCACCGGGCCTTCCACATAGAGATCGCCAAAGATCTGTCGTAAGCAGATACAGGTAAGGCTAAGAGCGATGGCATGGGGACGTTTCTGTGGCATTTTCCTGAGAATATCTCCTTCGATCAGCTCGTACTTTCCAGGCGTGAGCAGGCCATCGCGCTCGAATCTTGCGCAGTCGTCGCGAGTCCAGCGGATGCGGAAGGGGCGTGTTGTGTCTAGCTCAGGCTCATAGGTTGTTGTAGGCATGATCTCATTGTACTCCGATGCGCTGATGAAGGGCGGAAAGCTGCGCTAGGCGTTTTTTCTTGGGATCAGAGCTAGGCGGCGCGATGACCGTGCCATTGAGATACTCAGGGGTTAAGACGAGTGCTTTGATAAGCGGCTTGAGGGCGTAGTTGTTTTTCACGACAGCGTTCCAGAGCCGCTGGTAGAGCCCGCGCTCATCGGTCTCGCAGCGCAGCTCGCGGCCAAAGTACCAGACAAAATGCGTCTGGAGAATCGTGCGTATAAAGCGCTCTTTAGCCACTGCCTGCGTCGCAAACGCCTCCATGCCCTCACCCTTGAATGGATAAGCGGCCACTTCGTCGCGATCCGAGTGGTCAATGGGCAAGCCGTACTCATCGTGCGCCCGGTAGCTTCCCTCGTCGTCCCAGTGCGCTCTTTGGTAGGCAAGCGGTGTGAGCACTTTATGGCACGTGTAACAGACCGATTTCGGATCCGTGGTCGCCGACGCCGTGATTCCCGTGCGCGACTGAACAATCTCATCGGGAACCTCGAAGGCATAGCCCAAGAATTTCTCGCACACTTGAGCGGAGTAGTTAAAGTGCGGCAGGCTCGGCTTTCCCTGGATAAAGCCCTTCATGGTGAGGACACCGGTCTTGCCGTAGTACGCAGGACGCGGCTGTTTCTGAAACGCACTATTGACCGTGTAGTCGGCAGTGAGCAGCTCTTTAAACGGACGGTTCTGCGTCGCCAGATAAGTCCAGAGCCGCGCGGGCTCGTCTTGCTCGGGCGTGCCGTGGCTCTCGATATAGAGACGCGTGCGGTGAAAATAGAAGTCCGTGAACTCTTTGGAGGCGAGATAGCCCTCCACGAGTTTCTCTAAAGCCACGCCCGACTCGCACTGCGCCAGCTCAGCGTCGCTGGGAGTGCGCCCTACCAGGTCCTGCGCAAGCTTCACGAGCTGTAAGCGCTTACGAATCTTAGGGTCGGTGGTGGCTGTCAGCGAGCGGGGACGCGTAAAGAGAAAGTCCGGGTGCGCGAGCAGCGCACGGCAGAGCCCTTCCCACGCAGCTTGCCTCGCAGAGAGCTTGTTCACTGTAAAGGCCAGCTTGGGCAGGGCTGGGTTTGTGAGCAGCACTCTTGGTCCGCCAATCTGTGTCCACTTAAAGGTCAGGGTTGAGCGCTGAATATTATACGACGACGAGGCGTCAACCGTAAGCTGAGCCCCCAGATGTGCGATCAGCGGTGCAGAAATCTGCACAATGGGCGATGAGGACTGGGCATGTACCACAATCGGGACGCGTGTTTCATTATCGGCCTTGCCTGGATAGACAATCGCGGGACGGTAGGCACGCTTTGAGTCGTAACCATCACCGCTCGTGGGAGCAAAGAGCAGTGTGAGCGGCTTTTTTCGTTTTTCTGCATCCCCTGCAAGATCTTGCAGCAAGTCCGGCCCGACCGTGTTGTAGGGATTGAAGTTCTCGGCGGGAAACTTGCCCCAGAGTTCTCGGTTTTTCGCCTTGCCCGCCCGAAGCAAAATCGGCACCTCGCTGCCCGCTGCAAAGAGACGTACCGCATCGGCGACCACGCGCTTTGTAGTGCCCTCATTGCGTACTTCAACCCCATCGTTCGGGCCAAATACAAACGAAGACTTCAAATCCGCGTGAGGTCGGTTATCCACGCTCTGGTCAATAAAAAAATGCGCCTCGCCTTTGGGCGGCACCGGCGGCGGCGGCGGCGTGGCAATGGTGCTGGCTTTATCAGCACTCACCACCTGAACACAGAGATCCTGGCAGAGGCTAGCGGGCGCGAGGTTCTTGCCCGCCAGGCGCTTTGCCGCCTTCGGGGCGGCAGCACGCTTCCACAGAAATGTCACATCGTACTTACCGGGCTTTTCGACACTCAGCGGGAAGGTGATCTGCGAGGCGCCCTTGTTCTCACTATTGTCCTCCGCGCTCGCTCCACTGAGCTTCCACGCGCCCTCGACGAGCACGCCGGGCTCCCCGACCCTCGTCACCCACTCGCGGCCCTCTCCCTTCACGCGCACCCCGACCACACTCACATTGCCGTAGCTCTCGGCGTTGCTGAGGATCACACGCTGGCCTTTATTCTCTGGCAGAAGCGTAAAGCTCCCGAGCAGCTTCTCCGCCGCCTCACCCGCCTCTTGGTCCACGTAGAGTGTGGTGAGTGCGTGCTCCTCACTGCGCACCGCGATGCCCAGCTCTTTGGTCACCCGCTGGCCGCGCTCGTCGGTGACGGCGAGAGAGAATCTGAGATCGCTCGGTGCGGTCTGGGTCAAGCTACTCTGCGCCGCTGCGACGCTCTTTAGAAATGCCTGCGCCTCAACAAGCTCGGTGGGAGTCGGTTCACGAAAAAGCAGCTTCTTCCAGAGCCGCGAAATGCCCTCTTTCTCGGCAGTCTGCTCCGTAAACCCCACAAATGGCCCAGTCTGATTCAGATAGGCCTTGCTCGCCAGCTCGCGGGCCACAAGTTCGACACCGCTTAGAAATGTCGGGGAGGCTTTGCTTGTCTCATCGAAGCGCTTTACAAAGTCCGCTCCGCCAAAAAGATGTGCATTCTCGACAAAAAGATTACGATCCTCACGCTCGCCATCATCGCCAAAAATAGCGAAAGTCTTGCCACGAAGCTGCCGGAATGTCAGGAACGTATTATCGAATGTCGGCTTTTTTGCCCCCGTGAACGGAAGCACTAAGTAGGATGGAAACTGCTCATCCGGCTTCTTCCCCGAAGCGGCTTGCTGTGCCCGAACGGCTTCGCCAAAGTGATCGAAGGCCGTAATCTGCGCCACGGAGAGCTTGTGCATCCCCTGCGGGGGCATAATAATATTCTTGTCCGAGGTCGTGACCCGGTAGACAATGCTGGAGTGATTATCGGGGTCGAACTGTCCCTCGGCAACAAGCTTCAGAAGCGCCGTGTGCGCATCGGCGGGCAACAGCAGCTGCGACGGGTTTTTCTTGGCATGGCAAGAGGCGCACTGACTTTGCAGAACCGGCCACAAGTCTCTTTTGAAGAGCTGCTCAGGTGTATTTTGCGGCTGTGCGGGAACACTCGCGGCCAGGGCTAGCCCACAGGCCAGCACCGCTCCCATAAAAACATGCTTCCTTGCCATGCCAAGATTATACCAAGTTGAGAGATCAATCTATGGGGGAGAGTGCAGGGTGAGCTTGTTACCCTCAGAATCCAGAAAGAACGCGCAGTAGCCGATATCTTCCGCCACCAGAGTCTTTTCGGTGAGCACAGTTCCGCCATGAGATAGACCGGCATCTCGTAGGCAAAAATCGCGCTGTAGAACGCCTTGGCGCGCTCGAAATCACTCACAGGAATCTCAAACCAGTTGATTGCATGTGTTACCATTTCCATGCCTTCGTCTTTTCCTGTGCTGGCGATAAGGGTGCCGTCGGGCGCGACAATGCGACTGTGACCGTAGTCCCAGGTCTGGCCGACCGTGCCACCTTGATTTGCGATCATCATCCCGATCTTGCCCCACGGACTGTCCACAACCAGCCCCGCCTGATCGCCATAGTTCCAGAAACAGTGCTCATTACCGCCCGTCTCTGTATCCCAGAGCCGGTGCTTACGGTAGCGTGCGAGAACGCCACCTGGGCCAAGAAAGACACTCGTATTATAAAGCTTGCCCTCTTCTGCCCCCTCACCGTGCTCGGTCATGCCGAAGATCATGTGCAGATCAAGAGCTTGTAAGTGTACCTGAAGCCAGTGCGTACTCTCGCCGGGGATCGCCTCAGCCGTGCGTGCGACATAGGCTTTCTCCCCCAAGGTAGGAACGTGAGAAATGTAGCCCCAGCCTGGATTCTGTTGCAGCGCGATCTCGGGAAAGAGAACAAGCTCTGCCCCTTGCGCTTTGGCAGCCTTGAGATAACTCAGAAAAGTCGCACGATTGGCGGCGACATCACATGCGGCGCTCAGACAGACCGTGGCGGTGGTTAAGAAAGTCATGGCCCTTATTTTATCGTTTCGATACTGGAAGCTCTGTGGCAGGAGATGCTATAATGACAACCAGGCACTTCAGCGCCTGGAGAGGATTTTCAACGATGGAACGGATGACAACACAAACCAAGATTATAGTGGCAACAGCGGCAGCTCTGGCAGTGGTAGATATCGCAGTTCGCGCCTTTCTTCCCGCTCGTACGATCATTATTCACGAGGGGAATAGCAACGCCAATGTTCTAACGGTTCAGCAGCTACGAATCGTTGATAACGCAGGCAATGTCAAGATGGACATGAAAGTCAACAGCAATGGCGACCCAGGGCTTCTCATGTTTGATAGCACGGGCACCGAGCGTCTTCAGCTCGATACCTTCCAGAACATCCCCAGCTTGATTTTAATGGATCAAGACGAAAACCGCAGAGTTTATTTTGGAATGCAGGGCGACTCCGGTGAAGGACTGCACACCAACTACTCCGCCGAAGAAGCCGTCACGCACGAGCGCCACGACGACTAGTTCAGCTTCTGCATCACCCCGACAGCCGCTCGGCGTAGTGCCAGCGGCTGCGGATTTTCTGGTAGAAGTTCGGCCCCCCCGCAGCCAGTAGTCGAACATTGTAGGGCGCACGGCTGACAGCCACCGTATCGCCTGGTGAGAGAGAAAGCCCGGTCTGACCATCGGCGGTCACGGCCACGGCGTCTCGGGTCTGTGCCTCGATGGTCAAATAGATGGTCTCCGTGTCGGGAACCAGAAGCGTGCGAGCCGAGAGCGTGTGCGGAGCAATGGGTGTAATCATCAGCGTGCGCACATCCGGGTGAACCAGCGGCCCCCCTGCCGAGAGGGAATAGCCCGTCGAGCCTGTCGGTGACGAGACAATCACCCCATCAGCGGCGTAGGTTGCGATAGCATGCTCCCCGACACGGGTGTGAACATGTACCATGCGCACCGCACCACTAGCCACCACAACATCGTTCATCGCAAGTAGATGTGTCTCAGGCATGGGATCGTCGCCCCGGTAGAGTGCACCTGCTAGCAACATCCGCTCGTGAACCTCGCAGTGGCCCTGAAGCGCAGCGGTCACAGCGGCTTCGAGGTTTTCGGGAGCGGCCTCGGTGACGAAACCAAAGCGTCCCAGGTGGATCGCGAGCAGTGGGGTTCCGTGCGCTGCAACCAGCCGCGCGGCGGAGAGTACCGTGCCATCTCCTCCAAAAACGACGACGAAATCGCTCTTCGCAATTTCGTCGTCCGTGTAGTCCGGGGGCATCCTGACAGCGACCCCACGCTGAATGAGCACTTTTGCCAAGCCCATCGCCGCTTCGAGGGCAGCGGGCTTGGAATCATTGGCAAGCAGTCCGACTATCTTGCCACTCACCCTAACCTCCGCCTACTTTCTTGGCGGGCTTGGCGGCAGGCTTCGTCATAGGCACTAGTTTCGGGGTCGGCGTGTCCCCGAGCTTGCCAAAACGAGCCAGGTTAGCCTTGGCTTCCGCATGCTGTGGATTGAGCTGCAATGCCTTCTTGTAGGACACCATTGCATCGTTGAGCATACCTCGGCGCTCATAGACAACGCCTAGGTTATTGTGAGCCTGAGCCGAGCTAGGATCCGCCTTAATTGCGGTCTGGAACGCCTTGAAGGCTGCCTCAAGATTATTGGTGCGCATGTAGGCTCCGCCGATCGCGAGCTGCGGTGTTGCCTCACTTGGCTTAAGCTGTGCCATCTCGGTATAGACCTTCAGCGCTTCGTCTTCGCGGCCCTGGCTTTGCAAGGCACTTGCTAGATAGTCACGTGAGTCGTAGTCGGAGGGATCCAGCGCGACCGCTTTTTGCCAGGCCGTGATCGCCCCATTGGTATCCTGCTGTTTCAGGCAGGTGGTTCCCAGGTTTAGCCAGGCAACATGGCTCGTGGCATCCAGTTCTGTAGCGGCTCTGAAGCGTGTTCCCGCCTCAGCAAAGCTTCCCTTGTTGAAGTGAAGGTAGCCCGCATTGAGCAGCGCATCCAGGTAGCGAGGATTAAGGGCCAGTACTTTCTCGTAGGCGGAAAGTGCCCCCTCCGTGTTGCCTGTCTTTGCCAGAAGCACACCCTGGTTGTAGCGAGCGGTCACATCCCCCGCAGGAGCACCTTCAGCACCCCCCGCAGCGAGATCGGCAGCAACTCCGTAAACCGTCGCGCCTTCCGCAGACCGATTGGTATTGCTGTAGGCGAAGGCCAGGTTCACAAGAATTCCGTAGTTGTTCGGATCCAGCTTGCGGGCCGTCTCAAGAACGGGAACCGCTCCGGCGTAGTTACGGCGCTGTACTTCGATAGAGCCCAGTGCAGCATGCGCCGCCTTGTCGCCGGTATTATTTGCAATTCCACTGCGCATTGCCTGAGCTGCCTGATCCAGCCGCCCCAGGTTCTGTAGGGCAATCCCAAGATTGATGAATGTCTGCCCGTCGTTTGGCTTGAGATCCGCCGACTTCCTGTAGGCTATCGCTGCCCGTGCGAAGTCTTTTTTGCGTGCACAGGCAAAGCCCAGGTTGAACTGAGCCTCCGCCGAGTCGGGGCGCTTCTCCGCCACTTTCTCAAAGAGAGTAATGGCGCGGTCCGTATCATCGGTGGCACGCTCTGGTTTAAGCAACAGTGCATTGCCAAGATTGGTCATGGTCTCGGGGGAGTCCGGCTTCTTAGTGAGCGCCTTCTCCAGGTATGGAATGGCCTTGGCGTAGTCACTCGACTTAACCAAAACAAAACCGAGCCAGGCGTTGGTGTCGCCGTCCTCAGGCATAGCCAGGATGGCTTTTTCCATCTCCGTGCGTGCCGTGGCGAGGTCGCCATCTCTGTAGGCCTTGCGCGCCCGATCAAACGCCCCATTGTCCCGTGTAGCCGCAGTTGCTGCGGGGGGCTGGGCACTCTGCGCCCAGGTGGGCATGCCTAGAAGGCCGAATGCGGTCAGAGCCGCCGAAGAAAAAATGATCCGCTTCATGTGCGAAATAACTCCTGGTCACGATTGAGATACCCGCGCATCCGCAGGACTGCTTGTGTGTGCAGCTGATAGACACGCGACTCCGATACCGAGAGCACCTTACCGATTTCTTTGAAGGTCAAGCCTTCATAATAATACAGGGCTATGACGAGCCTCTCTCGCTCTGGCAGGCGGTCTATGCCCCCTCCCAGATGCCGAATCCGCTCCCGTAGCTCCACATCCGCCACAGGTGTCGCTCCATCGTCCGGCACGACATCCGAAAGATGCAGCCGCTCCGAGCCGTCACTACCCATGATCAGGTCGTCCAGGGAGAGAACCGAGCCTCGCCCTGTGTCCGCCATCATTTTTGAGAGTTCTTCGCCGGTGACACCCATATGCTGCGCGATATCATCCTCTTTTGGAGGCCGCCCCAGCGATATTTCCAGCTCGTTGAACGCTCTCTCTAGCGCCTTGGCCCGCTCTCGAATCGAGCGCGGAACCCAGTCTTCCTCACGAAGCGACTCCAGGATCGCTCCACGGATTAAGGCGATAGCGTAGGTCTCAAACTTAACCTGTCGCCCGGGGTCAAACTGATCCACCGCCTTGATTAATCCCATGGAACCAGCCGTGTAGAGATCCTCACGCTCCAGGTTCGGGGGGAGGTTACTCACCACCCGCCCGGCAGTGATCTTAACCAGATAGCCGTAATTATTGATGATCACATCACGTGCGCGGGAGTCACCACTCCCTTTGAAGCGACGCCACACATCCTCCATTAATCGAGCTGCCATCTAGTCTCGCCCGTCCCCTACTTGTTTATTGTTACTAGCCACCGAGTGTGTATTATAACCGCTGCATCTGCATACCACAAGCGGATGATAAACTTCCTATACATATGTTTCTGACACTTACCGTCGCCGCCCAGCCCCCACTACTCACCGACTCGCTCTTCCGTATGTCTGTGACCCGCCTTATGTGGCATCCTCGTTCCTCTGTGTCGCTCTGTCGGAGTACTTCTCCACTGCGCTCTCGGGACGTTGTCAAGAGCGCCCTGAACTAGCAACCACCTAAGTGGGGCTATAGCAACTTGTATACCGTCGTGCTCTGCGGGCACCAGACACTCCATGATTTATTGTCGCACCTCGACGTTCTGCTCCCCACGCTCGGTGGTTGATCTGGGCTGTGTGGTTGATCTGGGCTGTGTTGAGGGCCGGACACTAAGGCTCTCCGATGTTTTTGCCCACGCCCGCCCACGTCGGGTTCTGATCACCACCCCCAACACCGAGTACAATACCGTCTGGGAGAGCCTGCCCGCTGGGAAGCGACGTCACCACGACCATCGGCTTCCAGTGGACACGCGCACAGTTTCACGTCGCGGCAGCCCACGGCTCCCCCACACAAGCCGCACTCTTTGACCAAAATGCCTGAATATCCCTCTATTACCTACACCCGCCGCCCGGTGAACCCAGAGCCCGACACCGAGCTTGCTCTGGCCCGCGAGCGCCGCAGCATCCGGCAGTTCTCCGATCAGCCGGTGCCGCGTGCGCTAATCGAAGCGGCCCTCTCGATCGCCTGCACCGCGCCGTCGGGGGCGAACCGTCAGCCCTGGCGCTTTGTGGTGCTCACCGATCCCAGCACGAAAGCACGTCTGCGCGAAGCCGCCGAGGCGGAGGAGCGGGAGTTCTACACACACCGCGCCACCCCCGAGTGGCTCGCCGATCTCGCCCCGCTAGGCACCGATTGGCAGAAGCCGTTTCTAACCACGGCACCGTATGTGATTGTCGTGTTTCGCCAGTCCTACGGCATCGGGGAGAGCGGCAAGACGCTCAAGAACTACTACAGCCCGGAGTCGGTGGGGATCGCCGTCGGTTTTCTGATCGCCGCCCTGAATCGTTTTGGCCTCTCGACCCTCACGCACACGCCCTCTCCGATGGGTTTTCTTAATCAAATCTGCGAGCGCCCCAGCAATGAGAAAGCCTTCGTCGTGCTTCCCGTAGGCTACCCCGCCGAGGACTGCACCGTCCCGGATATCAAGCGCCTGCCGGAGTCAGAGACCATTTTCTGGGAAAAAAGCTAGGCAAGTTGGTTTGGTTTTGGCTTCCAGGAGTAGGGGTAGTTGTCGTCCTCCAACGCCAGTGCGGCTTTGGTAAGTTTCAATGGGCGGAAAGTGTCTACCATCACGGCGAGCTCTTCCGTTCTGGTCTTGCCAAGGCTGGCCTCGACCGCGCCGGGCTGGGGGCCGTGCGGCAGCCCCGACGGGTGCAGCGTGACGGAGCCGACTTCGATTCCCCGGCGGCTGGCGAAGTTGCCGTTCACATAGTAAAGCACTTCGTCGCTGTCTAGGTTGGAGTGGTTGTACGGAATCGCGATCGCATCGGGGTGGTAGTCCAGCATTCTCGGCACAAAGCTGCACACCACAAAGTTATGGGCCTCGAAAGTCTGATGCGAAGGCGGCGGCTGGTGAAGGCTGCCCGTAAGCGGCTCGAAGTCGTGGATGGAGAGGGCGTAGGGGTAGAGAAAGCCGTCCCAGCCGATCACGTCGAGCGGGTGAAAGTCGTAGAAGTAGGCCGTGAGATGCCCACGAGCCTTGATCCGCACCTCAAAGCGGCCCTTCTTATCGAAGAACAACGGTGCCTCCGGGACACGAATATCCCGCTCGCAGAACGGGGCGTGCTCTAGAAACTGCCCGTACTCATTGCGATAGCGCTCCGGCGGCTCAATCGTGCTGGCAGCGGACTCGGTGAGCAGCATGGTTGTGGGGCCAAGATCGCAGACAACCCGGTAGATCGTGCCGCGCGGGATCACCAAATAATCGCCGGGCCGGTACGGCAGTGTCCCAAAGAGCGTTTCGAGCTTGCCCGTTCCCTCATGGACAAAGAGCAGATCGTCCCCATCGGCGTTTTTGTAGAAGTAGTTCATCGGCTCCGTGGGGCGAACCAGCGCCAGAAGCACATCGGCATTGACCAGAAACGGAACACGCCCCGCAATGGGATCGCCGCCGGGCTTGAGCAAGTGCGTCTTCAAGTGCCGGTGACGGAGCGGCTCAAACTCCAGTGTCTCCGGCGTTAAGTCGCCGAGATACTTGTACTCCGCCACCTGAGTGGGCAGATTCGCGTGATACAGAATCGAAGCGATCCCCGAGAAGCCCTTCGTCCCGAAAACTTCCTCAGCATAGAGCGAGCCATCGGGCTGCCGAAACTGCGTGTGCCGTTTGCGGGGGATCTCCCCCAGCTTTACATAGTGCGCCATTGCGTCGTTAACCTCCCAAAGATTTTACCCGTTTCCCCCACGAGGAGAGGTACAATTGCGAGCAGAAAATAGACGAGGAAACGATAGACCATGACGTGATGAGTCTGATATCGTGGTGCAGGCAAAGTTCTAGGGCCGCGAAGCGTTCCACGCAAGCTCGCGCCTAATACTTTCTCGATAGAGTCTCCTGCCCAACCAGCGACGCTGATGTCCAAGATGCAGATTCCCGAGAATGAGCGGGTGCAGGTTCGTCTGGAGTGCCTGCGTCTGATCGTGACGCTCCGGCTCAACCCGGCACGCTCGCAGTTGATTTCTGGGTTTGTGCGAACGTATTTGCAGATGACACGTAACGGCTCAGCTATCCGTTTGGAAGGCCGGTAAAATCGGATCACCTCGGAAAACGGAGATCAAGGCATCCAGGCGATTCAAGCCTTGCTTGCCAC
>NZ_JAYVPL010000139.1:0-45134 GCF_043757465.1 Armatimonas sp.
GCAAGTGATCTGGGGCAGTCAGGTAATCTGGGGATCGGCTACCTGGACGGATCAAGTGATCTGGGGAACGGGCTCTGGCAACGTGGACCTGACCAGCAACGTGGACCTGACCAGCAAAGTAATCTACGGCGAAAACTAGACCGATTTAAACTTCCAACAAGCATACCTGGGGAGAGCACTGCTCTCCCCAGGATGGTGCGGACTGAGCAGCGCTTCTCTCGGTGGCGGATAGAGACGGATCAATCGCAGGCAAAAGCTGCCTAGCGGCACGCCATTAAAAATGGAGACGTGGGACAATCAGAGCGAGATAGTAGTAAGCAATAGGCGCGGTGAAGAGCAGCGAGTCGAAGCGATCTAGCAGGCCGCCGTGGCCGGGCATGATCCCTCCGAAGTCCTTGATGCCTAGATCCCGTTTCAGCGCCGACTCGCACAGATCCCCCACTTGCCCTAGTGCGCCCAGAATCGGGCCGAGAATCAGACAGTGGTACCACGGGATATGTGCCCACGCCCCCCAGAGCAGCGAGGTCAGAGTCGCCGTGAGCAGCCCCCCGACAGCTCCGATCACGGTCTTGTTAGGCGAGAGTGAGGGCGCGAGCTTGCGGCTGTTCTTCCCGAAGCGCACTCCAAAGGCGTAGGCACCCGTATCGGTCATCCAGGTGACCGCAATCACGTAGAGTGTCAACCACGCGCCATAACTGACACTGGGGCCGTGGCCCCAGGGAAGCGGAATGGCGATGGTCTGGCCGGGCAGGAGCGAGCGCAAAAAAATCAGATACGAGACTAGCCACCCAATATAAACCACCCCAAAGAGAGTCACCCCGAGGTTGGTGACGGGCTCTTGCTCGCGGCGCACCACCTGGTTAATGAGTGTGGTAATGATCAGCACCACCAGCATCACCGGTAGAAACGCGAGCAGCTTTCCACGGCTGACATTCCAGGCGGCGAACTGCAAGACCACCACCGCAATATAGGCAAGCTGTTCATTGGGGCGAAACCCACGGTGCTTGAGGGCGCGGAAGTACTCACTGCCACTAATTAAGGCAATGAGCGCCACTGCCAGAGTGAAGACAAGCCCGGGGAAACGCTCCGGCCAGACTTCCACAAAGATTAGCGCCAGAATCAGCGGAATGCCCACAAATGCCGAGAGTAGGCGCGTGAGTAGGCCCGGCGGCATGGCATCGCGCATTGCCTTGGCGAGCTCCTGAGCCTCCTGCGCTGCCTCACGGGCGGTGGCGGCAGTGTGCTCCTGTGCCACGCGAATCTGCTCCTGCGCGAGACGAAGCCGTTCCTGTGCCTCACGAATTCGGTCGTTCATCTATTTTGGAGCCCTTTCAGGTAGAGCCACTCCTCGTGGGTGTCGAGGTCGCAGGCCAGGTGCGGGTGGGCATCCCGGAGCACTTGGCAACGACAACCCGTTAGCATCGTGGCACGCGCCACAGCATCCGCGACACTCAGACGGCCCGTGGCAAACTTCAGTGCAAAGCTTAAGCCGAGTAGCTGCGCCATTTGCCACTGGCTTTTGCGGGCGTTAAAAACTCTCTCAAGCAAGGCGCGGTTTCGGGCAATCGCGGCGGGGCGCATCAGAAAGACCGAGCCGCCCGTTAGCTCACCGTCACGGAGGCGAGTCCAAGCGCCTGGTGTTCCCGGAAAGCGCGCCTCGTAGCGCTGTCGGTCGGTAATCGGAAAGACAATGTCGGCGTCTTGGGGGGCATTCTCCACCAGCCAGCGCACCGACTCGGCGCACAGATACGGCAGATCCGAGGCCGCAAAGAGCGCAAAACCCTCGCCCGCATCCACTGCCTGCAGGCCTCGGGAAAGATTCTCGATGCCGCTATCGCCTTCCGCTAGCAGACTGTTTGGATGCGCAACATGCGGCTCCAGGTGCGCGACGGGCCCCACTACGACCGTCTCACTGACCACACCCGAGCTTGCGAGCGCTTCCAGGACACGCTGGATCATCGGGCTGCCATCGAGCTCTATGAGTGCCTTCACACTCTGCCCGGTCACCTCCGCCAGGGTGCCGTCCAGCCGCCCTCCTGCGGTCACAACGGCGGGAATCACCGCACGAGCACTTTCAGCTCGCGAGGGCGTACCTCAATATTCATGGGAGTGAGCCCCCGCACCTCGCCGTCAATATTGAGCGGCTGCGGTGGAATCGTCCCCACAACCAGCTTGCGCACTTGCAGCATCTCCACGGCGGGGTGGTCTAGGTGCTTGCCCATCGCCACGAGCTGGATTACCGGGAGCAGCTTGAACTTTGACATCTGCTTAATGATCATCACATCGAGTCGCCCGTCGTCTACTTCCGCGTGGGGCGCGGCCTCCATCCCCGCGGCGTAGACCTTGCCGTTGAGCACCGAGACCATAAACGCTCTTAACTGGCGCTTCTCCCCATCGTCGGCAGTAAGGGTAAGTGCGAAAGGCTTGTACTTGGCCAGCGTTTTTAAGATCGCCAGGCGAAAGGCGAGCTGCCCGCTGACGAACTTAATGCCCGTGTTCATCGTGTGCATCACGGCGGCATCAAAGCCTGTTCCCGCGTTGTTGATAAACGGGGTGCCGTTGATCATTCCTACATCAATACGCTTGGTAACTCCCCCCAAAACGGTGGCACAGGCCTCACGGGTCTCGAGAACCAGCTTTAAGTTGCGGGCCATATCGTTGCCCGTGCCCACGGGGATAATCCCCAGAGTCGCTTCGTGCGGCGCATCGCCGTCGGCCTTGGCCTGGAGAATCCCGCGCATGACATCGCCGACGGTTCCATCACCGCCAAAAGCCACCACGACCTCGTGCGTCTTGGCCGCCGCACGTGCCAACTCCATCGCATGGCCGGGGCGCTGAGTCGGAATCCACTCGAACGCTGGTCCCAGGTGTGCCTGCGCCTCGTCTTTACGCTTGGCACCCAGACCCCGTCCGGCGACCGGGTTATAAATCACCACACCGCCCTCGCTGACTAGATGTTCCATTGCCGGATTGTAGCGTACCCTGCTCCATTGAGCAATGGGAGGAAAGTCCTGTTACGCTACTGTAACGCTGGTGCTGTAAGATACAAAGTAGGAGTTTTTGCCATGAAACGATTTGTACTTGCCTTACCAATCACCGCCGCACTTGTCGGCACTGTTAATACCCCCACGCTTGCCCGCACGCAAGAGAGCCGCCCTGAGCTGATGAAACGCGCCTCGGTGCTGTCCGATGCGAAAGACTGGGCTGCTTCGGAGAAGCTCTACACGCAGGCCATCGCCCTTGATCCTAAAGAGACGAACGCCTGGTTGAACCGTGGCTATGTACGCGGAAATCAGAAAAACTACGCGGGCGCTATCGCCGATGTCTCAAGTGGGCTGGTGGCTCTCGCGCTGTCGCCTACGCCCAACACACGACTTCAAGCCATCGGGTTTGCTAACCGCGCCAGTTACTGGCTTCGGAAAGATGATGCACGGCGTGCTCTGGTGGATGCCATCATCGCGTGCAAAGCAGACGAGACGTTTCCGTCCGCTTGGCTCAACCGCGCCGACGCTCAGTACGCGCTCGGAAATCTGGAGCAAGCCAATATCTGCCTTGAGAGAGTTCGATCCAACAAAGGCTCGGCGACGCGAGACTTCACCGCTGAAGGAGCGCAACAGAACGCTCTCAAAAATAAGCCACTTGATGTAGCCGCCTACACTACCGCTTCTTTCGACGCGGCGTACAAAGCGCAGAACGATGGAAAAGATGCCGAGGCGCTCGCGGGTTACGGCAGTATTCTCGAAAAAAGCCCGATGGTTCGAAATGCGTGGGGCAATCGCGGAAATATCCACTTCAATGCCAATCGATTCGAGGACGCTCTTGCCGATTATGCGATGGCAATATCGCTGTCCGGCCTCGATAACGATCCTGCGGATCAATCTCGCAACCTGACCAACCGGGCCAACGTCTACACGCGCCAGGGGAGGCTCGCCGAGGCCGTGAACGATCTGGAGCTTGCCGTCAAGACGAAGCCCGACTATGCGCTTGCCGTTGAGCGGCTCAAGACGACTCGGGAAAAGCTCGCGGCAATGCCGTCGGAGACGCTGCCACCACTGGAGCGGGCCGCGCAGTATCTGGCGCAGGCCGAGAAGGGAGGGCTCTTTAACTCCGCCCAGCCCCGCGCTGCGGCAAAGAAGATTCTCGACGAGCTAATCACGGCGGAGCCGAAGAACGCGTCGGCGCTGGTGCTCCGCGGTAGGCTAGAGAATCTAGGAATGATCGGGGTTGTCAAAGAGGCTATGGTGTTCTTCGAGCGCGCCCTCGCCGCCGACCCGAACAACCCCGATGCACTCTACGAGCACTCACTGGCGCTGACCAGCAGCTTCACGGCAACCGATACCGACCGGGCACAGGCGCTCAAAGAGCTCAAGCAGGCTGTGGCCCGAGGACGAACCGATGCCAAAGCGCGGGTGAAGCTTGCCGATGCCCTGAGCGGTGCGCGGGATTTTGGGGGAGCGGGGGAGCAGCTCGATCTGGTGGTCAAGGCCGAGCCTCAGAACGAGGATTATCTCAGGAAACGAGCAGTCTTGCGCCAGCAACAGAAGGACTGGGGCAAGGCGATCGCCGACTGGAGCCAGGTGGTTGCGCTTAAGCCTACGGCAGCAAACTATTCCAGCCGGGGCGATGCCTACGTGGATAACAGGCAGTACCCGGAGGCGATTGCGGACTTCGACCAGGCTATCGTACTGGCTCCCAAAAACGCGGATTTTCTGGTGGGACGGGCGCGGGCTAAGCGACTCAAGGGTGACAAATCCGGGGCACTCGCCGATTACACAAAAGCCCATGAGCAGGATGAAACCCTGCCCGCCGTCGCGGCCAATCTGTCCGATGCCGACAAGGCCGATGCGGCGCGACATGACTTCAAGCGGCTCATGAGCAAGCTCGCCGACTCCAGCAAGCGGGTTACCGAGAGCTCTATCGCACTCCTCAAGGCACGGCGTGCTCAGAAGAAAGCTGAGGATCGACTCCAGCGGCTTCTGGTCGGCGATAAGCGCACCGACACGCAGATTCTGGCGGAGTTCGACGACGATGCCAAGTCCAATGTGCTAGATGAAGAAGATTACCTAGACCACGCCCGTGTGCTCGTCCGCCAGGAAAAGTACGCCGAGGCCATCACGGACTGCACGAAGGCAGTCACGCTCAAGGCGGACTACAGCGATGCCTACAACTTCCGTGGGGTTCTCTATGAGACCATAAAAGACTACGAGAAAGCCTTTGTTGACTACGACAAAGCAGTCTCGATTCGGCCCAAGAACGGGAGCTATCTGCGCAATCGTGGGGACATGCACTACCAGCTCAAGCGCTTCGATGCCGCCTGGAGCGACTACGATAGAGCCGTCACCGACGATCCCAAGGAGGCAACCAACTACTTCAAGCGCGGCAACGCCAGCTTCCAGCGCAGCAAGTTCGACGATGCTATTGCGGACTACACGAAAGCGCTAGAGCTCAAGCCCGACATGAAGGCCGCCGCCGACAACCGTGAGGTAGCCAAGCGGCGCAAGGCGGCGGGCGGGTAGGGGGAGGTGGCCCTTACTCGTCATCCCCGTCCCCACCCGTCGGTGGCTGGTACAGAGTGTCGGGGAAGGGCGTTTTGGGCTTTTGCGCACTCCAGATTGCCCGTGCGACTATCTCGGCATCGGCGCGGTCTACATCGTCCCAGTTGAGCTTCTCGCAGGCTTCGGCGAGCCGACGTGCTTCACCCGCGAGCGTGGTCTTGGCGGGGTTGAGCTCATCAAGTGGGATGCGATTGAGCAGCGAGGTGAAAGGCGCAAGATCGGGTATGGCGTTGAAGCAACTAGTGAGCGGCGTCGCGGTGCGGTCGAAGCGGTTCATCGCCGGGAAGCCCAGCGCGAGGCCGATGGTTCGGATAAAGCTGGTATGGTTGAAGAGCGTGTGATTCACCGAGCCGCGTCGGGTGTAGGGCGAGATGCAGAGCGCCACGGTTCGGTGGCCGTCCACGTGGTCTACCCCAAACTGGGAGTCGTCCTCAATCACGAGGATCAGAGTCTCTTTCCAGAACTTAGATTTCGAGATGCGCTCGACGATTCGGCCCAGTGCGCGGTCGTTGTCGGCCACACACGCACGGGGCGTCGGGCCACCGGCACGTGTGCCTGCGGTGTGGTCGTTGGGGAGAAGCAGGATCGAGAGCTCGGGCATCTTGTCGTCTTTCTCGAACTGATCCATATCAGTAATATACTGATCGGCGCGCCACTGGTCCGAAACGGTGGAGGGGAAGCCGATGTAGGTGGGATGGAGCAGGGGGCGTAGCGCGGCATTGTCGGTGCCGGGCTTGATCGTGTAGCGCTTGCCGTTATTTTGTTTGTAGTCATCCCAGAGTGTCTTCCAGCCCGGGCGCACGGCCTTGCCGGTGGTGGTGTCGGTGATGACGGGCTTGTTGACAAACTCGCCGTAGACCCGTACGGACTTCTTCTTTGCCAGTGCAGCCGTCCATAGAAAGCCCGTCGGGGAGTAGGCCAGCGGGTCGCCGCCATCGTAGGGGTAGGAGCGGGAGTGCGCGGCATAGTTCTGCTCGATGTAGCCGTTGCCCACGCTCGAAACCGTCCACTGGTGGCCATCGGCGCTGTTGGTGCCGCTGGTGTAGGTGTTGTCCAGTAGCACAAACTGCCGGGCAAGTGCATGGTGATTGGGAGTCACTTCCTCGGGGAACACACACAGCTTGGGCTCGCCGTTGCCCTCTTTCATGTCGCCGAAAATATAGTCGTAGGTCTGGTTCTCTTTGATGATATAGACCACGTGCTTAAACACCGACGGCTCCCCAACGCGCTCGGGAATCGGCACGGGCGCGACCCCACGCCGGGCGGGCTTCTCCGCCATGCCCCAGCGGTTGTTTTGCGCGATGACTTTCGGGTCCGCCAGAGTCGGCGGCGTGAACTGCACCAGCCCGAGGGTGCCATGGACGCCATAGGCAAGTGAGGGGCTGGTGCGCGGCGTGCGGCTCCCGAAGCCTTTGCTGTTCACCACCACTAGATTCTCCCCTGCGCCCGTTGTCGGGAGAAGGGCAATCGGGTACCAGCCGGTGGGCGTGTAGCCCAGAATTTTTCCGCTGGCAACTTCGACATGCGCAAGGGCATTGGCCCCGCCGCAGGCAACATAGGCCGTTTTCTCATCGGCGCTGAGAGCGACAGCGGTGGGAATCTGCCCGAAGCCGGGGTCTTGCTCGGGGGAGAGAACAAAGGCGCGGGTGACTTTTGCCCTCGTGACATCAAGAACTTGTAGCGTGTCGTCGTCGCTACTGGCCACATAGAGCGTCTTACTGTCTTTCGTAAACGCCATGCCCGATGGCTGCCGCCCCGCCTCGACTTTGCGAATCTGGGTCACCAACAGAGTTTCCGTATCGGTGAGCTCCAGAGGGAGCAAGATGACACTGCCGCTTTTTGCCGCATCGGTTTTGTCGTCCACGCGCACCGCCGTGCCCGCCGAGTCCGCACTCGCCTCGCCTTTATTTGCCACGCGCCCGCCCCGGCAAGAGACCGCCAGCGTGTTGCCGTCCGGCGAGAGGCGCAAGTGGTAGGGAACCGCATCCACCGGCAAGAGATGCTCCGTCTTGCCCGTCGCCAGATTGACGATCGCGACGGCGTTGCGAATGCCCATTCCCACAAGAAGATGGTTCTCGCGAACCGCCAGCCCCGTGAGCTGTGGATCGCCGGTTGCGCGGCCCCTGCCCTGGGTTCCCGCCGCGATGTCCGGGTCGCCTAGCGCCCCGACGGAGTCAATCGTGAGCTCTTTGTCTTTCTTCCAGCCCGCCTCGGTCTTGACAATCCGCGCGACTTTCCCACCTGCCAGGGTCGCATAGACACTCTGGCTATCGGGCGACCAGGCAATCCCGAGCGGTCCAGCCTCGATCCCCGTCACGCTGGAAACCACGTCCCCCTTGTTCGTGTAGAGCGCGACCTGGTTCTGCGCCAGCACCGCCACAAGTAGCCCATCGGGCGAGACAGCCACATCCTTGGGCCGCGATGCCCGCAGTGTCTGAAGTTTTCCCACCGGCGTCACGCGCTGGTTCGATGACACCAGAGTTGAGCCGTCGGCCTGCTCGCCAATCTGCTCACTTCCGCCACTCTGCGTCAGCCCAAGTGTCACCGCTCCTAAACTAATAACCAGCGCCAGTCCCACACCCTGTTTTCGCATTCTTGTTGCCCCTTGCCAACAGGATACCAAAATATTCCAGCGGTATACTAGCATCATGTACCGAAGCGCCGTCGCTGTGCTACTCTTGCTCGCTCTCAACCATGCCTTCCCCTCCTTCGAAGAGAAAGCCTGGGTCTCGCTCGGTGCCGACGGCAAGCTGATCTATCGTGCCGACGAAAAAGGCAACCGTCTTCCAGATTTCTCCCGCGTCGGCTACAAAGACGGTGACGTGCCGATTCCCGAGCTGCCGGTCATACGAACGGTCGAGCCGCTTGCGGATAAAAATGTGTTTGCCGATGCGCGGATCCAGAAGGCGCTGGATGAGACCAAGAGCGGCACGGTGCTTCTCAAGCGCGGGACGTACCGGCTCCAGGGCAGTATTACGCTGCGCAATCCTGGGGTTGTCTTGCGCGGCGAGGGCGAGGGGCCCGACGGCACGGTTCTGATCGCGACCCAGAAAAAGCAGCACACACTGATCACTCTCGGTGGCGACGGTCAGGCGCAGGTGGAAAAAGACTCGCGCCAGGAAATCACCGACGATTACGTTCCCTGCGGCGCGGACTCACTCACGGTCGCGGATGCTAGTGGCTTCAAGATCGGTGAGGAAGTGATTGTCCGGCGGGCGAGCACGGCAAGCTGGATCGCGGCTATCGGGATGGATAAGATCCCTCCACGAAGCGATGGCAAGAAGATTCAGCAGTGGGCTCCGGGAAGTAAAGACCTGGCTTTCGAGCGCCAGATTATCCGTATCGCAGGCAACACCCTCACGCTGGATGCGCCCCTTACCAACTCGCTGGAGAAAGAGTTCGGGCCGCACACGCTCAGCAAGCTGCGTTTCCCTCAGCGCATCGAGAATATCGGGGTGGAGAACCTGCGCTGCGTGAGTGAGTTCGCCTCGCCCACCGACGAGAAGCACGGCTGGACCGCCATTGGACTTCGTGCGGTGCGCAACGGCTGGGTGCGTCACGTCACGGCGGAGCACTTCGGCTTTGCCTGCGTCGCGATTGGCCGGAGCGCACGCAATATCACGGTCGAAGACAGCACCTGCCTCGATCCCATCTCACAGATTGTCGGGGGCAGGCGCTACCCGTTTCAGATAACCGGGCAGCGCAACTTAGTGCAGCGCTGCAAGGCGCGCAATGGCCGCCACGACTTCGCCCTAGACTCTTCGGTGCCCGGCCCCAATGTTTTTTCTGACTGCACCGCCACCGACAGCCACGCCGACAGCGGCCCGCACCACCGCTGGAGCTGTGGGGTGCTCTACGACAACCTGCATATCACGGCTGCTAAGGGGGCTAAAGGGGTGGGCATCAATATCCGCAACCGGGGGAATCTGGGCACGGGCCACGGCTGGACCGGCGCGTACCAGGTGATCTGGAACTCCACGGCTCCTGAGAGGATTGTCCAGAACCCACCGACGGCGCGCAACTGGGTGGTGGAGAGCACCGCCATTCCGAGCCTCTTTCAGACCCAGCTCGCGCAGAGGCATCGCCAGCCATGAAAGCGCCCACCGTGCTCTGGCTCAGCGCCTCTGTTGTCCTCGGAGGGCTGATCTGGGCCAATGTGCGCGTGACGCCTCAAGTGAGCGAGCAGCGACTGGCGGGCTACACGACGAGCTTGAAGGGGCGTAAGAAGGCGCAGATTCGCAACGCAACACTGGCAGCGCGGGCGCTCAATGGGCAGGTGATCGCTGTGGGAAAGACATTCTCCTACAACGCCGTGGTCTCCGTCAGCGATAAAGACAACGACACGGGGTACGTCCCCGCTCCCGTCTCGGTGGAGGGGACAATGGTTCCCGCACTGGGCGGCGGTGTCTGTCAGACCTCCACGACACTCTACAATGCGGCGTTGCTGGCAGGATTGAGTGTGGTAGAGCGGCACCCCCACACCATCGCCCCGAAGTACGTCCCACCAGGTCGTGATGCCGCCGTGGCCTGGCCGGGTGTGGATCTACGGCTGAAAAACCCCCATCCGTTCCCGGTGCGCTTGCGGGCAAAAGTGGTGGGCGAGCGGCTGAGTGTCGAGGTGATGGGGGAGTGGCAGCTCTCGCAGCCCGTGGCGCTGGAAACCCATGTACTCTCCGTACAGGAGCCTGGGCGACGGAGCGTGGCGGGGCGCAGGCGGAGTCGTGCAGGAATGCCAGGACTCCGGGTTGCCACCTACCGAACGATAGGGGGCAACCGCGAGCGCCTCTCCGACACTACCTACGCCACTCTGGATGAAGTGCTCCCCGATTGATGAAGTGCTCCCTGATTAAGGCGAGACACTCTTGCGACGGTGTGCCAGTGCCAGCCCCCCGAGAACCGCGAGCACCAGCGTACCCGGCTCCGGGATCCTGTTTTTCGGCGGTGGCAGAGGAGCCGAGCCAAAGTTCCCCGTAGCGGTCGCCATGAACGGAGCGAGGAAGCCATTGCCGCCATCGGAAATATCCGGCGCAACACTGGTAAACGAGACTGCAAAATTTTTGTTGACCAGGGGCTGAGAAAAGTCCAGGTAGTCCGAGTCGAAGTTAACAATGGAGTTCCCCGTGGCACTTTCGGTGCCGGTTAGGCGTGCCGTCTGGCCGCCGGGCCGTGCAATCAAGTTGCCCGTGGTCAGGTAGACCCGTAGGAGGTCGCCGGAGTCGGTGGGGGCTCCAAGCGAGGTGAAGCGCATCTCAATATTTTTCAGAGGCTGCACCAGGAAGCTGGTATCCATGAAGGCTGCGCCGCCGTCTAGGGACGACATTGTCAGGCTTGCGGGGACACTCTCACCGACACCTGTCCCCAGCCCATTGACGGTCTGATACTGGAAACTAACTGGAATTGGGGTGGGCAGACTCAGAGACGCGCCTCCACCGCTTGTCGAAAAGACAAAAGAGGGAGTCTGGAACGACTGACTAAATGTTGCAAAGAGGCTGGGAGCCTGGGCCTGCGCAGAACCCGACAAAAGAGCTAATCCGAGTATGAGGGCACTGCTGACACCTTTTTTATACTTAAAATACATCCTTCTCTTACCACCTTGATACTTAACTTATCAGGGTTGTATCCTGTAAAAGATACTTTGAGAAGGGAACTACCAAAAAACCAGTAACGTTAACAGTGCTGATTTTTTTTACGACGGCAGGTACACAGGCCAAGGGCACCCATCCCTAGTAAAAATACGGTGGAAGGTTCCGGGACAATTCCATTTGCTGCAAACTGTCCGGTTGCATTCGATTGTAAAGAGGCCAGGTAGCCATTACCGCCGTTTGCAAGACCCGGAGCGTCAATATTATTGAGAGCAACACTGTAGTTGCGCTGGGTCGATCCGCTGAAATCAATGTAAGCGGAGGAGTAGTTGACGATCTGGCTGCCGCCATTGTTCGTCTCCTCTAGGCCTGCGGTCGCTTCTCCCAGGACGCCACCAATGGTTCCGGTGGAGCCAAAGATTGTCAGTAGGTTTCCCGTTACTGCCCCCGTTCCCACAAAGGTCATCTGGACACTCTGCAACTTCTGGGAGACCGTCGCACCAAAGGTCGCTGGGGCACTCACCACCGAGGTGATGGTCAGGTTCGCGGGTAGGGGGGTGTTCATGGAACCACTGCCATTGTCCACGAGGAAGGTGAAGTTCACTGGGATTGTGGTATTGGACGTGATGGTATCTTTAGTGACGAAGGTTGATGTCGCTCCTGAATTGAGGAACTGGAAAGACTTATCGGCGCCAACTTGCTGGAAGTTCGCAAAGGTGACGGTCTGGGCGTGTGCGAGCGAAAAAGTGGTGGCGAGAGTCAGTCCGGCAATCGTGACACGAATAAGAGATTTCAAAGTGGTCTACCTGTCCCTGTGCCCCATGTGGGGTTTGATATTACAGGGACAAGTAGAGCAAGAACTGTGCCAGAGTGCCTACTTGCCTGTCGGGGGTTTGTAGGTGCCGGTGCGGCTCACTTCCTCGGCTTCGGCCTCTGAGGGAATGGGGCGGCCCATGCCAGTGTAGATACTCTCGATCTCACTCTTAGCGGCGAGCGCCTCTACATTCTTGGGATCGGTTTTCAGTGCCTTGCGGAAGTCGGCGAGGGCACCACGGTACTTCACCCGCTGTCCGGCCTTGTCGTCGTCGCGCATGCGGAACATGCCCCGTTTCGAGTAGGCATTGGCGAGTGCCGTCTTGTCACCGGATTTTTCGGCATCGGCGATCTTTTTGTCGAGCTCCGGGGTCTTGGAGAGGGGAGCAAACGGATCGGTAGCATCTGCCGTCGGGCCGCCTGCCACGGGTGCGACCGGTGCCGTTTCCAATTTTGGCGTAGCGGCTACCGAGGAGTGCGCTAAGGCGGTTGTGTCAGGTTCGGCGGGCTTCTCGGGAGAGCAGCCCAGCAGGCCGAGTGCGGCGAGAGGGAGAAGGAAAGTGTAGCATCTCATCATAGCCTTACTATACCCCATAGCCTTACGACACCAGGAAACCAGCGCTGTAGCTCTTCGGCCACGTCTTGGTCAGCTCGTCCGTGAGAGAAGCAAGATAGGTTTTAGGGTCGGCGATCATGCAGACATTATGCCTCAGCCAAGCAAAAGGTGGCAGGTTTTTCGTCGCCTTTGGAGGAATACTGCGGCATGAAGACAATGATGTTATCTCTTTTAGCCCTCGCCGTGCCAGTCTGTGCTCAGGCGCAGCTCCAGCAGGGGGCATATTTAAGTGGAAGTTTGTTGAATTTGCGTCGTGCAGGTGCCACTGTCACCACTGCCTCAGGAGCGACTGCGGGTTTCCAGAATAGACCGCCACTGAACGGTACGGGGTTTATTCTAGGATATGTTTTCTCGGGCAAGACGGAGCGTGCCCTAGCGCTGGAATGGGGCGTGCGTAGCTGGAGTGTCCCGACGCATCTCAGTTTTTTTGATGCCAACGATATTTCCGCTCACTTCGTCACGGTTCTCGTCCGGAGCCCGCTTGCCCGAAGTTCTCGTAACTATTTCGGGTACGGGCTGGGGGGCTATGACGTCAGTGCCGCAGCCGACATAGACAAAAACTTCCCAAACCGTCGGCGTCTTGTACCAGGGCTCTGTTTGATGGGCGGCGGCCTGCTGACGCGGCGCATTTTCTGGGAGCTGCGGGAGACAGTTCTGCCTGATTTTGACGCGAGCCGAACCAACAATAGCGGAGTCGGCGAGACGTATCACTGGCACTTCCCGATGAGCCACACCTCGTTCTCCCTCGGCTGGCGCTGGTAGATTTCTTACACAGCAGCAAGCTCGAGGTTCATGACAAAGGCAGCGACAGAGGCGTGTCGTCGGGATTTCTCAGAACTGGTGGCACGGGCAAGAACAGCGCGTTCGGCATCGGTGGCATCGTCACCGAGCACGAGCGTGGCGAGGCGTGCTAGGTTGAAAACATTGGTCTGGCTGTCTATTTGAGCGCCTTTGACAAACTCCTCAGGGGCCATCAGGCGCGAGGAACCCCAGTTGCGGTGGGTGGCGAGCGTGAAACTCTCGGCTTTGATGCACAAGTCCCAGTCGAAGAGCCAGACTTTTTTATTCGCGTAGTCGTAGATCAGGTTGCCTTCGTAGAAGTCCACAAGTGTCCAGCCTGCGGAGGTAATCGCGGCTAGTGCGGCGAAGAGGACGCAGAGCGCGGCGCGGCGCTCCGATTCGGGAAGGGCATAGAATTTATCGCGGGCCGCGGTGCTGCCCAGCGTCTCGCCGGAGACGAAAGGGTAGATCAGGATCACGCCGTCGTCTACGCCGGACATCAGGAGTGAGGGAATGATGTTCTCGTGCAGACCCGCTGAGGCGATCTCTGTCTCCACGGCGGCGCGCTCTTGGAGAGCGTAGGGGAAGAACTTGATAAAGAGTGCGGGCGTGCGCCAGGCACTGGTGGCGCTGTCGCTCTTGGGAAACGGGCGGGCATCGGGGAGGTTGGCAGCAAGCCATGCGTGTGCCGTCATCGAGAGTTAGCGCGGATCGAGTAAGACGGCGCGAAGCTCGTCACGGTAGAACGCCTGCCCGACGAGCTGGCCCTTGTTGTTCAGGTCGTGCACTTCAATGACACGCCAGTGGCCCCGGCTCTCAATCAGATCATCGGCAAAGTGTTTCTTCCCCTCGATCCAGAGTACCCCACCCGCCCCAACCCCCTCGAAGGTGTCGGTCTGATGGCCTGCGATCCAGCCACGGTCATTGATCGCCGTCGTGACACCAGAGAAGAGAATCTCCGGGGAGGCGCCCGGTCTCCAGCGCAGCGCCCGTGTTGGGAAGCCCTCTTCCTGGTCATCGTCGGTTAGCATCGCGCTGCCCACCAGAACACCCGTGGCATTGACTGCCGTGACGCGGCCCGTTTTACAGCGCGTCGGTAGCGGAAGCCAGGCGATCTGGTTGCTCTGCCAGACCACGGGCACATCCCCGTGGGCCACGTGGGCAAAGCCCGCCACTCGCCCATCGGGGCAGAGCACACGCGCCTCGGCTGCATCGGCGAGCCAGCGGAAAATCGTGCCTTTGAGAACCCACGCCTGCCCGAGCGGAAGGCCCTTGCTCTGGGTCGTACCCACCACAGTACGCCCCTCGGCGATGTCACGGGGAACCACACGCTCGCCGGGCTGGGTCTGAATGGGAAGGGCTTCGAGCTGGCCCTTACGCCAGAAGAGCCCGGACTTGCCGTCCTCGATAGCCACCTCGCCCTTGGGATTGATGCCCCAGGCATAAGTGCCCGATCCCGCAAGAAAATGAATCTTGCCCCGCTCCCAGAGCGCCGCACGGTCATCGCACGCCCCGGCAATTGTCCCGGCGTCGTTGATCGCCAGACGCGCACGCAGGCCGAACTTTGCGCTCGGATTCGGCCCGGAAAGATCTATTAGATGGTAGCGTGGCGGTGTCATCTCACTCTATTGTACGGCATTTCTTGCTAAAACGTGACCAGATGTTGGTGCGCTTGTATCAGCGGCGCTGGCCGGTGCGCTGGAAGAGTATCTGAGCATCACGGCGCTTCTTGTCTTGTGGCCCCAGGCGCTCGTAGCTGCCGTCGGACTTGAGCTCGCGTGTCTGGACATTGTCGGCGAGCAGCGTGGCAAGAATTTTCTTGACCACATGCGCCTTGATCTTCGGATTCTCAATGGGAAAGACCACCTCCACACGCCTGTCTAAGTTGCGCTGCATCAGATCTGCACTTCCCGCGTAGAGCTCCGCGTTGCCACCGCCGCCGTTCTCAAAGTAGAAAATACGCGCGTGCTCTAAAAAGCGGCCTACGATAGAGATCACACGGATATTCTCCGACCAGCCGGGCAGGCCGGGCAGCAGGCAACAGATGCCCCGAATGATCAGCTCTATCTTGACTCCCGCGCGGGAGGCATCGTAGAGAAGCGCAATCATCTCCGGGTCTACCAGCGCGTTCATCTGGAAGATCAGATGCGCGGGACGGCCCGCTCTTGCGTGCTCCGCCTCACGCTGAATGCGCCGCGCGATCTCTTGGCGAAGGTTGATAGGAGCGACTAAGAGCTTACGGAACTTGGTCTGCCGAGAGTAGCCCGTAAGATAGTTAAACAGATCCGTGACATCGGCGCCGAGCTCAGGATCACAGGTGAGCAGGCCCAGGTCAGTGTAGAAACGCGCCGTCGTGGCGTTGTAGTTGCCCGTTCCAAAGTGGACGTAGCGCCTGATCCCGCTTGCTTCTTTACGGACGATCAGCAGACACTTGGAGTGGGTCTTGAGCCCGATCAGGCCGTAGACCACGTGAACACCCGCTTGCTCTAGCTGGCGTGCCCAGGCAATATTGTTCTGCTCATCGAAACGGGCCTTGAGCTCCACCAGAACCGCCACCTGCGTGTCCACATCACGGGAGGCAATGAGCGCGGGGATCAGTGGCGAGTTCGCACCCACTCGGTAGAGAGTTTGCTTGATTGCCAGAACATGGGGGTCGCGCGCGGCGGCCTCGACCAGTGCGAGAACGGGGGCAAAAGAGTCGTAGGGGTGGTGCAGGAGAATATCCCCTGCGGAGATCGCGCCAAAGATATCCTGTCCGCCGGAGAGCGCGGCGGGCAGCCGGGGGACGTGGGGTTTGTCTTTGAGATCCGGGCGATCCACTTTCATCAGCTCCATCAGCGATGAGTACCCCAGCTCGCCGCCTAGGCTTGCGCCCGTCGCCACGAGGTTGCGTGGGTCCATCTCCAGCCCGCCGATAAGCAGCGTGCGAATGTACTCCGGCATCGCCTCGGTCACTTCCAGGCGCGTGACGAAGCCAAAGTGGCGCTTGTTGATATCGGCCTCGATGGCGCGCAGTAGATCCTCGGTTTCATCTTCCTGGATCTCGATATCGGCATCGCGAGTGACACGAAACGGATAGACTGCGACGGCCTCTAGCCCGGGAAAGAGTGTCCCGACATGGTGCGCGATCACTTCCTCGATCCAGACAAAGCGCGTCGTCTGGCCCGTGGGCACAAGACGGGGGAAAGTCGCGGGGATCTTCATCCGTGCGAAGCGCTGGCCCCGCTGGGGGTCGTTGACCACGATAGCAAGGTTGAGAGATAGATTGGAGATGTGCGGGAACGGATGCCCATGATCAACGGCGAGCGGCGTGAGTGTCGGGAAAACCTCATTCTCAAAGAAGCGAGCCAGGTAGATTTTTTCAGTGTCGCTCAGCTCCTCGTAGCCCACGACTTCAACGCGCTGGCGCTTGAGCAGGCGGCGCAGCTCTTTCCAGCAGTCCTGTGCGAGTGCGGAGAGCCTCTCCACTTCGATGGCGATCTGGTCCAGTGCCTCTATCGGTGTCAGGCCATCGGCGACGAGATCCGCGATGCCTGCCGTGCGCTGAGCCTGGAGGCCGGAGACACGAATCATAAAGAACTCATCGAGGTTGTTGCCAAAAATCGAGAGAAACTTCACGCGCTCTAGTAGGGGATTGGTCTCATCCCACGCCTCCTCCAGCACGCGCGAGTTAAAGGCAAGCCAGGAGAGCTCCCGGTTGATGTAGGGCATGCGCGCTGGCGCAAGCATAGTTGCTTCTGTATCCGCAGACATATCTCGCTAGTTTACCGCAGGCTATTCCGTTTTGGCGGCGCGGTTCTCCGTGAGACGGGCGACTCCTTCGTGGGGCGTAAGGCGACCGTCGAGCAGCTCGGCAACCGTGAGGCAGACCGGGAGAAAAAGATCGTGGCGGACGGCGAGTTTTTCCACGGCTTGTGCGGTTGGGACACCCTCCGCGACTTGACCTAGCTCCGCAAGAATTTGCTCTAAGCACTTGCCTTGCCCCAGGCCATAGCCCACGCGCCAGTTGCGCGAGAGCCGGGATGCTGCCGTGGCCATGAGATCCCCAACCCCGGCGAGGCCATAGAACGTCTCTCGCTTGCCCCCCAGCGCCGTTCCCAGGCGCGCCATCTCACTGAGACCTCGGGTCATGAGAGCGGCTTTGGTATTATCTCCGTAGCCCAGCCCATCCGCGATTCCCCCTGCGATAGCCAGGACGTTCTTCACCGCACCGCCCACTTCAACTCCCGTTCTGTCGTCGCTGACATAGGTACGGAAAGTGGGCCGATTAAAGCGATCCGCGATCCGCCGCGCCGCCTCGGCATCATCGCTGGCCGCCACAGCAGCGGTGGGCACTCCGGCAGCCACTTCCCGCGCGAGGTTCGGGCCGGAGAGCGCAATCACAGGATGACCCGGTGCGCAGCGCAGCGCGACATCGGCAGGAAGCTCTAGCGTCTCGGGGTCTATCCCTTTGGAGGCGAGAATAATATCGGCACCGGGAGCTAAAGTGGCCCGCCCTAGCACGTCATCAACAGCCGCTGAAGGCACGGCGACGACCACAAAAGTCGCTCCCGCAAGCGCCTCGTTTAAGCTCACTATCGGGTGTAGATTTGCGGGTAAGAGATGTCCGGGAAGATAGCGCTTGTTCTCTCGTGTGTCAAGCAGCGCCGCGATCTGGCCGGGTGTGCGATCCCACAGGCGCACCCATCCCCCGTTCTGTGCTAGCAAGAGCGCCAGCGCGGTTCCCCACGAGCCCGCCCCCAGTACGGCTACCTCTAACGATTCCGAGTGCTCAAAATTCACGCAGAGAGTGTACCGCACTCTGTAAAGCGAAGAGAAGTCTCTATATTCTAGGGAACGAGGAACCAGTAAAGGCCATATGGGAAGGCATGGATGCAACGCGGGGAGAGACTATACAGGAGCAGGGCGTGCCACCAATGGCAGATATCCCGCCGAGCGAGGTGGCCATGAACCGGCTCTCTGCCTCACTTGAACGTGCGTATCCCAACACCGGCCCGCTACTGATTCGTAGCTTCATAGCCGGAATTGCGACAGCACTGGGAGCGACGGTTGGGCTGGCGGTGCTTCTCTGGCTAATCGGGTGGGCACTCAATGGCATGGGCTACTTTGAGCCCCTGAAGCCGATGATCTCCGCGATCCAGCGGTTTGTGCAGACGCCCTCTCCTTCGCCTACTCCCAGGCGATGAGAGCCAGTTCCTGGGGCAAGATAGCCTCGGGGTGCGAGGGGAGCACTCGCACGGAGTAGCCTTGCTGGCCGGAGTGCTCCGTGGGCAGGTGTCCCATGTAGACCCACGCGCCACCATCGCGACCCGAGCAGGTGAGGGGGTATCCCGCAGCGTTCAGGAAGTTGCGATCCGTGTCCACCGGCCCCGTGTAGAGCTCCACCCGGACATCGCTTGGCTGGAGCGTCTCCCCCAGCCAGAGCGCTGCGCGCACTAGGGCTTGTTGCCCCGCCTCTAAGTGATCGGACTCCGCGGTGACGGCTTCCAGGCGAACCTGCGGCCACTGCTGGAGCACTTTCTCTTTCCAGGCGACAAGCTCACGGGTGAGGGCGAAGTCATTCTCTGCGAGGTGGGCGGCGCGCTTGGCAGCGGGAAGGTAGTAGGTCTGCGCGTACTCGGCCACCATGCGGCGGGTGTCGTAGGTGGGGCCAAGCTTCTGCATAGACTGTTTCATTTTAGCGACCCAGCCCTGGGGAATCCCTTGTGCATCGCGGGTGTAGAAGAGCGGCGCGATTTCGTTTTCCAGCAAGTGGTAGATCGCCTGTGCCTCGACATGATCCTGGTAGCCCAGATCCTCGTAGTCCTCGCCCTGGCCGATTGCCCAGCCCACACTCGCTCCATGGTCGGCGTAGGCTTCGGCCCACCAGCCATCGAGAATCGAGCAGTTGAGGCCGCCGTTCATCACGACCTTCATGCCGCTGGTGCCCGATGCCTCGTAGGGTCGGCGTGGGTTGTTGAGCCAGACATCCACACCCTGCACCAGCCGGCGCGCCATCGCCATGTCGTAGTCTTCGAGAAAGACGATCTTGCCCTTCACCGCGGGGTCGCGGCTGAACTGGACAATCCGGCGGATGAGCTCCTTGCCGCCATCATCGCGCGGGTGCGCCTTACCCGCGAACACAAACTGAACCGGGCGATCCACATGGTTGAGCAGGCGCTTCACATGCTCTATCTCCCGCAGGAGCAAGTCGCCGCGCTTGTAGGTGGCAAAACGGCGCGCAAAGCCGACCGTGAGCGTACTGGGATCGAGGATATGATCGGCCTCATCCACTTCACTGTCAGACGCCCCGCGCTGCTCGGCGTGTGTGCGCTGGTAGGTGCGTGCCCACTGAACCAGTGTTGCACGCCGCTCGTTTTTAATGTTCCACAGCGCATCGCTCGGAAGTGCCAGAGGATCGTTGTCATGTGCCTCCAGAAGCTCGCCCATCTGACGCGACAGAAAGCTTGGGGTATGAATCCCGTTGGTCACGCTCCCGATAGGCACTTCATCCAGCGGAAACTCCTGCCAGACCGGGTGTGCCATCTCGCGGGAGACATGCCCGTGGAGCTTCGAGACGCCGTTGATGTAGCGGGCATGGCGAAAGGCGAGCACGGCCATGTTGAACTTACCCGGCTCCATCAGCGGTGCACGGCCCCGGTCGAGTAGCTCATCAAAAGAGATGCCCAGCTTTGGAGCAAACTCTCCAAAGTACTTCCAGAGGAGCTCACTTGAGAAAATATCGAAGCCCGCTGGAACGGGTGTGTGTGTCGTGAAGAGATGCGCCGCCGCCGTGGCGTTGGTCGCTTCGGCAAAGTTTAGCCCCGTTTTTTCCTGGAGCTGGCGTGCACGCTCCAGTGAAAGAAATGCGGAGTGTCCCTCGTTCATGTGACAGACATTGGGGGTGATACCCAGCGCCGTCAGCGCCTGGATCCCCCCGACCCCGAGCACGAGCTCTTGCTGAATACGTGTCTCTTGATCGCCACCGTAGAGGTTGCCGGCGATGTGCCGATCCACTTCGGCGTTCTCGGGGAGGTTGGTATCCAGCAGATAGAGTGGGATGCGGCCCACTTGCGCTTTCCAGATCGCGACATGCACCGTCCGGCCCGGAAAGCCGACCTGGATTTTCTTACCTGTTGGCTCGATAGGCAGCGTGTAGAAGTCGTTGGTGGGGTAGTGCTCCACTTGCCAGCCATCGGCGTTCAGGCTCTGACGAAAGTAGCCATTCTGGTAGAGAAAGCCCACAGCCACGAGTGGTAAGTTAATATCCGACGCCGCTTTTAAGTGATCGCCCGCCAGCACCCCGAGGCCACCCGAGTAGATCGGTAGGCTCTCCGTGAGGCCAAACTCGGCGGAGAAGTAGGCGACGGTTCCCAGGCCTTGCCAGCGCGGGTCGGCGGGGGCGTTTTTATAGGCACTGAAGTCTGCCCAGACGGCATCCAGCTGCGCTAGAAACGCGGTGCTCTGGGCCAGAGCATCGTATTGGGACTGCGGCACCCGCCCGATCAGCTTGACGGGGTTGTGTTCACACGCCTTCCAGAGCGCCTCACCACCTAGCGCGATAAAGAGAGCACGTGTATCGGGGTGCCAGGCCCAGCGCAGGTTATGGGCAAGCTCCCGTAGAGGCGCGAGGCGCTCCGGGAGCCGGGGAGTGACGGTGTAGGTATGAAGTGTTCGAGGCACAGATAAGTCCTTTCGAGGTCGCGATTCAGGTTAGAGTATCGGACACATCGTCGGGTCGGCCTTAGTATACCTGTATTATTTTTTAGCGCGGCGGTGGTACTCATAGAAACTGATGAGTTTCTGGTTCTCTTCGTCCCAGAGGTGCATGTTCAGCGACTTGAGGCTGTGTAAAAACGTCAGCGGCTTGACATTTTGCATCGCCGGGACTTCATCGTAGCAACGCTGGAGATTGTAGTTGGGGATGCGGGGGCGCAGGTGGTGGATATGATGCAGGCCGATATTGCCGGTGAACCACTGCACGAGCTTGGGAAGCTTGTAGTAGGAGCTGCCTTGGAGCGCTGCCTGAATCGGGTTCCACTCGTCGTGGTGAGCCCACGATGTCCCCTCGAACTGGTGCTGGACATAGAACATCCACACGCCAATTGTGGCAGCGGTGATCATCACGGGGAGCTGGATCATTAGATAGTTCTGAAACCCCATCGCTAGGCTTAAAAGTGTCCCGATCACGACAAGGCCAATGTTGGTGTAGAGCGTGCTAAGCTGCTCGCGCTTGCTCACGCCCCGGTGAGGGAAGCGGTTGCCAATCAGAAACATAAACGACGGGCCAAAGGTGAACATGAAGATCGGCGTGCGGTAGACCTGATAAAGAAACCGGTTGAAGGGCGTAGTCGCCTTGAACTCGTCCACGGTCATCGTCCACACATCGCCCACTCCCCGTCGGTCCTGGTCGCCCGCTGTCGCATGGTGGCGCGCATGGGGCCGTCGCCAGTCCTCAAAAGCGGTGAAGACGAGCATCCCGGTTAAGTAGCCAAAGAACTTATTGGCCTTCGCCGACGCAAAGAACGACTCGTGGCCGCAGTCGTGGAAGAAGATAAAAACGCGGATGAGCAGGCAACCTGCCAGCAGCGCGATGGGGAAGACGAAGCCATAGGAGATCCCATGGGTGAGCATCCAGCCCATCACCGCCCAGAGCCCTGCGTAGGGAATCAGCGTGTTGAGAAGCTGACGGACAGCGCGGTAAGTGCTCGGTTTTTCATACTCAGAAAGATTGCGGTACCAGGCAGGGAGAGGCGGACGTTTAGATTTATTGACGGTAGGTGATAGTGACAAAAGAGCAGACCTCTAGTGAGGGTGTAGACTGTCCTTATTATGCCATAAAAAATAAACAACAGCATAGGACCTTCGTCCCATGCTGTCAAAATTATTGATGGTAGTTAAAGGATGGACGGTACAGGGATCGAACCTGTGACCTTCTCCGTGTCAGGGAGACGCGCTACCGCTGCGCCAACCGTCCGTGCGGGAGGTATTCTACCGCGCCCGTAGGTGTTCGTCAAGACAAAAATTAAAAATGCACCGCTCGGATTAGTCCCCCGCGAGAAATGCGCCTTTGGTGTGATGCACAGCGAGCACAACGTCCTCGCCGCCGAGAAACACACTCACCACATCGAAGCGCAACGAAATATCTTCGTCGAGCAACCCATGACGTGCGGCGTAGCTGCTGGCAAGCCGTGCGAGCTGACGGCGCTTGGCCTGCGTAATGTTTTCCGAGGGAGCCACCCGGCCCGGTCGCCCTCGCCGGGTTTTGACCTCGATAAAGGCCAGCGTCTCCCCATCCCAGGCGATGATGTCCAGCTCTCCCTTGATGCCTGATTTGGGTCCAAACTGGACATTTTTGTCTATGAGCCGCAGCCCACGGCGCTCCAAGTAGGCAATAGCCGCCTCTTCTCCCAGTGTGCCAACGGTGCGGGTGCTACTCATAACGGCACCATGTAGACCTGCGCGTCATAGCTTTTCAAGAGCAGGCGTTTTTCATCGGGGGAGATATCGAGGGAGTAGGTATTGGGCGGAATGATGGCAAGGCGCGTGGGGCGTGTGCCGTCTAGCGGAAAACGCCATAGCTCTGCGTCGTTCTCTGGGCGGTGGAGCAGGCGGGCATACCAGGCGGAGAGACCCGTCTTGTTGAGGGTGACGATGGCGAAGGCATCGTGGCCGTCGGTGGGGTAGCCAATCTCATTAGGGGTAGGGCGGAAGCTGCCATCGGAGGGAAACAGGCGGGCCTTGCTCCCATCGACACCTACCAGCCGCCAGCGGATTTTATAGGGTTTGGCATTTTGCAGAGTTCCCCCTCCCCGCGTCTCTTTGTAGAGCAACCAGTGCCCATCGGGAGAGGGAATCGGGCCAATAGCATCGTTGGGGAGGAAGGTCAGAGGAGTGCGCTTTCCTGTCTTCAGATCAAAGCGTGTGGGGCAGACTTTGAGTTTCCCCTCCTTCAGGCGCTCAGCAAACGGATCGGGAGTTAGTAGCAGGGCATCGGAGCCCAGCCACTGTACTTGCCAGTAGTCCTCGATTTCAGGAAGGGGTCTGAGCCCAGAGGGCAGGCGGATTGACCAGGTAGCCGCCGCGAGCGCGACACAAAACGCCAGAATACCGACGCTTGATGCGATGGATTTTCGACGAGGATAAATCATGCGCCTATCGGTTCCTCTCGGGGAGCGTCAGCAGGTAGGCCTGAGCGCCAGAGGCGGGGATATTGCGCCAGTAGAGAATCTTGGCCCCATCGGGTGACAGTGAAAAATCCACGACATCGCCTGGGAGGGGCAGGCGCTCGGGGGAGTCGCCGTTGCGAGGAATGCGCCAGAAGATATATCCTGAGTCTCGACTAGGAATAGCTCCCTGGAACCATGCAAGGAACGAATTGTCCGAGCGGGGCATGTAGGCGCGGACGATCAGGAAACGGCCATCGTGGGAGAAGTCGAACGGTGAGTGGCCATACTCTGACAAGTCTGGTTTCCCTGAGGGAAGACGAAGGGAGTGTTTCTGAACCAGAGCAGGAGTGTTCAGGAAGCTCGATTTGTAGACGATTTGCTGGGGCTGGATGCGCCAGTTAGGAGCAAAGAGGAGCTCACCTCCCGCCACGATTTTAAGACCCCACACCGTTTCGGAAAGCGCAAGCGGGGTCTGGGTGATGTGTGTGCCGTTGATCCGATTGAGGTAGGCGATGGGTTTGGAAGTAGTGCCGGTTGATGAGCCTGTTCCTATCCAGCCGCCACTATCGGCGAGCCAGTGGGGAAATAGAACCTCGGCAGCAGCGGGGAAGGGGATAAGCTGAGAAGCCGTGCCATCTGAGCGGACAAGCCGCCAGCGTTTGAACAGGGATTGATGGTTGTGGTAGCCCCATTCGTCGTAGAGCAGCCACTTTCCATCGGGCGAGGGGGCGGGGCTGCTTCGCCTAGAGGAATAGCTGCCCTCTTCCTCTTCAGGAAGTTTAGGCAAGATTGGAGTCAGGCGGCGGGTGCGGCCACGGAGCTCAAAGATTTCCTGGGGCTCTTGCATCTCGTAATAAAAGAGTGAGTATCTGTCACGAACCCCCGTCACTACCTGGTCGTTGCCGAGCCAGCCGCACATCAGGCGATTGTCTAGCTCGGGAAGGCGCTGCGTCACGCCGGCAGCCATAGGGAACGGCGGTGGGATGAGGCGAACCATTGCCAGGCCGACGAGCGTAAACAGGGCGAGGGCACCTATACTCCAACCGATTTTTTTCCACAAGCGCCTCTGCATAGGGTATTGTACGTCTTTTTGCACCCGGAGAGTGCCCGGTGCGAAGCGCCCTAAGCGAGAGCAACTTGTTACCTCGTATTTAGGAAACCGGTTGATGCACGTCGAACCTAGACTCCATGACTCCGATGACGACAACCGAGAACGAGGCGAGCCTCTGGCCGCCCGTTACCCATGAGACAAAGCCTTGGGCGTACTGGTGGTGGATGGGCAGCGCGGTGGACGAGGCGAACCTCACCCGCGAGCTGACGCGCTACAGAGATGCTGGGATGGGCGGGGTGCACATCATTCCCATCTATGGCGCGAAGGGCTTTGAGAAACGCTTTGTCTCGTATCTCAGCCCCCGCTGGCTGGCGCTCTTAAAATACACGCTCACCGAGGCGGAGCGGCTTGGGCTGGGCATTGACATGTCCGTGGGCTGTGGCTGGTGCCTGGGCGGGCCCAATGTGCGCGACGAAGACGCCAATCAGAGTCTCGTGATCCGCCCCGACGGCAGCATCACCAGCAAGCCAAGCGGGCAGAAAGTCAAGCGAGCGGGCCTCGGCGGCGAGGGCTGGATGCTCAACCCCGCATCGGAGCGGGCGCACAGACGCTTCATGGAGCGCTTCACCCGCGCGTTCTCGGGCTGGAAAGGCCCACTCCCCCGCGCGATCTACCAAGATAGCTACGAGTACAACAATGACTGGGCTCCCGAGCTACTGGAGGCGTTTGAGAAGAAGCACGGCTACAAGCTGCAAGATCACTTCAACGTTTTTGCACCCCCTTCGCAGGCGGAACGCCGATCAGCCGAAGGGGGTCGGCTGGAGCGAGGAACGAGCGGAGGCCGGGGGGATGCAGGGGATGCCGAGCGTGTTCTGGCCGACTACCGGGAGATTCACTCAGACTTGATGGTCGAGAAAGCGCAGCCCGTGTGGATCGCGTGGGGCAAGCGGCGTGGGATGATCTCCCGCTACGAGGCGCACGGTGCGCCGGGCAATTTACTGGATCTTTACGCACTGGCAGATATTCCCGAGACTGAGATGTTCCACGATGACCGGAGCATTCTCGTCAGCAAGTTCGCGTCGTCGGCTGCCCATGTCACGGGCAAGAAACTCGCATCGGCGGAGACAGGCACGTGGCTCAAGGAGCACTTCACCGAGACGTTGGGCAATCTGAAAGTGCTGGTGGACGAGATGTTTCTCTCGGGGATCAACCATATCTTCTGGCACGGGACGATCTACTCGCCCGATGAAGCGGCATGGCCGGGGTGGGTGTTCTACGCCTCCACCCAAATGAACCCGCGCAACCCGATCTGGCGGCACGCAAAAGCGCTCCACGACTACATTTCGCGCTGTCAGTCGTTTTTGCAGGCGGGCGAGCCGGGTAGCGATGTGCTGCTCTACTGGCCCTACCATGACCTGCTCCACTCCCAGAAAGGCCGGATCGAGAAACTCACGGTGCACCAGCGCGGCTGGCTGGAAAAACAGACTCTCGGCCCGCTGGCACAACAGCTCCTTGACCGTGGCTGGCAGTTCGACTTTGTCTCGGATCGGATGCTCACCAAGAAGCTCCCCGCGCGCTACAAGGCCGTGGTCGTCCCTGCAACAACCCACTTCCCCCCGGAGACACTGGCGCGGCTCAAGAGGCTCCGCATCCCCGTGTTCTTCGTGGACACACTCCCCACCGATGTCCCTGGATTCGGAAGGCTTTCCGAGCGCCGCGCCAAACTGGAAGCCGCCAAGCGTGGTCTACGCCCCACGCCCCGTGCACAGCTCGAAGCCGCGCTCACCCAGGCTGGAGCCGTCCGCGAAACCCTCGCTGAGCTGGGGCTGAGTGTGGTGCGACGAATGGTGGAAAGAAACACACTGCGCTTCGTGGTCAATCCCACCCCGAAAACCGTGACACTGCCTGGTGCGCTCGGTCAGTGCCTCAGCCCCTTGACGGGCAAGAGCGGCTCGCGCATGCTCCCCCCCAACGGTTCCGTGATTCTGCCGGGCTATGGCGGCGAGAGCAGCGCCCGGGCAGAGGGGGCGACGCAAGTGCTCAAAAATCCCTGGGAGGTGGTTTTTCTTGAGGGTGGGCCGACTCTACCGCCGCCGTTCCTCTGTGAGAAACTCGGCTCATGGACGGAGCAGGGGCCGGAGTACGAGGCGTTCTCTGGTACCGCACGCTACACGACCATCTTTGAGGCGAAGCCCGGGCGCTATATACTCGATCTGGGAAGGGTTTGTGAGAGCGCACGGGTGCGGCTCAATGGGGAAGAGGTTGGCGCTGTGATTCTAGCACCGTTGACGCTGGAGCTGAGTGTCTCCAAGCCGACGGGAAATGTGTTGGAGGTTGAAGTGGCGAGCCTGGCGGCAAATCGAATTCGGGATATGGATCGGCGCGGCGTTGTCTGGCAGAACTTCTACGACATCAACTTCGTGAACTTGGCCTACAAGCACTTCGATGCCAGTCAGTGGCCCGTGACACCCTGCGGGCTCCTCGGCCCCGTCACGCTCACGCACCTGATGGACTGAAAAGAGAAAACCCCCTCTCGTCCCCACGAAGTGGGAAATGAAGCGAGAGGGGGTGGCGCGAAGCGCCGGGGGAGTGCCTGCCGGGGAGTGCCTGCCGGGGGAGTGCCTGCCGGGGGAGTGCCGGAGTGCGGTTACCGACGGCGTAGGAAGGTTGGAATGTCCAACATGTCCGTTTGTGTTGCCGTGGCGACGGGAGCTTTCTGGCGCTCCGCTCCGCTGTCTTCTGCTGGATCGGAGGCGATGCCCATCGGCGGTGCGGGAGTCGGGCTACTGGCGGGCTCGGTGCCACGCGAGAAGATCGTCTCCACACGAGCGGCGCTCGGTGCCGGGGTTGTGCTGGTTGCCGTCGCTGCCACAGTGGTTTTTTTGGTGTTGCCACTGTTCTGGAAACCCGTTGCCAGCACCGTGATCCGCACCGCTCCCTGCATGCGCGCATCCACCACGGTACCAAAGATAATATTCGCATCCTCGGCGTCGGTCTTCTCGCGGATAAGGTCGGCGGCCTCGTAGACCTCGGCGAGTGTCAGATCGGGACCCGCAGTGATATTGACCAAGACGGCGCGTGCTCCAGAGATCTCGGTCTCCAGGAGCGGTGAGTTCACAGCGGCCTGCGCTGCCTCGATCGCACGGTGGTCGCCCTCGGCGAAGCCGATTCCCATCAGTGCCGTGCCCGCATCGCGCATGACGGTTTTGACATCGGCGAAGTCCACATTGATCAGGCCTGGGATGGTGATAATATCGGAGATACCCGCAACCCCCTGTCGCAAAACTTCGTCGGCCTCTTTGAAGGCATCCACCAGCGTGGCGCGCTTCTCGACGACATTGAGCAGCCGGTCGTTGGGAATCACGATCACCGTATCTACATTGTTCTTGAGCCGGTCAATGCCCTCTTCCGCCAGACGGGCACGACGTGGCCCTTCGAAACGAAACGGCTTGGTCACCACCGCGACTGTCAGGATACCCATGTCCTTGGCGACCTCCGCGATCACCGACGCCGCGCCGGTACCCGTGCCACCGCCCATGCCCGCGGTAATGAAGACCATATCGGCCCCATCGAGCGCACGCTGGATCTCGGACTTGCTCTCCTCAGCACTAGCGCGTCCGATCTCTGGATCGCCGCCCGCTCCCAGACCGTTGGTCAAGCGAACCCCGAGCTGCATCGTGTTCTCCGCAGCCGTAGTCTTGAGTACCTGAATATCGGTATTCATTACCCAGAACTCGACACCTGCGAGCCCCGCCTCGATCATGCGGTTGACAGCGTTCTGACCGCCACCTCCCACACCAATGACTTTGATACGCGCAAACGGATCCAGTGTTGTACTGCTCATCCCGCTACTCCGTCCTTCCATGATTGCCTCTTCGTTATTTTCCTTGACGACCCATTAATAAACTGACGTTTGAAATTTCTTTATCGTGTGATAATGTTCCTGCGAAACGTTTGTTTGCAGGATTAAAAAAAAGATAGCAGTCTGCCTTGCGGGAGCCAGGAGCGCAAGCGCCCCAGAATCCCTTTCGGACGGAGCCGTTGCCCCGGCATCACCCGCTTTGCGCCCCATTGTATCAGCCCGAATGCTGTGGCAAAGCTAGGGGGGGTCAGACCCGCTGCCTGAGCACTTGCGGCGCGGACGCAGCCCAGGCGCACGGGCATTCCCAAGAGCCGCTCGGTGAGGGCAGGTAGCCCCGGCAGGAGCGCACCGCCCCCGCACAGCACGATGCCCGCGGGCAGTGCATCAAATAAATTACTCCGCAGTAGCTCTTTTCGGACAAGCTGCATCTGCTCGGTGCACCGTGCCTCAATTACCTCCGCCAGCTCACCGCGTGCCGCTCGCCCCTCACCGACACCCTCGCTTCCCAGAAGCGCGTAGGGGATCATCGCCTCGCCCGAGAGTGTCTCCGGCTGCGCGCACCCCGCCTCGCACTTGATCCGCTCCGCTTCCTCCAGCGAGGTGCGCAGAAATGCCGCCACATCCCGTGTGACCAGAGTGCCACCGATTGGTACCACGCCGGAGTGACAGATCTCCCCCTGTCGAAAGAGCGCGATATCGGTTGTGCCCCCGCCGATATCCAGAAGCGCAACCCCCAGCTCACGCTCGGCGGGCAGGAGCACCGCCTCGCCTGAGGCCATCGGCTCTAGGATGAGCTCCTCAATAGTGAGCCCCGCTTTCTCGACACAGACGGCGATATTGCGCAGCAGCGCCGACGCGCCCGTGACAATATGCGTGTCTACTTCTAGCCGCGTTCCGCACATACCGACGGGGTTCCTGATGCCCTCTTGGCCGTCTAGCGTGAAGTAGCGCGGTAGGACGTGCACAATCTCGCGATCTGGTGGTAGCACAATCAAGCGGGCGCTCTCCAGCACGCGCTCGACATCCGCTCGGCGCACCTCCCGCTCCGGGCTGAGCACTGCCGCGACTCCCCGAGCGTTCAAACTGGCGATATGCTCGCCGGTGACCCCCACCAGAACCGAAGCGATCTCCACGCCCGCCGCCGCGCTGGCCATCTCTACGGAGGCGATAATGGCCTCGACCGTGCGCGCCATGTCCACCACCGCGCCACGCCGCAGGCCGCTGCAAGGGACATTGCCAACTCCCAGGAGGTTAATAACGCCGCCCGTCTGCGCCTCCGCTACCAGAGTGCACACTTTAGTCGTGCCAATGTCCAGCGCAACAACCAGCTCGCTCATCAGGCTCCTGATTTCTCCATTTGGAGCTGGGCTTGACGCTGGCTGAGCCAGTAGCGCCGGATCAGCGAAAGATTCGTAAAGACACGCCCCCCCAGAAGCACCACGGCGGCCAGATGCAAGTTCACGCCGATCCGATCGCCCAAGTAGGCGAGAGCTGCCGCGAGCACGGTGTTAATCGCAAAGCCTGTCAGCAGGATATTGTCCTGGAACTTGCCCTCGACGCCCGAGCGAATCCCCCCACAGACTGCATCCAGGCCCGCGAGTGCAGCCAGGGAAAGATAAGGAGCAAAGCCCGCGGGAATGGTGTACTGCGACAAGTAGACGCCTGCAAAACCGACGATACCGCCGACGGTGGGGAAGAGAATCCCGGTTCGAATGGTCACTGTGTCCCTCCTTGGATGGCTTTCGCCGCCGCTTCGGACTCGCGCTGTGTCTGCTCGGCTTTTTCGGGAGCAGGTTTGGCAAAGCGCAGGGGGGTGGCCCCCGAGAAGGCAGGAAGTGTCAGGAGGGTGGCCTTGTCCACATTGATCATCTCCTGATCCACAAAATGATCCTTGATACCGCCACGCATCAGTAAGCCCGACTGAATCAAATCAGGGTCACCGATAGCTCTGATAATCACGGGTGAGCCCGCCGTGGGAACGGCATTGACATGGACATTGTTGCCCACACACCGGATCGCGGTTGAGCTGACCACCCGCTGGTCATTGATGGAGATCGCCTCCGCTCCGGCGTTCTTGAGCTCATTGACGACATCGCGGATATTGGCATCGTGAATCAGATAGTCTGCCGTAAGCTCCTGCCAGGCGGGATCACTCATGCCAGCTGGCTTCTCGGGCTGCTTTTTCGAGTCCCGCAGAGTGACGATTACACCAGGCCCGGTGACCGGAGTGAGACCCGCAAGCGTATTCACTTTCTGAAGCTCCCTAGCAATGACCTTGGTACTATTTCCTCCCTCTTTGGCCATTTCTTCTGCATAATTCTGATTCAGAATTCGTAGCTGGGAAACCTGCTTTCTCAGATCGGCATTTTCATCCCGTTGTTTTGTGTAGGCTTCAGCCATTGCACTGGTGCTGGTGTTTCCTACAAGATCTCGACGAATCCGATCCTGCGTTTTCAAAGAGAGGGAAAGAAGCCCTCCCATAATCATGGAGAGTATACTGATTTGCATTAACCAGGGTCTGTGGTGGCTAGAAGGTGTGATGACGATACTCATGGATTTTGAAGGTTTTTTAGAGTCGGTATTTTTAGACCGATTGCGGGAGCATCGGCTGCAAATAGGTTGATGTAGGCGATGCGATTTGAGTCAAGAAGATCGGATCTTTCCGCAAGTAGCTTCTCTAGCGAGGTGAGCTTATCCTGGATTTTTTCACCTGACCCGAGCTGGACACGCACTCCCCCCACTTGGTTTAAGGATACCTTCGAATCTATATCAATTTCAATCTGGTTGAGAGGAAATTTCTGATAGATTTTTGCCCAGTGGGCACAATCACGAGCGGTTTTCAGGCCCACGGAGGGCAAAGGGATGCCCGGCAGCGCTTCCCAGGGAGAAAAATCCGATGCGAGGATTTGTAAAAGCCCGGCTTCTGGGTGCTTTGTGGTGCGAAAAGGGACAAAATCTGCATCCACAACATGCCAGAGACCATCTTGTGTCTGCACACTTGCCCAGGGCTGCCGCTCGGTCACTATCACATGCAGGTTACCTGGTAGCTTTCTGACTATCGAGGCGTGCGCCACTTTGGGAAGACGCTCAATGGCGCGTTCCCACTCACGAACGGGAGCGAGAAAAAGATTCTGAGTCGGGGGGACGCTAAACTGTGCCGTCACTTGCTTCTTAGAGAGGAGTCGGGTTCCCTGGAGTGCCACTTGCTTGATTCGAAAACGAGGGGAGAGAAATGCCACCGCGACACACTCGCCCACCAGAACACCGACCGCGACCCAAAGCGACAGACGCAGCCAGTTGGTCTTGCGCTTATTGATACTCTTGCGACGGGCTACCCGGCGGCGGTGTGGTACAGGGCGAGCGGCGGTGCGAACCATTTTATTTTTTCTCCTGCGCGTAGCCAATCAGCAAGTCCAGCAGCTTCTCAAACGAGATCCCCGCCGCCGCCGCCGCCTTGGGCAGCAAACTGGTGGGTGTCATCCCCGGAATTGTATTGGTCTCCAGCACGATGCAGCCGTCCTCAGTGACAAACATATCGGTGCGGCTCATTCCGCGACAGCCGAGCAGGCGGTGGCACTCCAGCGCCAGCTCTTTTGCCTCCTTGGTATCTTCCTCGCTGAGCCGCGCGGGGCAAATTTCTTCCGCCCCATCTAGGCTGTACTTGTCCTCAAAGTCGAAGAACTCGTGCTTGGGGATGATCTCGACCGGCGGCAGCGCCACGCAATCGTCGTTGCCCAAAACAGCGACGGTGATCTCTGTGCCTTGGATGCACTCCTCAATCAGCGCGGTATCGTCGTAACGGAACGTGTCCTTCAGCGCCTCGGCGACATCCTCAGGCTCTTTGACGAGTCGTGTGCCGTAGCTGGAGCCCTGACGGTTGGGTTTGATGACCACCGGAAACCCAAGCTGCTGCCCGATCTCTATTTCCGCACGCCGCCGGCGCGCCGACTCGCTCTTTTTGATCACGATTCCCGCCGGAGTGGGGATACTCGCGCTGGTGCAGAGCATCTTGAAGCGCACCTTGTCCATCGCCAGCGCCGATGCTAGCACGCCGCTGCCGGTGTAGGGAATGCGCAGCGTCTCTAAAAAACCCTGAACGGTGCCGTCCTCGCCGCCGGGGCCGTGCAGTGCAATAAAGACAATATCGGGCCGCCCCGCTTTTTCAAGCTGCGGCAGCTGCGTGAGCGCCGTGACCGCAGTGTCTTCCCCATCAACCCCCGCTCGGCGAGGCAGAGACCCGAGGCCCGTCGCCGTGTCAATTGCGTAGAGGGCGTATTTCTCGCTGTCCAGCGCGTTCAAAACCTGCGTGCCCGTTGCCAGCGACACACCGCGTTCGGCGGACTGTCCGCCCATCAAAACTGCTATTTTTAACTTATCTGTCATAGTATTTTTAGAAATTCTTCGGCCTGCTCGCGGATATTGCCCGCGCCCATAAAGAGAGCCACATCGCCGGGTTTTAGTTCCCTGTGTAGATGTTCGGGGAGGGTGTGGCGGTCTTTGACGAGAGTCGCGCCGGATTTCTCCGCCAGCGTCTCGATCAGCCCCGGCTGTTCCGGTTCACGGGCAAGATAAATATCCGTGAGATAGATCGCATCGGCGCCGCTTAAAGCCTCGGCGAAGTTCTCCAGGAAATCGCGAGTGCGGCTTGGCAGATGCGGCTGGTAGATCGCGACAATCCAGCGCTCAGGAAATGCCTGCCGCGCCGCCTGAAGTGTCGCCTTTATCTCGGTCGGATGATGCGCGTAGTCGTCCACAACCGCAATATCCTTCACTTCGCCTAATCGCTCAAACCTCCGTCCCGTCCCTGTGAAGGACTCCAGACCAGAACTTATAAGATGCTTTGGAATGGATAAAAGGTCACTCACACAAAATGCTGCTGCGGCATTTAAGGCATTATGGTTGCCTGGTACTTGAAGTTTGATTGCTGAAAATACACTTGCAGATTTATCGTTACCATACAATCGAACACGTTGGTCAAAACGATCTCCAGTAGAGAACTTCCGCTTTTCACCGAGCTTATATGATCCCTCATCTTCGCTGCAAGCAATGAGCATTTCCGTGGTGTTGACGAACCTCTCGAACGCCGCGTAGAAGTTCTCTTCGGTGCCGTGGAAATCTAGGTGGTCGGGTTCGCAGTTGGTGATGACGGCGATCGTGGGAGAGAGGCAGTCGAGGCCGCCGTAGGCTTCGCAGGCTTCGGCAATAACCAAGTCCGGGTCGCCGTTTTGGGAGTTTCCGTTAATCAGAGGCAGGTCGCCGCCGATGAGGACAGTTGGGTTGAGGCCCGCGTGGATTAAGATGCTGGCGATCATCGCCGTCGTGGTGGTTTTTCCGTGCGTCCCTGCCACGCAGATAGACGTTTTAGCGGAGTTCACTAAGCTGGCGAGGGCTTCGGGGCGGCGGAAGACGGGCAGATTTCGAGAGAGTGCTTCGGCGATCTCGGGGTTTTGTTCATTCACGGCGTCCGTGGCGATCACGGCGGCAGTGTCTGGCTTTACATTTTCGGCGGCGTGCTGCGTGGAGACTTCGCAGCCGACAGACTCCAGGCGGGCTTTGGCAGTGGCGGAGATGCCGGAATCCGAGCCGCGCACGACGCGCCCGCGCTGGGCGAGCACAAACGCAATCGCGCTCTGACCCGCGCCCCCGATGCCCACAAAATGCACCGGCCCGTCCGGGAGTGGACGGACCTCGGCGGGCGAGGTTGGGCGCGCAATGGGCATCACTACTTGATCCCGGCCTTTCGGAAAAAGCGCTCGCTGTGGCGCTCCTTGATCGGGGATTTCTTGCCCTGGTTGTCCCGGAAGAACGGACGGCACGAGATGCTCAGAAGAATTCCCAGGCCGCAAAGCGTCGGGATGAGCGATGAGCCACCGTAGGAGATCAGGGGCAGCGGGATGCCGGTTGTTGGAGCGCAGGCGGTCACGACCGCCATATTGATCAGCGCTTGCCCAGAGACCATCACCGTCAGCCCCGTTGCCAGAAAACGCCCGAACGGGTCTTTGGTGCGTAGCGCGATACTCAGGCCACGGCAGGCCAGCCCGAAAAATCCCAATAAGACGAGCGAGGTGCCCAGGAGCCCGAACTCCTCACCGATCACGGTGAAGATAAAGTCCGTGCGCTGTGCGGGCAGGCCACCCGGGCGCTTCTCGTGGCTATTGCCCAGACCCACTCCCGAGGTGCCGCCACTGCCCAGTGCCACCAGCCCGCGCCAGACCTGGTAGCCATCTTTTTCTTTGTCCGCCTCAGGGTGGATGAAGGTCAGCATCCGGCGCATCCGGTAGTTAGGCTCATCTGGGTGGCTCTTGCTCGGCAAGTAGAGGGTTCCCACGGCAAGAAGTGCACTGACTCCCAGGAGAATGGCGAGGTGCTTTCGCTGGACGCCTGCCGCTGTGAGCATAATCAGATAGATCACAAAGATCGTTGCTGCGGTTCCTAGGTCGGGCTGGCGCTCCGTTAGCACAATCGGAATTCCCACCGCCACGGAGAGCCAGAAAACGCCCCTGCCTGTCTGGATCAGGGGCCGTTTCTGCGTTAATACCCAGGACAAAAAGAGAACTACGGCAAGCTTGGCAACTTCAGAGGGTTGGATAACAATCGGACCAAAGCCAATCCAGCGGCGGGCACCCAGCGACGAGTGTCCACTGCGCCAGACGATGAGTAGCAAGGCGATGGAGATCAGCAGACCGGGAACAGCCAGCCGCTTCCACCACCAGTAGGGAATCCTGGAGCAGATCAGTAGGCCGCCCAGGCCCAGCAAGCCATAGGTCAACTGCTTACGGGCGAAGTAGAAGGGGTCGTGGTTGTAGTCATCGTAGGCCAGTGCGATGCAGTACGACGAATCATACACCATTACGATGCCAAACATCAGCAGGAGCAAGATAATGGCAAAAAGCCACCAGTCGGGTGCGAGCCGTCGTTGATTCTCATTCATAGTAAGTCACCTACAGCATCTCGAAAGGCCTGACCACGCTGCTCAAACCCGGTGAACATGTCAAAGCTTGCAAAGCCAGGCACTAGTAGCACGCTCTCACCAGAACGTGCCTGCGCCGCCGCACGCTGTACAGCATCGGCGAGTGAGTGCGCCTGCTGCGTGTTCGTAAAACCACTTTCCGCGAGCGCATCCCCCAAAAGAGGGCCGTGCTCTCCGATCAGTACGACGTGGCGCGCATGGTGCGCCAGAGCCTCCACCATAGGCTGGAGGTCTACGCCTTTGTGCCGTCCCCCCGCGATGGCAATCACGCCTCCGGAGAGAGCGGAGAGCGAGGCGGCGACAGCGGCGGGGTTGGTGCACATGGAGTTATTGATAAAGCGCACGCCGTGCTTCTCTCCGACCAGCTCCATTCGATGCGCCACTCCACGGAAGCCACGCAGACCTTCCGCAATTTTCAGGGGGTTCAGGCCAAAAGCAAGCCCCATCGCCGAGGCCGCGACGGCGTTGGCGAGGTTGTGTTTCCCAGGGACGAGGAGCTCCTCGGGAGACAGCTGCAGCGCGGGAGCTAGGGTGGGAGTCTCCCCATGGAAGGGGAGCCGCATGCCCTTGCCGCTCCCACCACTCAGGCAGCGAACATAGCGGTCATCGGCATTCACAACGGCAAAGTCGCTGTGCTGCTGTGCGGCAAAAATCCGCGCCTTGGTCTGTCCGTACTCAGACATCGTGGCGTAGCGATCCAGGTGGTCCGTGGAGAGGTTGAGCCATGCCGCGATCCGGGGACGAAACGAGCTTACCCACTCCAACTGAAACGACGAAATCTCCGCGATAATCACGGCATCTTTGGGGGCTTGGGTGGCGGCCTCGATCAAGGGCAGGCGCTTGCCGTGGTCCTCGGCGATATTGCCCGCAAGATAGGTCTTCTTTCCCGCCGCCTGACAGATCGCCCCGAGCATGGCGGCGGTTGTTGTCTTGCCGTTAGTGCCCGTGATCGCTAGAATCGGAGCGCTTGCCAGCCGGTACGCGATCTCGATCTCGCTGGAGATTTCAATGCCACGTGCCTGGGCGGCAAGCAGGGGCAGGGCGGTGGGAGGGACACCCGGCGAGGGGACGACCAGCACCAGATTGTCTGGTAGCTCCGTGGTGCCCAGCCAGAGCGTGACACCCGGAAGCGCCCGCGCCTCGGCCACGCGCTCAAAAGAGAGCTGCTCCTCTGGCCTGGCATCACAGAGAACCACCTCCGCACCCTCCGCCACCAGCGCACGCGCCGTCGCGAGGCCCGTTGCCGCCAGACCGAGAACCGCAACTCTCATCGCATTCCTCCCACACAGAGAATCCCGACCAGCGCCGCCGCCAGTGCTACCATCCAGAAACGCACCACGACCTGTACCTCGTGCCAGCCCAGCTCCTCAAAGTGGTGGTGGAGCGGGGCGCGCCTGAAGACCCGGTGGCTCTGCGCGTACTCCAGCCCGTGCTTGATCCGCCGGTACTTAAAGACATAGCGCTGGAGCATCATCGAGGCGATCTCGGCCAGATAGAGCGCACCGACCACAAAGAGAAGAATCTCCTGCTGAGAAACAACTGCCGCCGCCGCGAGGCCCATTCCCAGCGCCAGCGAGCCGGTATCGCCCATGAACACCCGCGCGGGGTAGGCATTGAAGCACAGAAAACCTGCACACGCCCCGGCCAGCGCCCCGTAGAAAACGGCCATCTCAGGGTCGGGGCTAAGGTTAAAGGCGACATAGCCCAGTGCGGATGCGGCAATGAGGGTCGTGCCACTTGCCAGCCCATCGAGGCCGTCGGTGAAGTTCACGGCATTGCCAAAGCCAATAATGCACAGTGCCGCGAGCACGTAGTAGGTAAATCCTAAGTTCACCCCGAGTACCATCGTGTTGTGCTTGTCGAAGTAGAGATAGAGCGCAAAGCCCAGCGCGACAGCCGCTTGCAGGACCAACTTCGCACGCTCCGAGAGGCCCGCTTTATTTTGCTTTTTACGCGCCTTGCCCACATCATCGAGAACACCGATCATGCCGCCGCACACAAAGACCAGCAGGGTTGCGATCAAGTGCCAGCGCCGCGTCGGGGTGAGCAGCCCCGAGCCGTTCTCGCTGGCGCTGGTGCGCTCCCAGACCAGCCAGCCTAGGGTGGCGACGCCCGTGGCAAGGAGAATCAGCAGGCCTCCCATTGTCGGGGTTCCGTGCTTGAGCTTATGTGCCTCGGGAGCGTCCTCACTGATCGGCTGGACTTTCTTAGCGGCGCGTAGCCTGGCAATAATGCGCGGCCCTAGTGCCAGAACCAGCACAAAGGCGATGAGAAAAGGGATTCCAGGCAGGCTCATTCGTGCTTTCCCCCCGTCCAGTCCGGCTGAAGCGCTTTGACGACACGCTCTAGCTCTAGCGCTCGCGAGCCTTTCGCCAGAATCACATCGCCGTTTTGCGCGATAAAGGCGATTGCCTCCGCGGCTTGCTGCGTTTTCTCAAAGTAAAAGACATTGTTACGGTCAAAGCCCTCGGCGACGGCTGCGGCGGAGAGAAACGTGGTCTGCTCCCCGACCAGAACCAAGAGATCGAGCTTGAGCTTGGCGGCGACGCGGCCAACCATGCGGTGCGCCTCCTCGGCGAAGCGCCCCAGCTCCTTCATCTCACCCAGCACGGCGATGCGCTTGCCGGTGCCGCTGATCGGTGTCTCGGAGAGCGTCTGGAGCGCACCCACCATGGAGTCTGGCGCGGCGTTGTAGCAGTCCGCGATAATGGTCGCCCCGCAAGTAGCCGTGAGGGTCTCCAGGCGCATCGCGGGCGGCTCGAAGCGTAGGAGGGCCTTTGCGAGCGAGTCGAGCGGAATGCCCAGCGCTCCGCCTGCCGCGATTCCCAGCAGGGCATTTTGAATATTGAAGCGCCCGGCAGACGGTAAAAACGCTTTTTGCGTGCCCCACGGCGAGTGTATCGTGAAGCGCCAGCCATTCTCCTGGCGGCTAATATCCGTCGCCTGTACCTCCGCTTTGGTATCTAAGCCGACCCTGAGCACACGTCCACGTGATTTCGTTTCCAGTGTCTGCGCGAAGTCGTCGTCAGCCGGAAAGATCGAGATACCGTCGCTGGGTAGCGCCTCAAAAAGTTCGGCTTTGGCGTTGGCAATTGCCTGGCGGCTCCCGAGAAGCTCGATGTGCGAGAGCCCGATGCCCGTGATAATTCCCACCGTCGGCTGCGAAATTCTTGCCAGCTCCGCGATCTGCCCGCCGCCGCGCATTCCCATCTCTAAAATCCACGCCGTAGACGTCTCAGAAGCGCCGAATATCGTCTGCGGTACTCCGATCTCGTTATTAAAGTTCGCGCCGGACTTCGTCACTGAGAACATCGTCTCTAAGAGTGTCGCTGTCAGCTCTTTTGTGGTTGTCTTGCCGATGCTCCCCGTGATCCCGATGACCGGCCCGCTGAACGTCTGGCGCACCGCCTGCGCCAGATTGCCCAGCGCTGCGGTAGTGTTCTTCGCCACCAGAACCGGCACGAACGCGGCGACATTATAGTCGGCGACAATCGCAACGGCACCCGCCCCGATGGCCTGCACCACGTAGTCATGGCCATCGAATTTCTCGCCCTTGAGCGCCACAAAGAGAGCACCCGGCTGAAGGGTTCGCGTGTCGGTGGAGAGGCTCGTCAGAGGCAAATCCTCTGACGGAGGAGCCGCTCCAACTGCCGCCGCAGCCTCACGGAGCGTTAGTGCGAAAGGCATGACCTACCCCCTAACCCCCGCTGGGCGGGGGGACAATGTGGAAGGGAACCTTGTATCTCCCCCGTTGGACGGGGGGTGGGGGGCATCACAGGCATTTTTCGATCTCCTCGCGTGCCACATCCTGGTCGGCGAAGGGGAACTTCTCGCGTCCGATGATTTGATAGTCTTCGTGGCCCTTGCCCGCAATCACAATCGTGTCGCCTTTTTTAGCCATGCCCACAGCAAGTGCGATGGCCTTGCGCCGGTCTGCTTCCCGAAAGACACGGGTTTCCCCCCCCACCCCTGATAACGGGGGAGCCAGAATATCATCGAGAATCTTTTCTGGGTCCTCGGTGCGTGGATTATCGCTTGTGGCGATGGCGATATCCGAGAGGGTTTTTGCGAGCTGGCCCATTAGGGGACGCTTGGTCTTATCGCGATCGCCGCCGCAGCCAAAGACGGTGATGAGGCGGCCTGTTGTTAGAGGCCGCGCGGCTTTGAGCACATTCTCGACGCCATCGGGGGTATGGGCGTAGTCCACGAGAACCGCGAAGTCTTGTCCGGCTTGGACGGGGTGAAAACGCCCCGGCACGGGCGGGCAGGCGGCGAGCCCGGCGGCGATTGTCGCTGGCGAGAAGCCCCGCGCCACGCCGTAGCCAATGGCGGCCAGCACGTTGCCGATCTGAAACGTCCCGCCAAAGCCGAGCCGGACCTGCACGTCACCGATCGGGGTTTTTGCGGTGAACTTTAGCGAGTCAACGGCCAACTGAATGTCTTCCGGCGTCATATCGGCAGACGTCTTTCCCGATGGTGAGTAGGTGAGTGTCTGGCGTGCCGTGGTGCTATTGGCGTAGCGCGCACCTGCGGCATCGTCGGTGTTCAGCACGGCGACACGGGGCTGATACTCCGTAAAGAGCAGTGCTTTGGCGGCTTCGTAGGCCTCCATGGTCTTATGGAAATCCAGGTGGTCCTGCGTCAGGTTGGTAAAAACGGCGACATCAAAGACGCAGCCTGCGGTGCGGCGCATAACGAGTGCGTGCGAGGCCACCTCCATTGCGGCGGAGCGTGCTCCCGCGGCGAGCATCTGGGCAAAGAGGCGCTGGAGATCGGCGGACTCAGGGGTGGTTCGGTCGTGGGGCAGCGCCACATCGCCCACCGTGGCTCCGAGGGTTCCAATCGAGCCCGTGACCTCGCCCGAGGCGCGCGCGATGGCATCTATTAGCCGCATCGTGCTGGTCTTGCCGTTGGTTCCCGTCACTCCCGCGAGGCAGAGCATCTGGGTGGGGTTGTCCCAGAAGGCGCAGGCGAGTGGCGCGAGCGCCTCACGGCAGTTTTCCACCAGGAGATACGGTAGCCCCGCCGGGACGGCATCGGCTCGCTCCACTACCACTGCCGCCGCGCCTCTTGCCGCGACATCGGGCAGAAAGTCGTGCGCATCGAAGCGCTCCCCGACCACGGCGACAAAAAGCGCTCCGGGCGCGACTGCCCGTGAGTCGTACTCCAGTGCCGTAAGAGTGGCCTCACCATGTCGTTGTGCGCCTGAGAGAGTGCGTGCGTGCGCCAGTTGTGTTAGTGTCGTCATGTCAATCTTAGCTAAACTTTTCTTCTCTATTTTTCTTCTCCGCTAGCCTTCCGCTGTGCTGACCTTGCCCCGTTTCTTATTTTTGGGAGTGAGGGGGCTATCTCGCGGGACTCGTCGCAGCAGCAGCGCCCGCTCGGCAATCTCCTTGAAGATCGGCCCCGCCACGGAGCCACCGAAGTGGTCACCTTTCTTAGGGTCACGGATCATTGTGAGGATCACAAATTGCGGGTCTTTGAGCGGCACCAGGCCCACAAACGAGGCCACAAAGCGCTTGCTGTAGCCACGGTAGCCGTCTTTTGCCATCTGTGCCGTGCCTGTCTTGCCACCCGCCGTGTAGCCATTGACCTGAGCAGGCTGCCCGGTGCCCTCCTCGACCGCGCTTCCGAGCATCTGCCGCACTTTAGCGGCTGTCTCCTCGGAGAGAACCCGCCGGGTTGGCCGAATAGGTGCCTCTTTAATGACATCGGTCTCGGCATCGCGCACCGCGCGGACGAGGCGAGGGGCATGATAGCGGCCATCGGCAAAGACGGTGTAGGCAGCGGCGAGCTGGAGCGGTGTCACGGAGACGCCTTGCCCGAAACTGACGTTCGCCAGTGAGATTTGACTCCAGGGCTTACGGTTGGGGTCATGGAGCGCTCCAGACGCCTCACTGGGCAGGCCCACTTTTGTCTTCTCCCCGATTCCAAAGTCTTGCAGGTACTGGTGGAGCTTTTTGTCGCCGAGCCGTGCGCCACACTCGGCGGTGGCCAGGTTGCAGGAGTGGCTAAGAACCCCGATCAGGCTCTGGGTGCCATGGCCGTGCTGGAACTCCCTGTGGGCGGCACAGTGAATGGTGTCTTTGGCGATCTTTCGCGAGCCGCTGCAGTAGAACAGGCTGTTTAGCGTGACTTCATGTTCCTCAAGGGCAGCGGCCAGAGTGAGTGATTTCAGGGTGGAGCCCGGCTCGTAGATGCTCTGCACGGCCCAGTTATTGCGTGTGTTTATGTCGGCCTTCTGAGTGGGATCGGGCGTGCGCGCGGTATTGATATTGTAGTTTGGGGCGCTCGCCATCGCCAGTACATCGCCGTTGTGAACATCCAGCACAATAGCGACACCCGCCTCCGCCGCGTGCTGATGCACCGCCGCCCCGAGTGCCTGCTCGACATCGTGCTGGAGATCCGCATCCAGGGTGAGATAGAGATGGGAGCCGGGGATAAGTTTTTGACGGATATTCTCGGTGCCCGGAATCATTCCCATCCGGTCAAATGCATAGCTGACTTTCCCCGTCTGCCCTTTCAGCGTGTTCTGCTGGCTTAGCTCGACACCGCGCCAGGCATGCTCACCGCTCTCCTCGGTGAAGCCCAATACATGCGCGGCAAGCTCACCGTTGAGTGCGCGCCGCCGGGTTGAGGCGGGGTAGCTGACACCAGGCAGCTCGGCCTGTGGCATTGCCAGCGCCCCTTTTCTCTTTTTCTCAGATGCGGGTATCGGTGGAGCCAGGTTCACAGTCACTTGGCGAAGCTGCTCGATGGTCGCTTCCGGGACCCAGCGAACCACCTCGCGCGTCGGAAGACGCTTGCCGTGCTCGCGGTGACTCATGTCTAGCTGGCTGATCCAGGTAAGCTTCTCGGCGGGGAAGAAGCGCCCCAGCACACGGAGGGCGTGCGCTCGACGGTCTTCGGGAAGGTCTTTTGCTTTGGGGTTGGTACTATTGCCGACAAACCAGCGGTTGGGATCCACCACGACCGCGAAGCCGGGCTCATTCTGCACCAGGAGTGCTCCCGTGCGATCGTAGATTAGCCCGCGCGCGGGGGGGAGGGTGCGGGGAGCACGCCAGCGCGTGAGCGACTCCGCCGTGAGCTCTTTCGTGCGCCCGACCTGGATAAAGGCAAGTCGCCCCAGAAGAAAAACATGGGCCGCGGCGAGTACCAGCGCCACTTTGTTTAGTCGCGACGATGTACAGCGCTCGAACTCCGCGTGCGTCTCGCGATGACTGCGACGTTTTGTGTGTGTGGGAGTAACCATCTCAGTGTTTTTCTCCAAAGTAGTGGATGCCTTCCGGTGAGCGTACGAGGTTACGCTGCCCGGCGAGCTGGCCGATGGCATTGCCATTTTCCAGCCCACGAATCTCACGCTGAATCCCGACGTTCTCCGCATTAAGAGCTTTAATCGCCCGGCGCAGATCCATGCGCTGGTAGCCTTCATCGGTTGCAGCGGCCTGGGCAGCGACGTAGAGCATTGCGAGAGTTCCCACCAGAGAGATCACCCCAAAGAGTGCGGCCATCGCACGCTCACGGCGCAGAAGCTCCTGACGGCGCTGCTGCCAGTGCTGGGGGTGTTGTCTGCCTAGTGCCGCCGTGGGCACCTGGACAACTATCTGTGGGTGTCGGACACGGCGTTTTTGCCGCTCGCGCACTCTTTGCTTCACTGCCACTGTCTTTCGTTCCTCCCTTAGATTTTCTGACCCACACGAAGCTTTGCGCTCCGTGAGCGTGGGTTGCGCCGTAGCTCATCGTCGCCTGGCGTGATCGGTTTCTTGGTGAGCACCTCCAGCACCACCGGGGGCTCCGGGCCGGGGTGGGGCAGGTCGGAGTTCTCACGCTTGCCGGAGAGCTGATTGAAGGCGGTTTTGACAAGCCGATCTTCCAAGGAGTGGTAGCTGATCACCGCAAGCCGTCCGCCGGGTTTCAAGCAGCGAACCGCGGCCGGGAGCACTTGCTCCAGCACGCCTAGCTCCGCATTCACGGCAATACGGATGCCCTGAAAGGTCTTCGTCGCCGGATGGATCTCACCGGGCCGCGTTCGAAAGGGCATGGCGCGGCGGATACAGGCCACCAGATCGTCGGTGGTCTGGAGGGGGCGGCCTTTGACAATCTCGATGGCGATCCGCCGGGAGCGGCTCTCCTCACCGTACTCAAATAAAATTCGCGCGATCTCTTTCTCAGGCAGGCGGTTGAGCAGCTCGGCGGCGGTCTCCCGCTCAGAATCCGTGTCCATGCGCATGTCCAGCGGCCCGCAGTAGCGTAGTGCGAAGCCCCGCTCAGGCGTGTCGAGCTGGTGCGACGAGACCCCAAGATCTAGCAGGATCGCATCCAGCGGCACGGTTGCAGCAAGCTCTAGCTGCGCAAAATTTCCTCGCCAGAGTGTTACCGGCAGCTCGGCACAAGACTTCTCGCACTCGGCGAGCGCCTCTGGATCCTGATCCACGGCGATCACGTGCGCCCCGCGCTCGGCAAACGCCCGCGTGTGACCGCCGCCGCCCGCAGTGCCATCGAGAAAAAACTTCCCGAGCTGTGGGTTCAGCCACTCTAGAAGCTCCGCGAGTAAAACGGGTGTGTGGTAGACACTCACAGAGAAACCTCCAAGGAGGCTCCGGGTGCCCTTTGGGCGTTTAGCCGGGGGAGGAATTGGGAACCGCATAGAGGTATCCCTCTTTGACTCTTAAATTTAGTTTTGCCTTGCCTTTCCGATTTCGTCACTGTAGTAACAGTATGTAGGTAGTGAAACTCGTCGCACAAGTCAAGCTCTTGCCCACGCAGAAGCAACGCGAATATCTCAACAAGACTCTGGAGACTGCTAATCAAGCGGCTAACATTGTCTCTGAAGGTGCGTTTGCCTCGAAGGTATTCAAGCGTTTTGATTTGCAAAAACTTTGGTATGACAGCATTCGCCGGAACACGGGGCTGACTGCACAGGTCGCTATTCTGCTCTTTGCCAAAGTCGCCGATGCCTACAAACTCGACAAGCTCACGAAGCGATCTTTTCGCCCTCATGGGGCTATCGCTTACGATTCCAGAATACTCCGGTATATGCTTGACAAGAAGATGGTGAGCATCTGGACGGTCAATGGACGGGAGAAAATCCCGTTTGTCTGTGGCGACTATCAAACAAGGCTTCTTGAAGGACAACGAGGAGAATCGGAGCTTTGCCTTGTTGATGGGGAGTTCTACCTGATGGCTGTCTGCGACATTGAAGACCCTCCGCTTCGTGAAGTCAATGGATTCCTTGGCGTAGACCTTGGCATTGTTGAGATTGCTACGGATAGCGAAGGAAATCAGTACAGCGGGCTTGAAGTGCGAACCCTTCGCCGCCGCATGAGACGGCTTCGTGCAGGACTTCAGCAGTGTGGTTCTAAATCCGCCAAGCGCCACCTTCAAAAGCTCGGACGAAGGCAAAGTCGGTTCACCAAATGGGTGAACCACAATATAAGTCGCAGGCTTGTCGAATCTGCGGCGAAGCTCGGGAAGGCACTTGCTCTTGAAAACCTCAGTGGTATTAGAGATCGAGGAAACGGTTTTAGCCGAGAAATGCGTTTTGAACTTGGAAACTGGAGCTTCTTTCAGTTGCTTCAGAGGATTGAGTACAAGGCGAGGCGTGCGGGTTTGCCTGTAGTGCTGGTTGATCCCGCCTACACTTCCCGGACGTGTTCTACCTGTGGTTATTGCGATAAGCATAATCGAAAATCTCAATCTCAATTCCAGTGTCTAAGCTGTGGCCTGGAACTCAATGCAGACTGCAATGCAGCTCTGA
>NZ_JAYVPL010000140.1:0-3694 GCF_043757465.1 Armatimonas sp.
GGTGAAGTTGGTATGCACCTCGAAGCGGTTGAGGTCGCACACGGCCAGCAGCGGCGGGTTCTCCAAATCCTCCCGGTAGGCGAGGAGCTGCTGGTAGGCATCGGTGAGGTTCTTCTTCTTGCCCTTGTACTCGATGGCGAAGTGTCCGCGCTTCCACACATCGGCGAACCCATCTACGCGGCCCGACGTGTTGCCAGTCTTCTTGACGCCCTTCTCGAAAGCATAACTATCTCCGGTGGGATCTGCTTCGGCGGGGGTGAGCTGCCCCAGGAGAGCGCACAGATCGCGGAAGTGCTCCTGATAGCCCGCCCTTTCTGTGAGTGTAGAGGCTCTCCAGCGAGCGACGAATTCCGAGAGGGAAAGGGAAGGGGCGCAGCTGCGAAGCTCCGCTGGAGCAACAGTCGACATGCCCTGCCATTCGGCAAAGGCAGGCGGCTTTCCTGCCCTGAAGTCGCTCGCCTAGAGTAAACAGATGTTTTTAATTCAGGTATACTGACTCCCAATGGATGCGCTCAACCTGAAACCAACACGCGAAGCCGAGACCGAGGAGTACAAGCGCTCCTGGCAAGAGAAGGAGTGCCTTGATGCGCTCGCGGCCCTTGCCAATACTCGTGGGGGAGTGCTTTGGGTTGGGGTTCGGATAACGGAAGCATCGTTGGCTGGCATGGCGACGGCAAGGAGATGGAGCGCATCAGCAATACTATCGTCGCCAAACTCCAGGTACACCCGCGCTCCATGACCATCGAGACTCTGGAGGGCACGCCCGTCCTAGCGATCCAGATGGCACAGGCAGTCTCTCCAGTGGCGCTCAATGGTCGCTTCTTCCGGCGCGTGGGCAACTCTACCCGGGAAGTCCCGACAGAGGAACTACCACGTTTTCTGCTAGAGAAGACCGGCCAGAGCTGGGACGAGCTCCCTTCCGATGCAACAATAGGGGATCTGTTCCCTGAAGCCATCTCCATCTTTCGGACTCGGGCGAAGCAGCGTTTACCGGAGGCATCCCAGGCGGAGACAGACAACCTCCTGATCGAGAAGCTGGGACTGGTTCATTCCTCAGGGCGTTTGAAGCGTGGTGGCGTTCTATTGTTCACAGATAATCCGCAGCACTGGTATCCAACCGCTCGTGTTCAGGCTGCCCGTTTTGAAAACGATGGGATCACGATCTCAGATGATCAGCGCTTCGATGGTTCACTGCTCCAACAGCTTGAAGGCGTTCTGGAGTGGCTTCGTCAGCGCCTTCGTGTAACCTATGAGTTTCCCAGTGAGGGGGAGGGCATCGCTTCTCTCCAGCGGCGTGAGGTCTGGGAGATTCCTCTGGTGGCACTTCGTGAGGCATTGATCAATGCCCTTCTGCACCGCGACTACACTGCCCAGAGCGCCATCCAGGTGAGGCTTTACCCAGACCGAGTTGTAATAATGAACGTTGGTGGTCTCTCAGAGCATTTGACGGTTGCCGATCTTGCCCGCCCGCACAGCTCGCTCCCACGCAATCCACTGCTTGCCAGCATCGCCCATAAGATGGAGCTGATCGAGAGTTGGGGAACGGGAACCCTGCGCATGGCGGAGGCCCTGGCCGCAGCTGGGCTACCTCCGCCAGAGTTTGTCAGCACCAGTGGTAGCTTTACAGTGACGCTCTGGCACAACCGATTCTCCGATGCCATGCTTCGGCAAATGGGCCTTACAGAGCGCCAGGTTCGAGGAGTGCGTCTGACTCAGCAGCGTGGTGCTATTACCAACCGTGAGTATCGAGAAGCATTTCAATTGTCAGACGAAGCGACCAGACGTGAACTCAACTTCCTAGTAGAGAGTGGTATTTTGAAGCGAGAAGGCTCTGGTCGTGGGGTACGGTATCTACCATGAGTTGGCGATTCTGCCTCTATGGTGAGCTGGTAGTTGGCGATTTGTTGGCGATTACGTGTGCTTGTTCAGACAAATGGAATAGCACGATTCATGATCAGGTATTGACCGATACATATTCTTAACCTTCATGCCTAGCTAGGGCTTCCGAACTTGGCGTTGAGAGCCTCTGTAATCATAGCGGTGATGCTGGTATCATGGCGCTTTGCCTCGGCGACCCAGTGCATCCGCAATCGCTTTGGCACCCGGATCGAGAGGTTCACCATCTCCTCTACTACCTTACCAGGAGCCGTTTCTACGTGGGTACTCTGGCTTTCTGGCAACGAGACGACTTCCTCGTTTTCCTGCTCCGTCTCCACCGCCCTCGACTCTCTCGCCTTCTGGATGATGTCTGCGTAACTTATTTTGCTCATGACTTTCTCTCTTTCGAAAACTCTTAGATCAGGCCTAGAATCTCTTTGCCGAGGCTCTCGAAGTCACCCCATGCCGATTTCTGCCGTGGATCGGCGAGCGTCTCCACGGTAGTACCCGCGAGCGCCGACTTGGGGAAGCCTGCGGTTCGGCGGATGATGGCATCAAAGACCGCGATCCCTGCTTGGCGCAACTCACCCTGCATAATCTCGCCCTCGCGACTGGGGTGGGGCGGCACGATAGTAAGCAGCGCCCGGTACTTGGCACCAGGCAGTGCTCGGCAGGTTTCCAGCATGGGCTGCAAGCTCAGAACATCGGGTGCGGTGGGCAGGACGATCAGGTCGCAGCCCTTGGCCAGCTCCTTTAGGTCGTCGGAGTCCGGTCGGGCAGGAGTATCAATGACGATGAAGTCCGCTCCCGCCACGGCCTTCATGGCCTGGCGCTGGTCTACGACTTCGAAGGGCAGCGAGCCGCGCTCTGCCCAAGCGATAGAGGTACGGTTGGGATCTCCGTCCACCAGAACGGTCTTGCCTTTTTTGCTGAAAAAGGCAGCGAGATGAACGGCGACGGTGCTCTTACCGACGCCTCCCTTATAGCCTGTGATGGTAATGATCTTCATGCCCTGCCAAGTCCTCTCCCAAAGCTCCGGCCTCGTGTGAGGCGATTCTACGCGAGTCGCCCCGAAAAAGCTCTGCTTCTAGGGCCTCGTCTCCAGTAAAACGCCAAGCCCTTATCGGGGGCGTTTTCGTGCTTGCAGTATATCACATAGCCAGAATACCAGACTGGTATACCAGATTTACAGACCATATAACCAGAAAGCCATGCCAGAATGCCAGATAAAATCGAGGCGATTTAACCGATTTTCCTAAGACTGTCTTATTTATTATCGCCTGCCCTATCTACAGATCGCCGTTTTTGGCCTTCCTGCCCGCCTTCTGGGTGGAGCGATTCCCTTTCCGGGAGGTACCGCCCCTAGAATCGCCTTCTGGAGGCTTCTAAGGGCAAATCGCCAAAATCGGGAGATGTAGATAAGTTCGCAAGCATTCCCAAGACCAAGCGAGGCACGCTATCCTTCTCATGAATCTCTCGCTGAATGCTTGATAAGCGCACTTCTCGTGCATTAGAGGAGATCCAGTATCGGGCGGCGAAACTATCCGAAAGCGGCGATTTTGACGGCTTCGGGTAACCCGTCTTTGAATCGCTCGGATGCCTGGAGGTGGCGATGGATAGCGAGACGGTCGAGATTTTGGGTAGTGCTGTGGAGACTTTGGAAATCTTGGATGCGAGTGGCGAGCTTGTCGTGACCGCGGCTCCAACGGACTTGGGCGAGCGAACGGCCCTTATCCCGCGCCGCGCCGTCGTCGAGCTGCAAGTCGGCCAGGAGATTCCCACCGAGTCACTCAACGAGCGGCTGCTGGCGCTTTGG
>NZ_JAYVPL010000141.1:0-3632 GCF_043757465.1 Armatimonas sp.
ATCATTCAGGGATTGCTACAGAGACCCCAAAATCGTGTCGCTGCACATCCAACGTGATGCCCAACTATACCTTTCCGGTGCGATGGGCAAAAAGCCCCAATAAATCGTTGTCGGCGGGTTCACGACTGACCTTGGCAAAGACACGCTGCCCTGGTTTCGCCCCCGTGGAGTGCGCCTCATAGACCGTACTCACCAGCCCCGCGGCAGCGATCCCGGTAAGCGTCAGTAGTTCCTCACCCACCAAAAACTCCACGGGCTCGAAGAGGGGCTTCTGGTCGCCGTAGGTCTCTAGCTCCAGCTTGCGCTCCGCCTGGGCACGCCAGGAGTTAAGAAGCCGAAAGACCTCCGCTGCCAGAGCCTGCTCGTTTTGGGGGACACGATCCGGGTGGCAGTTTTTTGCAAGCGACCGAAAAACCTCGCCCAACGCGTGGCGCAGAGTGGCGGCACTGTAGCCTTCCAGTCGCCCGAAAACCTGCTCGGGGCAAGCGGCTTGTTCTAGCTGAGTTTTAAGTGTTTCCAAGCTCTCTTTCCTTGTTATTGTCTTTCTTACAATTTATCGTATCCGTGTGAAACTGCAAGTTTATTTTTACATGGTTGTTCACGACCAGGAATGGTGATGGAAAACGGGGATGCCTACCACCCTGCACTTTAAGTTTGAGGGAATCGGGGGACGTTCAGTGTGTTTGCGATGACATTCTGTATCGAGTTAACGACGATCGCGGCGGGCTACGAGCGCTATGGGATGGCGAGCGAGGCCGGACTGCCCTATGCCACAACGCCGATCTCACGCCCGCGCTGGAGCTCCTGGAGACGGCAAAGAGAACGCCATGCCAGCTTTGGCTACATGAGCGATGCTTACCTGAGGCCCTATCTCAATGATGCTTTTGTCTATGAATAATGCCTAACTAGGAAGTGGGAGGGTGAAATAATTCGGTTCTACCGCGCCCCTGTGGCACGCTTGAAGGTATCGGCTCCCCCGACGAGGGGCAGGGTGATCCGAGTGGCATCGAGATCTACCGTCAGCTTCGTGCCGGGCTTGGGCCAGAGCGTGAAGTCGTGGTCGCTCGAAAGGATCATCAGGCCAATGCGCTTGCCAACGGGAATGATCTGATCATCGGGTTCCAGATCGAACGTGAGGGTCACAAACTCGCCGGGCTTTAGCGGTGTGCCGCGATCCATCGCGTGATAGTCGCCGCCCTTGGTGAGCGACTTGGCGTTCTGCGGGTCGGCCCAGCCGCGCGTGATGAGGTTCTCCGTCCCGATGGGGCCCGTAGTCCACGGTAGCTGCACCAGGTACACCGAGAGATTCGCCGCCGCCGCACTCGACGCCAGCCGGACGGTCACTCGCGCCGTGCCGGACAGGTGAACCGGCGCGGTCAGCTCGGGCGTGGCGTAGAGCAGGCGGTTGGGAGAGTCCGCTGCCTGTACCAGTGTCGCGGCAGTGAGGGAAACATCATCGGTCAGCTCTTCCGTAGACTGCTTGACGGGCTTGACGGGGGTCAGGCCGCCAGCTGTCTTGCCGCCTGAGGAGAGAAAAAACGTCACCGGCGAGGCGGCCGGGTTGGGGTAGTCGTCGTAGGGTGTGGGCGCGGGTCTGGGAGCGCCGGGCTCACGCTCGCGCACAATATACGATTTCGGGCCTTTCTCAATGCCGTTTTGTACGCCGTAGAGGAAGCGCGTGAACCACTTGTTCATCAGCTCCAAGGGCGGATCGCCGCCGTGCCCGCCTTGGTGGAAGTACTGCACGAGCGGAACCCGGCCTTTAATTGCCTGGCTGATGCGCACGCTATGCTCCGGCACCACGTTCCAGTCGTTGAAGGCATGCGCCATAAGAACCGCGCACTTGATGTTTTTGGTGAAGGGGAGCAGATCATGCTCTGCCCAGAAGGCATTGTAGTCGCCCGTGCGGCGGTCTTGGTTCTGGGCGAATGCGCCATCACGGTAGAGCCTGTCGCCCGCTTCCCGTCGCGCGGGATCGCCACTGTTGATGAAGTCGTAGAGAGAGTCTATGTCCTCGCCTAAATAACCGCCGGGGCTTCGCACAAGGCCATTGGAGCGGTAGTAGTGGTAGTACGACGTGTTGGGCGCGACCGGAATAATCGCCTCCAGCCCCTTGACGCCCGTCGTTGCCGCTGCCACGGGGATCGTCCCATTGTAGGATGTGCCCGTCATTCCTACTTTGCCGGTGCACCAGTCCGCCTGAATCTCAATAGAGCCATCCAGCGTCGTGTAGCCTTTCGCCCGACCGTTGAGCCAGTCAATCACGGCCTTGGGCGCCAGTCGCTCCGGGGCCCCACCCACGGTCGCGCTCCCCTCCGACAGTCCCGTACCAGGGGCCTCCGAGTGAACCACGGCGAAACCACGAGGTACCCAAGTGCCAACAAGCGAGTTAGAGATACTCTTTCGGTTCGCATTAAACCCAACCGTCGGGTGCGCGGTTCGGGCGGGCGGTTGCGCGCCCAGCTCGTGGCGCACATCCCAGTTCACATCGAAATTACCCGACGTCCCCGCAAAATAGGGCGACGACTCATAGACCACCGGCACGCGCAGGCCCTCGGTCTGGGTCTGTTTCTGGCGGATGACATCCACATGGACACGATCCCGCTTGCCATTTTTATCGGAGTCAAACTCCGTCTCGACCCAGAGCTGCTCTCGAATCCACTCGCCGGGGCTGGCGAAGGCGGGGACGACTTGTGCCTGCCCCTCGACAAATAGGGGCTTAGCGGACGGAGCCTGCGCCGAGACGGGCGTGGAGAGAAGAACCAGAGAAAAGAGAAGTGAGAAAGGAACTGTGGACATGGTGGCACGATTATACAGTATTACGACGAAAAACGGAGAGCCCTACCCCAGCGCCTCTTCCCAGGTGTGCACGCGCTGGGGCTGGAGCGCAAGACGTGCCAGTCCAGTGCATACTTCTTTTTTGATTGTATCCTCAGTCGGTTGTTTGTGTATACTAGGAGGGTGTCTGGTTTCCCACAACAAACTCTCTTCCCACAACGTGCGCCCGATGGTGTTCAGGTCGTCGTCTCCGACTCCGAAAGCCGAGTGCTTCTCCAAAAACGCGAGGATTTCCGTCTCTGGAGCCTGCCGGGTGGCAAGATCGAGCCCGGCGAGACCCCCGAAGTCGCCGCGGTTCGGGAGCTTCAGGAAGAGACGGGCTTTACGGTGACTCTTACCCGTTGTATCGGGTTCTACTGGCGGCCTGATCTGCCTGGTGGCGGTGCGCTGGTTCAGGTCTTTGCCGGACAGATCGTCGAGAAAATCGGTGAGCCGGGTTGGGAGTCCGTTGCCGTGGACTGGTTCACGAGGGAAACTCTCCCACGCTCCGTTCCCGGCTGGACTCGCACTGTCCTCACGGATGCTCTCCTCGGAGGCACGCCCGTGCGCCGGATCCAGCGCCTCCCTCACTGGAAAGCCTGGCTCGTACGCCTACTCTACGCGCTTCGTCGGCTGCGCAACCGGCTCACGGGGTGTGGGTAGGCACACCTCGGCTAAACGGTGGTTTTTGGCAGGCTAGGCGACGTACAATATTTCCATTGTGACGACTCCCTCCGCTAAAGCAGAGAGCTTCTGAAATTATGTCTAGGACACAATCACAAAAAACAACAATGCCAAGCATCAGGCTTCTTGGG
>NZ_JAYVPL010000142.1:0-44170 GCF_043757465.1 Armatimonas sp.
TTTTCTATGCGGCATGGTGCGCAGCGCACCTGTGCCGTGCGGTTGCCGATTCCCCTGTCAGCTAAAGCAGACAGTCCCCTCGGTCGTTTAATTATGGAACCTATTCGTGTGATCATGCTGGGCCCCACCCAGTCCGGTAAGACACTCTTTTTGTCCGCAATGTGGCAAAAGCTCCAGTTGCCTCTGGATCCGGGATTTCACCTGGAACCCGTGACCGCCGACAGCTACCCTGACACAGCCTCACGCAACAAGCTGGACCGGATCTACACCCATCTGGTCTCGCAGAATGACTTTCCCCCTGGCACCGCACTCGGCAGCAAAGCCAACTACCGTTTTGCCTGCCATGTTCAGATAGACCAGCAAGCCTACAAAGCCTGTAACTTCGAGTACCTAGACTACGCAGGAGGTTTGCTGAGCGGCGAGAGCTTCCACGACGAAGACTTTGAACAAGCTGTCGAGGAGGCAGATGTCCTGCTTGGCCTTCTCGACGGAGTTCGTTTACTCCTGGCGATGAGTGCCGATGAAGAGGCGCGAGAGTGGATTGGACAGGAGCTCGCTCCGATTCTGGTACGAACGGCCGCCACACTTCGCAAGTCCGCGCACCGTCCTCTCTCCATTCATTTTGTGATCAGTAAGTGGGATGCCATCAGTCAGCTCGCCCCGCACCTTACCCTAGAGCACTTCCGCAACTTCCTCAATGAAATTCCAGCAGTTCAGGCTCTTCTCTCACTTCTCTCCCCCAACGCGACCGTACGCCTGATCCCTGTGAGTGCTCTGGGCGAGGGCTTTGCGAAGATGGAATCAGAAACAGTAGACGATGGAGATGGGAACCGCCGCATCTTAATTCACACGCGCAAGCGCCACACCCCGGAGAGTTTGATCTCCCCCACTCCCTACAATGTCGAGATTCCCATCGCTTGCTGCATTCCTGATGTGCTCACCCAAAGACTCGCTCTATTAGACAAAGATAAAGAGGCGCTAACTAATAAACTAGCGCATCTTGAGACACCGCATCTCACTTTTGTACAGCGCCTGGGGGCAGTCCGCGTTCCCGTCCTCCGCGAGCTGGGCCAGTGGCTAGCCCGCACGGAGGAGCAGCGCCGCATCGATACCGCTCGCACGCTACGGGAGCGCTACCAGAATGTCACCGATACAGAGAGTGCGTTTCGGTATCTCGTGCAGTTCTGTAGTGCCCTGCGCGACTCATTTGAAAAAGAAGAGCCCCACTCTGTCCTAAAACGCGGTAAGCTCTAAGGTAGCGTGGCCGTGACCTCCAAGACACCCCTTCCTCCTCAGGCGACTATTGTCCCTGCGTGGCCCTTTCTGGTAGCAAATCATGAGCTAGGTCGGGTGGACTACCGAACACTCATCGCGCCAGATTTTCTGAGTGACCAGGGCTGTAGTCAGGTTCTGGCTTCTCTGCCACTAGACGGCGACGACGACACCGCTCACTCCTGCTATCTCACCTACCGAACTGAGTCGGGGGAAACCTGCCGCATCGCCACTCTCTACCAAACACGCACCCTCGCGACCGAGGAGTTCTTCCCAGTCAAACCACAGCGCGCTGTCCAGATTGTTGTTGGGCTGGTTGTCCTGCGAACCTTTCCGGATCAGGGGATTGGCCTCTCTCTGCTTGACGAGAGTTTTGCACTCTACGAAGATGACTACCGCGCATTTTGCAATGCCCCACAGCCACGTGGTTTTCCGGTGATTCAGTCCTGGCCACTGGCCGCCACCCTGACCACTCCCCCGATTGTCACTGCTCTGCCTGAGCTAAACGCCACCCGCCTTGTTCCTGCAAGCTACCCCAGTCGCCCCGCGCGTGTTCTCCCACAGCAACGTGCACAGAGCGCCTTCCCTATCGCCAGGCATCAGGTTTTACAACAAATCCGTCAGGACACTCTTTTAACACGATTTTTGAAACTCTTCCGCTGGCCTCAGCGGGTAAACTACTAGCACGATGACTGAAATTCAGGGACCGGAAGCCATGCTTTTCGACTTTGTGGTGATGGGCTCGGGGATTGCGGGGCTGACCTTTGCGCTCAAAGTAGCAGCAGTGGGCACTGTGGCCCTGGTTACCAAGAAAGACCGCTCAGACTCCAACACCAACTGGGCTCAGGGAGGGATCGCAGGAGTGATGGCACCCGATGATTCTTTCGATCTGCACATCCAGGACACACTTATCGCGGGCGCGGGCCTGTGCCACGAGGACGCGGTCCAGGCGCTGGTAACCGAGGGACCTGAGCGTATTCGGGAGCTGATCGCGCTCGGGACAAACTTCAATAAGGAAAAAGACGGCGACTTAGCACTCACACAGGAAGGCGGCCACTCCCGGCGGCGGATTCTGTTTAACAACGATCTAACGGGCCGAGAGATCGAGCGGGCGCTGGTGGAGAGTATTCACTCCCACCCCTCCATTGTAGTCTACGAGCACCATCTTGCCATTGATCTAGCAAAATCCAAGGACGACGACGAGCGGATCTGCGGGGTCTATGTTCTAGACACGCTCGATGGTGAGATCGCAACATTTCTGGCGAGGCGCGCGGTGTTTCTGGCGACAGGCGGCTGCGGTGCTGTCTATACGCACACCACCAACCCAGCAATTGCCACCGGCGATGGGGTTGCTATGGCATTTCGTGCGGGCGCGAAAGTGGCCAATATGGAGTTTATCCAGTTTCACCCTACAACACTCTTTCACCCGGCGGCGCGTAGTTTTTTGATCTCTGAGGCCGTCCGTGGCGAGGGCGGAATCCTGCGCGATAAGTCCGGACGCGCGTTTATGCTAGACTACGACGAGCGAAGTAACCTGGCACCACGGGATATTGTCGCACGGGCCATTGATGCCGAGTGCAAGAAGCAAAACGAGCCGTGTATGTTTTTGGACATCACACACATAGACTCTCAAGAGATTCAGCACAGATTTCCTAATATCTATGCGCGATGCCTGAGCTACGGAATTGACATGGCCCACGAGCCGATTCCCGTCGTGCCCGCTGCTCACTACATGTGCGGCGGCGTGATTACGGATCTCCACGGGCGCACCAGCCTACCGCGCCTCTTTGCCAGCGGGGAAGTCACCTGCACGGGCGTCCACGGCGCAAATCGCCTTGCCTCCAACTCGCTTTTAGAGGGGCTTGTTTTCTCTCACCGAGCCGCCCATCTCTTCCTGACAAACATAGATGAGACTCCGCCGCTGCTGGAGCATGTCCCCCCGTTTCGCCCCTACCGAGGCCGGGTCCGTGTCGCCGACACAGAGGCCCTCAAGCAGCGCATCCAGACCGCCATGACCAAGTTCGTCGGGATTGTCCGTAGCGATGAGCGCCTGAAGCAAGCGGAGACGGCTCTGATGGTGATCATGGACGAAGTGGAGCGGCTCTACGCCACTTGCCGACCCACGGAAGATCTGCTGGAGCTTCGCAATCTGGCGCTCACCGCACAGCTAATCATTCGATCCGCCCAGCACCGCAAAGAGTCACGCGGCCTGCACGCGACAACAAACTACCCTGAGACAAACGAAGGGGAAAAAGTAGATACCGTACTTATCAAGCGCAAACGCACGGATTTCACCGTGCTTGAGGAAAACTGAGACGAAGAAATTATGGGTCGGGTGGGATTCGAACCCACGACCAATGCCTTAAAAGGGCACTGCTCTACCACTGAGCTACCGACCCGGAAGCACGGGAATTCTATCACGCGAAAGTAAACCCGTCCACCCCTTAAACTAATTTTGTTTTTCAAGGTGTATAATGCCTGCTTAGATGCCACGCACCAAGATCATTTGTACTCTCGGCCCTGCGGTCGATGCTCCCGAGACGTTGGAGAAACTCATCCGCGCCGGAATGGATGTCGCCCGCTTTAATTTTTCGCATGGAACCCATACTCAGCACGCGGAGCGTTTTGCCCGCCTCCGGTCGGCGGCGGCGAAAGTGGGCAAGAGTGTGGCAGCACTTCAGGACCTCTGTGGCCCCAAACTACGGGTCGGCACCATGACGGAGGGCGTCGTCTTAGATGAAGGCGCACGGGTAGTTCTGACTCTGGCAAGCATTCTGGGCACAGCGGAGCGCATTCCTTTGCCTCTCCCTGAATTTTTTGCGGTTGCAGCCCCAGGGATGCGGCTACTGCTCGATGATGGGCTACTGGAGCTCCAGGTGGAACAAGTCAAGCCTGAAGAAGTGGAGTGCGTCATCATTACGGGCGGCGTCCTAACCTCAGGCAAGGGCGTCAATTTGCCAGGAGTGGCTCTCCCGATTGAGGCAGTCACCGACAAAGATGAAGCGGACCTGCGCTTCGGACTTGCGCTGGGGGTGGACTATGTGGCGCTCTCCTTCGTGCGCCATGCCGATGATGTGCACCGCCTTCGCTCGTTAATGGAGCGAGAGGGCCGCGTGGTACCGATCCTGGTCAAGATCGAAAAGGCGGAGGCGGTCGAGAATCTGGATTCCATTCTCGCCGTGGCCGATGGTGCAATGGTGGCGCGGGGTGATCTGGGGATCGAGATGCCAGTGGAGGAGATGGCAATGATTCAAAAGCGCCTGATCCGAGCCTGCAATGTGCTGGGCAAGCCCGTGATCACCGCCACCCAGATGCTGGATTCCATGATCCGCAACCCACGCCCGACCCGCGCCGAAGTAACGGACATTGCGAACGCGATCCTCGATGGTACGGATGCTCTGATGCTCTCCGGGGAGACAGCCGTGGGTGCCTACCCCCTCCAGGCTGTCGAGACCATGAGCCGGATTGCACGTCGTACGGAGGAACAGCTCGACTACGACCAGCTTCTTCGAGAAAAAACAGCCCTCTTTGGGCGTGACAGCCTGACCGATGCAGTCGCCGAAGCCGCAGTCACGATTGCGCATGACCAGCAAGCCAAGGCCATTCTCTGTGCCACGGAGACAGGGGGAACGGCTCGTGCCGTGGCAAAGTTCCGTCCGCGCTCTCAGATACTAGCCGTCACACCCTCGGAGGAGACCTGCCGTCGCCTTGCTCTTTGCTGGGGTATCCAGTCTTTACTGATGCCTGCCCCCACCAGCGTGGACTCTCTTCTGAGTGAGAGTACCGCGGTCGCGGCTCAGAGCGGCTATCTCCAACCAGGCGACTTGTTCGTCCTTACCTCCGGAACGCCTCTGGGCAAGCCGGGCAGCACGAATCTCATAAAGGTACACTACCTTGGCGAACCACTCTAAACCTCCCCACAAGACAGTCTCCCCCCCCCGGACACGAACACAGCGCCGCCGTTGGGATGCGATCTGGCGTCTTCTGGGAATCAGTCTGGGTGTTAGTCTCGGGCTTTTCCTCTATGTACGCTGGCTTTCGCTTCCCTGGTCCCTAGGTGTACAAACCAATCATGAAGTACGGATCCTAGAGGCACGCCTCCAAGGTCTTCATGCAGAAAACGTTAGCCTGTCAAAGCGCCGATCCTATTTGAAGTCGCCAGAAGGAATCGAAGCTCTTGCCCGCTCCCGTGGTTACCACCATCCCGGCGAGCAAGTTTACCTGGAACCAACCCCTAGCACGCAAAATAAATAGTCGCGACGCTGAGGAAGACTTCACAGACAACCAAAATGAAGTTTGAATAATTTTAAAAATTGGGGATAATAGTAAGGAAGCTAGGACTGTACTTTTCTAGCACCAGATTTTCTGAGCGCCTATGCCATCTCAAATAACCATCCGACCGGAGCAAGCTCCGGGGTATTTGCCCGAAGGCTTCGGCCTGAGAGCCGAAGCCACAGAAGAAGTGGGCATCCTGAGAGATGCCCACCTATTCCAAGCGGTCACGGAGCAAGCTCCGGGGAATGTACCCGTATGCGATTCACCAGAAAGGAAGTTAATCTGTGTCTGTAGAGCTGATCTCCTCGCCTGCAAACGCGACACCCTCCAGTAGCTACGTCGTGATTAAGCGGAGCATGGACATCGTTTTTTCTTTTATTGCTCTCTTAGTTCTCGCACCTATCTTCTTGGTTATTGTTCTATCCATCTGGTTAACCGACCGTGGGCCGATTATCTACCGCCAAAAACGAGTAGGAATGAATGGGCGGCTCTTCACATTCTACAAGTTCCGTAGCATGGTGACTAACGCCGATGCGCTCAAGACCCAGCTCTCGATCCAGAATGAAGCCTCGGGGCCGATCTTCAAAATGAAGAACGACCCCCGTATCACCTCCGTTGGCCGTGTGCTTCGCAAGTCATCGCTAGATGAGCTCCCACAAATATGGAGCGTATTGAAAGGCGATATGACCCTGGTAGGGCCGCGTCCTCACCTGCAAAGTGAGATTGATGCTTATCCCAACTATCCCAAAGAGCGCTTGAGTGTCACACCTGGCTTGCTTTGTTTTCGCGAAGTGACCGGGCGATCTGGCCTAAGCTTTGAGCGTTGGTTGGAGCTAGACATGAAGTATATTCAAATGCGCTCTCTTCGCACGGATCTCTCGATTCTCCTACGTGCGATTCCTGCGGTTCTCTTTGCCAAGGGTGCTTATTAGACTCTCTCCTCGCACTTTCCATGATTGGTGAAACAAGCTGGGCGCTGACGCCTAGCTTGTTTGGTTTGAGCGCCAGCAGATCGCGACACATCCCCCAACACTGTCCGGTTTACTCCCGGCTCCGAGAGCATCAGCCTTCCTGAGTAGCAAAAAAGTGACACTATGGTAGGAAGGGTAAGTCAAGAATATTAAGCACTTAGGGATGTACTATCTGCCCTGATCTCTAAAATTTTCCGTGTAAAAGCAGGAAGATGAGCCGTTTTGGGGAACTATGTAATTGGCTCGCTTGACAGCCACTAGGTCCGCACGTACAATTACCGGGATGTTTTTTGTGCTAAGGGAGTTTTTGATGTCAAGAATAAAAAGGAAGAATAACAACATGTTGCACCGCCTGCAAACACGCAGCGGAGTTCTCGCTACCGCTACTGTGCTCAGCCTACTCTTGCCCACCGCCGTCGCCTGGGCAGATGGTCAAGTCAAGTTCAAAGTGGTGGACTCGAAGACCGGCGTCGTACTCCCTGGAGCCATTATTGTTATCAAAGCTGGCCCCACAGATCTTGAGGACATGCAGTTTAATACGGCCTCGAGCGGTCTGGTTTCCACCGGTGATCTGACTGCTGGTACCCGTGAGTACACAGCACGCGCCCTTGTCAATGGAATAGCCTATAAACTGATTGCAGGTAAAGTTGTCGTCATAGATGACCAGACCATCGAGGTTGAGATCAAGCTGGAGTCACAGGGTGAAACCATCATAGATATCTTCCGTAAACAGATCCGACTCGATATAGACGATCCTGGTTTGTATACCTTCCGCGACCGAGAGCACCTGCAATTTTTCCCGAACGCGGTCGGTAATCGGCAGAGCCTGAACAAGGCGCTTCGCTCCATCCCAGGCATGGTTCCCAACAGCCTTAATCGCTTGCATTCACGCGGTGAGGCGGACACGGGCACCTATTATATTGATGGGTTCCAGCTCCCCTCTCTACTTGCTGGGCGTGCCTCCCAGCTCCTGACCCCGGAGATGATCGAGTCGCTTAAGATGCGTACGGGTAACTTAGGAGCGAACCTGGGTGGCGGCAGCACGGTTCTTGAGACCTCTCTGCGCCCTGCGATTAGTCGGGGAGGGAGTCCCTTGATGCCTGCGTTTGAGTATGCATTTAATACCGAAGACTACGGTGGGAACTCTCAGGCCTTTACGATCAGTCGGCAGCTCGGGGCCATGCGCCAAGATAAAGAGGGCAAGCTTGTCCCTAACCCAAACTCACATGCGGGCTTCGTTCTCAGTTACTCCCGCCGAGAGAGTGACAACTTCCTCGAATCTCCCCAACCGCAGCGTCAGCTCTCCAACAACACGGGAAAGTCAGATTCCCTCCTGGGTAAGTTTAGCTACCGACTAAGCCGACAGATGGAGGCCTCGGCGTTCCTGGGCATCAGTGGCTCACGAAACGGAGTTGCCAACCGGCAGGGACTGAGCACGCAGTTTGGCCGCCTGGGATTCGGGTTCGGGGGTAACCGACCTGCGACAGCATTCCCTCAGGTAAATTTCTTGGACGGCACAAATTTCAACGCCAGCCAGGAGATTCTCGGTAACAGTGTCTCTCAATCAGATGATAATCGCTTTTATGCAGTTCAACTCACGCGAGTTTTCTCGCCTCTGCTACGGGGAAATTTCTCAATCGGAGGGGCGGAGACACGTCAGGACACAACGAATAAAAACGTCCTGGGTTTTCCCTTCACCACAGGGGCGGCGTTCAATCCCGCAACTCTGCCCGCCGACTACTCCATTGAGTATAACCCAACAACAGGACTGAACTTCACTCAGTCGCAAGTGCAGGCAGACTTCAGCTACGGCAATGAGAGGAGCAAACATAACTATAAGTTTGGACTGCTCTCCCAGGCGCTTCGTGGTAATGAAGTCTACCAGTTTGTCCCCATGAGTAATGCAGCGCTCAACGCGGCGCTCAATATCAATTCCTACCTGGCCAATAGCCTCCGGTTCAATAGCGACAATACCTCCCCTTCGACATTTATTCGTCGTACAGGAGGATCCAGTGCGTTCTATGTGCAGGACACCTACGTACCTATTGAGCGGGTTCGCTTGAGTGTGGGAGCTCGTGTGGAGAACTTTGAGCAAAACCAAAGAATCCGGGTGGTAGGCACGGGAACTCGCCCTGATATCAGTAGTAAGCGCTCAGAGAGCGCTGTCTCGCCCCGTATTAATCTTCTCTATCAGTTTCCCAATGGTATTCTTAAGAGCCTGACAAAGGGACAGTTGACAGTGTTGCGTGCGGGTTATAACCAAATATTCACAGCACCAGGTATTGGTCAAGGTGCCATTGGTACCAATCAAACGGGTGCAGCTCCACTACCCGTTGCCGCCCAAACAAATAACCAGCTTGATTTGAGCATTGAACAGCAGCTCAGGGCCCAGAGCATGCGCCTCTCGTTCTACAACAAAGATATCAAGAATACCCACCAGTGGCAGCAGATGATCCAAGGACCGCAGGCGGGGGCGTACATGATGGTCAATGCGGGCAACGCAAAGATAAGCGGTATCGAGGCCCTCTATGAGTTCAAACCCCGCTCGCTTGATCCTCGTCCTGGTAGCCTGGAACCGGTTACTCTTGGCCTAAGCGGATATCTCGCCTATGCAAGTAGCAATGCCAAGCGCTCCGCGACTGCCGCCACAGGTGCCGTTCCTCTGGACTGGGATCAGCAGCAGACCATGAACCTTGGAGTGGGCTACCAGCTGATGAACGGGTCGCTCTTCTCCCTAGCCTACTACCAAGGAAGTGGCTTGGCATCGTCGGTATCAACCGTAGGCGGAAGCCGGAGCCCGATCAGCCAGTTGGATCTGCGTCTCCGAACGAAGTCCAAGCTTATTGCGAATCTTCACGCTTTGGAGATTGGTGTTGAGAATCTGACAAACTCACGCAACCCACTTAACTTCCAGCAGGGAGCTCTCGCGGGCAACAGCCTGGGTGGCACGCGTTTCCAACAAGGCCGTCGCTTCGTGGTTGGCCTGTCAGGAAAGTTCTAATCCCGCAGTTTCTTGGGCCATACCTGAGCTTTGGCCCAAGAATTGCCAACCTAATTACAAGTACTATTTGTATGTCACCCTTTTTGGGGAGGCGACGAGGAGAGAGTTTTTACTATGGGGCAGAATCCACTGTTCGAGTTTTTCAGACGTGAACCAAGTATTGCTATCGTTCTGGTAGTGATGTCCGTTATTGGTCTGATGGTGATCATTGAGCGAATCATCGCCTTCGGAAAGTTTGGCTCCACAAGTTCTAGTTTAATGACGGAGACTCTTGATCTAGTCAAGGCGGGTCGTGATAACGAGGCCCTGCGCGCAGTCAATGACCAACCAGGCCCTGTTGCAGCCATTGCCAGAGTTATCCTCTCGAATGCCAAGCGACCGGTTCATGAAGTAGAGCGTCTGGTTCAGGAGGCGGCGGAGGAGTATTTCCTTGCCCTGGAAAAATATCTTCCTGTGCTGGATACAATCACAACGCTTTCCCCGCTCTGGGGGCTATTTGGGACAATTATCGGTATGATCCAGGTCTTTGTCCAGTATGCTTCCGCAAGCGACGACAAGACAAAACAGGCAATTCTACCGAGTGTAGGAACGGCACTTTACGCAACAGCGGGTGGAATTCTCATTGCGATTGTCTCGTTTATCGCCTACAATTACTTTGCCTCGCGGCGCCTCCGGATTATCGCGGAATCTGAGCAGGCGGCGACGAAGCTGATCAATGCCCTGGAGGCACGCGGCACCTTCGCACGCTAAGTGAGGAGCTTTGTGCTTTCCTCAGGAGATCGTCATGCGTTTCGGTAGTCAGCGGAAAACCAAGGCAACCAAGATTGAGATCATTCCCATGATCGACACGATGTTTTTTCTACTCGTGTTCTTTGTCCTGGCTTCTCTCAATATCATAGACCTCCGCGGCCTCAATCTGGATCTACCTCCAGCACTTCCTGGTGCGCCACCTAAAAAGCAAGCCGAGGACGTAAAGCTAGAGGTGGAGATTGACAAGGATGGCAACAAGACTCTCAATGGAGACAAGGGCCAGCAACCCATCAAAGTTCCCCTTGGGTCAAGTGCCAGCTCGGATATGATCAAGCTTGTGGATGCACAGCTTGGCAAAAAAGCAAGTATTCAGGATCTGGAGAAGGTTGTCATTGTGATTTCCCCGAACCCGGATACTGCCCACGAGAATGTCATCCATGCCGTCGACGATGCGCGAGGAGCACGAATTGAGAAGTTCTCAATTCGTTAAAGGGGTCAAAATGTATGCCGTATATCAAGCGACGTGAAATCAAGAAAACCAAGATTGAGATCATTCCCATGATTGACACGATGTTCTTCTTGCTGGTTTTCTTTATCCTAGCATCCCTTAATGTCATTGACATGAAGGGTGCCCAAGTAAGGCTACCGACGTCAACAAACCAGGACATCCAAGCACAGGCAACGGTCACACTTACCCTACGAGAAAGCGGTGAGATGCTCATCAATAAGACGGAAAAAGTCCCTAATCTGACTGCCCTTCCTGATTTTTTGATGCAGCAGCTCCAGGGGCGGCTTGACTCTAACAACCAGCCTCTCAAGCCGGAGAATGCGATTGTCGTTATCAACGCAGATCGCAAGACTCACTATTCGGTGGTTCGAAACTGCATTGACGCAGCACGCCGCGTCAAGTTCCGCAAGTTCTCCATCGCCACGGACCCGAAGTTCGGGGACAAGAGCTAAACAGTAACGGAGTACTTTAAAATGGCAAATCTTGACCATGGCGTAATCGCCCAACTTATCAACATACCGGAGGATGACTCTGGTCGACGGTTTCTAGCCTCACTTCTAGCCTCACTGGGAATCAATGTCGCCGCAATGATTGGCATCAATATCACCAGCCAGCTACGCCCGGACAACGATCACCCCTCAGGCCCTGTCGTAGCCAATGCGCTCCGTCTTGATTTTGACAAACCGGAGCTTATCCAGCCTGAGGCCAAGCCCACCCCCGCCCCGACCCCACGACCGGAGCGCCGGGAAAGGCCGAAATCTCAGATCAAGCGCTCAAAACCACTACGGGAGAAAAAGCCACAAAAACCTGAGGTAGATCAGAAAAAGCCCGAGCCAGACCCTGAGAAGCCTCAGCCAACTCCTGCTCCTGAGCCAGATACCGCTGTGAAGCCGGAGCCGACGCGTGAACCGGAGCCGATCCGCAAGCCAACGGTAAAGACAACGGCAACGGAGCGACGTCCCTCGGAGCTTAAGAATACCCCCACAACGGCAACAAATAATCTGACCACGTCACAGGCGAATCTCAGTACCAGTGCCACTGCGCAGAACAATACGACCGCACGAAGCGTGGGAGCGACCAGTGAAGCGGCACGCACCAGCGAGGTCAGTGCATCCGTTAGTGATGGTATTGCGACAAATCGAGCGCAGCCAACACGGGCGGCGGGTTCTCTGGCAGGCAGTACCACGCGCAGCGTCGCGGCAAATAACGAGCGCGCGGAATCAGGTGCGATTCTCGTGGGTGGAAATAACAACGCGTCGTCGGCATCGGCCTACCGCCCTTCCGATATTTCCCGAAGCTCAGGCGTTTCGGGAGCCAGCGGTGGTGCGGTTCGCGGAGGCAGCAGTGGCTTCTCCACGAGTGCTTCGGGCGCTGCATCGGTAGCAAATATCTCAGCTCCTTCCTATGTGGGCCGACGGGGCCCGGCAATCGGCAATACCTCACTGGTCTCCGACTCTAAAGCTGTGATGACATCGGCAATGTCAGACGAGGGCCGTGCAAACGCGGGGCTCGCAACAATTCAAGGCACAAAGGGAACCGTGGCGACTTCGGTGGCGGTCAGTGGTCGAGCAGGTGTCAGCGGTGAGTCCGCGGGGCGAGCGGGTGTCGGCGGTGGAGGCAAGATAGGCTCCGCGTCGGTAGGTGGCGCTTCGGTATCGGGGGTTGGCGCAGGCACAAGCCGAGGCCCTGCGACCGGACAGGGTCGCCTGACTGACAGTACCAGTCGGGGCAGTGTCGGTGGTGCCAGTGAAGGTGAGCGCGGTTCAGGCATCTCCGCGGGCAACGGCAATGCCGCAGGAGCAGCGGGTGGAACCGCTACCAAGACCGGTGGTGGCGGCGGCCCACAAGGTCAGGCAGGCCGCGCAGGCGGTGGCGGCGGCGGCGGTGCATCTGCTCGGGCTTCCGGCGGAGGTGATGCCGGAGTCGAGGCAAAGAACGAAAACAAAGAAGAGAAGAAGCCAATCATCAAGAGAGATGGTGATGTGGTTGATAAAAAACCCTCTGGTGCGGACACCAATCGCAACGAGGATGCGGAACGTACGTCGGATCCCGACCCTGAGCTGACCTCGGACATGAAGAAGCGGCAGTTCAACGCCAATCTACGGGTGCGGGTGACGGTGAATGTGGATGGCAGTCATAAAGAGGAGCTCATCCAGGGAAGCGGCGACAGTGAGATTGATCAGCTTATCCTCAGCACGATGCGGCGCTGGAAGTGGCGTCCCGCTTACAAAGATGGGGTGAAGTCTAACCAGACACTCACTTTCCGATATAAGATCAATATCAACTAAAAAAAACTCCCCCCAGCACTCGCCGGGGGGAGTTCTTTTTGGTGGCTACGCGGCTTTTTGCGCAGCTTGCTCCATTGTCGCTACAAAATAGGTTTCCAATGGTGAGCCGATCCCAGAGCGAAGCTGAGTGTCCATGACGCGCTCATCCACCACCTTGCCCTCGTAGATTAAGATCACGCGGTCACACAACTGGGCGACTTCATCTAGCTCGTGAGAAGAAAAAAAGATAGTCGTGCCCTGTTGCCTTACTTCGCCCAGCAGTGCGCGCAGGTGCCGTCGCCCAATGGGATCCACGCCACTGGAAACCTCATCGAGCACCAGAAGCGCAGGTTTCCCCAGAAGTGCCTGGGCAATCCCGAGGCGCTGCTGCATCCCCTTGGAGAACGTCCGCAACTGTTGCTTCTCCCGTCCTTCAAGCCCGACACGGCTCAGTAGCTCATAGGATTCCTGCTCTAGCGCTTTGCCCCCAAGCCCCTGGAGCTTTCCGTAGAGGCGCAACGTCTCTAGTGGCGTCAGAAAGGGATAGTAGAGCGCCACTTCAGGTAAGTATCCAATGTGCGCCTTGGCTTCGGAAGACCCCGCGGGCAGACCAAAGATCTTGATACTTCCCGCTTCGGGGAGAACAAAGCCCATGATTGCCTTAATTGTCGTTGATTTGCCCGCCCCATTGGGCCCCAGAAATCCCACGACCTCGCCCGACTGAAGTGATAACGAGAGGTCATGGACAACCCGTCGCTCTGGCTTAAAGATCCCCCTTTTGTAGCCCACGGAGAGTCCGCTCACTTCAAGTGCAGCCGCAGGCCGCACTCCCCCTTTTTCTATACGCAGTACCGTCATTTTCGAGTTGCTCCACCTCTGTTTTCGGCGAAGTTGCCCCGTATCTTTACGGTAGCCTAAATATCCAGAATTACCCGGGCCGCTTCGGAGAGTCCGGCGATTGTTTCTGGGCTAAGTGAGGTACGCTGGTTGGTCTGTTGCGGCTGGTCACGGCGAGTGAAGTAGGAGTGCAGGGCCCGACGGGGTTTGTCCGTATAATTTAAAGTTCCCCCATGCCAAGTGTGACTATTGAAGATCACGACAGTTCCGGCGGGCGCAATAAGAATGGTCTCACGCGGGTGGGGTAGGATCGTGTTTTCCATCTCATCATGCGGGGTTTTACCACTGTTATGAGAGCCGGGCACAACCCGGGTAGAGCCGTTCTCAGTTGTGAAATCGTCCAGAAGCCAGATTGAATTACAGACAAAAAACGCCCCAGGAGTGGTTGAGCCGCTCCAGTCGGCATGGAGCGACTGAAGCCCCTGCCCAGGAAGCGCTGCACGGTGGTTGAGCGACGAGAGCCGTAGGTCTCCCTGGAGCACATGAGCAATACCCGCAAGAACCCGAGGGTGGGTGAAGCAGGGAAGGAACAGCGGGCTTTTATCCACCAGATTCGAGAGACGATTTGTGCCCGCCTCTTGGTGCACCTCTTTGCCCGCATTCTCCCCCTCGGCAACAAGTAGCTCTGCCAGACGGCCATTGATCGCTGCAAGTTGCTCCAAGGAAAGAACTCCCTCCAAAGGTAAATAACCATCACGATCCAACTGATTTTTCTCTTCGATACTCAGGATATTTTCAGTGATGCCCAGTGCTGTCAGTGCTTCGGAAATTGTCATAATTAAACCTCCAAGGAGACCCCCTGCTTCAGCAGGGGGAGGAATTGGGAACCGCACGGAAAGTTTTGCGATTGGATCTGAAATATTGTTTGCATTTTGTTTTCTTTTATGGTATTCTTTCTGTCAGTAGAGTTTTCGCTTTGTGGTTCGTCCCCACAACACGGCACAGGTGCGCCGCGCACCATGCCGCAGTCAGGAACTTACCTTTAGATGAGACAGCAACCCGCAGCAGTCGGGTAAGGCAATCGCGGGGAACTGCATCCTATACGCGGGCTTCGGTTTATACAAAAATCTCTCCAAAGATACGACGATATGGCTCTGCCCTGCCTTCTGCTTGTGCGAAGCTTGGTAGCTTCGCACAGAAGAGTCGGGGTGGAACACGGGGCAATGTAACTTGCCCTATGGACGGGATACTAGGCAAGCCTGGTGTTACTGTCAAAGCCTTCGGCTTTAGCCGAGGGATCAGTTACAGGAAGTAGTTCACTATGGCTTACCGGGCTTCCTCTCAGCTATGCGAGAAAAATTCCAGGAAGAAGGAGGGATTAGCCTCTGATGCGTGGTATATTATGGCGAATCTTGAGGAGGCATAGTTTGGCACATTCCATAAGAGTTCGTATTGGCTGGAGCATATTAGGTCTTGTTTCCGTCGCTACGGCAGGATGCAGTGGAGGCAGTATAGACTCCAAAGTCCCGCCCCCCTCACTGGCACGAAATGTCAGTGGGATCTGGCGTCGGCAACAGATCGGCATTGAAGGCACCCGTGTTAGCTGCCCCGACGCCAAAGAGCTTCTAGCACCTAGCACCCGAGAGCTAGTCGTCAACAGTATTGTAGTGGACACTTGCAGCAGCAGTGAGACACTGATCTTCGGTACCCAAGTCTCTCTAGGCAAGGGCCGTTATCGCCTTGTCACCCTTCGGGGCACAGAAGACGGTAGCTACACCCTTACAGAAGATATGCTGGTTCTGGTTCGCGATGCGATTAATGGCACCTATCTGAAGAATCTCGTCCCTACGCAGGCTCCCCAACGTACGGTCTATAGTGTGACCCTACTGGACGGGGCAATACGTATCGTTCCGATTCCTCAGCCTGTGGGCTTGGCAAAGAAAGATTCCAGTAAGCCTGCATTCCGTGAAGATGGAACCATCATCGCAAGTAATATCACTCCCATCGCCAATGCGGATGGCACCGTCAATACGGTCATACTTCCTGGCATTAACGATGTTGCGACCGTCAATTCCGATCTGTCCATCACCATTGGCTCAGTTGCTAATGGGGCTACAGCAGATGACACCCCGGGTCTGGTTCGCGTACGTGGCGTGGAAAACACTTTCCAGTTCGTCCCTTCAGATCCCGCAGTAATCGTTCCCACTCCCCTTCCTGCTCCGTAGGCCGTGGCTGGGTTTCTTCATCAGCGGCTCCTGTACCCACAGGAGCCGCTGTTTATTTTTTGACGTAAAGAAAAGAATCATGTTACCAGAGCTATCGTCGGACTATCTGCTTCCCGCTGAGCAGATCATACACTACCGCGCTCAGGGCTGGGCACTTCTTCGGCAAGTTGCCACCCCAGATGAAATGATGCCCTACCGTGAGGTTATTACCGCCATGACCAATGCGTTCGCCAAGCGCTACGCTCCCATTGAGCAGCGTGATACCTACGGCAAGGCGTTTATCCAGTACTCCAATATCTGGGAGATCTCTGAGGACGTGAAGACGTTTGTGACAGCGCGGCGCTTTGCGAAGATCGCGGCGGAGCTGATGGGGGTCGCAGGTGTGCGTCTCTACCACGATCAGGCGCTCTACAAAGAGCCCCACGGCGGGCCGACGCCCTGGCACCAGGACCAGCAGTACTGGCCCCTTGATGGGGTCAAGTGTATCACGCTCTGGATGCCCCTGGTGGATGCATCGGCGGCGATGGGAACGATGCGCTTTGCCTCGGGTTCACAGGCACTGGGCTACTTAGGCCACGAGAACATCTCCGACGACTCCGAGGCACGATTCGACGCGCTGGTGGCAGAGAAAGGCTACCCGCTTGAGTACGCCGGTGATATGGCCGCAGGCGATGCCACGTTCCACAACGGATGGACTCTCCACGGTGCGCCTGGCAACGCCGATTCAGAACGTACCCGTGAGGTGATGACCATAATCTATCTTGAGGACGACGTGGTCATTACCAAACCAGATCATGCCAACCGCGAAAACGACCTGAGCCGCTGGTTCCCCGGCTGCCAGCCCGGTGACAAGGCCGCCAGCCCGCTAAATCCCCTGCTCTACCACAAAGACCTGTTGCCATGAAACTGACTTCGCGCCAGAAAGAGCTGGAGATAACCGACGATGCCTTCGGAGAGCTTCGCGATTCCACGGCAGTTATTGGCGATGGGCTCGCCCTACGCCAGCGCATGACCGACGATGGTTATCTTTTTTTTCGGGGCGTTCTGAACCGTGCGGAGGTTACCCAGGCACGTCAGGAGTGCGTCCAGCGGCTGCAGGCGGCGGGCTTGCTGGAGCCTGGCTCCGACCCAATGGAGGCCATTCCCAGACGGAATCCTGACGGTAACCTAAACCTCTACTTTCGGGCGGAGCTGGCTGAGGACAATCTCCCTCTGCTCAAAGTGCTCTACGACGGCCCAATGATGGAGATTTTTGCACGCCTCCTCGGCGGCCCCGTGCTCCACTACGACTTCACCTGGATGCGTGCCGTGAGCCCGGGCGGTGGCACCGCACCGCACTGTGACAAAGTCTATATGGGCCGAGGAACGCCGAAGCTCTTCACCGCTTGGACACCCCTTGGAGACATTCCGATCTCGGTCGGTGGGCTCATTATCCTCGAAGGCTCGCACAAGCGGCAGGATATCACGGGTAGCTATCTTGCCCAGGACGTGGACTCGTACTGTGAAAATGGCCCCGCCGCAGAAGCTGTGCAGACCGGAAAGATCCACTGGGAGCACCCCGAGACCCACGAAGCCTGGGATGGAGCCTTCTCACACGACCCACCAGTACTACGCCAACAGCTCGGCGGACGCTGGCTCACCACGAACTACCAAATGGGCGATCTACTCATCTTCTCCATGGCAACCCTGCACGCAAGCCTCGACAATCAGGGCAACACCATCCGCCTCAGCTCCGACACGCGCTACCAGCGCACCGACGAGCCCGTTGATGAGCGCTGGATGAACGGAGCAGACGGCAGCAAGCCCATTACGCATGGCCTCGCCGCGAAGCGTGGGAGAATCTGCTAGGCGCAGCTCACAGACAGTAGAGCTGAGAAAACCAGGGCTGCTCAACCACACTCCGGAAGGCAGGATTCCCCTCGACAAGCCCCAGCGCGGGAAGTGTCCCCGCGGTCTTACTTCGCGTTAACCAGTGCTGAATCCCCTCCGCATCCCCCCGGGAGCCGCAGAGACAGGCCAGGAAGTAGGAGGCAGTTCCCGGCTGAGCCTCCTCGGCATGAACAAGGTGCTCGCAGCTTTCTTCCAGAAGTTTTACGGAGGCCTCACCGCGTGTCAGTTGCACTCTCCGCGAGAGTGCCATGCCCCAGAGGAACTCGATCTGAGGAGCCTCGGGCTGGAGCTCCGCCGCTAGGCAGTATTTCGCACAGGCCAGACTCAGAAGATGTTCGGCATCCGCTCCGGTCTTAAGCCTTGCTTGTTCCGAGAGAGCCATTGCCCAGTGGAGATAAGCATCGCTCTGCTGTGGCTGAAGCTCCACGACACCTGCATAGCGTGCGTAGGCACTCTCAAAGAGAGCATCTGCCTCACAGCTCGCCTTGTAGTGAGCGCGTTCGACAAGCTGATCGCCCTCACGAAGCTGCGCGGCAACAAAACTCGGGTGAATGTCTTTGGGAGTCGGGTAGCCGATGCGTGGGAGGCGATCCAGAAGCTGATCCGGCTGTATCGCGGGAGAGAGGGTATCAAGAATTGCCTGCGGGTGCTCCAAAAGACGGTCCGCAAAGTCAGTCGAGAAACCTCCCAGATGGCGTACAAGCTGAACAAAAAACGAGTCCGCGGTGAAGCCAGGAACCCAGTAGGCCTCTTTTCCCGGGCGAAGGAGCTTGCGCGTGACGATTCCAGCAGGAGACTCTTGCTCGTTGCCAATCCAGTAGAGTCGGCTTTCGTAGGTTCTTTGTGTGGCCAGGCGGGGAAACAGGGTGGAGTCGGTGCCACTGTAGCCCACGACGAGCCAGGGACGCTCTTTACTGGTTTCCTCAAGGACGGCTCTTAGGACACGTGGAACAGGACGGCTCTGGGAGACTCCCTGGCCCTGTAGGTAGAAAATAGCTTTTTCAGGGAGCTCCTTGAGCTCAGAAATCGCCATGTGAGGAACACTGTACACTGTCGGGAACTCTCCGGCCAGAGCACAGGCACGGGACAAAAGAGGATCGAAGTTGGTTGTCAGAATACGGTCAACAAAACCAATTTTCATTAAGTGGGCAATGGCCAGGTGCGCTGAGTTGACGCGTGCTTCTCTGACAAAGCGACCAAGCAGCTCACGACGCTCGCCAGGTGAGAGCTCTTCCAGATAGGCCTCGTAGGTTCGAGCGGAGGCACGCTGAGCGGCGCGGGGGTACTCCTGCTCGATTTGCACCACTAGCTCATGAGCTTGAGGAATACCCGACGAGACGGAACAGCCTGCCCCGATAAGCAGTGTCGTTTTCTCGCCCCGAGCATGGGCACGTTGGAGTGTCTCTAGTACATCCTCAAAGCAACGCACGATCTCCCTCATAAAGCAAACAACCTCCACCCAGATGGTTGGAGGCTGTCCGATGCGGCTTTACCGTATCGTCACGGGTTTATGAAAAAATCACATCCCATCGGCAACAAACGGGAGCAGGGCGATCTCACGCGCCCGCTTGATCGCCTGTGCCAGTGGTCGCTGGTACTTGGCGCAGGTGCCCGTCGTGCGGCGGGGAAGAATCTTCCCACGCTCACTGATGAATCGCCGCAGAAGTGGAACATTCTTGTAGTCAATGAAATCCACTTTTTGCACGGTAAAGTAGCAGACTTTACGCTTAACTTTCTTAAACTTACGGGGCTTAACCGTCTTAGAGATAGTTGCCATCTTTCTTTCCTTTAGCTACTCGGCGAAGGGATCGCTCAGGTCGCTGTCATCGTAATCATTTGCGGGCATCTGCCGTCCGCGTCCTGGCGCGCCACCTGCGGGCCGTGCTGCGGGTGCAGCGCTACGCTCGTAGCCGCCCCCCCGTGCTACGGGAGCCGCCGGAGCGGCAGCGGGCTGCTCGTAGCCACCGCCGTAGTTCTCCCCGCCTTCTCCCTCACGGGGACGATCAAGTCCCTTTAGGTTATCGGCGACAATCTCTGCGGCTTTGCGACGCTGGCCGTCCTGTGTCACGTACTCACGAATCTGTAGGCGGCCCTCAACGGCAACCAACCTACCTTTGGTGAGGTACTGCGACGCGAACTCGGCACTCTGGCGCCAGGCGACAATATCAATGAAGTCGGCTTGCTTCTCCTGGCCTTGCTGTTTAGCTTCCTGGGAGAGGGGCCGATCCACGGCGATTCGGAACTGCGCAACGGCAATGCCCGAGGGGGTGTACTTCAGCTCGGGATCCGCCACGAGGCGTCCGATCAAAATAACGCGGTTTAACATCTCTTTTATCCTTCATCCACACGAGCTTCGTGCGGTTTCACCTAGTCATTACTCACTTCACCTTGCCTTAAGAGCGTCTCTTATCGCATCGGTGATCGAACTACTCCTCAGTAGCCTCGTCCTCGGTGCCTGCCTCTTTCTCATCGTTGGAGGGGGTTCCGAGATCCGTGACCGGCTGAGGAGCAAGGGAGACGGCGGCGGCGCGGGCTGCTGCGTCACGCTCTCGGCGCTCCTGCTCTGCGGCGCGGGTCTTCGAGGGGAAACGATCCGCCTTAGGATCCTGCTTGACGATCAAGTGTCGAATGACATCGTCGCTAATCCGGAAGATACGATCCAGCTCGTTCTTACACGCTCCATCACCCAGGAAGTTCACTATAATATAGCGTCCTTCGCGGTACCCTTTGATCTCATAAGCCAGCTTGCGCGGGTCCCAGATATCTGTGTCTTCTACTGAGCCGTTGGTTTTGGCGATGACTGCCGCATACTTATCTACGGTTGTCTTTACCTGATCTTCGGCTAGAGTGGCATCTACAATATAGATGGCCTCGTAGGCTGTTGCCATTTACTTCTCCCTATGGTCGTGAAATTCGGCCCCTGTGTTCTACAGAGGCAGGGATCTCAGTACGGGGGATTTTACCCCACACTGAAAACTCAGAGTGCCTACGCCTTTGTGGCGAGGGCAGCGCGCTTCATGAGGCGCGACTTGCGGCGCGCAGCGGCATTCTTGTGAATGATACCGCGCTTGGCTGTCTTGTCAATGACAGAGATTGTCTCCGAGAGAGCCTTGGTAATCTCCTCGGTATCCCCGCCACGAATGGCCAGAGTGGCCTTCTTGACGTAGGTTTTCATACGACTTTTGGCCGCATTATTACGATCGCGGCGCTGACGCGAGCGGATGACATCTTTGATAACGGATTTGATATTGGGCATTTAGCTTCTATTCCTTGTTCTTTAGTTAGGCTAACGGGGTTGGTTGAGAGGGCTAGTTCAGCTCCCTCATGAGATTTTGGGCCAAGTGACTGGCCCCCAACTTAAGTGTGGAGAGATCGAGGTCACCAATAAGACGACCATCAAGCCAGACTCCAGGTTGTTGTGTACGGATGACATCGGTATTTACCAAGCGAAAGTGGGCACTTCCATTTAGCTTCGTACTCATCTTCTCCAGCATTCCCTGGAATGCATGGAGTCCGTCGTTTGCGTTTTTTGGATCCGACTGTACTTCCGGTGTCCAAGAGTACCCGACGATCACTTTGCGTTTGGCCTTGAGGTTACCAAATTCCTGAACTGCGGGAACCGAGACCAGCTCCTGTTGGAGCGGTATTTCTCTCTCGGGGTCACTCGGGGGCGTGGTGGACGAGTCCTTTGTTTTTTGCGCCTGCTCTTCCGTAATCTCCGCTTCGGTGCGCGGGCGATTCTCATACTGGGCACGGTTCATGACTGCCATTGCGCCAAGAGAAAGCGCAACAACAGCAATCAAAACGGGAGTGTTGCTTCGTTGTTTCATGCCGTTGTTGCCTCAGGCAGACCCAAAGCCTTGAGATGCTCGCCATCAATGGCTCCTGCAGCGGAGACAATTCGATCCCGAATCACTTCAACCGGCAGAGCGGCGCAAGCCACGGCTTCGCGCAAAAATGCCTCACGGTCTTTTGAGAGAAGTAGGTCTAAAACTGAAATCCCAAGAGTCTCCGAAATAGCGGCCAGAGCGGGCGAGAGGGCGTGGATTTCGTCTTCCGCACGCGCTCGTAGCATGCCCCGATTCAGCTGGAGCTCGCGGATGGCGTTCTCAACCGGAGCAACCAGTACACTGTACTCATTGACCTTTTCCTGTATTGAACTAGCCACTTCTGAAGACATGAAAAAACCTCACCTTATTTTGGCGCAATGACCAGTATAACATAGGGAGGAACCAGAGTCAAGCACGACGAATCTTTCGGTTAATGTTGCAAAAGATTCTCGAACGCGAGCTCGCTACCGGGTTCGCCTCCCTACCTGGCACCCAGATTCGGGGGAAGCTCCCCGTGCCCGGCGCACTGATCAACCAGGCGTTGAAAGAGGCTCTCAGTAAAAAAAGTGGGCCTGTTAAGGGTGTCATGGTGGCGCTACTGGAAGACAATAAGGCGATCGCGGTGGTTGCCCTTGACCAGTTTCTGCTCCCCAAGACCCTGGAGCTGCCGTTTACCATTGAGCAAACAGTCGCCCGAAACGGCAAGCTGATCGCCACTATTCAGCTTGAGCCGCCCGGTGGCCTGGTCGGCATTTTGATCCCTCTGCTCGCAGGACTCATGCCTGGAGTCACGGCAAATGGAACCATCTTGAGCATTGACCTTGGCGCACAGCTCAAAGAGAAAAGTGGCCACAACTTTGCGCACTTAATTGATAAACTAGAGCTCAGTACGCGCCGGGGCTTTCTGGATATCGTCTTCTCGCTACGCGTTCCCGAGGAAACACTATGAAAGAGCTGCTAGAGAAAATCTTCGCGGGCGGTGCAAAAGAGCTGGCGGGCCTGGAAATCGAGGGAGTGATCCCGATCCGCCAGGCGCTGATCAACGAGACCTTGCGCGAGGGCCTGAAGCAGGGGGTCACCAAAGAGATCGAGCTGCCCGCCGATGCCAAAGCGCCCGAGGCGGCGCAGATCAACGCACTACTTGCCCATGTCAAGCGTGCCGAGGTGACAGCGGAAAACGGCAAGCTGACTCTTTCCTTCCACGTGAAAGTGGAGCAGAGCTAGAATCAATGCGCTTTGTTCACGATGGCTTTATCGCTGCCCTGCCCGTTCTCAGCCCCACGGAAGCGGCAGATGTCCGGGCTCAGTTCGATGCACTCGAAGCGCGTGTGGGGCAGACGACAGCGCGGATCGGGCTGCTAGATCGTCACACAACGGAGCCGTTTATCGCAACGCTCGCGACTCATCCCACCATTTTGGATGCGGTGGAGAGCATTCTTGGCCCCGATTTTTTTCTTCTTGCCACCCACTTCTTCTGCAAGTACGGTGAGGGAGAGACAGCCGCGACATTTGTGGCCTGGCATCAGGATGTCACCTACTGGGGCCTGGAGCCGCCCGTGGCCGTGACGGTGTGGCTTGCCATTGATGATGCGGATACCAAAAACGGCTGTATGAGAGTCATTCCAGGCTCGCACGCGGCGGGGATTCGCGGACACACCACGGCAGTGCAGCCCGGGAACCTGCTGAGCATCAACCAGGAAGTCATGATCAGCGCCGACGAAGAGGCCAGCGCCATTGATCTGCCGCTTCCTGCGGGCTTCGCATCGCTCCACGACGGCTGTTTGATTCACGGGAGCCTTCCCAATACCTCGACCCGCCGCCGCTGTGGCCTGACTCTGCGCTATATCCCCACCCATGTAGCGCAGAGTGCCACGAACTCACACGGCAAGCGGTGGAGTCCGACCCTAGTGCGGGGCGTGGATCGTTTTCAGAATTTTTGATGTCGGGAGGTATACTAGCGCTGTGTTTGAGCTATTGCTCCCGGTTGCTCTGGGAATGTTGGGCGGCGGGATTGGGCTAGCACTCGCTGGCCGGATGCGTCGCAATCGGCAGGTGGTGCTCGAGGAAGCTGATGCGCTCCAGGCGCAAGGAAAGCTTCGTGCCGCCGCTAGCTCTCTGGAACAGGCGCTGAAAAGTGCCACCGTCGCGGAGGTCGCCTTTATTGCTGAGGCACGCTACCGGCTCTGCGGACTCTATGTGGCGCTCGGACAGTGGCAGCTCGCGGAGCAGGTCTGTCAGGAGCTGCTGGAGTCTGGCTCTGAGCTGGGGCTTTCGGGGAAACATGACGTTCTCCGGCATCTGGCACGTAGCCTTGATGCGCAAGGTCAGAGTGTGGCAGCGACTGCCGCCCGTGCGCAGGCCGATACCCTCGTCGAGCAGATTCCCGACACCGCCTACCGCCTCTTTGCACGCCAGGAGCGCCTGGTTCGTCACGGCCAGTACCGCGAAGCGCTCGCCCTTCAAGAGGAGCTTCTCACGAGCTACCCGGAGCGTGTCTCCGTCGAGACACTGCTCTGCTATACGGCGTTTACCGCACAGCACGCGGGCTACTCTCAGGACGCCCTGCGCTATGTTGGCAAGGCGCTGGCTCGCCCCCAGCTTCCCGCCACGCTGCAATGGGAGGCGCACCGTGTGGGCTACCATGCCGCCGAGACCCAGCACGACTGGCTCCAGATGCTTGAGCGTGCGCGTGCTCTGAAAAATCTCGCGGACGAGCCACGCTCACGCCGCTACCTGGCCAATGCCCTTCTGCTCAATAACCATTTTGAGGAGTCGGCGACGCTCCTTACGGAAGAGGATATCGGGCTAAAAATCACCCTAGCTCGTCTAAAGCATGACTTTGTCTCGGCGCGGCGCGATATCGAGCGCGCTCCTCAGGGCACACAGACCACGCTGCTGCGGGCGGCAATTGAGCTGGAAGCGGGTGAGGGTGCCCGTGCACTCGCGGCACTGGAGACAGTTCAGGAGCCCTCTACGCTTTGCCAGGCGCGCCGGGCCTGGGCTCTCTCTCTGCTGGGAATCTCCGAAATGCCACCTGATCCGAGTGACGATACTCAGCAGCTCGAAGCGTGTGCTCAGGCCCACTGGCACCAGGGCGCACAAGAGAGCGCCCTCGCCGTCCAGGAGCGTCTGCTCCAGCAGCCACTCGCCCCCGCATTCCGCACCTACCACGAAGCGGTTCTTAAGCAATGGAAAATCACACTCTAACAGCCGCCTACGCCGCTGCAGCACGTCTCAGTCATGCAGGAAAGCTAGAGGAAGCGCTCGTGCTTCTAGAGCCGCACTTTTCTGCTCTCGATGCCAATGCCAATTTCAATGTCAAGCCCAGCGAGGAATCCCATAGTGCGCTCCTGCTCCTCGCCTCCCTCTACCTGGATCTGGAGAGGCTCAGTGCATCTGAGAAGCTACTTAGTGCCGCCCTGAGCACGGCAACTCCGGCGCAGGCAGTGGATCTCCATCTGCTTCGTGGCAACCTCTACGACGCGCGTGGCCATGTGCGCAAAGCTGCCACGGAGCGCGTCGCGGCACTTCAGGCAGCACAGTCACTAGATGAGCCGACTCGACTTCTGGTTCAGGTTCTGTGCAGTCAGGCCAACAACGACTTTGATGCTGCCTACAAGCTCGCCCTGGAAGGAATCGCGGTAGGAAGCACGACCCACCCGCACCAGGTCGTGCGCTTTCAATACCTGGCCGCCTTTGCCGCGTACAACATTGGCCGCTACGAAGACGCTCTGCTCTGGGTGACGAAGACCATCGTCCATCCGCAGGCAACCCGAAGCCAACAGACGGACTGCTTACGGCTGAAGTCGCTCTGTGTCTCGCTTGAGGGCAGGCACGACGAGGGCTTGGAGCACCTCAAAGCAGCGACCTATATCGCCCGTACAGGAGTAAGCTGGGAATACGCCACCCACCTCGCACTCGACACAGCCCGCCGACTTCTCTTGCTGGGACGCCTTACGGATGCCGACGAGCTGGCGGCAGAGGTGCTTGCGCGCTTCCCCGCCACCACCCGCGAGGTGAGCTTGCTCAGAGCCAATATCGCTCTAACACGAGGTGAGCTAAGAAAAGCCCACACGGCACTCGACACGGCAACCCGTCCCTCAAAGCGCCCAGGAAGTCGTGAGCTCCTCATCGTTGCTTTGGCACGGGAGGAAGGCCGCTACCCCGAGGCTCTCAGTGAGCTGGAGAACCTGATTCAACACGCAACTTGCGCCCCCCTGCTCTACCAGCTCCGCCTTCAGCGCAGTCCGGTTTTGTGGCAGTGTGGCCAGACTTCCGAGGCCGAGCAAGAGCAGGCGGAGCTGACGAGCCAGTTCACCGAGAGCCTTCCCCGAGAGATACAGGCGGCGTTCTATCGGATGGAAGCAAAACTTGCCTACCTACGTGAGGACTGGGCGGCGGGAATTGTGAAGTGGAAACAAGTGCTCCGCCTGGAACCCCATCCCATAAACCAGCCCGACAACTGGACTCTGCTCGGGGACGGCTACGCGCAGCTAGGGGAAAGTGCAGCGGCGCACTTCGCCTGGGATAGGGCGGCGGCGCAGCCCGTCGAATCCATCTGGGTGCGCCGCGCCAAAGAGCGTCTGGAAGCGAGCTAGAACTTGCGCCCCACTCCGAGCTGGAAATCGTTGCGTCCACTGAGATAGGTGAGCTGCGCCTGAACAAAGAACTGGCCATCAATGCTAGTCCCAGCCAACAGCTTCATCCCCAGAGTGTTATTGGTCGTTTTTGGTGTCTGTGGAAAGCTATCGGTGCGTTGATCACGGTAGAGTCCCAGACCAAAACCGTAGAAAGATCCCACACCGGCCTTATCTGTCAGGTGAAAAACCCGTGCCAGCCCGAGACCGACAACATCCTCATTAATCACACGCGGCAGCACTTCCACAGGACGCTCGACGATATGGAAAGCATCAAGGTAAACCTGAACTGCCCCATCGCGTTTGATATCTTTTGCCACTCCTAGTGCTGAAAACGCCTGCTTCCCTAGCTCATAGTCGCGGTTGCCCAAGCTTGGCCCAACCCAGACACGAAAACCCTGTGGCTGATTTCCTTGCGCCGCTGCTCCGCTCATGAGAGCCCCCAGCAAAAGTGCCAACATAACTAGTCGTTTTTCCATACAATTACTTCCTTAATAAAGTGCTCTGGAGTTGAGCCTTCCGTCTCTGATTATACATCGGTAGTCGGCCCTCGAATTTGCAGACCCCTGGAAATGCCGATATAATGCCCCCTGCACCCGGCGGTCGGATATCGTCGGGTTTTGCCTTGAAAGGACACTACTGTCATGCGTGAAGGAATCCACCCGGACTACCGACTCGTCGTTTTTAAAGATGCTTCCAGCGAATTTTCTTTCCTCGCGGGCTCGACCCTCAAGACCGAGCGAACCACTACCTGGACCGATGGAAAAGATTATCCTCTGTATGTCGCCGAAATTACCTCGGACACTCACCCCTTCTTTACCGGAAAACAGAAGATTCTGGACAGCGAAGGCCGCGTTGAGAAGTTCCAGTCTAAGTTCGCCAAGTTCCTGAAGAAGTAACGACGAACTATGGCAAATTTGTATGGGGGTCAGGCAGTCATCGAGGGCGTGATGATGCGCGGCCCCCATCACTTTGCCGTCGCCGCTCGCCGCGCAAGTGGCGAGATCGCGCTCACGTGCGAGCCCGTTCCGAAGATTTTGCGCCCCGCGTGGCAAAAGCTCCCGTTTCTTCGCGGCGGCTTCTCTCTTGTGGATGCGATGACGCTGGGCACGAAGTCCCTCTTCTGGGCCGCCAAGATCGCCGAAGAAGACACCCGTCTCCCCACTTCATCCATGGACGAAGTCGTTCCCGATAGCGAAATTGCCCCCGCCGAGGGTGTCGTTGCGATCAAGCAATCGGGTGGAGTCAGCGATACACTGATTGGCGGCGCGATGGTCACCGGGCTCGTCTTCGCTGTCTTTCTCTTTAAGATTCTCCCACAGTTCGGGATAGAAGCACTCAAAAAAACCACGTCTCTGCATGGCTATCAGCTCGGGATGGTGGACTTCGTGGTACGATTTTCGATCTTCACTATCTATATCCTGCTGATCGCGCGGATGAACCATGTCTATCGAGTGTTTCAGTACCACGGTGCCGAGCATAAAGCCATCAATGCGCTGGAGGCGGAAAAAGAGCTGACGGTCGCCAATGTGCGTGAAGCAAGCCGCCTACACCCACGCTGTGGAACCTCGTTTCTGGTTATCGTGATCTTTCTCTCGGTGCTCGCTGTCGCGTTTTTCTACGACCGTCCACTCTGGCAACGCATTCTCATCCAGCTTTTAATGGTCTTTCCCGTCGCCGGTGTCGCGTTTGAGCTACTGCGCATCGCAGGAAAATTTCGCGGCAACCCGATCATGGCCGCTTTCTCTCGCCCGGGGATGTGGACACAGCTTCTCACCACGCGCGAGCCCGATGACAGTCAGATAGAAGTCTCGATTGCCTCACTCAAAGCCGCAATGGCCGCAGAGTCTGCCGTCAGTGGAAACGCTTCGGAAACGCAGATCGGGTAGCATAGGGCCATGTCTGCCCTCTCTGAACGTATGGACTGGTCTCCGGAGATTACCTACGTAATCGGTCACCAGCGCCCCGATACCGATGCCATTGCGTCTGCACTAGGCTACGCGTGGCTTCTCTCACAAGACACAACGGAGAAGTTCCAGGCGGCCCGCGCGGGTCAACCCTCCGAGCAGGCACGCTACGCGCTACGCCGCTATGAGCAAGACGTGCCCGTCCTGCTCTCGGAAGCCTCCCCCACTTTTGGACATATTTTAGAGCGCACTCCCACGGTCGCCGCCGACGCGCCCCTCACGGAAGCGCTCGCCCAGCTTGCGGCGGGCCAGAGTGCAGTTCCGATCACCCTCCCTAATGGGCGCCCCTGCGGACTGGTCTCGCCTCTCGCGCTCGCGCGGGCACTTGCCGTGGGTAATCTAGAGTCGCGCACCTGCGGGACACTTGCCGAAGTGGTTCCAGTCGTGCGCCAACGAGATCGCCTCTCGGATCACAAGGGAACCCTCCTGCGCGCGGAGGCGAGCCGTTTTATTGTCCAGGACGATCAGGGACGCTATGTCGGGCTGGCTGCACAAAAGGCGCTCCTGCATCCGCCGCGCGCTCGGCTGATCTTAGTGGATCACAACGAGCTGGGCCAGGCCGTGCCTGGTGCCGATGAAGCGGAGATTGTCGGGGTTTTGGACCACCACAGGCTCGGGAACCCTCCCACACCAGCCCCGATCCCCTTTATGGTTGATCCCGTGGGCAGCACGTCCACTCTGGTCGCGGAGCAGTGCCGCGCCCGCCGGATCACCCCCCCGCGCGCCCTCGCCGGAATGCTGCTCTCCGGGATTCTCTCCGACACCCTGGTCTTTCGCTCCCCCACCAGCACCCCACGCGATGAGGCCATGGCAAGCTGGTTGGGTGGCGTCGCCCGCGTGGATGTGGCGCTCTACGGTGAGGAGCTGCTCAGCGCCGCGCCCGGGCTCTCGTCGCGCACCGCGGAAGACATCGTGGACTCGGACCGTAAGACCTACGTGATGGCCCAGCAGCTTGTCAGTATCGGTCAGGTCGAGGTGAGTAGTCTGCGCGAGCTCCCTGAGCGACAAGAGGAGCTACTGGATGCCATGACCATCCGCCGCGTCCGTGAGGGCCATGCGCTTGTCTGCCTGATGGTGACCGATGTGATTGATGGTGTGAGCCGCCTGCTGGTTGTCGGCGAGCGCACGATGGTGGATGTGCTCCCCTTCTCCCGCGTCAACGCCACCGAGTTCGATCTAGGCCACGTCGTCTCGCGCAAGAAACAGCTCGTCCCGACTCTCCAAGCTAGTATCGAACAGTAATTCGCCGTCGAATGAATTCGCGGCTAGGAAAGAGAAGTCCGCCTGCGCGGACGGGGCACCCCCGCGTCGTGGAGGACTTTCAGGATGTCTCAAGGTCGGTGGGTAATGGGCACCTCGTGGAATGGTCTAGAGAATGTGCTGGAGCTTCGCCAGCCGCTCACGAGGCGTGAGCTTCAGGTTCTCACGGAGCAGGGAAAAGTCCACCCCGTTTTCGTCCTGATCGCCATACGGGTGCGCCGCAAGCCACGCCAGTACCTGCTCCTGTGGGTCGGTCTCGGGTGCGTTGGTTTCCATATTTTGATTACCTCCCAGTATTATGATAACGAACAAAGACTATACTTCGGATTCCTGGATCATTGCCTCAAAATCATCGCAGAGCTTATTGATTAAATCTTTCGTTTCTTCAAAAAAGAAAGTTCCTACGCTTTGTCGGTGCAAGGCGCGGTATTGTCGGTATATTTTAGCAAAGTCTCTGTAGATTTCATCTTCAGGAGAATGGGATTTAATTTTAGCCACTAAACGTTCGCCTTCTTTTGATTTATTGACGTATTCGAAGAAATCAGTAATTTTGTCTTCAAAGTCCTGGATGAGTGTTCCAACTTTGGCTTCTTGTTCGTTTCTGGCAATAATTACGGATAAGACATCAAATTTACCACTATGGGTTGGGACTTTCCCTTCCGCAATAACCGTCTGTTTCTTTGTTTTCTTTATCGGCTCTTCGGCTACCACTTCAACAATTCCGATTTGATTGTCGAAATAGACTTCAATGGGGTCTTTAGTATCCTCACTTCGGTGCATCTGGTTGTAGAGCATGTTGAATTTCTGCCAGAAGAAAAGAAAACTTGACTCGCTGTACTTGGTATCTAGCTCGATGACATACTCAATACAGTTGAGGATGGTGAAATACTGAGCGGCTTTTGCTTTCGCATCGGCGGTGCGCTGGGGGTTTGTCTCGATGTATTTCTTGAGGCTGCTCTCAAAGTCAAGGTAGCTCTCAGGGTTGTCTTTCTTTGTGGGGTCTTTGTAGATTCCGGTAAAGACGCAGAAGAACTTGTCGTAGATATCGGATTTTTTGAGATCGCTGAAGAGTATGTCGAGGACTTTCTTATCTCCGAAGGGATCAAAGTCGCTGACGACGACATCGGAGAAGTGCTCGAAGGCGTCTTTGATGTTCTGGACATTGACGTTGTTGTAGGAAAAGTCTACGATCTTGCAGTCGTTTTTGTGTTTGGTGGTGCGGTTGACCCGAGAGATGGTTTGGATAGCGTTGATGCCGCGAATCTCTTTGTCCAGAAAGAGAGTGTGAAGCTTTTTCTCATCGAAGCCGGTTTGGAGCTTGGCGACGACAATCATCAGGCCATTCTTACTCAACGCGAAGCTTTCGAGGACTTTTTCTTCCGTGAGACCGCCGTTCAGGCTCGCGGCGCTTTGCTCGTCCTGGTTGCTGGAGTAGACGATATGAATTGGCGCTTCGGCGTATTTGGCGTACTTGGGGTCTTTGACGAGAGCATTGAAATGGGTTTCGACGGCGGATTTGTACGCGATGGCGGACTTGATGGAGTAGACCGCCAGCATGGCTTTCCCCGTGCCTCGGATTTGGCGGTAGACATCTTTGACCAAGAGATCGGCGACGTACTCGGCGATGGCGTTTATCCGGTCGCGGTTTTCGTAGATTTGTGTCTTGTCTGCGTCTTTGTACTCTTTGGTGGTAAAGCCGGTCAGGTCGTTTTCGGGGAGGTCGAAGAGCATTTTGGAGGCGACGGGGACGATGTTTTTGAGGGGGTTGAGAATGAAACCATCTTCGATGGCTTCTTTCATGGTGTAGCTGTCGAACGGTCGCCAGAGCTTCTCGCTCTCCGCGTAGCCGCTGAACTCGCCGAAGCGGGCGAGCGCGTTGTCGTCGGGGGTGGCGGTGAAGCCGATGATGAGGTTCTTTTTCCGGGGGCCAGCGACGTAGGTAATCGCGGTGTCGAAGGGGGTTTGTAGCTCGTCGAAGATGCTAACCATCTCCTCGTGCTGCTCGCCGCTGTTGGAGCGGTGGATTTCGTCAATCAGGAACGCGATTCGCATCCTAGCGAGTTTTTGTAATACTTCGTCGTCGAGCAGCTCGCGCACGGCCCCGAACTTCTGGAGGTTGACGATGACGAGGCGCGTGTCGGAGGCGAGGGCTTCGAGGAAGGTTTTCTTGTTGGTGGCCTCTTTGACCAGGCTCCGGTCTATGTTCATGTTGAGCAAGAGCGAGTCTATCTGGCTGCGAAGCTGGAGGCGATCCACGACGATCATGATTTTGTCGTAGACGAATTCGTCGTTGCGGCGCAGGTCTTTGAGCTGCGACGCGGTCCAGCCGATGATGTTGGACTTGCCAAAGCCTGCGGCGTACTGCATTAACAGAGAGTAGACGTTTTTGTTGTTGGAGTAGGCGCGGCGCTTGTCGAGTAGCTCTTTCTTCTTGGTGTCGCTGACTCCGATGAGCTGTGTTTCGAGGAGCTTTTCAAAGTAGTCGGGCTCTTGCTCATGCACGAGAAACTCATCTATCTTAGCGAGGATCTTGTCGGTGCCGAACTTTTGCTTGGGGCGCGGGGAGATGAGCTGGCCGGGCTCTTTTTTCGTGTCCTTGACGCCGCTATTGATAAACACGTCGCGCTCGATGAAGTTGTAGTAGAGAATCTCTTTCTCCATCATGAGCTTGCCGTAGTGGGCGGCGAAGAGTTCTTTGAGCTTGTCTTTTTTCTCGGCGCTCGGGTTCAGGAGCGGGTACTGCTTGAAAACGCCGTGGGCTTTCTTCTCCAGCTCTTCGCGGTCGAACTTGCCTTCGCGGCAGGTGGCTAAAATCTCGTCGAAGAAGTCCGCGAGGGTGCGGAGGACGTAGGTTTCGCCAATGTCGGTGGTGGTGATGTGGATGGCTTTTTCAAATATCTTGAGGAAGTCTTTGCGGTAGGCGAGCTTTTCGGACTCACTGAGCATCGCGTTACTATCCATGTGCTGATGGTAGACTTTGACCGCCTCGAAGTAGTCTTTGACAACTTTCCCACGCCCGTTCTTGCTGGCGCTCTGGTTGGTGTAGTTGCTCTTGAGCTCGCTGTAGCCGAGGTAGATTCCGTTGACGAAGAAGACAATATCGGGGCGGAAGGAGTAGAGTGTCGCACCGTTGAGTTTGTATTTGTAGGGAAGTTCCTGCACGACCGAGAAGATGTTTTCGTCGAAGAGGGCGTTTCCGTGGATCACGCTGTCGCTGGGGTGGAAGAGATGGAGTTTGATTCCCTGGAGCGTGATGGACTTGTTGCCGTTGAGAAACAGCGCCATGTTCCGGCTACTGGCAATGCGCTCTTGAATCAGCTCGATAGCGTCTTTGAGCAAAGCTTTTGCGTCGCCGTTGTACTTTCGGAGGAGTGCGTCGTAGGATTTTTCGTTCAGGCTTGTCTCGGAGAAGAATTCCTGTAGGTCTTCCTCGATAATCAGCGAGGACGTAACCGTGTTGGCTTTGACTTCCTTGTACCCAAGATCATTCTGGAGATGAGGGATGAGGAATTTATCTTGCAGGTGCAACTCGTTCATTTAGGTTTAGACTTCTTCCGTAACTTTTATTTTTCCCGTGACGACATCACTAATTAGTGTTTTTCGAAACTCTTTGAGATTCTCTATTTGCTTGTTGATCGTGATAATAATATTACTGATATGAACTGTTTTAGCATCTAAGTAATTTGCAATTTCTACTTGTTCTTCAATCGGAGGTAACATAAAGGGGATTATTTTCACGTCATCAAATCGCATTGTGGAACGGAGGCCACCACCAAACCAATAAAATACTTTGCAGAGATCATAAGTATTTAAGAGGTAGTATGCAAAAATCGGATTTACCCTGCGTGAAAAACTTAATCCAAGATAAGCTGCTGTAATAATTCCACGTTCACGGGCAAGTCCAACACGTAAACTTTTTTGATCATTTTGCAAGTCCGTTAAACGTAGAATTATCGTCCCTTCTTTTACAATCTGGTATGTTTCAAATGATTCAGGCAATAGACCAAAGCTAGTATCAAAATCTTTTCTGATAATTTGCCCGTAACTTAATGATAGTAAATTCTTCTCAGTCAGTCCTGTGTTTTTCAGTTTGTTTGGAATTGCAACATCAGCAATGCGGCACGTCTCCCAATGCTCCGGCACTTCTCCAATCCACTCCACGCCGCTATCTTTCATCGGCACGGATTTATCCAAACCGCGCGTGACTGTTTCATTGATGAGGGATTGTTTGAGTTGGCTGTATTGATCGGCTTTTTGTTTTAGTAAATCAATCTGACGGTCAATCTGTGCGGTTTTTGAATCAAGATAATCAGCGATGGCTTTTTGTTCTTGGAGTGACGGGACAAGGATTAAGACACGGTTTAATTGTCCTGCGGTAAGTTTAGGTTGAGCAGAACCAGAAATCAATGTTGTGTAGTCAAGAGATTCAAGTAAATAACAAAAATAATTTATATTCCCTCGCCTAGGTTTAAGAATATGAGCATGATTATTCACCCAATATTTACCTGTTGCGATAAATGCTAAAGGCGTACTGCGATTTAGTAGATTAGCACCATCTTCACCAATAAGAATTGTAGTCTCGTCAAAAATGTAATTTTCAACTTTATCAATGATTCCTGACGCGCCATAATAATCATATATTTGGTCAGTCATTTTCTCACGAATTTCACCACTTAATGGAATCCTTTTATAATCTAAACTGAGCAATTCGTCTTTGACTCTTTTAACTATCCAATGAGATGGAATATTATCAGTGTGTTCAAATTCACTATCTCTATAACTAGAGTAGATACTCGTATTTGAAATTTTCATAAACCTAATTCCGATTCCATATTTTTAATTGCCGAATCAATTGACAATATTTCAGTTAATATCTCATCTACATTCCGAAGAGTTTCGGGTTTATAGAAAATCTTATTAAAATTCAATTCCACTCCCACCACATTCTCCAAATACTCAAACGGCTTACTGATATACCGCGCCATGAACGCCGCGATTGCCTCTTGGTTACTCCGAGGGTCTTTGTGAAACGGAATGATCTCGTAATCTTTCTGATAATCCGCCGTCAGCTCGACGCTAATCTCGATACGCTCCGCCTTCGCCTTGGTCGCTTTCTTCAGCGCACACGACACCAGAATCTTGCCACAGCCCAGCGCCTCTTTCTTCCCGCCGACTTCTTTTACCAGCATCTCCCGGTCGCTATCGAACGAGTACACCGCGCCACCGGCCACGGTCACGCGCAGCGGTTGCTCTTTGTAGTCCAGACGCGAGACCAGCGGCTTGACGTACTGCTCCAGCGACGTGTAGCCCGCCGCCAGTTTGGTGATCGAGAAATCCGTTAGTTTCACCTCGCCACTCTCCAGCGTGAGCGGCTCTAGCGCCAGCGACGTTTCCTGTTTTAGCTCGCCGGTCTTCTTGTCCTCCTTCAGCGGCAGGAGGCTCTCAAAGGTCTTCCCGTCTTCGTCCACGTTCGTCAGCAGAATAGATTGCTTGTTGAAGTAGAAATACTCCTTCTCGAATACGCGGGCGTAGTCGTTGCTCTCAAACGCCGTGAGAGTCGCGACAATCTCCAGACGGCTGGCCTCATCCACTTCCTTGCGCTTGGAACCCTTGCTCTTCTTCAGCGGCTTGAATTTTTCACTCGCATTCAGGAGCATCACCTTATCTTTGTGCTCGGGCCGCTTTCTCTTATTCAGCACCCAGAGGTAGGTATAGATGCCCGTGTTAAAAAACTCATCGGTGGGAAGCTGAATCACCGCCTCCACGATGTCCGTGTCCAGCATCCACTTGCGGATATTGCTCTCCGCCGACCCCGCATCGCCGCTGAACAGAGTGGAGCCATTGTGAACCACCACGCCCATGCCGTTGCTGTCCAGCTTGGAGATAAGGTGTTGCATAAAGAGAAGCTGGCCGTCGGAGATAGACGGCTGGAACTTAAAGCGCCCGGTTTTGTCGTGGCCAATGTCGTCTGCGTAGCCCTTCCAGCTCACGCCGTAGGGCGGATTGGCAACCACCACATCGAACTCATCGTTGTAGAACTTATCGTCCACCAGCGTATTGCCGTGCTCAATCTTGGAGTCCGGGCGAAACCGGCTCTCGATCTTCGCCAGTGCATAGAGCGCATCGTTCCAATCCTGCCCGAAGGTCTGCGTCAGGCGCTTCGACTTCGCATTGATCCGGTCTTCCACGCCAAAGAGCATGTTGCCGCCGCCGCAGGTGCAGTCGTAGATTTTCAGAAGCTTGTCATTCTCCTCGATCTTCGAGGCGATAATCTCCGAAATCAGCGCGATCACATCATCGGGCGTGTACTGCTCTCCCGCCGTCTCCGCCGAAATATCCGCCCACTTCCGTTTAATGTGCTCCTCAAGAGTCGTAATCTCAGAGTTGTTGAAGGGCTTCAGGTCAATCTCCGCCCACAGCTTCGTGTACCCTAAGAGAACCTTCTTTGCCTTGAGCTTGGCGATAACCCCTTTGATGTCTAGGAACTTTTCGCCCTCAACGGCATCCACTCCCAGCAAGTCTTTTGTCTCACCATCGAATCCCATGAGATACGCCTGGAAATCAATCTCAAAAGACTTATCATTCTTACAAATATCCGTCAGGGTCTGCTTTTTTTCAAAGATGAAAATGTTGTAGCCTTGTCCTTTATCGCGGATAAGATCATACAAATCATCTTTTTCAATGGCTGCAAAAGCCGCTTCACCGTGCTCATTTTTCAGCTCATCGAACATTCGCACCAGGCGGCTCTCGATCATTGCCAGCGCAAAAAACGGCATCATAAACGACGGCCACTCGGATTCCTTGATACCGCTCCCTCGTAGTAAGTCCGCCGTCGCCCAGATTTTCGATTCGTACTGAAGAATATTCAAACTCATTTTTACCTTGCTATCCCCTACAGAAAAAGCCGCCCGTTGGTGGCGGGCGGCCAGGTTTTTCCTCGAACTTACGAGGCGAAATCTCAGGCTTTAACGAGTTCTGCCCAGGTCTCGACTTGATCCAGCGCATCGCCCCACTGCTCGATGGTGATGGCGGACGCCTGCTCGATTTTTGCAAGGGTCGCCGCATCCGGCTCCCCTAAGCGACGAGTTGCCATCTTCAGGAAGAAGCGGCGCTCGCCCAGAGCCACGCCCTGTGCAATGCCTTCCTCGCGTCCATCGGCGAGGATTTTCTGATATGTCATAGATTCTTTCATTTCTGCCACCGCCTTCTCCAGTAGTTTACCGGCTATTTGGGGAGCGTACCGAACTCCCGCCAAAAGATACGTCGAAGCCCAGAGCTTGCGCTTACTTTCCACCCGAGCTTCTGTCTCGATTCTGGTTGCCATACTGCTGACTACATTTTCGGCGGTCGTGGCGGAAAGGTCGCAGAGCAGTGCCAGCGGCAAGGTTGCCAGGCCGCCACGTAAAATGTTGGCAACAGGGAGCTTCCAGAGCCGAATGACTCCATACTCAAAGGCAAGATAGCGCGAGCCATTAGGACGAAGGCGCTCCACGGCTCCGGTCAGCGCGGGACTGTCGGCCTCGGGACGCAATAAAATCACATAGCTGAGTACTGAGAGACTGGTCTGTGCATCCGCCAGGACGTTATAGCGCAGCATTCGCACCGGAACCGCGTGACCATCGTGGCCTGCCTGAAACTCGATATGCACGAGATAGGGCGGAGTAGAGTTCACTTGAATCAGACGATCCGCTTCCGTGGAGACGGTGGCAAGGTCCGTGTCAACAAGCTCACAGGGTTCCGGCGGAAGGCCAAGAAGCGCAAGCCAGTCCTCGGGCTGGAATCGCACTAGCTCTTTGGTAGTAGCATCGAAGGGAGTAGGCATGAGAAATTATACCTACCCCCTCCGCTCTCCCCATGCCTACGTCTATGCCGTTTTGTAGGGACTGTTTTTAGGAAGCCCGAACTCTACGCGAATCGCCCCATTGGCTTTGTCTCCATAGGGAAACGCGGCATCAGCGGTGAGCTGGAGCTGGATGCGCTCATCGGTGATCTCGCCAAAGAGCCGCTCGGTCTCGCTGTGCGCCACGGTGGCGGCGTTCTGTCCTGCCGACTGTGTGGCGTTGTGTGCCTTCCACTGCGTGATTGCCGACTCCAGCGCCGTGAGCTTTTCGGGTGTCACGCCGGGCAAGGTGTCGAGGCGTGCTTGTCGCAGGATCGCATCGGCGGCCTCGGCAAACCCGGCAAAGCCCAGGCTCTTGAGCGTCGTGCCCACGTAGTAGGCTTTCAGGTGACTGCGCTCGGTGGTGCTCCGTGCCCACTTGCGCTTGGCGGCGGTCTGCATGCCTTGCAGCAGTCCGGTCAGTGCCAGACGTGTCTCCTTCTCCCTTGCCGTAGCACTTTGTTTATCGGCGGTCGCGCTCAGGTAGCTGGCAAGCTGCCCTCGGCACGCCGTGATTTTATTTAGAAGGGCATCGGCAAATCCCGCCGGAAGCTCCTCGGTGCGCAGTGCCGCTGACACACTCTCACGCTTCGCCACCTGCACGAGCTGCTCCGCCTTATCCAATCCCGCAACCCACAGGGCATTCACCGGCCCCCGCGAGCGCCGTGCTGGCGTGGTGCTTTTCGTCGCCGCCTCGCTCACTATCGTCGCCGCCTCGCTCACTATCGTCTCCGTGTCCATGAACTTGATTCCTCTCTCTCAAAACAACCTCGCAGGGATGCCATACATCACGGCGCGGTGCTGGGAGATCAGACACGGCAACCATCACAAGGTTGCAGGAGACCAAAATAGGATCACAAGAAGGCTAAATAGGAGCGCCGGGGAGCTAAATAGCACTTCCGGGAAGCAAGAAGTCAGGGGGTAGCCTACCTTCCCGCCGTGCTGTACTTGACGTTTTGCAGCACCTTGAGCTGGTAGATGGTCAGGCTCACCAGTACCAGGCCCATCATCCAGGCCGCCGCCGTGGCGTAGCCGAACTTGAGGAACATGAAGGCGTTGTACCAAATTTCCAGCCCGATAGTGTGCGTGGCGTAGTCCGGGCCGCCTGCGGTTTGAACGAGCACGGGCTCCATGATCTTGAAGGCTCCAATGGTCGCGCCCACGAGATTGATGATAATCAGCGGCGAGAGCGTGGGCAGCGTGATGCGCCAAATTTTCGTGAGGACGCCCGCGCCGTCGAGGTCCGCCGCCTCGTACATCTCATCGGGGATGCCTTGCAGTGCCGCCAGATAGATAATGCTCCCCGGGCCGGCTCCCGCCCAGATCAGCGGCAAGACAACCGCGAACTTGGCCTGCGCCGGGTCTTGCAGCCACTTCTGCGGCTCGATATGAAATACAGAGAGCAGGGCGTTGGCGAAACCCTGCGGACTGGCATCAAAGAACTGCTTCCAGAGCATCGCGACAATCACGCTGGTGGTGACGGCAGGCAGGTAGTAGAGCACCCGGTAGATAACTTTCCCCTTGGGAATCTCATTGAGCATCAGCGCCAGAATAATCGGGAGCATGAACCCCAAACCCAGCAGCCAGCCGGTGAAGGCGAAGGCGTTATAAAACCCCTTCCAGAACGTTTCTTGGGTCGCGGCCTCGATAAAGTTATCCAGCCCGATCCACTTCGAGTCCCCCAGAATGCGGTAGTCTTGAAAAGCCATGACCATGCCCTTGAGCAAGGGGAAGTAGGCCCAGAGCGCCACGGAGAAGACGGCGGGAAGCATAAACGCCCAGGCTGCCAGGTGCGTACGTAGCGGCAGCCTGCTCCCCGCCATGCTCGTTGTGGCGAGCTTTCGGCCACGCCACGCCTGCGTAAACACTCGCCCCAGCAGCACCGTGAGGAGCGCCAGAATCACGCCCGCGATCCCATTCGCAACCGTCCGGCGCTGCGCCACCGTGGCAGGGTCGGCGTAGTTCAGGAGCTTCGAGTTGACTTTTTGCTCCGCCGCACTCAGAATCTGCTTGATCGAGCGATCCGGGTAGAGCGTCGCCTGATCCAGCGGCTCGTCTAAAAGCTTGTAGATAAAGGCCATGTTCGGCCCGGCAGGTTCTGGCTTGCCCGAGGCAAAGAGCGCCTCCTGCGACTCCAGCCACGGACGCGCAGACACTGTGATGAACTCCTCGTAGCCCCATTTTTTCAGTTCTTTGGGGTTGACTAACTGACCAAGTCCGTTCTCCACATAGGCCTGCACGCGAATCCGGCTGGCCGCTTCGCTGGCCATAAAGTTCACAAAATCATAGCACGCTTGAAGCTTCTTCCCCTCTTTGACGGAAGCGTTTACCCCCCACATCGAGGCATTAAGCTCGTTGCCACGCAGCCCCGTCGGGCCTTTGGGCAGCGGTGCGATCCCGATCAACGAGGGGTTCAGGTCAAACGAGTTCATGTTGGTCAGGTCATCGCTCTGGTAGCTAAACCACATGGCAAGCTTCCCCGTCGAGATGTCCTGAGCGCGCGTTGTGGACTTTGTGGAGATCCCCTTGGTAGTCATCAGCTTCCGATAGAACGCCAGCGCTTTCTCGCCCGCGTCTGAGTTAAAGGCGGCCACGTACTGCCCCTTCTCGTTTTGCCGCGTGACATCGCCGCCCGCCGCGTAGAGAAAGTTAATCCAGTACCAGCTCCCGTCCGAGGGAGGAAACGTAAAGCCCCACTGCCCTTTTTTCTCATCGTAGAGCTTCTGGCAGTAGGTGTAGAACTCGTCCCAGGTCTGCGGCGCGCGGTTCGGATCGAGCCCAACCTCACGGAAGAGATCTTTTCGGTAGTAGAGCGCCTGCACAAACTGGGCATACGGCACGGAGTACACGTGCCCGTCAACGCTCAGCTCTTTCTTCAGATTCGGATGCACACGCGTCAGCGTGTCAGGATATTTTTCTAATAAGCCATCCAGCGGCTGCAAAAAACCCTGCCCCACGTACTGACGCATCAGCCGCATGTTCACGTAGACAATATCGGGCGCAGTTCCCCCCGCATACGCCATTAAGATCCCCGACTCGGCGGCGGGCCCCTGGATACTCAGCGATGTAAACCGCTCTAGTTTAATCTCCGGGTGTTTTTTGGTAAATGCCTCAAAAACCGTACGGCGTGCGCGGTCAAAGGGAGCTGTGGAGTTGGGATCGGGAATGCCCCAGGTGGAGTACGCACCGCCGACCTTGAGCACAATCAGCTCCGTCTGTGCCCGAGCCATCGTGGCCCAGAGTACCAAAAGCAAACACCAGAGAATGCGCATGTGCTATTGTACCTGCCTGCTCCTGCCCCCTGCTCTCCCTCATGAACGAGGGGGACCCCGCTTCGCTGCTGGCGTGCCGCCACAAAGTCGCTCCGCGACATGGGGATAAATAAAATTTCATTCTTTTGTAAGATTGGGCTGTTCTCAACCGTTATGAAGGTGTGAAGAGTAACAGAATCATTGTCAAAAAATTCGAAAAATCTCGTCGGGGGCGCAATCGGGTTTCGGTGGGGCTTCATGTGATCTGGACCACGGAACAGCGTTGGGCACTTGTGACACCTGAGCTTGAGCGAGATGTCTACCGTTGTATCAGTGCGGAGGCGGAGAAATTAGGTTGCCGGGTGCTGGCAATAAATGGCATGCCGGATCATGTTCATGTGGTTGTCTATCTCTCCGTTACCACCAGTATTTCAAATCTATTGAAGCAGATGAAGGGCGCATCTTCCTCACTTGCACGAAATATTGTTGGTACGGAACCGTTCTTTCAGTGGGCGGATGGCTACGCTGTGTTCTCCCTCAGCCGTGTGCACCGTAAAAATGCCATTGCCTACGTCGAGCGCCAGAAAGAGCACCATGCAAACCAAACGCTTCGCAAGGCTTGGGAAGAAGCTAGCGAAGGAGATATTCCAAATGGATCACATTGATTGGTTCCCATGATTGGTTCCCATGTCGCGGAGCGACTTTGTGGCGGCACGCGCCAGAAGCGAAGCGGGGCTGCCTCGTTCATGAGGCAGGGTACAATGCTTGCATGCAAAAGGCTAAACTTAAAAATCCGGCGGTGCTCAAAGAGAAAGCCCCGGCCAAGTTCAAGGTACAGTTCGAGACGACCAAGGGTGTTTTTATCATGGAGGCCACTCGTGAGCTCTCTCCCAATGGTGCGGATCGTTTTTACAATCTGGTGAAGAACGGCTTCTTCGACGGGATCAAGTTCTTTCGTGTGGTTCCGGGCTTCGTGGTGCAGTTCGGCATTCACGGCGACCCGAGCCTCGCGGGCAAGTGGCTAGAGAGCAATATCCAGGATGATCTGGTTAAGGGTAGCAACAAGCGTGGGACGCTGACGTTCGCCAAGTCTGGTGCGCCCAACTCGCGCTCGACCCAGCTCTTTATCAACCTCGCAGACAATAGTCGGCTCGACCAGATGGGCTTCTCGCCATTTGCCACCGTAGTGAAGGGTATGGAAGTCGTGGATAAGCTCTACGGCGAGTACGGCGAGCAAATTACTCAGCTCCAGGGCCAGATCGCGGCGGAGGGCAATAAGTTTTTAGAGAAGAACTTCCCGAAGCTCGATGCTATTAAGACGGCAAAGCTGATCAAGTAGTTGAGTCTCCTGCGCCTGCACGGTGTCACGGTGCGTTTCGATGACCGGCAGGTGCTGCGGGAGGTTTTCTTCAAGCTTGCCAAGGGGGAGCGAGTTGGGCTGATTGGGCAGAATGGGACGGGTAAGACCACACTCATTCGGCTCTTTCTGAACGAGCTCGCTCCCACCGAGGGTCGGGTTGAACAAGAAGCGGGACTCAAAGTCGGGTACTTTTCGCAGTTCTCCCAGCTCGATAGCACGCTGAGTGTTGAAGAGGTGCTGGGCGACGTGCTTGCTGAGCCGCGTGCAATTGAAGCGGAGCTGGAGGCGATTGGCACTCAGTTTGCCGATGAAGGCGTGGACTTAGAGGTTTTACTAGAGCGCCAGGCGGAGCTGCTGGGGCGCATGGAAGTGCTCGATGGCTGGAACTGGCAGGTTGCAGTGGAGACCGTGTTAGGTAAGCTCGGATTTAACGCCGAGCACCGGACGCGGCCTATTTCCCAGCTCTCGGGTGGCTGGCGGAATCGTGCGGCACTGGCGAAGATCTTGCTAGAAGCGCCTGAAGTACTATTACTGGATGAGCCCACGAACTACCTGGATGTTGAGGGCGTGGCGTGGCTCGAAGAGTGGCTCCGTGGCTTTCCGGGTGCTGTCTTATTAGTTTCTCATGACCGGCAGTTTTTAGACCGCGTCGTCACGCGTATTGTGGAGCTGGAGAACTATCGGCTCAGTGAGTATGCCGGCGGCTACTCGGACTATATCCGCGAGAAACCCTTTCGGCTGAAGACCAGCGAGCGGCAGTTTCTGCACGAGGAAGAGCTGCTGCTTCTCGAAGCTGAGGCGCTTAAAGAGCACAAAGAGCGGCGGGAGCGCAAGGTGGCGGATCTAAAGAAGCGTGTCACACCGCGCCCCGCACAGATCTTAATCACCGAGATTTATGAAGGCCTCCATGTCAGAGACAATCTCATGCGTGCGGAAGATATTTGCAAGGCCTACGGCGAGCAGACACTCTTCACGAATCTTACCCTAGAGCTACATGGCGGCGAACGTCTGGCGATTGTCGGGCGCAACGGCAGCGGCAAGTCCACGCTCTTGCGGGTGCTCACCGGGGAGGAAGCGCCGGACTCGGGGATGGTGCGCTGGGAGGGCGGCGTGAAAGCGGTGCACTTTAACCAGCTCCTAGAGAACCTTGATCCTAAGGACACGCTCTCGCACGCCATCAATACGTTTGGGCTGGCGTTTCATGCGCCGCGTAAGCATGTCCACAAGTTCCTAGAGATGCTGAGATTCTCGGAGATGGACAGGATGCAGCGGCTCGGAACGCTCTCCGGTGGACAGAAGTCTCGGGTTGCGCTGGCCCAGTGTCTGCTCTCCGGCTCACCCGTCATTATTTTAGATGAGCCCACAAATCATTTAGACATGCCCAGTATTCAAGTGATGGAGCAGGCGCTTGTGCATTTCCCCGGCGCAGTCATCGTGGTGAGCCACGACCGATTTTTCTTAGACAAAGTCGCCACCCGAAAATTAATTTTTGTGGGCGACGGTAAAATCCGCGAAGAGAGCGCTTAGAGCGTCTCGTCCATGATGGGTGGGAGAATCTCGGCGAGGGCGATGGTATGCTCCGGGGCGCCTTCGGGGGAGATGGTCTCGTTTTCGTTGTAGGTGACAATGCTCTGGTAGTCGTCGCCGACAGGCCGACGGTGGACGATCACGGTGCGTCCGGTGAGGTTGACGACCCAGTACTCAGGAACGCCAGCAGCAGCGTAGAGTTTTGCCTTCTGCCCTTTATCCCGCCAGAGCGTGCTATCGGAGACCTCCACTACCAGCCGGAACTCACTGCCCGGAGGAATGCCCGCTCTAAGATAGACTTCGGCAGGCTGGAGCGTGACAGCGGCATCGGGTTCCGGCTCGCTACTCGTACCCGCACTCAGAGAGCTAGTACAGCTCGGCACAAATTTTGATAATATTAGGTAGTCAAAACCTTCCCGGTATAAGTCCAACGAAATGGCTTAGCCATCGTCGCGTTAAAGTA
>NZ_JAYVPL010000143.1:0-43962 GCF_043757465.1 Armatimonas sp.
CGGGATCTTCTCGGGTAAGTCTGTCAAATTCCTCTCGGTTCATTCTTGGCTGGGAGTATACTGTAAGATAGGCACTCAGGCAAGACCTGAGCAGTTACCAGTTCATTTCTAGCTCAACAAGTCAGTGGAAAGCGATCAAGTACGGCGGCATTAATGGATCAGATCCCTCATTGGATCAGCAGACGGGTCAGCGTGAGTCCGATCTGGTGGGAACCGCTGCGGTTCCCAGTGCCTATACGGCGTTCGACCCCGCAAGCGCGGGAAGCCTTACGGATGGAACCCTCTACTTTCGCGTCCGGGTGGCTGAAGATAGCCAGGCCGTCAATTACAGCGGCTATATCTGGGTGGGGATTGATGCAAATAGCGATGGTGCCATTGACATCTTCACGGGAGTGAACCGCCAAGGAAGTACCGCCCAGAATGTGCTGCGGAACCCTGGCACAGGCAGCAATAACTCCCCGAGCACCACCTCGATTATCAGTACCGACCTGAGTCCCTCACCCTACATCCACACAGCCAGCAACTACGACTGGGCCGCCGTGGGTGCAGCCAACTACGCGGGAACCAACTTCGACGTAGATGGGGGTGGTGCAACGGATTATTTCCTGAGCTTTTCGGTCCCCTTCCAGGATCTGGTAAACAACCTCAACACCGTGGGGAGCGGACGCCCCACCGCGATCTCGATCAACCAGGACACCACGCTTGGGTTTGTGATCGCAACCTCGCAGCAGGGGAACACCATCAACCAGGACTACAACGGAGGAGCAATCTCCACGAGTTCCTCAACGACTTTCGCCAGTTTGGGGATTATCACCACACCAACCACGCTGACTGCCCAGGAGGTCACTGTCCCCGAGCCGGAGACACTCTTTCTGTGCTTGCTCGGACTCCTGGGACGCCGTCGCCGAAAGTAGACTTTCGAATCCAGACAGACTGCCCACAGAACGTGGGCGTCATTAAGCCTAAGGCTAAGAAATCGCTCCGCGATTGGGAAATCTGGTAGTCGCGGAGCGACTTTTTGGCGGAACGCCTAGTGATGCCCACGTTCTGTGGGCAGTCTGGCGATAGTCTTTTAGTTCGTCCAAGGCTTCATGATCTCTTAATCTTGCCGAACTAAACTGCCAGACATGAACACTCTGTTTCCCATGATCACCCTGACGACATTTTTGGCCCTGGTTAGCCCATCAGTGCATGCGCAAGATAAGACAGGCGCGGCGTTTTTTGCACCCACACAGGTACATACCATTCAGCTTGCTCTCACACAGGAGCAGTGGGACAGCATGGCTCCCTTACGAGGACAGCCAGGTGCTCCAGGCAGCATGGGTATGGAGTTCCCGGAAATTAAGTCCTCAGTCACGGTGGATGGCAAGGACTATGTGGTCGGGCTGCGCTTCAAGGGCAACTCCAGCTACATGAGCAGCTCACGCGGTCTCAAGCGGCCTTTTAAGATTGATTTCAACCAGTACGTAAAGGGCCAGAGCCATCAGGGAGTCACCAAGCTCAATCTGAATAACAACTTCTCAGATCGCACCCAGATTCGGGAGACACTGGCCTACGAGATTTTTCGCAGAATGGGCCTGCCCTCGCCGCGCACCTCGCTGGCAAAAGTGTCGCTCACACTGGCGGGGGAAGAAAAGTCGCTGGGGCTCTACACCCTGGCACAGCAAGTGGACTCGAATTTCCTGAAGGAGTACTTCGGCACAGGGGATGGCATGCTTCTCAAGCCCGAGGGGGCACGCGGCGGTATAACCTACCTCGGGGATGACTGGGCGCGCTACGAGAAAGGCTACGATCCCAAGGGCAAGCCGACCACGCAAGAGAAAGCGCGGCTGATCGCCTTTGCCAAGCTCGTGCACCAGTCCGACGAGCCAACGTTCCAGAAAGAGATCGGCAATTTTCTGGACACCGAGGGCTTCGCGAAGTTCTTAGCCGCCACGGCGGTGACATCCAATGGCGACAATATGTTCGCGATGGGCCATAACTTCTATCTGTGGCTCAACCCCAAGACCAATAAATTCGTCTACCTTCCGTGGGACTTAAACATGGCGTTTGGTGGCTTCCCTATCGGCGACCCGATTCATCTGTCGGTGAAGAAGCCCTACAACGGCGAGAGCAAGCTCACGGATCGTTTTCTGGCGATCCCCGCGTTCCGAGCGGCGTACAACAAGTCTTGCCGCGAGGGTGCCAAGATAATAACGGAGCTAGATGCCCTACATGACTCGGTTGCTTCGGCGGCCAAACCCATCATGGCGTTAGATCCCAAAGACGCAGGCGGCGGCTTTCCCGGTGGGCCGGGAGGACGGCGCGTGGGTGGGCCGGGAGGGGGGGGCGGGTTTGGTGGTACCAATGACCTTAAAGCCTTCTTTGCCCAGCGCTCCACCTCGGTGCTCGCTCAGCTAGAGGGTAAAGAAGAGGGTGTGGTTCCCCAAGGCGGTGGGCCAGGCGGGCCGGGAGGTCCTGGTGGCGGCTTCGATATGGCCGCGATGCTGGGGACGAGTTTTTTGCAGATCACCGGCGCAGGCGAAGCGCCGACGCTCACCGCCTTCAACGATGCCTGGAAAAAAGGCGCGGTCTTCTGCGATAAAAACAAAGACGGCAAGCTGACTCAAGAGGAGCTGACGGCAGGCGTGGGCGCGGTGCTGGGTGGCGGCTTTGGGCCGGGACAGTTTCTCGGGCCACAGATATGGAGCGCTCTCAAAGCCAAAGAAAGCATCCCCGTCGCGACTTTCACTGCCACGATGGCGCAGTGGGGCGCGAGCTGGGACACCAATAAAGACGGCAAGCTCAATGTCCCCGAGGTAGGCGCAGGCTTGGTAAAAATCCTCCCCCCGCCCGACTTTGGAGGAGGTTTTTAGGATGACTGGAGAGGGAGAGATTGTCCGCGCGGGGTTTGAGCGCAAGTACCTGGTTCCCGAGAGTGCCGCCGCCGCCCTCCTGAGTGCGGTTGGCGCGCTGCTCCCTCCTGATCCCTACGGAGGACGCTACGCCGTCGCCAGTCTCTATCTTGACACTCCCGATCTTGCCTCCTACCGACGGGAGATACAGGGCAAGTGGCGGTTGCGGCGCTACAGCACCACGGAGACCATCTTTGCGGAGTTCAAGGTCAAGCCCGAGCCCGGCAAGGTGCACAAGCGCCGCAGTGCCCTATCTCTAGGGCAGCTCCCGGAGAGCCTGCCGGGCTGGTTCCAGAAAGCAATCCACAAGCAAAGCCTCTCTCCGACACGCCTAGTGACCTATACCCGTGATGCCTTTGTCGGAAAGCTAGGCGGAGAAGAGGTTCGCCTGACATTGGATCATCAGATTCAGGCGAGCCCACAACAGAGCCTTCAGTTTCCCCTGTTTGATGGGAGCCAGGGAGTAGGCTTCCCCCTCACCGAGGGGCGCATTCTGGAGATCAAGTACGAGAACGCTCTGCCCGCGGAGCTGGAGCAACTCACGATGGAGCTGGGCCTGCTTCCCGAGTCGTTCTCCAAGTACCGAACCGCGATTGAGAAGGCATAAACCACGTTTGATCCGCCCACAGGAACGTGGGCGGTCAAAGCGAGTTATAATGCCCCCATGACAGAAGTTCTGCGGCTGGCACGTCGCTTCTGGCCGCAGCTTCTGCTTCTGTTGCTTCTGGAGCTTCTTGGAGCAGGGCTGGCGGTGCTCGCGCCGATTCCGCTTCAGACAGCGCTGGATGTCTTGCTGCAAAAACGTGCGATGCCTAGCTGGCTAGTGCCGTTCTCGGGGAGTGCGCTCCCCGCGCTCTGCGCGGCGAGCTTGCTTGTCACGCTGCTCGCACAGGGCCAAGGGCTAGCCAGTGCGCTGCTTTCTACAGGGCTTGGGCAGCGGCTGATTCGCGATCTACGGGCACGGCTTTTTGCAGCGGCCCAGCGGCTCTCACTGGCGCGGCATATTGAGCTTGGCACAACCGACACGCTCTACCGCATCCAATCCGATGCCCAGTCCATTGAGTGGTTCTTGCTGGATGGAGCGCTTCCCGTTCTCACGGCAATTACCACGCTTGCCTTAATGCTCACCGCACTCTTTCATCTGGACACGAGCCTCGGGTGGGTGGGTGCGGCGCTGGCTCCCCCGCTCTTATTGGCCGCACGCGCCACCCGCCCCGGCCTGAAAGCGGCCTCGCGCGATGCCAAGCAGAAAGAGAGTGAGGCGCTTGGTATTGTGCAAGCCACACTGGGTGCACTGACCAGCGTGAAGGCGTTTGGAATCGAGGACGCGCAAACGCAGCGCTTCGCCGAAGCGTCGGAGAAGGCCGTCAAAGTGCGGCTCAGGATTGCGCTGCTCGATGGGCTCTTTGGGATGGGAATCCAGACTCTCACGGCGCTAGGAACGACGGCGGCGCTCTATATTGGAGTGGCGGCAGCGCAGCGTGGGACGCTTACGGTCGGCCAGGTTCTGCTGGGGCTCCACTACCTCAACCAAGTGTATAGCCCCCTCAAAACACTCGGCAAGAAGTGGGCGAGCTTGCAAAACCAGATGGCCGGACTGGAGCGCGCCACGACGTTGCTGACAGAGCCCGCCGAGGTGCCAGAGCACGCCAACCCGACGCCGCTGCCCCAACCACTCCGTGGCGAGCTACGCTTTGAGAACATCAGCTTTGGCTACGACCCACGCCGCCCCGTTCTGGAAAATGTGAGTTTTACCGTCGCGCCCGGTGAGCGCATCGGGATTGTGGGCGAGACGGGCAGCGGCAAGTCCACATTGCTCTCGCTCCTGATGCGCCTCTACGCTCCGACCGGCGGCGAGATCTATCTGGACGGCATCAAGCTCACGGAGCTCAAGCTGACGGAGCTTCGGGCACAGCTTGCCATGGTTTTTCAGGAGACGGTGCTGCTTCCGGGGACGCTCGCGGAGAATATCGCGGTGGGCAAGCCCGGTGCCACACTTTCAGAAATAGAAGCCGCCGCCAAAGCCGCTCAGCTTCATGAGGCCGTTGGGCGCTTCCCCGACGGCTACCAAACCAAAGTCGGCGAGCGCGGCGCGGCCCTCTCGGGCGGGGAACGTCAGAGGGTTGGTTTAGCCCGCGCCTTTCTGCGCAACGCCCCGATCCTGCTCCTAGACGAGCCCACCAGCGCCCTCGACGCAACGACCGAGCAGGAAGTTTTGAGCGCGATGGAGCGCCTGATGGAAGGCCGCACGGTGCTGCTCGTCACCCACCGTGAGAGCGCTCTTAGCGGCATGAACCGCGTGCTCCGGGTCGAAAATCAGACACTGACCCCCTCCCCACCTTGAGAGTACCCGACGGGGGTTAAGGAGTGCCCTAACCCAGAGCGAGCCGGGCAAGAACAAACAGCAAGATTGCTCCCATAGCCACCACAATAAGACCCAGGGTGCGGATGCGCTTGAGATAGAACAGAAGCCCCAAGCCCGTGAGTGAGATCAGAGTGAGCAAGATCGCCGAGATGTCAATCACCCATGCCCAAGTCTTGCTCGTGTGGCGGCCCTTGTGCAGATCGTTGAGCGCCGCTAGGCTCCCTTCCTCGGCGACACTGAGCTTCAGTGCGCCCGTGGAGCGCGTCACAAACGCATCGGCGGCGTAGCCTGGGCCTTTAAACGCGACCGTACACTCGCGCTCGTCCACCCGGAACTCATCCACCGCGCCGCGCACGCCAAACGTGCTCCGTAGCTTCTCGACGATCTCCAGCTTCTTAGGCTCCGCACCACTCAGCCACTCGACGGGAAGCTGGCCTGTTTTCTCGGTCTGGCGCAAGCCCCCGACAATCCACTCCGCGTGGTTGAGGGTCAGACCTGTGATACTGAAAAACAGCACCATGAGCAGGCTTACCAGCGAGAGATAGGTATGCAGCCAGCGAATCCCGGAGTGAATGCGCAGCCGGAGTGGACGAGGCGCTTTATCTCTTTTTTCGGAGCTCAATATCCGCGCTCTTGATCTCAAAGTTGCCGCCGAGCTCGGCCTTGAGGGGCTTGTTCAGCAGCGGGAAGCTCTTACGAATCAGCTGGTAGGTGCCGTGCTCACGCGCCGCTTCCACACAGATAAAATACTCCCCCTGGCTCACGGGCTTCTTCTGGTCGTCTTTACCGTCCCAGACCACGCTGTACTTGCCGGGCTGACGTGTCGCGCTCGAAGCGGTGGCCGCCAGATCGCCGCCCTCCGCCAGCTTACGCAGCTGCTCGCCCCGTACCCACGCCCGCAGGTCGCGTAGCCAGCGTAGCCCTCGTCCCCCCTGCTGGAACCACAGCTCCAGCGTCCGCACGGGGCTACCCTCTCTGTCCTCGATCCACACGGCGACATACGGGCGACGAAAGCCTCCCTGACCGGGGCTGTTGATCTCAAAATTTATCTGTAGCTCCAGTGAGTTATCCCAAGGTTTCTTTTGCATAGTTTATTCTCTCCCCCCTTCGCGAAGCCGGAGGGGGCTGGGGGAAGGTTTCCCACTCTGCCCAGCGTGGGCTCTGAAATTTCTGTCCGTCAGCCGTGACCAGAAAACAGGCCACGCCCTCTTCGTTCTCCGCAAGCGCCAGACTCTCCTCTACGGACAGCACACAAAATGCAGTCGCGAGAACATCCGCGACACGCGCACTTGGGGCGATCACCGAGGCACTCAAGAGATGTGTCACGGGCTGACCCGTGCGCGGATCGTGCAGATGCAGCCCACGCCGCGCGGTTCCACTGGTCGCCAGCGCTTGATTGCACAGCCACACCGATGAGAGCGGCGGCGCGTTTTCTGCCTCTGCGCTCACCGTCGCCTGCACCCGACGCTCACCGCGCACACACAGGTCGCCACCAATATTGACCACGAGCTCAAAGACACCCCCCGCCGGATCATGCACGACATCACACACATGATCCACGATCTCGCCCTTGGCAATGGCGTTCAGAGTCAAGAAAGTATCGGCGAGCCGTGTGTGACACCCGTTGCTCTCTTTTCGCCAGAGCGGAGCCAAGCCCTGTGTGACACCAGGGTGAAACGCCCCCCCGGTTTTCTTACTCCAGTGCTCCGACGCCGCCAAAAGTTCCCCAAGCTCGGGCGAGAGTGCCTGCGTGCCTTGCCAGCGGCGCAGCTCACTGCCCGGATCAAAGCTGCTGAAAATTTTCTCCAGCCGCGCAATCTCCGCCAGCGCTGCTTGCTCAGCTTTTCGTGCCACGACCTGCGATGAGGTGTGGAACCGGAGAACCAGCGACGTCCCTAGGATCTGCTCGTGGTGAAATGTCCAGCAGCATGCGCGATTCCACTTGAGCTTAGCGAGGAGGTCCACCGGGTCCGCCCGGCCCACCGGGGCCACCCATGCTGGAGGCGAACTTGGTCAGCTCCTCTTTGGAAAGAAAGCCATCTTTATTGGTGTCCGCGCGCGCCATGATCGCCTGCATACGCTCGGGTAGCTCGGCTTTGCTGAGCTTACCGTCTTTGTTCTTATCGTTGGCCATGAGCATGCTCACCATCTGCGCGGGATCGGGCGGGCCGCCCATCATGCCGCCACGCTCGCCCCCCGGACCACCAGGCCCTCCAAAGCCGCCTTGCGGCATCGGAGGACGTAGCTCGTCCTCGGTCAGCTTGCCATCTTTATTCTTATCGAGTGTCTTCAGCGCCGCCGCTGCGCCTGCAATCTCCGCCGCAGAGAGTTCTCCATTGCCATCTTTATCAATCGCTTTCATCATCGGGTTCATGCGCATGCCGCCACCGCGTCCGCCAAAGCCCCCCTGAGCAAATGCTACTGCGCCACAAAGGGCAAGAGCGGCCAGTGCTAAAAACTGTCGTTTCATAGTTATCAACCTTCCTTAGTTTTAGTATCTCGCCAAATCATGAAGAAATAATGACGGACATGGAAACGCTTCAGGCCGCAGACAGTATCACCGTCACGGTGGTGCCTACACCAAGCGTGCTCTGGATGGTGAGTGTCCCCCCCAGTGTATTCACGATCTCTTTGCAGAGCGCTAGCCCAAGGCCGACACCACCTTGTTCACGGGCGCGGGAGGCATCGGGGCGGTAGAAGGGCTCACCGAGGCGCTCCAGGTGTTCGGGCGCGATTCCCTCGCCCGTGTCCGTGATGGTTAGGACGAGGCTGTCAGTCAGAGTCGCACCGACGGTCACTTTCCCCTCGGCGGAGGTGTGGCGCAGGGCATTGCTCACCAGATTCACCACCACACGGTGCAGTAGCTTTGGGTCCGTCGTGAGCGTCGCGTCAGGGACCTCCAGTAGCACCGGAGCGTGTGGCGCAGGCTGCCCCGACTCCGCCGCACGCGCCGCCTCTGTGAGGAGCTCGGTCAGATCCACACACTCGGCCTGCACCGTCAGACTCCCGTTCTCGGAGCGAGCTAGGAGCAGGAGATCCGAGACCAGCGTATTGGCGCGATCCACGGTTCGATCCGCACGCGAGAGAGTCCGGCGCTGACGCTCCGTGAGCGGCTCGTCTCCCGGCTCTAGCAGAAAGCTGGTCGCGGCCTTGATCACAGCAAGCGGCGTGCGCAGCTCGTGGCTTGCATCGGCGGTGAAGCGCTTCTGGCGCACAAAGGCCGCCTCCATGCGAGAGAGCATCGCATTTAGCACCGTGACAAGCTGATCGAAGGTGTCACTGCCACCCGGCTGTGGCAGACGCGCTGCAAGATTCGTGGGTTGGAGCGCGGCAGCAGCGCGGGCGAGCTTGCGGATCGGAGCAAAAGCAATATCGGTGAGCAGTGCTCCCAAAAGTGCCATCAATAGCCCGACCGGGAGAATCAAAGCATAGAGAGCACGTTGAATCTCGGCAAGAACGGCTTGGGTTTCTTCCAGACTAGCCGCCGTCTGGAGCACATGGCCCTCTGTTCGGATCGAGAAGACATGCAGAAGCTTACCGTCGCTGCCCCGCTCCTCGCGGATATCTTTCCCGAGCTGCTTTGCGGCCTCAAAACCCGCCTTAGACCAGAGTGGTCGCCCCGGATCGGGGGGGCCTTGGAGTGGGATGCGCCGTGGAGGAAGAAGTGCAGTGGTGCCGAAGCGCAAAATGGGAGGCTCGCCCCCCCCAAACGGTCCACGCCCGCGCCCAAAGTCAAAGAAGCCACGCCCACGCCCTCCCTCACTCCGTCCCTCACGCCCTCCCTGCATAAACGGAGGGTAGCCATGCTTGAGGGCTTCTTCTGCCTGCGACTGCACAGCGCGATCCACGGCATCATAAAGCACAGTACGGATACGGCTCTGGGCCAGCCCGACCAGTGCGATCAATGCCAGGCCGCTGAGTGCGCCATTGAGCAGGCGCGCTCGCCATGTCATCGAGAGCTTAGATTGCTTCATGGTTGCGCCTCTCCACTGGGCTCTCGAAGCACGTAGCCTAGCCCATAAACCGTGTGGAAAAGGCGCGCGTTCTCGGGGCGCTCACTATCGAGCTTGCGACGGAGCGCAACCATGTGAACATCTATCGTATTGGAGCCCACCTCGGCATCGCCCCCCCAAAGTGCCCGTAGCGCCTCTTTGCTTACGACATGCCCGGCGCGTGCTGCCAGTGCCTCTAGTAGCTCAAACTCGCGGCGTGTGAGCGCGACGCTCTTTCCTGCGCGGGTGACCTCGTGGAGATCCGTGTCAATGACCAGGTCCGCTACCTGGATTGTCCGGCGACGCTGGAGTCGCTCACGGCGCAGCAGTGCGGCGATACGTGCCTTGAACTCGGGGAAGGCAAAGGGTTTGGTGAGATAGTCATCGGCCCCGAGCTCTAGCCCGCGTACTTTCTCTTCCACTTCATCACGCGCCGTGAGCATCAGAATGGGGGTGGTGTCGCGCCGATCCCGTAGGCGGCGGCAGACACTCCAGCCATCCATTCCGGGCAGCATTAAATCCAGTAGGATCACCGCCCAGCCGCCCTCGCACGCACGCTCGAAGCCCTCCGCTCCATTGCGGCACCAGGCAAGCTCGTGCCGAGCCGCTTCAAGCCCCTCAACAATCATCTCGCCGAGAAGCTCTTCGTCCTCAATTAGTAATAAGCGTGCCATGGTTCCTATTCTAATCGAGAACCGTGAAGCAATTCTTAAATCGAGTGGTCAGAATCAGGCGAGTGCTCAGAGCCTGAGCAAGCGCTGCGCTTCCCCCAGCACGAACTTTGCATCCGTGAAGGGCGCGAAGCCCGTGTCCATCCAGCGGAGCTTGCCGGTGCCGTCCACGAGGAACGTGCCGTGAAGCGCCATGTCCTCGAAGTCATCAAACGCCCGCCAGGACTTGAAGGTCTTCAGATCGGGGTTGGCCAGAACCGGGAAGGGGAAGGGCTTCATCTTCTTGACTTCGCTTGTGGGATCCGGGCTGACAGCAATAATTTCAAAACCCGCCTTCCGAAAAGCGTCCGCCTCAGTTGAGAAAGCGTTGATCTGCTCCATACAGCGCTCGCAGGCGGCTCCGAGGAAGAAGAGCACGATGACAGGCTTCCCCGCGTAGTCTTTCAGGGAGATCTTCTTGCCGTTGCCGTCTTTGAGCGAGAGGCTCGGTGCCATGGGCGCAACCCAGGAGAGCGGGCCAAGGCTCTCGATCTTGGGCCGGGACAGAGCGAGCGGGTCGGCGGGCGGGGCACCGCGCCAGTCGCCAGGTGTGCCACACTGCTGTGCGACAGAGCCAAGGACGGCGAGCAGTGGGGTATCCAGCTCAGCACGAGCAGCGAGGGGGCGCAGTTTTTCCAGCTCGCTCTTGGTTTCGTCGAGCTTTCCACTAGCGTGGAGAACACGCACGAGTGTGGCCTGCGGAAGCACCTGATTGGGGCGACTCTTTGCCGCGTCGCGGGCGAGCGTCAGCGCCTTGTCTAGCTCACCGAGCTGGAGGCGAAGCAGCGCCTCACGCTCTTTGGGGAGCCCCGCCGCGTCGAGCTGCTTGCTGGCATCGGCAGAGTTGTTCTCACCCAGCGCGGCGTAGCACTTCACAGCGGCGATAGCTTTCTCACTGTCTTTAAGCTTGGCAAGCTCGTCGAGATAGGCTTGTCCCAGGGCACGCTTGCCCGTGGCGTAGGCGGCGCAGCCGAGCAGGCGCAGGCGGTTGCGCTCCCACTCGGGCTTACTGGAAATGCTCTCGAACTTCTCACTGAGCGCCGCCTCCCAGAGCTCGTAGCGCTCCAGGGTTTCGAGCAGACGTGGAAAGCCCTGGCTGGCGCTGCCAGAGAACCCAGCCAGCGTGTTGTATTTGGGATGGCGTGGGTTGGCCACTAAGTTACGCGCCACTTCCAGCGCTTTTTGCGGCTGCCCGGTGAACTCAAAGCTCTCGGAAAGCCACTGGTTGTTATGGGCGTAGTTAAAGATCTGGTCGGGGATGATCTGCACACGGCCCATGTGCGCATGATCCACCCGCGCCGACGCTTCTTGCGAGACGGCGGCATCGCCGTAGCGCTTGAGCTGGGTGTAGATATGGCCTTCCATGTGCCACATGTGAGCGCTAGCCTGCTCCGCGAGCCCGGACTTATGCGCGGAGTCGAGGGCGTTCTGGTTGTTTGGCTTATCCCAGAGGTGGATTCTGTAGTGGTGGATCGGGTGCATGGGGTTGACGGCGAGGACCTCTTGGGTCAGTCGCTCCACTTCGTCCTGGCGTGGCTTGTCGAACGCACGCTCTTGCAGCTCATGGGCAAGCTGCGCCGTAGCCTCGATATCGAGTGGATAGTCCGCGACCAGCTTACGAAGGGTTGCTATATACTCGTCGTTTTTATTGTTTCCAAAGAAATTGATGGCGTCTATGTAGCCCTGCTCACGCGGGTTGGCACTGCCTTGCTTCTCTTTGGCTTTCTGGGCGAACCCTTTGGCACGGGTTCTATTATTCACATTGGCGCGGGCCATGCCCCAGTAGGCCATGGCGAACTCGGGGTCGAGATCGGCGGCCTGACGAAACGAGCGCTCGGCCTCAAAGTACCAGTAGGCATGAACTTGCGCCACGCCCTGCTCGAAGAACTTCTGTGCCTGCTTGTTTTTCGTGCTGGTGGGGAACTCAATCTTCGGGATACCTTTCATCAGCACGGCCTTCTGACGCGGCCCTTCATTGAACGCCTCACCCTGCATCGAGTGCCCAAACGCAGGCTTAACCGGCTCCTGTGCACGGGCAAGCGTCGTCACGCCGCTAACACCAATGAGAGCAAAACAGGACAGTACGCATCGTTTCATACGGATTCAAGTTCCTTTGCGAAATTGTACCCTGTCTGCATCCGTTGTGCAGAGGCAAATTCTGAGAGAGACCATCACCAGTAGATTCATCAGTAGATTCCTTCAGGGATCCCCAGTAGCTCGCGCGTTTCTTGATCAGGAGACTCAAAAAGCGGGCGCATCAGGCCGTTTTGGGGGCGGTCTCCAAAAGTGGGAAGCTGTATCCAGGGGTGTGTGTAGGGCAGGATCAGCAGCCGCCGGATTGTCCCTTGTGGCGTCGTGGGAAGCCCTCGGTGCCAGAGATTCCCGTGAATCATCACCACACTGCCCGCTGGGACGCTCAGTGCCACTTGACCTTCGATATCATCGTGGGGGCCGCCGGGAAACTCCCGATCCTCCCAGCGGTGCGAGCCTGGCACCACACAGACGGGGCCACTCGCTTCGTCCAGATCATCGAGATAGATCAGGGCATCAATCACATGAGGCAGGCAGAAAAACGCCGGGCGCGGCGAGGGCACAACCCGCTGATGGAGGTGCCAAGGAGTGGCCTGACCTTGCTCGTCGGGCCACGCGATACGGCCTGTCATCGGGAGCACTTGCACCTGTGGCCCCAGCGTCGCCCGCGCAATCGAGAGGCAGGGCTCCAGCCGAAACAGCTCTAGGAATGCGGGGTGTTTTTCCATTAAGTGCCGCAGGAAAACCCCGCCCCACTCGCGCCCCGAGCGTGCGACATGTCCCTCCTGCGCGGCGACTTCCAGAATCGCCTCCCGAAGCCGCTCCAGTGCCTCGCCTGTAAAGAGTCGCTCAATTACCAGATAGCCATTGTCTACCAGAGACTGAACTTGCTCAGGTGTCGCCTGAACGGTGACCGGACGGTCTGGCGTGTGGTTGTGGTGGACATGGTAGGAAAGAGTGTAGCTCATAAGACGTCGAGTACCTCGTCGCGGTACGGCAGGCCAGGCTGTGCGCCTATGCGCGTGACTTTGAGGGCGGCAGCGGCGCAGGCAAAGCGGATCGCGGCGGGAAGGGACTGGCCGCGTGCCAGCTCGACAGCGAGCGCTCCTGTGAAGCAGTCTCCGGCGGCAACCGTGTCCAGAGCTGTCACAACAGGCGCAGGGAAGTGCTCCGTAGGAGCATTGAGCTGCTCAAGGCGTGCGCCTTGGGCTCCCAGGGTCGTGACGAGCGCGGCGACTCCTTGTGCCAGAAGTGCTTCGCTGCCACCCAGCTGCGCCAGCTCGCTCTGGTTGGGGGTTAGGACGGCGAGTTTTCGGAGGATGTCTCCGGGCAAGTGGCGTGCGGGAGCGGGGTTGAGGAGCACCGGAATCCCCCGCGCATGGCCTGCCTCCACGGCGGCAAAAACCGCATCATCGGGGATTTCTAGCGAGATCACAATCACAGCAGCTTTGTCAAAAGCCGGGCTTGCGGCCGCAATATCGGCAGCACGGAGCTTTGCATTTGCTCCAGGCGCAACCACGATGCTATTCTCCCCCGTCGTGCTCTCTACCGCAATCAGTGCGACCCCCGAGGCAACGCCCGGTGTCGTCAAAACAAAGTGCGTGTCGAGTCCCTCAGCTGCGAAGTTTGCCCGCGCCGCCGCCCCATAGGCATCATCGCCCAGTCGTGCGATAAAGCGAACGTCTCCCCCTAGCCGCGCCGCAGCGACGGCCTGATTCGCGCCCTTTCCCCCTGGAATCGTCTGAAGCGTACCCCCAAGAACCGTCTGGCCCGGCGCGGGGATCTGCGGGACAGCGACAACCAGATCAGTATTGGAGCTACCAACCACGACAATTCGAGGACGCATACGTGCATTTTACCTTGAGCAGGCATCAGGTAAAATACTCCCATGCAACCGATTTCTGAGATCGCTCAGCGCCTTGGCCTTGAGAGCGATGAGTTTGAGCCCTACGGCCACCAAATTGCCAAGCTGCCACTGAGTGTACTGGAGAGACGCAAGAGTGGCCCACAGGGAAAATTAGTGCTCGTCACGGCCATAACGCCCACCCCAGCGGGCGAGGGAAAGACCACCACAACCATTGGCCTGACCATGGGCCTTAATCGCATCGGGGTGAAGGCTGTCGCCGCGCTCCGGGAACCGTCGCTGGGGCCAGTTTTTGGCGTGAAGGGCGGAGCAACGGGCGGCGGAAAGGCACGTATCGAGCCAAGTGATGCCATTAATCTGCACTTCACAGGAGACATGCACGCCATCACGGCAGCTAATAATTTACTGGCGGCGATGATTGATAACTACCTGCTGGCAGGCAATGCGAAACGCCTCAATCCGCGCGCCATCAGCTTCCAGCGCTGCTTAGATATGAACGACCGTGCCTTGCGCAATATCATCACCGGGCTGGGTGGCAAGAGTGAGGGGGTTCCCCGCGAGACGGGCGTGGAAATTACAGCAGCCAGTGAAGTGATGGCCACTCTGTGCCTTTCCGAGGGCTACGCGGACTTAAAAGTGCGTTTAGCGCGGATTGTGGTAGGTGCAGACGATGACAACGAGCCGGTGACGGTGGCAGACATCCAGGCCGAGGGGGGGATGGCGGTTCTGCTCAAAGACGCGCTCAAGCCCAACTTAGTGCAGACCATTGAGGGTAACCCGGTGATTGTGCATGGCGGCCCGTTTGCCAACATCGCCCACGGCTGCAACTCCGTGATCGCCACCCGGCTAGCGCTGGCACTCGGTGACGTGTGCGTGACAGAGGCGGGGTTTGGAGCCGATCTAGGGGCGGAGAAGTTCTTAGACATCAAGATGCGCCAGGCCGGGCTCGCTCCCGATATGGTCGTGCTGGTCGCCACACTCCGGGCGCTAAAGATGCACGGCGGCGTAGCACTGGACAGTCTCAAGGCGGAGAACTTACCCGCCCTTCAAGCGGGTTTCTCAAATCTCGCGCGGCATGCGGAGAACCTCAAAAAGTTTGGACTCCCGGTTGTCGTTGCGATCAATAGATTCCCGACGGACACGGTGGCGGAGGAAGAGGCACTCGCGCGGCTCTGCGAGGCGCACGGCCTCAAAGTCGCGTTGTCGGATGTCTTTGGCGCAGGGGGCGAGGGCGGCGAGGCACTGGCGCGGCTGGTAAAGGAGACACTGGCGAGCGAGAAAGCGAATTTTGCGCCGCTCTACCCCGATGCGATGCCCCTGCGCAAGAAGATCGAGACGGTCGCAAGAGAAATCTACCGCGCCGACGGCGTGGAGTTTCTCCCGGCAGCAAAGACCCGGCTGGGCTATCTCACGAAGCGGGGCTTTGGGAACCTGCCTGTCTGTATCGCCAAGACCCAGTACTCATTCAGCGACGATCCCACCAAGCTCGCGGCTCCGACCGGGCACACGCTCACGATTCGTGATGCCAAGCTCTCGGCGGGCGCGGGCTTTGTGGTGGTCTACGCCGGAGCACTACTCACCATGCCCGGCCTGCCCAAGCGCCCCGCCGCGCTGGATATGCACCTCTCCGATACGGGAGAGATTTCAGGAGTCATGTGATGCGCCACACGCTGTTATTCGTCGCCGCAGTCGTCCTGCTGGGAGGCGGTGCTTCTCTGATAGGCTGTGGGGGAGGGAGTGCCGAGCCCCCTGCCCCCACCCCTTCCCCCGCTCCCGCACTCACCCGTGTCCGTCTCCAGGTTCAGTGGAGCGCCCGTTCCCGTGCGGAGGCACTCCTCACTTCTCCCTCGTCGGCTCGCTCCGTCCGGATCGTGGTGGGCAATGGCCTGGAGCTCAAGGCGGATCGCGCCGCGCGTACGGAGAGCTACACCGAGATTCTAGAGTCAAGCGCGCCCCTTCCCCCAGGTGCTCAGGCGTTCTCCGCCGCTTTCTACAGCGACAGCAACCAGAGTGGCCCGGTGCTGGGCCAGGCGAGTGGCACCCTGAGCCTGGAGCCAGGAGGAGCGCTGACCGGCAGTGTGACCGTTGCCAATATGGTCTCCGTGGTGTCTATTGAGCCCAACCAGCATGTCAAGCTCGGCATCCCCACCGAGATTGTCTTTAGAGCGCACGACAGTAACGGCGCACTCGTCGCGCTGTCGCCCGGCTCAGCATTTCTCTCCTTCGCGGACAGTGCCAGTAGCAGCCGGGCTCTGATTACGTCGGATCACCGTCTTCAGGGAGCTGCCGCCGGAGTTGTTCTCTTGCGTCTGTCCGTGGACGGTGTTCTCAGTAGTGCCCAGAGCGTTGTCGTTGATGCCCCGCTCCAGGTAACCATCACCCCCAAATTGCCCACGCTGACACTCTCGGAGAAGCTTGCCTTCTCCGTTTTAGTAACGGGCACGGGCAATACCACGGCTACCTGGAGTGTGAGTGTGGAGGAGCCACAGGGAGGCACGATTACGGAGGCTGGGCTCTACACCGCTCCGGGGGTTGCGGGTACCTACCATGTGGTGGTCACGAGCCAGGTAGACCCCACAAAATCAGACCGCGCGACCGTGACCGTGGGGTCGGGCTCAGGAACGGTGATTGTCCAATGAAACCTACCTCGCGACTCACTTTGTTTTTTTACTGTAGCCTTCCACTTCTCAGTCTGGCAGGCTGCGGCGGGCACTCGTCAACGCCCCTTTCGATAACGTCGGGTGCCACCCAAGGGAGTGCACGCTTTACCATCCTCTGGCCGGAACGGAGCGCCCCCGGTCGCCTGATTCCCCTCATGGCCAATAGCATCAAGGTTCAGGTGCGCGACAGCACAAATACCCTCCGTGCCACACAGATCGTGGCGCGCCCCGCTGAGGGAAATACCTCGACGGTCAATTTCCCAGCACTCCCCACAGGCACCCTGGGTGTGGTTGCCAGCGCCTATCCCGAAAGCAATGGAACTGGTGTCAGCCTTGCCCGTGGTGCCGGGGAGCTCGTGATCCGCCTCAACGAAAATACCACCCTCTCGCTCACGATGCAGAGCACGATCACCGAGGTGGAGCTTGTCGCCACGCCCAATCCCTTAAAAATCGGGCAGATCGCGACACTGAGCCTGCGGGCACGTGATGGCGCTGGAAGCCTTGTCCTCACCAGCCCAACACGCTGGAAGTTCACCTCCTTGAAACCCAATATCGCGCGTATCCTCCCCAGCGGCTACGAGCTTGAGGGACGAAATGCGGGCACGACGTTTGTCACGGCCACCGATGAGGAGTCGGGGCGCTCTGCTCAAGAAGCTCTCACCGTCTCCCCGGATATTGAGTATAAAGTCGTGCCTATCTTCAAGCCTGAAACGGCTGGGGGAATGGACGTGATGGCGGTTAATAACCAGGGCTGGGTAACGGGTAATCTCCGCAGCGGCACCTCGCGCTATCCCTTTCTCTGGAAGCTCCGCCCCGACCAAAGTGGCGGCGACTTTGCCCCGATAGACCCCTACCCTGGTATGACCGAGACCTTCATGGATGCGATCAACAACGCGGGGGTAATTCTCGGCCACGCCACCAACGCCACAACAGCCGTGTTCTTTCTCTGGGAGAACGGTATCTACACCACACTGTCCTCCGATTTCCGTGGGGCGCTGGATCTCAGCGACACCAAGCAGGTTGTGGGCTATGGCACGGAAGGGAGTGTCAATTACTCGCTGCTTGCTCAGGGCACCACCCTCACCCGGCTTCCGCTGTTCGGACAGTCCACCGCGCAGGGCATCAACGCCGCGGGCACGGTTGTAGGACGATCCCTCTTGGATCTGTACAACCGGGGGTACCGCTACCAGAACTCAGCGATCTCGCTCTTGCTCCCTCCCGCAGGCTTTACCAGCTTCCAGGCGGAGAAAATCAACTCCAAAGGCTCGGTACTGGGAACCTGTTATGGGAGTGCCTCAGGCAAGACCAGTATGGGAATCGCCACGGGAGCCACCGTCGTTGCACTGCCTACCCCTGAGGGAATGAGCTATGCCATCGGCACTAATATCGCCGACAATGACTTAGTCGTTGGCTGCGCCGTCGCCAGTGGCTCCGTTGAGTTCGCGCTCCGCTGGCGTAACGGGATCGTGCAGAACCTCAATAATCTGGTGCCACTCGGGACGACCTTAATCATTATAGGTGAGGATGTGAGCGACAACGGGCTGATTCTCTGCAGTAACGAATCTGTCTACTCCGATTATCTGCTCATCCCTCTGTAAATTGAAAAATTGAAAAATCAAAATGGCCCGGGCAGGTTATCCTGCCCGGGCCACTTTTTTGCTCTCTCGTCACACCAAACATAACGAGAAATCTCTTCATTTACTTCTCTAGGCAAGTGCCGTGCCAAAAGTCCCTAAAAGCCAAAAAAATAGAGTCACAGCCAAGTGAGGGCGGGCACGCCACTCAGAAGCCCTTCTCCATCACTCGCAATAATCTGGCTCCCATCAGCGAGGCGTAGCAGATGTAGCCGGGTACCATCGGTGATGAGGTCGGCTTTGAAAGTCTCGCCCGTGAAGCGGTAGCGACGCAGCCCAATGGCCGGATCGGCGAGGCGCTCAATTGTCACTTCGTCGGGGAGGCCATCGTGCAGAAGCATCAAGACCCCGGAATGCTGCACCCCCACTGTGGAGAACGCTTTCTCCCAGAGCGCCGTGGCAAAGAGCTGGGCAGGAAAGAGCGGCAGATCCTCCTCGTCGGGCAAAACCGTTCGTGAGATCTGCGGCGCGTCCAGGGTCCAGCTCAAGCCTTCTGGCTCACTGATCCCCACAAAGGGCTTTCCAGGGAAGTCGTTCTCGATACGCAGTGGCTTGCCGGTCTTATCCGTGAGCACACTGCCCGCGACGGTGTGCCCTTCTACCAGTGCCTTGATCTGATAGCCCGTGTCGGTTGGCTCCGCACGCAGAGAGTAGCCCGGCTGGCGGTAGGTAATGGTCAGAACCCCCTCGGCATTTTTGGCCAGAAGCGAGGCGGCGCGCAGCGGTGCGCTCACAAAGGGCGGATCCGCACGAAGAAGCTCTCCCGATGGCCCCAGGTAGAGCGTACTGCGCTGTGTCTTTCCATTAAGCCAGAGCTTGATGCTTGCACGGTAGCGGCGGGCAATCACCCGCTTTCCCCCGACAGAAACCGATTCTGTTCCGTAAGGCGTCAGATCTACCCGGTCCAGCCCGGGCCGCTCGCTCGCATAGCCGAGCTGCCAGAAGCGCAGGGGCTTGCTCCCCTGCTCGGCGATCCGCTTGCCTAAAAACAGGCGCAGATCATGAAATGTCAGTAGTGGCGCATCCAGTGGCAGGGCACCACCCCGAGGACGTTGGAGCAGCCAGCCGCCTTTAGTGGGCAGGGCCTCCCAGCGTGAGAGTTTCCCCACCACGGTCGCGGTCGCGCCACTCACTGCGTAAGGCCGGAAGACCGAGCGTGTGTCGTCAGACTCCACCAGCACCGCTCCCTCCGGTGTCGTCGGCAGGGTCAGACGTGCTGTGGTACGTGTCCCATCCGCCAAGCTGAGCCGGTAGGAGATGGGATCGGCAAACAAAAGACAGAGAAACGCAGCCAGCATACCTTCCGCTTCGACAGAGCAAGGGCTTTTTCCTGCCTACCCGCGCGTTCCCACCCGGACAAATCCACAGGTACAATGCCCTCATGAACACCACTCGTCTTGATGCAATTGTGACACGCGCCATGAAAATAGTTGGAGCGCCGGGAGCCGCTATTGCGGTGGTGACACCTGAAGGAAGCTATGTGCAGGGCTACGGCGTGAAGAAACTCGGTGGGGACGAGAGAGTATCCCCGGAGACACTTTTCCCGATCGCGAGTGTCACCAAAGCTTTCACCGCGACGGCGTGCGCATGTTTAGTGGACGACGGCAAGCTGGCGTGGGACGATCCCGTGCGCAAGCACCTGCCCGGATTCCGACTACTTGATTCCACCGCCGACGCCAATGTGACGATCCGCGATCTCCTCTCCCACCGCACCGGCCTGCCGCGCCACGATTCGCTCTGGTACCGCACGAACTTACAGCGCAGCGAGATTCTGGCCCGAATGGCCTTTCTAAAGCCCACGGCGAGCTACCGAGGGCTCTACCAGTACAGCAATCTGTGCTTTGCCGCGGCGGGAGAAGCGGCGGCGGCGGCGGCGGGGATGCCCTTCGAGACCTATCTCAAGATGCGCTTGCTGGAGCCACTGGGCCTGCACTCGGTGACGTTTTCGGGGCCAGGCCTGGTGCCGACACAGAACCATGCCTGGCCGCACCAGAAAAAGAAGGGGAAAGTCGTCGCCCTGGACGCCCCACTAGACTTCTTTAATGTCGGCCCGGCGGGTTGTATCAATGCCAGTGTAGGGGAGCTCGAAAACTGGCTAAAGTTCCAGCTCTCTGGGGGGGGCGAGGGGACGCCCGTGAGCCAGAAAAGCCTCGCCGAGACGCATACTCCACAGATGATCGTCCCGTTGGATGACCTCACCCGCGAGCTCTACCCCGACCGGATGCACCAGACCTACACGCTTGGCTGGAGCCGCTACGACTGGCAGGGGCAGCTGGTGCTCTCCCACGGCGGCGCGATAGATGGCTTCCGTAGCCACTTGGTTGTCTGCCCCCGCGCGGGAGTTGCCTTTGTCGTGCTCGTGAACATGGCCAGCTACCTGCCTGAGATCGTCCGCAACAGCCTCTTGGATCTTCTGCTCGGCGTGAAAGGCGGGAAGAACTGGAACCGTATTTTTCAGCTTCAAGCAAAGAAAGACACCGAGAAAGCGCGTACCGATAAGAAAGCCAAGGCCGAGAAGCGCCACAAGAATACCAAACCATCGCTACTATTGGCAAGCTATGCGGGTACCTATACCGATCCTGGCTACGGCACCGCAATCGTGCGCGAAGAGAGTGGCAAACTCTACCTCACCTGGGAAGCCTTCGATGCACCGCTCAAGCACTGGCACCACGACACCTTTGTCACCGACACCGAGCAACTTGGCTTTGCGAACTTAGACATCGTCTTCACCCTCAAGGCCGACGGCAGCGTGGCCGTACTCAACTTGTGGGATCAGAGTTTTTCGCGGCAGTAGTTTTAAGCGACTCGAAACTCCCGGGTAAACTCCCGAGTCGCGGAGCGACTTTACAGCCGCAGGCTTTCTGACGCCCACGTTCTGTGGGCGGTTCTACTGTAGGACAAATCAGGCGATAATCTCTTTGATGGGCTCAACATGCTCCACTCCGACAAGCTTCTGGTCTAAGCCGCCGTAGAAATAGCTCAGCTTGTTGGGTTCGAGGCCCATGAGCTGGAGCGCGGTGGCGTGCAGGCTTTTGACATGAAACGGACTATCCACCGCGCGGCTGCCTAGCTCATCGGTGGCACCGACACTCACGCCACCTTTCACGCCGCCACCGGCCATCCACATTGTGAAACCGTAGGCATTGTGGTCGCGCCCCGTGCCCGCCGCGTACTCCGCGACGGGCTGACGACCAAACTCCCCGCCCCAGATAATCAGCGTCGAGTCGAGTAAACCGCGCTGCTTCAGGTCTTGCATCAGCGCCGCGATGGGCTTGTCCGTGCGGCCCGCATGGAGCGTGTGGTTGAACATTAAATCGCCGTGCGCATCCCAGTTCGCGTCGTTGTGGCTGCCGCCGGAGTAGACCTGGATAAAGCGCACGCCTTTCTCAACCAAGCGCCGCGTCAGGATCATCTTACGCGCAAAATCTGCTGTCTTAGGATCATCGAGGCCGTAGAGTTTCTTGATATGCTCGGGCTCGCTGTCCACATCCACCGCCTCGGGCGCGTTGGACTGCATCTTGTAGGCAAGCTCGTAGCTGGCGATCCGAGCCGCCAGATTCGAGTTGTCCGCACGGGGCGTCAGATGCTCGTGGTTGTACTCCTGAAGCGTGTCTAGGAGCTGGCGCTGAGCATCTTGTGAGAGCTCCGCAGGCCGCGCGAGATCCAGAATCGGCGTGCCCACAGGGCGCAGCACGGTTCCCTGGTAGCTAGCGGGCATGTAGCCACTGCTCCAGTTTTTTGCGCCTGAGATCGGGCCGCCGGACTGATCCAGCATCACCACAAAGCCCGGCAGGTTCTCATTGACCGACCCAAGGCCGTAGTTTACCCAGGAGCCCAGACACGGTGCGCCTGAGAGAATCTTGCCCGAGTTCATCTGGAGCATCGCCGAGCCGTGAATCGGAGAGTCTGCCGTCATGGAGTGGATAAACGCCATGTCGTCCACGCAGTTTCCGACGTTAGGAAATAAATCCGATATCCACTTGCCGGACTTGCCGTATTGCTTAAACTTCCACTTGGGTTCGATCAGGCGGCCCTGGTTACGCTTGCCGCCACGTCCAAACGTCTTGACCTCGATAGTCTGACCATCGCGCCCGTACATCGTGGGCTTATAGTCAAACGTGTCTATATGGCTGGGGCCGCCGTACATGAAGAGAAAGATCACGGACTTGGCTTTGGTGGGGAACATTGGTGGCTTGGGAGCGAGTGGATTTCCCAGCACCCCCTGCCCCCCGCTCGCAGGGGAAGCCTGCGCATTAGCAGGGGTGTTGAAAAAGCCATCTTTAGTGAGCAGGCCCGTCATGGCGAGGCCGGTGAACTTAGCACCCGCTTCCCATAAAAACTCTCGTCGTGTTCGCTTACAAAAATGATTGTTCATGTTGTTTTACTTTTTCGTTCCCGCTAGGATGGCATTGAGAGTGCTCATCAGCTCACTGAGATCATTAGGGATGGCAAATAACTTGATGTCCTCGTGGAGGACTTTACTTGGACGCTCCAGCATCGCAAAGCGCCAGGCATCGCCGACGGAGAGAGCACCGTAGAGTGTGGGGGACTCGGACTCCGTCCATTGGTCAACGGCTACAAGCTCGGCGGCAAGCTGGCGCATCCCGCGGGGCATATCTCCCTGCTTGGCCTCGACAATGACTAAATTCTCGCCCGCAGTGAGCAAGTAATCGAGGCTTCCCTTGAGACGTGTACTGACATCAATGGCAAACTCAACCTGCACGAGAACATTGGATCGAAGTGCTAGCTCCGAGAGAATAGGAGCGATGAGAAACTCCCGCTTGGTCGCCTCATTGTCCATGGGAATATGGGTCATCAGCTGGCCAAGCCGTTCCTGGAGCGCTGCTACCCAGTCTCCCTCGATGACACTTTGAGGCAGCACAAGTTGTTCGATCTGATAGCCGTAGCCTAGGACTTGCAGAATATCGCGGACGGGCGCTTTGAGATCAAAGTAGTCGTAAAAGCTACTGACCGAGTCGGGGATCACGGGCTTACGTTGCATATTATTTCAGTCCAGATACATAAACTCGTTGAGGTTGAGCGTGAGCAGGCAGAAAGTCGCTTTTGCTTGCTCGATTGACATTTTCTGGCTCTCCAGCGTCTTCATCAGCTTGAGGCCACGGGCGACCTCGGTGGGAGTCGCCGGACGCTGGAGGGCGAGCGTGAGGCCACGGGCGACAAATTTGTCGAGATTGCCGCCGCTTTCGGTCTCCAGGCGTGTCGCTAGAATCTTTGCCTGATCATGGAAGAACTTCCCATTGAGCGTGGTAAGTGCCTGGGTCGGCTGAGTGCTGGAGAAGCGGGTAGGCGTGGTGCGGTCTGTCTCTGCTGCGTCGAAACCATCCATGAGAGGGAAGATCAGCGAGCGCTTCACAAAGATATAGACGCTGCGCCGGGCTTTGTCCTCGGGCGTCATCCGATCCGGGTACCAGTCCTTGCCGGGCACGGACTGGCCATGCAGCACCTCGGCGGGAATATCGGGGTAGACCGACGGCCCGTAGAGCTTAGGGTTCAGGTTGCCACAGACCGCGAGTACGGAGTCGCGCAGCTCCTCTGCGGTTAAGCGGCGCATGTCAGTGCGCCAGAAAAGATTGTTCTGCGGGTCGGCTTTAAGTGCGACGGGATTACTCCGTGAGCTTTGCTTGTAGGTGTTGCTCATCAGAATCAGCTTGTGGATCTTCTTGACCGACCAGCCGAGCTCATGGGTAAATTTTGAGGCTAGATAGTCGAGCAGCTCCGAGTGCGTGGGGGAGTCGCCGCCGAGGCCGAAGTTGCTGGAGGAGCGGACAATCCCACGCCCAAAGTGCCCCTGCCAGACACGATTGGCCATTACCCGGCCCGTGAGCTTATTATCCGGGCTGGCGATCCAGTTAGCCAGTGTCAGGCGGCGGCCTGAGCTACTCTCACTCAGCTCCGCGGGGGGAAAGCTCGGTCGTCCGCCTTTGATCGGCTCGCCCGTGGAGGGAACGACAGCAACCCGCTCGGTGGGGAGCTTGGCATCACCGCCGCCCAGAATCTCCGGCCAGCCGGGCACGACTTTGTCGGCGGGGGCCGCCGCCGAGCCACGGAGCAAGACAAAGGTCTCGATAGGCTGGTTCAGCTCCGTGATGCAAAGCGCACGGTTCACGTCAACCGGCTGGTTTTTAAGATCCTCTAGCTGTTTTTTGAGACGGGCAGACTCCGGGCTTGCGGATGCGACACTAGCCTGTCCCTCGGGGCCATTGCTGGCATTGGTTGAGAGCAGGCGGCGGGGCGCTCTGAGTCCCTGCCCTGGCCCTGACCAGGAGACCGCAAGGCCAATGCCAAACTGATTCTGGAAGTACTCCAAGCGTATCGGAACGCGGCCCGCCTCCAGCTTGACGGCCTTGCTCTGCTCCTGTCCCTGGCCATGAATCCCATCGTGCTTGATGAGCTCCATCCCATTGACCACTAAACGCGAGCCGTCGTCGGAGTCTAAGAAAAACGTGTAGCGCCCGTCTTTCGGGACGACAATCACTCCCTCAAAGACAAACCCGATGGCGTTGTCGCGATCACGGAGCGTGATATCGAAGCGTCTGCTGGGCACCGGCCCGCTGCGCTCCGCCTTGAGTGTGTCAAAGTTCGGGAGCTTCTCAAACGTATCGCGGTAGTACTTGTAGGTCAGATCCTCCAGATCGCTGGCCGTACTGGGATCCGCGCTCGGCACAGCATTTTCGAGTTCCTTGAGCTGAAGCTGAAGCGTGTCGAGTTTTTGCTTTTTCTCGTCAATGCGTTTTAGATAATCCGAGCGCTGCGCTTCGTTCTCAAAGATCGGCCTCTCATCGGTAGGGCCACCGTTGCGGAAGTGGTTGACCCCATTGAAGAAGCTGACTAATTTATAGTAGTCTTTTTGCAGAATCGGGTCTATTTTATGGTTATGACAACGAGCACAGTCAAAGGTCAGGCCCATAAAAGTCTGCCCGACAGTGGTGACAATGTCATCTAAACCATCGTAGCGTGCTTGCTCTCTATCGGTCGGCTCGTCGTCCCAGATCCCCAGGCGATAGAAGCCCGTGGCAAGCAAGCCGTCGTTGCCGCCCCCCTCAAGCTCATCGCCCGCGAGCTGCTCTTTGACGAACCTATCGTAGGGCTTGTCGGCGTTGAAGCTACGGATCACATAGTCGCGGTAGCGCCAGACATTGGGCTTGGGGTTGTCGCGCTCGTAGGAGTTCGTCTCGGCGTAGCGCATCAGATCCAGCCACTGCCGCCCTGATTTTTCGCCATAGTGTGGTGAGGCGAGCAATCTGTCCACGAGTTTTTCGTAGGCGTCGGGCGCTTTATCGGTCTCAAAGGCTGCCACTTCCTCGGGGGTGGGCGGCAGCCCCGTTAGGTCGTAGCTCACGCGACGGATCAGCTCGCGACGTGTGGCGGTGGGGCTTGGCTTAAGATTTTTCTTCTCCAGCTGGGACAGCACAAACGCATCAATCGGGTTGCGCACCCAGGCCGTATTGGCCACTTTGGGAGGCGCGGCATTCTTCACGGGCTGGAAGGCCCAGTGGGTCTTGCCCATCTCAAAGAGCATCCCCCCGACACCACCCGTTTGTGGAGCGGGCCAGTAGCCGCCTTGCTTCGTCCAGTCCGCCATCACGGCGACTTCACTAGGAGTTAGAGGGATGGTATTAAACGGCATCTGCGGCTTGCCGCCCTCACCCTTAATGCGCTGCATCACGACGGCGAGCTTACTTGCCACCAGCGGCTTATCGAGCCGTAAGCCCCCTGAGGCGACGGCTTCCCCGTGACAGCCCTCGCACTTTGCCAGCACGAGAGGCCGCACTTTAGACTCGAAGAAGGTCGTCTGTTCTGCCGTCAGTTTTTGCGGCGCCTGCGGCTGCCCTGCTGCCATTGCCGCCAGTCCGAGCGCACCGATTACTCCCAAGAATTGTTTCCGCATGGGTTCCTTAGCCTTTGTGAATCAGCGTATGGTACAACGAAAGTATATCGTATCGCCATGAGTGAAACGCAGGATGACCTTCGCCAAACCGCCGCAGAGCTGACCGACACGGGCATTATCGGGGAGCGCACGCGGGAGCGGATTACCCACCGCCCCGCCGGTCCCGCGATGGTCTCGCGCGGCCTGCGTGTCGCGGGCCTCTCGGAGGCATTTGTGCCCTATCAGATGGTGCGTACGCGCTGGCAACAGGGACAGCTTCTAGTGAGCTACAGCGGCGAGGGACTGGCGTTGGTGAGGGGCGAGTGGCTCCCGGTGCCTTCGGGGATGGCCTACCTCTCGCCGCCAAGTGTCCCGCACGCCTTTCGCCCACGCTATCCCGAGCTGCCCTGGGAGTTTGCCTGGGTAATTTTCACCCCCGCCGCCGAGCTACCCTGGCCCGAGCACTCCAGCCTGGTAAGCGCCGACCCCGAGCCTCTGCGCGATGCCATTCTTGGGCTCTGGCGTGAGTCGCGGGCGGCGGCGGAGGCGGCGCATCTGGCGGTCTGGGCGGAGCTGACGCTCCTGCAAGCGCGACGCTTGCTGCGTGGCGGTGCTCGCCCTGAGCGCTTGCGCCGTGTCTGGGATGCGGTGGAGAGCAACCTCGCCCATCTCTGGACTGCCCCTGAGCTCGCCGCTCTTGCCTACCTCTCGGAAGGACAGCTACGCGTGGTCTGTCAGCACGAGACAGGAAACAGCCCGCTGGAGCAAGTGACACTGCTGCGCATGCGCCACGCGGGAGCGCTGCTACTCTCCACGGAGGCCAATATCGAGCAAGTCGCTCGCGCTGTTGGCTACGCCAACCCGTTCGCATTCTCGACTGCCTTCAAGCGTGTTCTAGGTGTGCCCCCAAGCCACTGGCGAAAATAAAAAGCCCCACTTTCTGTCTCGAGAGTGGGGTGCAGAGAGTTTGTCTTCGCTACCGCGGAGCGCGGCTCGCGTCCCAGCCGGAAGCGGGGGTGGTGCGCCACTTGCTTCCCCAGACATTGTGCTTCACATGCCCATCGAAGTAGCAGATGTTAAAGCCTGTGGAGTGGTTAAAGTTATTGTTCTTACTAGGATAGCCATCTGGGGCGTCCCAGCCGAACATGCCACGCTCCGAGAAGAGAGTGCGCTCGGAGTACCACTCTGAGAGCTCGCTGACGGGCTGAGAGTTCAGGTCACGGCGCTGACCATCCGGGTAGCGAACGCAGGGGAAGGGACTTGCCGAGGCACACCAGTCTCCGATATTGAAGACCCAGTTAGGGAAGTACTGGTAGGACTGCTTCCCAATTCGCGCGTTGGCATCGCTGAAGCGAAGGTTTTTATCGGAAGGACAGTACCATATCTGTTTGTTCTTGGTGTAGGGGAAAAGCTGAACCGTCATCAGATGCCGGTAGAACTCGCCGCCGTAGGCACAGCCGGTGTAGTTAAGACCGCCATCTCCCGGGTTGAAACCCCGCTGCCCTGCGGCACCCAGAGCATCGAGGCACTGGTTGTTGGGCGGATAGGGATTGACATCTGGGTTGACTTCCCAGTTGCGCTGGCCGTTATAGGTGCCCATGGGGTAGATTTCATCGTAGTCCTGTGCGTACATCCGCACCGAGAGGCCAATCTGTTTGAGATTGGAGATACAAGCCGTCTGACGAGCTTTTTCACGGGCTTGTGCGAAGACAGGAAACAAGATAGCGGCGAGAATCGCGATGATCGCGATCACCACAAGTAGCTCAATTAACGTAAATGCTTTTCGTTGCATCATAAATTCCTTCACTGAAATTATATGCGTCTAATACAGAGACGCGAGACGGATAGAACACTGCCTATAGATTAAACCTAGCTGACCTCCTTTCGCCAGACCACTTCCGCCGAGAGCATCACGGTGCGTGGACGAATGTCCTTGACGCGGATGGCCTCATCCAGAAGGTCTACGGCAACCTCACCCATGCGAGCGAGGTCGGGTTGTGTTGTCGGGAAGGCGGGCGAGAAATACCTACCTGCCTCGTAGTTGTCGAAACCGGCGACAATAATCTCGGCTGGAACAGCCACTCCTTTACTCTGGAGGGCGCGGATGAGCGGAATCGCCGTGGGGTCGTCCCAGGCAATGATGGCATCGGGGCGTGGATCTAAGGCCAGCACTTGCTGGGCTACCAACTCAACATCGGTTTGCGAAAGCCCCCCGACGCGAACGGGAAACTTATCGGGCCAGCCGCGCCAGCTTGGTGGAATGCTCTTGCCTGCCCGCTGAAGTGCTGCTTCCCAGCCGCGCTGGCGATCCTGCACCGAGGTGTGGAGGCCCGAAGGCTTCGTGTGCATGAAGAGTATCCGCTCTCGTCCCCGCTTCAGGAGACCCATTGTCAGGTCGTGGCAGAGGCGGAAGTTATCTATCACCACCATCGAGCGGTTCCAGCTCTCGGAGCCGATATCGGTCAAGACCAGGGGGAAGTCACGCCCCCCTTGTGCGAGAGGGTCGCGGGCGTCTTCGTGGCGTGGCTTTGGCAAGTAGGTAGGATAGACAATCATGCCTTTGGCGCCCATCCGCCGAAGCTGCTCAATCAGCTCCGTTTCGTGTGTCACACTGTACTCAGCACTTGCGGCAATGGCCTGGTAGCCTAGCTCCGCCGCTCGCCGCTCGATACCGTTGTAGATTCGGTGGAGAACGGGGTTTTGTAGCTCGCCTTTCCCCGCCGCACGAGGCGCGATAAAGCCAATGATCTGGAGCTCGCTTGTGAGGGAGCACGCCGCGACATAGGCACCACTGCCACGCCTTGTCTCGATGAGGCCCTCCGCCGCCAGCGCCGCCAGTGCCCGCGAGATCGTGGCGCGGCTCACCCCGAAATGGGTCTCTAGGGCGCGCTCCGTGGGTAAGCGCTCGCCCGGGACGGCTTCGGGAGTGAGCCAGGTCTGCCGAATGGCGTCCGCGATAATTCGGTAGGTAGCGGGGCGGTTCATCAACGCCTAGCGGCCTCCCATGCCACTGGCTCCCGGAGGAGGAGCGATCATTCCACCAGGCGCACCGGGAGGCATCATTCCCCCCGGCGCACCCGCAGGTCGTCCTCCGTTGGTCGCAGGTGCTGTTGCACCAGCACCGCTCATTTGTTGCTGGATTTGTTTCTGGATCTCTGGAGGAATCCCACCTCCACTGGCTTGGCCCTCGTTAATACCTGCGGGCGAGCGGGTGGCGAAAAAGAAGATCACACCGACAACGGCAATCAGACCGACAATGGCTCCAACAATGATGCCTGGTGAAAGGGACTGCTTCATAGCATCCTCCTGAATTGGCCTAGCCAATCTGTCTTTGGTTATGCCAATTGTACAAAAGAGTTATAGGGTATGTCAAGAATTTTTTAATATTTCTTTTCGGAGGGCAATTTCCCGATGACATCGAGCTATCCAAGCCGGGCCGCGAGCCAGTCAAATGCAGCCTCCTGCATGGGCAGGTCGAACTTGTGCCCGCCAGGATAGAACTGCCTGACATAGTTTTCGGGCTTGCCCACGGCGGCGTAGTGTTTGGCGATGCGTGCACTTGCTTGCTGCATTCCCTCAAGCGTAAAGAGCGGATCGGCTTCGTCGTACTGCACCAAAAGCGGCGACGGAGCACGACAGGCGGCAAGATCCGGGTAGTCGCCGTGGTGCATCCAGGCGTGGGGATAGAGAAGCCAGGTGTGGCTAACAACGTTGTGATCTAGGAGTCCGGGGAAGCTACTCATCATCCCGACCACCACCGATGCCCGAATCTTCGCACAGGTGGCTTGAAGCAGCGCCGCTCGCAGGCCACCGCCCGAGAGCCCGACACAGCCAAGTGCACGCGCATTCACATCGGGGCGCGACGCCAGATAGCTCGCCGCCACTCTATCCTCATAGCTGACGACTCCCGCGAGGCTAATTCCGAGCAGCGTGGCATACTTGGCAACAAGCTCCTCGTGAAAGCTGGCCGTAATGTTATAGAGCTGCGCGGCATCTGCCTCAGGGGCCATCTTCTTGCCGCGTCCCAGGTGCAGGCCCGTCATCGTCTCCAGGGGGAACTTGCGGCTTCCCCAGAGAAAAACATCGGGGACGAGCACAGCAAACCCACGCTTTGCGAGTGCGTTGGCGTAGGCCCGGCCCCCGTAGTATTGGGTGCGCGACGGTGCCACGGACTCCGGGACAGGCTCGGGCCCATCGGCGATCTGCTCCTTGCCGAAGAGCTTGAAGCCCCCGTGGTGATGCAGTGCGACAATGCCTGGCAGCCTCTTGCCCTCAGTGCCAGAGGGGCGCAGATAAAACGCCTCGGTACGCGGGCCGTAGCCCACCGACCAGGAGAGAAGTTCCCCACGAACACCGTCACGCTCCCAGACCCGCTCGACGCGCACATCGTGCGGTGTCTCATCGCCTGGCGCGAACGCCAGCGCCTCGCGTAGTTTTTTCTGTGTTGCCTTGCCAGGTCGCGCCTCCGGCCAGAGCGGATGAGAGCGCTGCGCCGCGTCTACGAGCTCACTGTACACCCCAAGATCCTGGTAGTTTTGACTCATGGGGCTATTGTAACCTAGTGAAGCTGAGAGAGCAGCAAATGGGCAATGGTTAGATAGATCACAAGTCCTGTGGCATCCACCAAAGTCGTGATCAGCGGCGCGGAGACAAGGGCGGGGTCTATTTTGAGCTTGTTGGCGACCAGCGGAATCATCGAGCCAATCGTGTTTGCCCAGGTACAGATCGCCAGAATCGTCAGCGCAACGACCAGCGAGAGCTGCACCCCACTTCCCCACCACATCGCCCGGCCAAAGGCAATCGCTCCCAGAAGCAGACCGAGCAGCACACCCGATGCCAGCTCACGCACCAGAACGCGCCCTGCATCGCGACCTCGAATCTCACGCAGTGCCAGACCACGGATAATGGTGGAGACTGTCTGTGCACCGGTGTTGCCTCCTGTACCGATCAGCAGCGGAACAAAAAAGCTCAGCGCCACGACTTTTGCCAGCTCGCTCTCGAAGTGGCGAAGCACCGCGCCTGTGGCCGTCTCCGCGACGAAGAGCAGCACGAGCCAGCCCACGCGGCTCTTGACGACACGCCAGATAGGAATGGAGAAGTACGGGGCATTGATGACACCGGGCTCGGCGGAGATTGCGCCTTGCTTGAACGCGTCCTCCGTCTGCTCCTCCGTGAGAACGTCTACTATATCGTCCACGGTGATGATTCCCGCAATCGTGCCCTCACGATGGAGCACGGGCATCGCCAGAAAGTCATAGCGAGCGATCAGACGGGCCACTTCCTCCTGGTCGGTGTCAATCTGAACCGAGATAATATCGCGGGTCATTATCTCAGCGATGCGCTGCTCGCCGCTTGCACGCACTAAGTCCCGGAGCGAGAGTACCCCCACTAAATGCTCATCCACCACCACGTAGAGATCACTGAGCGTCTCCACCTCGGGGTCAGCCCGGCGGATAGCCGCAAAGGCCTCCTCAACCGTGAGCTCCGGTGCGAGGCGCATGAACTTCTCGGTCATCAAGCGCCCGGCGCTGCTCTTGGGATACGAGAGCAGCTCGCGCACCTCCGCGGCGTCTTCCTGATCGGTCCACTGACTTAGCAGTGCCTCTTGACGCTCCGGGGATGCCGACTCGGCAAGCACACCTGCGGCATCGTCCATTGGTAAGAGATCCAGCAGCGCGGCGATTCGCTCGGGGACTTCGTTATCGAGCAGATAGCGTGCTTTTTGCTGATCCAGCTCATCGAGCACCTCCGCGGCGCGCTCGGAGTCCAAGCAGCGAAAGAGGCGAATGGCGTCCTCATTGCCTAGGCGCTCCATGACCTCAGCGAGATCCGCCGGGTGGTAGCCCGCGAGAGCTGTGCGTAATAGCGTTTCATCGTCCTGGCCCAGCGCCGCATTAACGCGCTCCTCCAGGCGAAGGGTATTGTTCTCAAGAGTCTCCAGCCGGATCATGGCGGTACATCATTTCCCGGGAGACAGGCGTTTTTCGCGGTGGGCTACGCTGCCCACCAGCACCTCAGAGAGGGATTCGTGAGTAGGTAGCCCACCGCAACCGACTACCGTCTTCCGTAGTTTGTTCGTGGGTTTTCATGGGGTTTGTCTGAGTACTTGCGTCTTTGATCACCAAAAAGTTCCGGCTAGCGCAACTGTTTTGCCAAGTTCACCAGCTCGGCTTCCGTAAGCTTACCCAGGATCATCCGGCGCTGTGTCTGGTGCTTGAGAGCGATAGCAGTGTGCTCCGGGTTTCGGGAGTCTTGGTGAAGATATGCGACTAGTGACTCAAACAGCCGAATCGCCTTCCAGCCTTGCTGTGCCTGGAGTGGACGGCTGTTTCTTGTCTCCGTCACAAAGAGTGAAAACGAACGCGAGCCGCTGGCGTAGAGAAAATGTGCCTGCTGCCCAGGGACATAGCGAACGAGCTGCCAGGCTCCCATCTTTGTGGGAACTCCCACTTTTTTCGCTTCAGAGACAACGGCGCTCCCGGTTTTCACTGGAGCTTGTGCCTGTGTGGCAAAAGAAACGGCAACGAGGAGCAAGGCGCAGAGCACGCCTCTCATGGCCGCTTCTCGATTGGCAGTATCTCGGCAAAGAGGAGATGCTCCGCACGGTGCGTCTCGTGCTGATCGTAGAGCTGCTGCATCTGCGCTTCCGTGGGGAGAGGATCGGCCTCGGCGCGAGGCTCGGGCCAGGCGAGAAAGACAACGAGAGCAAGCCCTCCTGCCAGTGCCGTGGCTCCCAGAGGACGCCAGAGCGAGCGGCGGGGTGCTTCTCGGGGGACATCTGCGGGGAACTTATGGCGCACGCGGCCCATGGCACGCTCACGGGCGGCATCTAGCCCTCCGGCAGGCTCGGGCAGTGAGGCTTCCTGTAGTCTCTTTTGTAAATCTTCATCCTTCATGACGCAACTCCTGGCTTAGTGCGAGACGTAGCTTTTCACGACCTCGCGAGATACGTGAGCGGACAGTTCCAATAGGAATGCTCAGCATCTGGGCGATCTCCACGTAGTCATAACCTTCCACATCCGCAAGCAAGACGGCAACCCGGTTCTCCATGCTCAGTGTGTCCAGTGCTTTTTGCACTGGCTCGGAGTAGAGCGGATCAAGCAGACAGGCCTCGGGACTTTCGCGTGAGTCTGGAATGTCTCTGCCCTCCGTCTCCGAGAACACGGTGTCCAGACTCTCCGTCTGCCGACGGTTGGCTTTTCGGGCCATGTCTATTCGATTATTGGAGAGCATCTTGAAGAACCAGCTAGCAAATTTTTCGCCTCGGTAGTGGTCAAAAGCAACAAACGCATCAATCAGTGTCTCGGAGAGGAGGTCTTCCGCCATATCCCGATCACTGGTGAGCCGGTAGGCAAAGCGCCAGAAACGCTCCCAGTCCTTGGCCACCAGTGCCTCAAACTCCGCGTGTTTTTGCGCGGTCGTCGAGCGCTTGGTGAGCCACATGCCTTTACTTATACCAGGCATTGACCAGCTTGCAGCAATTGGGTGCATAGAGAAAATGCGAAAAAATTTACGCTGAAGTTCCAAAAAGCTACAGAGAGTTCACAAAGAGCCCTGAACCATCACATGTCTTCAGAACCCCTGGGAACCGAATAAAATACAGACATCTTCGCGGAACCTTTTTGGAGTACAATGGCGCATAGCCACTATGAGTGAGATTCAAGAAACGATACAGGAAGTTATCCAGACAGCCCCTGCCCCCCCCATCAAAGAAGACCGCTTGAACTCGTGGATTGCGATTCTGGTGGCCCTCTCCGCAACTTTCATGGCGCTCTGCAATATCAAGGACGGCAATATTTGCCAGGCGATGGCGCAGTCCCAGGCAAAGAGTGTGAGTAAGTGGAGCCAGTACCAGTCCAAGAGCACCAAGCAAAACTTAGCCGAAACGACTCTGGCGATGGCGCGGCTCCAAAAAGCCCCCGATGCATTGCTGTCACACTACAAAGACGAGATCACCCGCTACGAAAAAGAAAAAGGCGAGATCCAGACCGAGGCCAAGGGAATGGAAGCCGAGTACGAGCGTCTGAATGTCCACGACGACCAGTTCGATATGTCTGAGGCGTGCCTCTCCGTGGCGCTGGCGCTCTTTGGGGTCACAGCACTCACTAAGAAGAGCTGGCTGCTGATCTTTGCCTGCGGTGTGACTGGCATCGGTGTGCTTCTGGGGCTCGGGGGGTTTCTGGGCTGGTCGTTTCACCCCGACTGGCTCGCGAAGCTACTGGGTTAAGCTCAGCGCAGCCGCCAGGTGTAGCCAATACTGACGAAGTGATCGCCGCCGCTGAGGTCCACTTGCTGATCGGTCGTAAGCTGGTAGGTCAAGCCGCCATCGCCGTGCCAGCCGTTGGTGTGGTAGCCTTCGACAAACATCCCAAGATGCTGGGTGAGCGAGCGGCCAAAATTAAATCCGCTTGCCCACTGCGAGTCGCGCACGGCGTCCACTTGCAGCGTCCACTCACGTGTCAGGGAAAACTCGGCCTCCAGCGCCGCTTGCGTCTGTGTGTGACGCTCCCCGCTTGTCTGAACGATCAGCCCAAGCTGGGGGCAGAGTGTGGTCTTGAGGCCGTAGCTGGCCGACGAGAACCCTGTGGTGCGCTGCCAGCTTGGGAGCCCTAGCCGTAGCTCGGTTTGCGCGGCGATCCCGTAACGTAAAAGCCCACCATCTCCAAATTTATTTTTCCCCTCGCTACGAGTCAGGCCTTCCTCAAGCTGGAAGACTTGCTTTCCCACAGTCGCCGCGCCGTTCGTAAAACCGGGTCGCTCCGGGTTGATGGCATCATCGGCAGACGCTGGGATCAGGGGGATCATCAAAGCTAAGCTCACGAAGAAAAGTTGCTTCATGCCTTTCTTGCGCTCTTTAGAGTCGTATAAGTTCCCTGCCGGGGAACCAATCACTGTGTGAGTGGCGCACTAGCCCTCATGAAACGCGTGATCCTATCCGCTCTTGTCGCACTCACCCTTTGCACTACCAGACCTGCGCATGCAGATGTTTTCCGAGTTTTCCACGAGCGGCAGGTAATGGGTCACAAGCTTGCAGGTAAGCTAGAGAAGACTCAGTTTGTTTCGGCGGCACTGGGGGAGAATCGCTCCGTTTACATCTACACACCGCCGGGTTTTGCACAAAACCCGACCCGACGCTATCCCGTGCTAGTGCTACTTCATGGGGCACCGGGTGAGCCACTCGACTGGCTCTATGAGGGCAATGCGCACCGTGCGATTGATAAAGCAATCGCGGCAGGAACACTGCCGCCGTGTCTGGTTGCCGTCCCCGATGGGCATGGGCCATTTTATAAAGGCGGCTCGGAGTGGGCCGATGCGCGAGGTGGGAAGTGCAATATGGAGACGGCTGTTGTCCGTGACCTTTCGCAGTTTCTGGAGACGCGCTACCGGGCATCGAGCAATCCTGCGCTGTGGTCTATTGGAGGGCTCTCCGAGGGAGGCTACGGTGCGGCCAATCTCGCCGTGCGGCACCCCGAGCGCTTCCAGAGTGCTCTGGTTTTATCCGGTGACCTGCGTGTCAAAGACGACTGGGGCGACGACACTGATATCTTTGGCACCGACCAAGCCCTTCGAAGCGCCAACTCACCTATCGAACAGCTCCACCGCGTGCCTGCCGAGACACGCAAAAAGCTCCACTTCTACCTCGCTGTGGGAAACGACGATGACGAGGATTTGATCAGCGATGCGGTCGGGTTCTCCGCCATTGCACGCTCTGCAGGAGCAACCGTAAAGCTCGACCGTGATGCCGGAGGGCATAAGTGGAGCTTCTGGAGCAAGCACTTCCAAGCCGCACTGCCGGTGCTCGGCCAGTGGTGGAAGCAAGCGGAGGCATGAGGCGTAAACTTGCCGGCCTCGGGCTGATTTTACTGGGAGCCGTCGCGATTTATTTTCAGCGGCGTGAGCTTATGGCACTGATTGTGGCACTAGAGCAAGCACGGCTCGTGCCGGTTCTAGGAGCCGTGGGCTGCCAGCTTGGCTTCTTTGTGTTGATGATCGCGCTTCACACGGTGGCGTTTCAGGCCGTGGGGGCACAGGCGCGCTGGCGCACTCTTGCCCCTGTCTGGTTCACGTCGCTTTTTGTCAACTTGACGATTCCGGGCACGGGCGCGACGGCTTTTGTCGCGGATGCTACCACGCGAGGGATCGCGCCCGCACGGGCGACGGCGGCGCTGCTTCTGGTGCGGGTCTGCGACTTAGTGACTTTTGGGCTGATTCTGCTGGCGGGGCTGACAACGCTCTCCCTACACAGCGCCCTGCGGCTAACCGAGGCACTGGCGGCAGTGGGATTGCTTGCTCTGATCGGGTTCTGGGGAAGCGGTCTGGTTCTGGCACATGTCGCCCCGCAGCGGCTGGAGCACTTACTCACGTGGCTAGAAAAACAGACACGTGGACGGCTCAAGCGGGGCTGGGGCGCGGAGCAGGCACGCCACGCTTCGGAGAGTGCGGGGGAGCTCTTTGCACAGCCGCGCCGCTTGGTCGTCCCACTCTTCCTGGCACTAACAGCGCATCTGGCCGATCTACTCTGCCTGGCATTTCTAGCACGAGCATTCGGACTGCACCTGACGCCTGGCACGCTGCTGGCAGCCTTCTCCGTTGGGTTACTCTTCTGGATCGTCGCCATTACCCCCGATGGCCTAGGAGCCGTTGAGGGGATGATGACAGTCGCGTTTGTCTCTCTGGGCGTGCCCGTGGTGAAAGCAACCGCCGTGACTCTGGCATTTCGGGGGCTGGCACTCTGGTTGCCGCTCGCCGTGGGGGCGGCGCTTCATTTGAGCCGTCTGCGCCTGCACCCACGCAGCGATCTTGCCGTGTGCGCCATCAGCGCGATGACGGCACTGATGGGGCTTGTCAACTTGATCAGTGCGACCCTGCCCGCGCTGGGGCTTCGGCTGACATTTCTACGCAACCACTTGCCACTCGAAGTGCGCTACGGATCCCGACTGGCGACGGTACTAGCGGCGTTTGCGCTACTGCTTCTGGCGCAAGGTCTCCTGCGGCGCAAGCGATTTGCCCATCGCCTGGCAATGGCAGCGCTTTTGTTCTCAATGCTGGCCCATCTCTCCAAAGGCCTCGACTGGGAGGAGGCGACTCTGGCACTGGGACTGCTCACGGCGCTCTGGACACAGCGGACGAAGTTCATCGCGCGCTCGGACGGCCCCACAATCCATCAGAGCCTGAAGATACTGGTCTGGGCACTGGGTTTTACTCTGATCTATGGCATCCTCGGGTTCTGGTTGCTGGATCGCCACTTTGCCTACGACTTTGGCTTCCGCGCGGCGCTGGAGCAGACCCTGGCGATGTTTGTCTCGTTCAGCGATCCGGGGCCACTGCCCATCACACGCTTCGGGCGCTGGTTCTCTGGCTCGATCTACACCGTGGCCGCGACCACTATGGGCTACGCACTTTTCACCCTGCTCCAGCCCGTTCTCCTGCGCCAGCGTGCCACCCCAGCCGAGCAAGAAGTGGCGCACAAGATCGTTGAAGCACACGGTGGCTCGTCGCTGGCACGCTTCGTCTTGTTCTCCGATAAGCTCTACTGGTTCAGCCCGGGAGGCTCCGTGGTGGGCTACGCCCTGGTAGGACGCTCCGCTGTCGCACTGGGAGACGCCATCGGCCCCGTAACAGACAGCGCGGCGGCAATTGCGGGCTTTGTTGCTTTTTGTGCTCAGAACGACTGGGATCCCGCGTTCTATCAGACCCTTCCCGACAATCTGGATGCCTACCGTGCTTCAGGACTCCAGGCACTGTGCATTGGCAGTGAGGCCGTTATAGACGTTCAGAGCTTCACCCTGATGGGCGGAGCACTGAAGAGTCTGCGGGGCAGTGTCGCCCGACTGGTAAAGGCAGGCTACACCACGGAGGTTCTCACTCCGCCACACACCTCCGAGCTTTTACGCCCGCTGCGCCTCATCAGTGATGACTGGCTTCAGATGCAGCACGGAGGTGAAAAGCGCTTCTCGCTAGGATGGTTCGACGAAGCCTATCTCAATGATTGCCCCGTGATCGTGGCCCGCGATGCAACCGGAGGCCTGGTTGCCTTTGCCAATATCATTCCCGAGTACCAGAAGTCCGAGAGTACGATAGATCTTATGCGTCGCCGCTGCGATGCCCCGTCCGGGGTAATGGATTTTCTCTTTGTGGCACTGATAACGTGGTCAAGGGAGGAGAACTTTGCGACTTTTAATCTTGGGCTAGCTCCGCTCTCGGGAGTCGGGCAGGATGCCGCCGATCCACTGGTGGAGCGCGTACTCAACCTGGTATTTCGGCGCGGGGGGCGCTTCTACTCGTTTGAGGGCCTGCATGCTTACAAGCGCAAGTTCCAGCCGACCTGGGAACCGCGCTACCTGATCTACCAGAGTTCCCTCTCTCTGCCTCGCGCAGCCGCGGCTGTCGTTCGCGCGGATAACCCCCATTCTAAGCGCTGGTTTCTCTCTACAAAAAAAAATTAAGATTTCAGGAACAAATCCGCCTAGCTGCGACGCATTCGTTATGGAAATCCCCCGAGGGGATAGAAAACTCCAAACCGAGGTAACCTATGAAGACAATTTTCCGTTCCATTGTGATGCTTTCCGCACTCTCGCTACTCAGCGTCTCCGCTTTTGCTCAGAAGCCTGCCGCGAAGACCGCCGCAAAGCCTGCCGACAAAATGGCTGCTAAAGCCAAGCCTGCTGCAAAGCCTGCCGACAAGATGGCTGCTAAAGCCAAGCCTGCCGCAAAGACCACCGCAAAGACCACCGCGAAGACCGCTGCAAAGCCTGCCGACAAAATGGCTGCAAAGCCCGCTACCAAAGCAACGGGTAAGAAATAAAATAGTCCCCTCCAAGCCGCCTGCCTACGCATGTAGGCAGGCGGCTTTTTTAGTGAAGCACAATCGGCTAGTTACCGCCTCGTCCACCACGGCCACCGCCCTGACCACCGGGGCCACCCTGGCCGCCACGCCCCATCGGGGACATGTAGCTCTGGGCAATTGTCTTCTGCGCCGCGCTCAGAACGCTCTCCATCTTACGACCACGGGCCAGATTGGTCAGTTGATCCTCATTGAGCATGAGCTTTGTGGCCGCCTCGGGGCGTACCCCCTCGTCCTGAAGACCTTTTAGCGCCTTGATCAACAGGCTCAGTCGAACGCGTTGCGGCTCACTGAGAACGGCATTCGTATCGGTAACAGCCTTGCGCTCAGCCTTTGCCACATTGGTCTGCATCTCCTGCATCATGGCCTGCATGTCCGGACGTCCGCCCTGTGCACTCGGCGCCGCACTGGGATCAGCGTTCGGGTCTTGCGGAGCACGGCGCTGTGGCATCTGGGGACGTGCCGCGTCCTGCATGTCCTCACGGATCAGAGCAATTTTTCCGGCCTGCGCATCGGTGAGGCTCAGGTAGAGCGCCATCACCCGAAGTGGGATACTGACTGCGCTGATCTCACGTGACATTCCCATCATGCCACCCATCATCCCGCCGCCAAAACTACCTCCGCCGCCAAAACCACCACCGCCACCGGGGCCACCTTGACCGCCGCCAAAACCACCGCCTCGTCCACCACGACCACCGCCCTGACCACCAAAGCCGCCCTGCCCACCTTGTCCGCCTTGTTCACCACCCTGGGGCGGTTGCGCCAGCGCTGCACCACCCACCATCAATGCCACAAACGTAAGTACCAATCGGTTCATCTTTCTAAACCTCCTGAGCCGTATATTAACGGGCAATCATGAAGTAAAAATGAGATTTAGAAAAATTTCAACCGATTGATTTACCACTTTGAGCCCGGCACGGGCTTTGTTTCCGTCGGCGATGCCTCGTTTACTAGGCGGAGCGCTTGCGCGGATCAAGGGCATCACGTAATCCATCACCAAGGAAGTTGAGGGCGATGACGGTGAGCGAGAGGCAGATGGCGGGCCAGAAGACAAGGCGGGGCTCGCTTCTGTAGTAATCCAGCGCATCGTTGATCATGCGGCCCCACGATGGGAATGGGCGCTGGACTCCGATTCCTAGAAACGAGAGGGTTGCCTCCGCTAAGATAACGCCCGCCGCATCTACCGTCACGGCGACGATGATCGGGGAGAGCAGGTTCGGGAGGATGTGACGCAGCAGAATCCGCCCGTTGCTCGCCCCCATCGCAATCGCGGCCTCCACAAATTCCCGCTTACGAAGCGAGAGCACTTGCCCTCGGACAAGGCGTGCCAGCGGTGGCCAGCCAGTGATGCCCAGTGACATCACCACGAGAAAGAGCGAGACCAAAGGCTTGGACGCCGCCGCCCCAAGCGTCCCGAGAAGCAGAATCGCCAGCAGCACATCCGGGAAGGCGAGCAGCGTGTCGGTGATGCGCATCAGAACCGTCTCCGCCCAGCCACCGAAGAAGCCCGCGATCAGCCCCACCGTGACACCGATACTCACTACAACCAGCTCCACCAAGACCGCCACCGAGAGAGAGATTCGTGCGCCATAGACTAAGCGCGAGAGGATATCACGCCCCAAGTCATCCGTACCAAGCCGATGCGTCGCGCTCGGGCCTTGCATGCGATCTATCAGCTTCTGCTCAGCGAACGGGTACGGCGCGAGGACGTTGGCAAAGACCGCCACAAAGACCAGCAGCCCCAGAAAAATCAGGCTCGCAAAGGCGATTTTATTCTTTTTCAGCTCTCTCATGGCTAGCGCTTTCCTCCTGCGGCGCGTGCCCTGGGATCGAGAACGCCGTATAAAATATCCACGATCAGATTCACCACCACAAAGATAAACGCCATCAGCAGCGCCAATCCCTGGATCACTGGGTAGTCGCGCTGCTGGATAGCAAAGATGGACTGGTAGCCTAAGCCCGGAATCTGAAAGAATGTCTCCACCACAAATGAGCCGGAGAGCAAGTAGCCAAAAGTGGTTCCGGCAACGGTCATGATCGGCGGGAACGCGTTCTTTAGCGCGTGCTTAAACAAGACCACACCACTTGACAGCCCCTTCGCCCGCGCCGTTCGAATATAGTCCTGCCCCAGCACATCCAGCATCGCCGAGCGGGTCATGCGCGCCATCAGCGCCGCCGAGCGCGCACCGAGCACAATCGCGGGCAGAATAAAAAACTGCGGCTGCGCCCGCACGGTATCGCCCAGCGCAAAGCCCATGGGCGGCAGTAAGTTGCGCTGTACCGCGAAATACAGTGTCAGCAGTGGAGCCAGCACAAACGAGGGCACGGCAACGCCGATCAGCGCGACGCTCATCACTGCGCGATCCATAAACTTATTGGCCTTCACCGCCGCCAGAATCCCAATCGGAATCCCAATGCCCAGCGAGAAGAGGAGGGCCAGGCTCGCCAGAACCCCCGTGTTGGGAAAGCCGCGCTTGATCAGCTCTAGCACCGGCTCGCCGTTATTAAAGTACGAGCGCCCAAAGTCGCCGCGCGTCACGATTCCAAAAACATAGTTACCGTAGCGCACGAGCGGCGGCAAGTCGAGGCCCAATTGATGCTGCAACCGTGCCCGGCTCTCCGGCGTGGCGTGCTGCCCTAGCATGATGTCCACCGGGTCAGCAGGCGAGAGATAGGTGGCAAAGAACACCAGAAACGAGATCGCCAAGAGGGTTGGAATCGCCAGACCAAGGCGCGTAAAGATCAGGCGGATCATTTCCCCTCCATCCCCCGCCCAGCGGGGGGGACAAAGTGAACGACGATCATTTGACCTCGACCGAGACCAGCGGGAGATGGCCCAGGAGACCGTCTTTGAGGCCCGTGACGTGGGTTTTGATCAGCTCCATATCACGCTGGTAGTAGACCGGAATCCAAGCGGCATCGTCCACGACCATGCGCTGGGCCTTGGCGTAGAGCTCCATGCGCTTTTTAGGGTCGGTCTCGATATCGGCGACGGCGCAGAGCTTGTCGTACTCCGGGTTGGAGTAGCCGACGTGGTTCTCCGCTCCCGTGGTGGTTAAAAGCAGCGAGAGGTAGTTCTGCGGATCGGGGTAGTCCGCACCCCAGCGGTGAAAATAGACGATCTCGTTGCGATCCATGGCGTTGATGAGCGAGGCGTACTCCATCTCGCGCAGCTCGACGGGAATCCCGATCTTGCTCCACTGCTCTTTGAGAACTTGAGCGGTCTTGACGATATCGGGCTGCTGCTGGCGGAAGCAGAGCGTGAGCGGCGGGAGACCCTTGCCCCCCGGGAAGCCCGCTTCGGCGAGCAAGGCTTTTGCCTTGGCTTCGTCGTAGGCATAGCCCTTGAAATTTGCATCGTAGCCGGGCATGCCCTCGGGGACGACGCACTCAGCGGCGGTGTTCACATCCAGAAGCACGCCTTTTTTAATCTCCGCTTTGTTGGTGGCGCAGGCAAAGGCTTGCCGGACTTTAGCGTTCTTGAAAGGCGCATAGGCCTTCTGGTTCATCCCAACATAGTACGTAGAAGCGCGGTTAAATGTCTGGACTTGCCCCGCGTACTTAGGGTCAGACTTGTCTTTCTCGTAGTCGCCCTTTTCGAGCGCGATAATGTCTACTAGGCCGGAGTCGTACTGGAGACGGGCGGTCTTGGTGTCCAGAATAATCGGGCGCTCGATCTTGGTGAGCTTGGGTGCACCCAGCACCCAGTCTTTATTCGCTTCCAGAGTCACAGATTTCTGTGGCGCGTAGTTGGTCAGCCTAAAGGCACCACAGCCCACCGCTGCCGCGTTCTTGGAGCCGATGGTCTTCGCGCCACTGGGCAGTGTTGGCCCCTTCTCGATCTCCTCTTTGGCGAGAATGTAGGCGGTCGGGTAGGTGAACTTACCTAAAAAATAGGGCCGCGAGCCTACCAGAGTGATCTCAATCGTGCTCTTGTCAATGACTTTCACACCCGTCAGCTCCGTGGCTTTTCCAGTTGCCAGCTCTTTTGCCCCCTGGATATCGTCGAGGTAGGTCACAGCCACGGGCGACGCCAGCTTAGGGTCGAGGGCGCGGGTCAGGCTGTACAACACATCGTCGGCGGTGACTTCACGCCCATTGTGAAACTTCAGGCCCTCGCGGAGCGTGAAGGTGTAGACTTTCCCATCGGCGCTGACTTTGGGCATTTCTTTAGCGGCAAGCGGCGTGACTTCGGTCTTGTCGTTCCAGCCGACGAGGCCCATGTGGGCATTTTGAAGGAGATCAATGGTCGGGCCGTCTTGGGCGCGGTGCGGATCCAGCGTCGAGGGCTCCGTGGCAATCGGGTAGCGCAGAACGCCGGGCACGGAGTCCGTCCCGCCGCCACCCGCCGTTCCTCCACTAGAATTGTTGCTAGAAGGGCAGCCCGTAAGGGCTAGCGAGAGAAGAGAAAGACTGAGTGCGCAGAAGCCGCGCCGGGTAAGGTTAGACGATGTCATGACGGGGAAATTATAACACGTTTCTGTTATACTACGTCTATGAAATCTCATCCTATACCCCCTGTCCAGCAGCCCTCCAAACTGCCTGGAGGCAAGTCTCAAAGCCGTGACTGGCGCGTGCCCAAACCCACCATGGAGGCATTTTCAAAGAACCTTCAAGAGACAAAGGCTTTCAATTTACAGCGGCAACGTCAGCTTCTAGTGGGTCATTTGGCTCGGTGGCAAAATTAATGTTATGCTGAAGAATGTCGCGTCGAAAAAAAGAAATATTACGTCCCTTAACTCAGCAAGAACAAGATTTCTTGCAAGCGCTCACTCATGCTCGTAGCGCACCCGCAGATCAGATGGCAAGAGCCACAGGAATCCTGGCCGTCGCTCAAGGAAACGACTACAAACAAGCCGCAACTCTGGCAGGCCGAAAGCAAGGCACAACCGTCGCCTTATGGGTCGCACGCTTCAACACAGAAGGAATCGCGGCTCTGGTTCCGGGGCATGGAGGAGGACATACCCCGCGTTTCGTCGGGGAACTCAAACAAAAGATTCTGGCTCGGCTTGGTAAAGCCCCCGTTTTAGAAGTGGACGGTACGGCAGTCTGGAGCATTTCTACCTTGCAAAAGGCGTTA
>NZ_JAYVPL010000144.1:0-13186 GCF_043757465.1 Armatimonas sp.
TTTGCCTACGGCTCGGACGGAGCCTTTGGGAGTTAATCAAGAGGATTGCCTCATGGATTTCCCAAGAAGCCCCCAGCTTTAGCGGGGGGAGTCGTCACAGACCCTATCGTATCGCGTTACGGACGATTTCCACACCAGCGACCATGTTGGCGAGCTTTTTCTTCGCCGCCCAGCGCGCGGTTTGTGAGAGGCCACAGTCTGGTGCAAAGGCGAGCTGCTCCGCCGGGGCGAACTTCAAACAGCGGCGCACGCGCTCCGCAATGTCCTCAGGCGTCTCGATATAGTAGCTCTTGACGTCCACAATCCCCACAGCGGCGATCTTTCCCACCGCAGCGATCTGCGTAAGAATCTCCAGCTCCGCAAACTCTCGGCTTGCCATCTCCACATGGATCTCATTGGCGGCAAATTTTAAGAACGCCGGAAACATTGGGGCGTATTGACGCGGGCCGACCGCGCGGGCTTTGTAGTTGCCAAAGCAAAGGTGCGTAGAAAGATGGCACTTGCCCACAATCGGCGCGACTGTGCGATTAAAAATATCAACGAAGCGCTCCGGGTCTTCTTTATGAGCGTAGCAGCTCATCGAGGGCTCATCCACGGTGATTTCGGTGCATCCGGCCTCGACTAAAGCTACTAACTCGGCCTGGACTAACGGCATAAGTGCCTCGGTGATTGCCCAGCGGTCGGCGTACACTGCGCCAGGAAGCAAGCGCCCCGAGAGCGTGTACGGCCCCGGCACGCTCGCTTTCAGCGTCGCACTGGATTTCGGAGCAAGCTTTTGCAGCCGCTTGAACTCCTCCACAGCCCCAAGTCCTTTGGGAGCGCTGAGCTCTGCAACAATCGGATGCTTACCGCGCTGATCGTGAGCGGGCGGCCCAAAGTGACGCGGTGGCGCACTCTCTAGCTCTATGCCGTTGATGTAGCCGTAGAAGCTTAAATTAAAATCCAGGCGCGTCTGCTCGCCGTCGGTGATGACATCAAGACCGGCGGTGTTTTGATCATGGAGCGCGGCGATAACCGCGTCTTCCTGAAGCTCGGCAAGATCATCTGGGCCAAATTTATCTAAGTTGGCGGCGGCAAATTCCAGCCACCCCGGAAACGGATAGCTGCCAATCACGGTGGTGCGAAGAGGAATGTTTTTCATGATTTCTGATACACCCGAATGTAATCTATCTCGTAGCGCGTCGGAAATTTCGTCTGCGAGAAATCCCCTCCGTTCTGCCCACCGACGGCGAGATTGACCAGAAGATAGTGTGGTTGCTTAAACGGGCACTTGCCATCGGGATTGGTGGCAGCTGCTAGCTCCGTGCGGTTCAGGAGTTTGTCATCTACGAAAAGCTCGATAGCCGTCTCGTCCCAGTCCATCCGCCAGACATGGAATTTCTTCGTCCAGTCTTTGCCCAGCGACTCCAGAGGTGTCTTTGTGCTATCCCACTTTGCATTCCAGCGCTGCTTGGTTCCCCAGGCAACATTGGCAAGAAGCTGGCCGCGATAGAACTCCATAATATCTATCTCGCCGTTACGGGGCCACTCGCCCTCAGCGCCTAAAGTCCAGAATGCAGGCCACAGACCGAGCTGTGTGTCAATTTTTGCGCGCATCTCGAAGCGCCCGTACTGCCAGCTCTGCAATCCCGATGTGCTCATGCTCGCCGACGTAATCTGAGCAAACTCGCGGTTTTCGCGCCAGTTGCTGCTGCCCGGCTTGAACGCCGGGTTTTTGATTTTCTCACGTCGCGCCTCGATAATCAGCTTGCCCTTCTCACACCAAGCGTTTTGCGCTTGATAGAACTGATGCTCCTCATTGCGCTGGAAGCCTGTTTCAAACTTCCAGTCCTTCGGATTGGGTGGGCCGGGTTTATCGAACTCCTCGGCCCAGACTAACTTATACATCCTGCTCCCTACCCCCCGCCCAGTGGGGGGACAATCCGGACGGCTTACCGGTTCAGCGGCTTGTCAACCTTGGGGCGCTCCGTCAGATTGGCAATATTAATTGCTGTGAGAAAGACCGTTCGGGTGATCTTCTCCATTTTTGCAAAATCAATCTTGCTGACTTCATCGCCTACCTGATGGTAGTCTTCGTGGACACCGTCGAACCAGAAGCAGATCGGGATTCCTTTTTTCGCATAGCTGTAGTGATCGCTGCGGTAGAAGAAACGGTTTGGGTCATCGGGGGCATCGTACTTCGGATCGTAGTTCAGCTTCAGATAGTTGGTATTGGTGCTCAGAATCAGCTTCCCCAGCTCCGTGCTCATCATGGTCGTGCCAATCACGTAGATGGCATCGGGGCCGGAGAGATCGCGGTTAGAGGGCTTGGTATCACCTGCGGGTTTGCTGCGCCCAATCATATCAATGTTGAGCTGCGCGGTGATCTGGGCTAGAGGGACGGTGGGCTTATCCACAAAGTAGCCGGAGCCCTGCATGCCTTTCTCCTCGCCCGAGTGCCAGACAAACAGCAAGGAACGCTTCGGGCGCGCTTTGGCGGCGGCTTCCGCGATGGAGAGAATGGCAGTCGTGCCGGAACCGTCGTCGTCGGCACCATTGAAAATAGTATCCGTACCGCGTCCACCAGTGCCCACATGGTCGTAGTGCGCCCCGATTGCGACATACTCGCTCTTGAGTTTTGGGTCAACTCCCTCGACAATGCCGACGACATTCTGGGTGTAGATGCGCTCCACTCTTGCGACAACGTTCACCACTACACTCTTGCCCGCGCTGGCCAGAAAGAGGGCGCTCGCCTCGGGGCTGAGAGTCACCACGGGTGGTGCTGCGGGCGGCTCTGGGGTGGGAGTGCGCTCCATCCGCCAGAATGCTCTGCGATTTGTCTGGACGGCCTGCCGTCGCCACCAGGTCTGGTTGGTCGAGGAACGCAGGACAGCAACAGCGCCCGCGGCCAGTGCCTGCGATGAGACGGCGTCACTTGCCTGAACGCCCAGCAACACCACTTTGCCCGAAACACCTGTCGTGCCCAGCTCAGAGGCGATCACCACGAGCTCTCCTGTTGCGCTGCCTTGGCCGCGATCAATGGCGAAGTCTTCGCCAAAACGCACGGGAGACTCCGTGAGCGACAGGCTCGACTTAGCTTCATCGAAGCCCGTCTTGACCATCGGGATCTTCTGGAAGTACGTGCCATCATCCCCACCAGGCTTGACACCGAAGCGCTTGAGGTGAAAGGCAATAAACTGCGCCGCGACATCGAGCCCCTGCGACGGTGTGTCGCGGCCTTGGAGAGCATCGGAGGCGATAAACGTCAGGTAGTCACGCAGGTTTTCCTGGGTGATCACTTTGTCGCCGATAAGCCGGGCAGTGTGCAGATCCACCGGCTTGGCCGAGGGCTGTGCAAGGGCGACGAGGGCAGGGGGAGGGGAATAGAGCATCATAAAATTAGTGTCCGTCGTTTGTAAACTCAGCTTCGATTTCCGCACGGTTCTGGATCTGATCCACCAGACCATCGCGGATAATCACGGCGCGGTCCGAGACACGGATCATCTTCGGGTCGTGGGTCGCCGTGATAATAGTGACATTGTGCTCCTGATTGAGCTGGCGCAGCAGGGCGATAATCTCCGATCCCGTGTTCTGATCTAGGTTACCCGTGGGCTCGTCGGCCAGAACAATAGCAGGGTTGTTGGCAAGTGCCCGGGCAATGGCGACGCGTTGTTGCTGACCGCCAGAGAGCTGACCAGGCTTATGGTGGTAGCGGTGGCCCAGCCCGACCGTGTCGAGAAGCTCCATCGCCCGCGCCGTGCCCTCATCGCTGGGCATCCCCGCAAAAACCGTGGGCAGCATGACATTCTCCAGTGCCGTCATCACCGGAATCAGGTTAAAGGTCTGGAAGATATAGCCGATCGTGTGGCAGCGCAGAAACGCGAGCTCGTTGGCATCGAGCTGAGCCATGTCCACATCGTTGATAAAGACCGTCCCGCTGTTGGGCTTGTCCAGACCACCGATCATGTTGAAGAACGTTGACTTACCCGAACCCGACGGCCCGATGATCGAGATGTACTCGCCACGCTTGATATCTATCGAGATGCCTTTGAGCGCCCGAGTGATCTCATTGCCCATTACAAACTCTTTGGTCAGGTCTTTGGCGCGGACAACATACTCCACCTTGCCGGTTCCGTTGCTTTTTTCGTTGCTCATTATTTTTTCTCTAACCTCATAACCCCATCACCGTCTGAACGACTAAACCACTAAACCACTAAACCACTAAACGTCGGATCTTAGCGCCGCTGCAGGCGGGATACGTGACGCCGTGATCGCCGGGAACAGTGTCGCTACCATCGTCAGCACAATGCCAAGCCCGACGCAGAGTACTAAGTTCCCCCCAAATGTTCCGCCCGTGAACGAGCCGATCCAGGTCTCTCCATGAAAGGCAGTCTTAGGATTGAAGGAGAAGTACTTAGTGGCGACCATTAGTAAAGTCCCAGTCAGGTAGCCCAGTGACGAAGCAATTGCCCCCATGAGTGCGGCCTCAATGAGAAAGATCTTCACGATGAACTGCTCCAGCGCTCCCAGGCACTTCATCGTTCCAATTTCGCGGAAACGCTCGGTGACACTCATCAGCATGGCGTTGGTGATGCCCACTGCGCAGACCAGCAGGGAGAGGGCTACCAGCCAGTTGCTGCGGGCGGCTTCCGTCACGGAGACATTCGCACCTGCCACCGCCTTACTGGTCAGAACGGACGCTAAAAACGCGATCCCCAGGAACACCCCGCCCGCAGTGATCATCGAGCGCCAGAAGCGGATCTTGATCGTATTGAGCGCGAACTCAAAGGCTTTTTTGAAAGGGAGCTGGACGCCCCGTTTCTTATTCGTGGTGCCGGTAGGCTCTGTTGCGTTGCTCATTTCTTCTTTGTTCCGGTCTGCAGGCCGATCAGTCGTCGGTCCGCCAGCATCTTCAGGTAGGCGGTGACCGAGGTCTCCGCCTGACGTTTATTAAGCTTATAACTCTGGCTGATCTGGCGGGAGATACTCTCGACATTATGGGCACCGTCGCAGAGCTCCCACACTTCGGAGCCTATCTGATCCAGCTCGATTTTTTTATGGTCGGGTAGCTTGAACCACTTTGCCACAAAGTTCCCCCAACGATCCTGCCGCCGGGGAATCCGCACGAGAATGAGGTCCGGGAGGCCGTCCTCGCGAGCGGGCTCGCGTGACCAGACTATTTTAGGGTGGCGAATAGGCCGCGATGTCAGCACCTGTGTGCGGCTGGGGCGGTACCGACGTCCTTCCACCATTGCCCGAAGCTGCCCGATCATACGTGGCACTCTCTCATACGTGGCACTCCATCCGGCTCACCAGCTCCTCAATACTATCTGAGGCCCGAAACGGGCGCAGGCTCTGCAGGAGATAGATCTTATTGGAAGGCTCGCAGTGCCACGCGCGGGCAGAGAATCGTGTCGCGGGAACTCGCAGGCTGAGAAGCTCGCGAAACGCCTGCACCCAGGGTGCCCCAAACGCCAGACCCCCGTGCATTGCTACCGCCTCGTGCCCACAAACAGACGCCTCATCGGCTTGGTAGCGCACTTGCGCGAGCTCGCCGCGCGCATTCTGTTCGAGCCAGGCATCTAGGTAGGCATCTTTGCGGGCGACATTTGCGACAGCCCACTGCTCCACGGAAACCCGCTCCATTCCATCGGCGAGCGAGAGGCGTAGGTACACGTTCATGAGCTGCTGGCTCGCGAGCTTAAAGCGGCTCGGAAGCTCCACCTGTAGGTCGTAGAGCGACCAGAATCGCCAGCCAGGTTCAGCGTCTTTGTTCTCGATGGAGGCAAGAATCCCCTCGGACACGCCCGCCAGGCCTTTGCGCCCACTCCGATCTCCCACAACCTGCGCGATGACCACACGGCGTGTCTCTTTGCAGTGCCAGAGCGCTCCGAAGGCTTTCTTGTCTCCTGTCCACTTAAACCCAAAGCCCTCCCGTCCGGGGCGCTGAACCCCACGCGGCACCGGGGTCAGCTCACTGTCAAACGCAAGGCGCTTCTTCTTCGCCGCCCGGCCCAGCGATGCCAGATAGGACTCCGCGCGCACTTCGATATCCAGCGGTTTTTTGGTTTTCTTAGGCTCTGTTGCCCACTTGAGCTCCAGTCCTTGCTCTTCGCCATCGTCTACGCGCAAGTAACCCTCATCGTAGCTACCCGAAAAACCCGTCAGATCCCAGTCGTCCGGGACACGCAAGGTGAACCCCTGCCAGCCCAATAGCTTGGTCTGTCGTCGTGTTTCTTTGATCGGTGCAGCAGTCATGGTTTGGTTGAGAATCAGATGAGAATCAGAAGGGAAGCGGCTGGACTGCCTTCGCGATCAGAGCAAGAGCGATAGCCGCCATAGAGATCAGGCCCGTTCCGCACGCAAAGCCCGCCAGAAGAACCGGCGCATAGTTACGCCACTTTGTGACACCGTAGCGCTTGGCAAAGTAGTACTTACCCAGACAGGCCCCCACGAATGTCGGAATGGTATCGGCGGGAAGTGCGTTGGCACCGCCTGCTGCGCCATAGAACGCGAGCATCGGTATTTTTGCCACATACATCACTCCGTAGAGCGCTAAAGTAATCGCGCCCCCTCCCGCGATGTACAGAGGCTTGATGGACTCCAGAACCCACGCGGCTCCCCCGGACTTATTGATCTGGTTCCAGATTGCCTGCTGCGATGCGATAAGAGGCCACATTCGCTGTGCAAAGGGGTACTGACTGGAGGGAATCTGGCTGGTGCCCCAGATGAACGACCAGTACATAAACCCGCCCAGCATGATCAGCGGGAACATGAGTAGCTCCGCCTTAAGAATGGACGTGAACTTGGTCTTGGTGAGTTCCACCTCACGGAAGCGCTGTGCCAGCGAGCCGTAGTCGTGGATAGGCATCGGAGCGAACCAGCAGTCAATTTTCTTGTAGCCCGACTCCATCACGGTAAGCTCTTTCACGAATGGGAACTGAGCGTCTTGGCTGGTCAAACCAAACATTCGAGCGGCGACATAGGAGTTCAGCGGTGTGAGGAGCAGGCCATAGCCAAGCAGCAGCATCACGGGGAAATCTGGGATTAAGTAGTGTGTGAAGGCGATATAGCCCAGTGTGGCTAGGAGCCAGATTCCTAAGGCAATCTTCCACCAGCCCGCTTTGTCACCACGACCCGCCGGTACTTCATGCCACGCTCCCCGCGTTCCTCGCTTCAGACCACGGGATGCCTCAATCGAGCCCTTAATAATAATATAGAGTCCGATAATCGCGATGGCGATCTGGATGCCCATGCCTGCTGAGAGCCAGAAGTCGAAGTGGTTGACCACGCGTGTCTCGATAGACTCGGTTCCCGGGTGCCATTGCTTAAGCACACCCTGGCGGTAGAGAAAGGGGTTGAGCCCCATCTGGCACACAATAGATGAGACGAAGCTAGCCACGACCATCTCAAAGGGGAGCACAAATCCCGTCAGAATCTTGCCTAAGTCCCCTGAATAACCCACGGGGGCTGCGGGCAGAATGGTTTCCGTGGACGCCATGAAGTCTATGAAGGGAATCGGGATAAGCATCACGGGCTTGCCGAACATCGTTCCCGTAAGGATCGGGATCGCGGTGTAGACCCCACCAAAGATCAAACCCACCACGGTTCCGGTTGAGAAGATACGCCAGCGCCAGGAGTCCTCTTTGCTTCCGGCCTCCGCGAGAGCCGTCGCACCCGATGCCGCTACCGAAGCCAGCGGGAAGGGGAGTCGCTCGACATCGCTCGTGGCGCGGAAGAGAATGTAGCCCGCCGGGAGCCAGGAGAGGCGCTCCAGAGTCTGGTGGAGCATCATCACACCAATGGGGCCCCACCAGTCGGGGTGGAGGAAGCTACGATGATCCAGTGCCGCCGAGCCAGGCTTGGGAGTCGAGAACCAGGGAATTTCCTTGGCAATGGACGCGGCTTGGGGACTCTGGATGTAGTACTGGTTCCAGATCAGCCAGCCAAAAGGCCCCCCGGAGATTCCACGGTCCGCACCCGCGACTGCGGCTAGCCCACCGGCGACGTAGTAGAGAAGAAAGATCTCCTGGCGCTTGAGAGGTAAAAACGAGCGGCGTGCGATCTCCGCAAAGAGGACAATGGTCACCCACTGTGATGCTGCCCCGAGTCCTGAGCCCGCGACCAACCCTAAATAGATCGCGCCCGCAGTCATGATCAGGCTGACAAAGATCGAACCCAAGATTGTCTTGCCGGTGAAGCCCTCGTCGAAGGCACTATCATCACCCTGGGACTCTGCCTCGATAAAATCACGGGCGTCCTGGACACTATGATCCTGATGGTCTTTGTGCTGAGGCGTCGCGACGTCTTCGCTGCCGTGCTCCTCGGAGCTGCTGTGTTTATCGTCCATTTCGTTTGCCATTTTACGCCTCCACACTCGCGAACTCGGTCTGGGTTAGGTAGCGCTCTCGATCAGCGGCGCTCAGGGTGCGCCAGACCAGGAACTGCTTGCGCAGGGTATTAAGAAAGCGCCGGTTGACGCGTTTCCAGTTGGAGACATCGCCTGACACTCGGTGCAGGGTGAGCTTCAGATCGAAGACATCCTCAAGATCGGTCGGGAGTGTCTCTAGGCGGATCATCTGTGAGACCCCCAGGTCAAAGGGCGCGAGCCAGGCTTTGCAGCCAATCCGGTAGGCATGGCCCCTGGGCATCTCGAAGCTCTCTCGGACAATCCCCTCAGTGATGAAGTCGCCGACGGAGTAGCCCTCGTAGCTTTGGAACCACTCCGCAAGAAAACCATTCACCCCCGATGCCTGATTCCCCGTGACGGCGAAGGGGAGCCGGATGTGCCAGTCATCACCGATGGGGTCAGGTACAGACCAAGTCTTGCTACTGGAGGGACTGGCAACTTCCGATGCCTTCTTCGCGGGCCAGAGAGTCGAGAGCATCACCACTGCCACGACCACGAGTGTGGAGAGCACGGCGCTCACCGATGAGAAGTTCAGCGAGAGCCCCTGCATCAAGTGGAATGTTGAGAGCAGCTTACTGATGGCCTGGCCCAGGACGTAGCCCGCGACAGACCCGAGAATCGCATAGACCAGCGCCTCCGCCATGAACAGTGTCCCGATATTACTCGGGGAGAGCCCGATGGAGCTAAAGATATGAATCTCTTTAATGCGCTCAAAGACCGAGCCGAGCATTGTGTTTAAGACAATCAGCGCGGCAATTAGAATGGGAATCAGAATCGTCCCAAAATCCTCGCCCTTGGTCGCCCCTACCGACGAGAACCGCTCGATCTTGCCGGGGTTTTCCTTGAGTTTCTCAGATGCGGCATAGAGGTTCATATCGAAGCGCTTCATGAGATTTTCTTTAAGCTCTTTAACCACTGCCGACTCATCGTCGCCGTAGCCAATGGCAACCGAGCGCAGATCACCGCCCAGATTAATCAGAGTCTGGTAGGGCACAAAGAAGATCACATCGGAGTCGAGGTGTAGGTACTGCTGGAAGCCGCTGGAGTTATCCGTCTTGCCCTGCTTCTGGAGCTGTTGCATCTGGACAAAGTCGACGGGAGTGAGCGGCTCCTGGTCGTGGTCTAGCACCTGCTTGAACCTATCCTGATCCAGAATCCCAATCACTGTATAGTCTTGGCCCGAGAAGCTGACCTTTGCGGAGGCATTGCTCACATCACCGTCGGTGATGCGCAAGTTGTCCGCCACTTTTCGCGGCAGGATCATCACCAGCGTGTCTCCCGGTGAGAACCAACGACCCGCCGCGAGGGCATCGGCAGCGCCCGTTACCTTTGCCTCGTTCGGGGAGAGGCCCACGGCACCCTTGGCCCCAAACTCACGGTCGGCACGCTTGAGTGTTAAAAAAGTCTGTTCACCCGGCTGCGTGCCCAGGAACCAGCCACGCGGTGCCACTAAACGCGTCTTCCCGAACTCATCATCGAGCAGGCGATACGCCACTTGCTGAAGCGCGTTCCAGTTCGGGTCACGTAGCAGAATGCCGTTGTAGAGCGGCTTGCCGGGCGCAGGCACTTGGTTGAAGCGTAGCTCCTGCACAATGGACGTGAAAGCGAGTACCGTGAACGTCAGCAGGACGAGAGTCGCACAAGTGAGGGTGGTACGCGTCGCACGGCGGCGCATGTTCGCCACCCCGAGTGCAAACGCGGCAATTGCAATAGAACTCTTCCCAGCATCCAGTGAGTGCGTCCCGGTCATTGCCTTAGTCTGCTGCTTGAGCTGCTGTTCAAATTTCTGCCAGACGAGTACTGTTACCAGAACGGAGAGCGCCATCATGATGAAGGCGAGCAGGATAATTCCTGCATTGAGGGTGATCCGGAACGCCGGGTGGATCGCGGCGAAGATGCCAAAGATCACCAGGAAGATCGCAAAGACCGCACCGAGCTGGCGCTTCAGGTCCGAGAAACCAAAGAGCAGGCGCTCCAAGAAATACGCAAAGGGGATCATCAGAGCCAGATAGAAGATCACTCCGTTGACCACGTCCTGCTGCGTTTTGGTCACATCCGGGTAGGCGCGGCTCTCGTAGCCCCACGCCGCCCGGGCGTAGGTATCGAAGCGCTGGTAGTCTTTGGCCGCGAGTGCTACCTCGGCTTTGTCAATGAACTCCTTGGCATTGGCATGGAGCCCCTCGATGCCTTTGTTGCGGATATTGTTTGTGATAAGGCGCTGGATACGGAAGTCATCGAGCTTCCACATGTCCTGTGCAACACGGAGCGCAGTGTGGATAATCGCCGACGAGCGCGACGACTCAATGGCATCGCTCCCCTTGCCCGCCCCCATCACATAGCCCTCACCCTCCGGGTTGCTAGGTGTCGAGTTGATGAGCAAGAACCGCGTCGCCGCCGGGCCGCTTCCCATGACGATTTTAAACTGGCGTAGCTTGTTGGTGGCAGCATTCTTCTCCGTGCCCGAGCCGTACTCATCGCCACGCCGCGCAAAGACAACTGCCGTATCCTCGACATAGCTGACCCCAGGCTCCGGCTTGGCCAGCACATAGCCAAACTGACGGGGCTCACCGTTGGAGATACCATCGTAGATCGTCATGGTGGAGAGTGTACGGAGTGCTTGCTGATCTACCAGGTCGAAGATATTCGTGGCAACACACGGGAAGAGCACTGAGAGGACTTCTTTTTCTCCGGTCGTGATGCGGAACTGACTAGGATAGGCAGCGCCGGTCACCCCTTTGTCTGGGGCATAGTCAATATCGCCGCTCTTGGAGTCCACGTGATAGGACTCGACTCGGTGCTCCTGGTTATCCGCCGTCGTGGGGGGCATGCCCTTAAAAGCAAAGCTCGCCTTGCCCTCCTTGCCCTTGAAGCCGCCTTGGTCGTCGCTCACCATCTGGATAAAATTGCCCCGTACTCCAATAAAACTCTTGGTATTGGAGTTGTGCGGCACGACGACAAGGGCCCGATCTACGGGGTCACTCGGCACCAGGGAGCGGCGCGGCTCGTACTCACGGACACGACCCTTGAGGGTCGCAAAGCCAGAGCGCAGGCCCATCCGGGTCCACTGACAGGTCTTGTAGAGCGGGATTTGTTTTTTGGGATCGGCGTTCTGGTCGTTGGGATCGTTGATGTAGTGCTGTAGCAAGCAGACAAAAGTCTTGAGCTGGAGCGCAAGATTCGCGATATTGACTTTCTCAAACGTATCAAACGGCGTATCCACCTGGTTACGCGAGTCGTCAATGGACGAGAAAGTAACCCCGAAGCCACCCGCCATCCCCACCACCTCGGCATCGAAAGCGGGACGTCCAGGGATAAAGTTGCGCCAGCTCTTGCCGTCCACCGGGTTGACCCCATCGGAGAAGCGCTTCTTGGCATCGTAGCCCAGCACCTCGGCGACTTTGTCATTGTTCTCACGGGAGACACGGGCAATATCGGAGAACAGGTTCTGAGTGTCCTCACGGACATTGATGAGATGGGCTTTGTAGAAAATTCCCAGCGCCCGGGTCTGACTGGCCAGATCGAGCCCCACCCAGAGATAGATCGGGTCTGTCGGCTCTTTTGCCTGTCCAAAGAGCTTGGCAAATGGCCCTGGAACCTGCCAGTCGTCTATGTGGTTATCAATAAATTCACGCACACCTTGCAGCCCCAGGCAGTGCCCCGAGGTCGCTAGAAACCAGATCGTCCGCTCATTGCCTCGTTTTTTAAATGTCTGCGCCGTCTGAAGGAGGCCCGCCATTCCGCCCGCTTGCTCCGCGCCGGGAGCCAGTGCGGGCACCACTGACATGGCATCGTAGTAGCTCTGCACGACGATAATCTGCTTGGCGATCTTGGGATCTTTACTCTGGCCGGGGAGAATTCCCAGGAAGTTCTTTGCCTGAACCTGCTCCCACTTCATGTCCGCATGGAGCGTGGCCTGCAAGCTCTTGCGGGAGAGTGCCAGCGCCTGAAGTGCGGCGGCATCGCTTTTCTTAATGAAAAATCGTGGGATGGAGAGGGGGATCGAGACGAATTTTGCCTCGGCTTCGCCGCGCATGGTCTTGTCTGGCTCGATAAAGATTACGGCTTTTGCCCCCAGGCGAGGGGCGTTGAGCCAGTCCGTGCCGGAGTTGAAATCCACGAGGACAATCGAACCCTCGATCTCTTTGCCATTGAACGCACCGAGCAAACCGTTGCTGGCGTAGATCAGAGGACCGGCCAAGCCTTCAGGCGGGAGCTGGCTGGTGCGCACGAGATTGGGCCAGATGCAGTAGAGAGGGTAGGTCTTCCCATTGGCATCAAGGCGCGCTCCTTTGTCCATGGGAACGGTGGCAGTAAAGCTCTCCGCCTTGACATTGGCATCTCCAAAGAGATTCCTGAACTCTTTCTCGAGATAGTCCGCTGCATGGCGCTCACCGGGGTAGCCCACGACCCGTGAGCCGTTACTAGAGAGCTCACGAATGGTCTGTGCCAGTGCTGTATTGTCTACAGTCGCCGCCAGTGCCTTGTATTTGTCCGCCAGAGCGGGGTCTACCGCAGCCCTGACCGACGAAGAGACTGCGACGAGCGCCGTCAGCAAGAGGCCAGCCTGACGAACCAAGCGCGCAAGAGTCATCATCGAGGAGTTCCTTCGTACCACCTCCCCCGTCACCGAGGGGATTCGTCGTGATAATAGCACGTCAGAGTCATTCAACGCAACCAGGGCAAATTCCTGCCTCGCCTCCCAGGGCCAGCGCATCTATAATTGTGAATGCCGTCAGCCTGTCAAGGATTCCTCCTTTTGGCTCGCTTGAGCTACTTCAGGCATTGGGGTCTCAAGCA
>NZ_JAYVPL010000145.1:0-100593 GCF_043757465.1 Armatimonas sp.
AGTTTGTGGCTTGGGCTTCGTCGTTTAGATGGTTTGGAAGAGGGCTGGCAAATGGCGATGTCAGCCCTGTCGGGAAAAGATATGGGACAAGATTAGGGTAGAGTGGGGTAACCCCATTGGGCAGCTTGACCTTCACCGAAGCGCCACGCTCGATTAGAAGCGTCGCAACCTGGACGAGCGTTGGGGTTGGCTCCCCGATCCAGGCAGCGGCGCACTTGCTCCAGATCACCCGCTTTGATGGCGGCGATCAGCGCGGCATCGAGCGGAGCAGGCAAGCGCTTACGCTTCCTGCGGCTCAGAAGCCAGCCCAGTCCAAGCTCTCGCATCTTAGATCTTCCGCACCGCCACGCCGCTCTCGGCAAGATAGTCTTTGAGCTGCCCGACGGTGTACTCGCCGTAGTGCAGCATGGAGGCCAGAAGCACCGCGTCGGCGCGGCCCTCAGTGACGGCTTCGACTAAGTGCTGCGGCGTCCCCGCTCCCCCTGAGGCGATCACGGGAATGGGGACGAGATCAGAGATGGCGCGGGTGAGCGGAAGGTCGTAGCCGGTCTTCATGCCATCGGCGTCCATCGAGGTTAAGAGAATCTCGCCCGCGCCCAGCGTGGCGACTTTCTCGGCCCACTCTAGCGCGTCTATCCCGGTGGGAGTGCGTCCGCCGTGCGAGTGCACCTCCCAGCCGGACTTCGTGTTGCCCGTTTTTTTAGGGTCAATCGCCACAACAATGCACTGGCTCCCGAAGCGCTCGCTGGCCTCACGAATCAGCTCGGGATTGCGTAGCGCCGCCGAGTTGATCGAGACCTTGTCGGCTCCTGTGGCAACCATGCGTCGGACATCGTCCACTGAAGTAATGCCGCCGCCCACGGTAAACGGGATAAAGACCTGCTCAGCCACTCGGCTGGCGAGCTCGAAAATTAAGCTCCGCTTATCCGACGATGCCGTGATATCCAGAAAGACCAGCTCATCCGCGCCCTGCGCATCGTAGCGCGCCGCCAGCTCCACTGGATCGCCCGCATCGCGCAGGCCCAAAAAATTGACGCCTTTAACGACGCGGCCCTCTTTGATATCGAGACAGGGAATAATCCGGCGGGTAAGCATGACTTTTATTCTATCGCGGCGAATAACCTAAGACAGTATGAAACAAGAGTCAACACTACGTATCCCGGCTTTCACGGCTTACGAGGAAAATGGGGTGATGGTCTGGTACGGCGAGCTAAAGCAAGCTGGGGCACTTAGCTTTTCTCTGGAAGGCAAGGGCGGCGATCTTTTTATCGAGAAAGTAACCAAAGACGGCATCCGTGAGCCGGGCTTCGAGAGCTTTACCAAGACAGCACGCTGCTTTGTGGGTGGCAAGGATAGGATCTCTGTCACACCGGGCTACTGGCGCTTCGCTCTGAAATCCCCCGGAAAAGCCGAGGCACTCTTGCTCTCCGGCTCAGTTATTAAAGAGGCGCATTTTAATCTGAAAGAGCGTAAGAACGCCGCTTCGGTGCACTTGAGCTATGCGCTGGACAAAGAGGTCAAGGCGGAGTGGTTCTACAACGAAGTGACGGTGCGAACCGAGCCGCTCTACTCCTACTACATGGCCTGTGGCTTTGCGCGCGGGTACTTTGGGATTCAAGTGAACAGCCCCACGGAGCGCCGCATTATCTTCTCGATCTGGGACAGTGGCAACGAGGGCGTGGATCGCAGCAAAGTGGCCGATGAAGACCAGGTGAAGCTCCTGGCAAAAGGCGACGGTGTGATCGCGAGCGGCTTTGGCAACGAGGGCACGGGCGGGCACAGCCACGTGGTCTATCCCTGGAAGAAGGACACGACCTATAAGTTTCTCGTCCACGCCGAGCCCGTACAAATAGGAAAAGGCAGGCAGACCGTCTACTCCGGCTACTTCTGGTTCCCGGAGAAGCGTGCCTGGGGCCTCATCGCCCGCTTCCGTGCGCCCAAAGACGGCAACTACCTCAGCGGGCTCTACTCGTTCAATGAGAACTTCGGCGGTGACAATGGGCAGCTTCTACGCCTGGCGGAGTTTGGCCCTACCTGGGTTCGTAATAGTGATAATAAATGGCAAGAACTAAAAACAGCAAGCTTTAGTTGCGATGCCACCGGGCGTGCCAAAGACCGACTGGACTTTGCGGCGGGGGTGGCCAAGAGCGGGCGCTGGTATCTATCCAACGGTGGCTTTGTGAAGAACGGGATTGCCTACAAAGACCCACTGCCTCCACGCAAGGTCCACGGGAAGCCCCCCGAGCTGCTCCCGAAGTAGGATTAGCCGCGCAGCATACGCCGTGTGCAAGACAAGCAAAGCCCCCCGAGCACCAGTGCCCCTAGGCTCTCAGCACCGGTACGCTTGGCTCCCACCAGTGCACAAAACGCTCCCAGCAGCCCGATAGTGGAGAGCGCCATCAGTGCCGCCACAAATTTGTCTTTGGTATTAAGATAACTCACTGTGGAGTTAGCCTAATGCAAGATTCGTAGCATTCGCACTATGCAGGCAGTAAAAACCGTATTTTTACGGATAATGTTTCATTTGCCGAGAATCTGCATCTGGGTTGCCAGGGTGAAGGGCTTGCCAGGCTCTAGCTCGTAAGTCAGCTCGCCGTAGGTGGCGGCAAAACCAGTTTCGGGGGCTTCATAGCGTCCCTGCGCGGTCTTGCCGGAGGCCGCGATCTCCTCCGATATCCACTTGGAGTCGCGGAAGTCTGTGGTAGCGGCAGTGCAGTGAAAGAGACGCGCGGAGACGAGGGGGACATCGCTCTCGATCCGTAGCTCGGCGCTCCGTTTTGTGGCAGTCCACTTCCATGTCGGTGTCGGCCACTTTTTTGCCTGTGCCAGTGTGCGGGAAAAGGCGGCCAGGGTGGTGAGGAGCCGCCCGCGGTCCTCCAGCCCATGGCCAGAGTTGGGCATGTAGAGCACCCACTTCGCGCCCTTGAGATCATCCCAGTAGAGATTCAGCGCGTCCTGTGACCAGTAGCGGTCGTTGGTGCCCAAGAGGATCAGCTTGGGGAGCGTGAGCTGATCGCGGTAAGAAATCGGGTCCTCTAGCCGCATCAGTTCTTTGCCACGCGGTGCGAGCAATAACTTATCAAAGCCGACGGCGGTGTAGTCAGCCACTTGCTCACTGGGCTTGCCGTACATCTCTAGCTGATGAGGAATCTGCTTTTCGACATTGAGAACATCAATGACCATGGGTGCGATCCCGACCACGCGCGTATCACCGCTTGCCCCGACCAGCCAGGTCGTCCAGCCGCGCTTGCTCGCGCCGGTGATCAGAAAGCGCTTCAGCTCGGGCTTGAACGCTTGGAGCGCGTCCATGGCCTTGATCACCGCCTTTGCCATCGGGAAGTGCAGCGGCCAGGTGTCGTCGCCTGTTTCTAGGAATTTTTGCCAGGTATAGACAATTAATGCATCCTCTTTGAGCCCACCATAGAGAGGCTGTTTAGGAATATGGTAGAGAATGGCAAATGCACTCTGGGCGCTTTTTGCGGCGAACATTCCGATCAGCTCCTCCTCGGAGCTGCCCCCGCCTCCCGTGTTGAGCAAGGTGCAGAAGTCAGCGGCGAGCACTTTTTCAGGCACAAAGAGCTGCAAACGGTGTTCCCAGAGATATTCGTGCCAGGTCTGCGAGACCAGCCAGAGGTCGTAGATCATCCCTCCGGCGATCTTTTTTTCGCTGCGTTTTTCCCACTTGTAGGCAGGTTCCGGGCGCGCAATGTAACCGCGCAGGCCCCCTTCGGCGTGGGCAGTGGCGGGAAGGGAGCCCGCGAGCGCTGCTCCGGTAAAAGTTGAAAGAAAACGTCGTCGGTTCATAGCTGTACATGATACCCTGAGAATCAGAATGAACGATCTCGATCCCTGTGTTTTTGTTCTCTTTGGTGCGACCGGCGATCTTACGCGCCGCAAGCTCACTCCCGCTCTCTACGCGCTTCACCGTGAGGGACTGCTTCCCGAGGACTTTGTGATCCTGGCCTATGCCCGCCGCGACAAAGACGACACTCTTTTTCGTGCGGATCTCAAGGCCTCCATGGCGGAGTTCGCACCGAAAGTTTCCCTGGATAAGTGGGACTCGTTTGAGCAGCGCTGTTTCTATGTCCGTGGTGAGTTCGACTCCTCCGAGGGCTTTGCCGCACTACGGGCGAAGCTGGAGACAGTGGACACGGAGCGCAATGCCCACCATAACTGGCTCTTTTATCTCGCCATTCCACCGGAGCAGTACGAGGGAGTGGTAGAACATCTAGGTCAGGCAGGGCTCTCGCGCCGTGGGATGACGAACCACGGCTGGGCGCGGGTGATCGTCGAGAAGCCTTTTGGCTACGACTTAGAGACCAGTCGGCATCTCAACGAGGCGCTACTAGGGTACTTCACCGAGGATCAGGTCTACCGCATTGATCACTATCTGGGTAAAGAAACGGTTCAGAATATTCTGTTCTTCCGGTTCGCCAATGAGATCTTTGAGCCGCTCTGGAACCATAAGTACGTGGACCACGTGCAGATCACGGTTTCCGAGACAATTGGAGTAGAGGGGCGCGGCAACTTCTTCGATGCCACAGGGATGACCCGTGATGTACTGCAGAACCATGCGCTGCAGATTCTCTCGCTTGTGGCCATGGAGCCGCCCGTGCGCCTGGATGCCAACGCCGTTCGGGACGAAAAAGTCAAGGCGATCCGAGGAATTCGGCCCATCTCCCACGAGGATGTTCACCGGCTGACCGTGCGTGGCCAGTACGATAGCTACCGCCATGAGGAGGGTGTTCCGCCTGGCTCCGATACCGAGACCTACGTGGCGATGAAGCTCCACATGGACAACTGGCGCTGGGCGGGAACTCCGTTCTACGTGCGCTGTGCCAAGGCGATGCCCAAGCGTACTACGGAAGTGGCTGTTCAGTTCCGGGCGATCCCGCAGGTGCTATTTGCAAAAACTAATCGTGATGAAGTGCATCCCAATGTTCTGGTGTTGCGCATCCAGCCCGATGAGGGAATCTTTCTTCAGATGGGGGCCAAGCAGCCCGGGCCGAACATGACTCTACGCCCTGTGAAACTCGGCTTTCTCTACCGCGACGAGTTCAAGGACATGCCCATTGCCGATGCCTACGAGCGGCTGATTCTGGACACGATCCGGGGCGATGCGAGCCTCTTTGCTCGTGGGGATGAGGTCGAGGCGGCGTGGAAGCTCCTGACGCCCGTGATGGACGCATGGAAAGAGCGCCCGCACGATATCCAGCCGTACTTCACCGGAACCTGGGGACCAGAGAAGGCCAGCACGCTGCTCGATCCCGGCCAGAGCTGGAGAACCCCGTAATTGCCTCCGATGCGCCCCGAGCTGGTCTGTCTTCTTGCGTTTCTGGTGGGCGCCATTCCCTTTGGGCTGGTGATCGGTAAGCTCAAGGGAATTGACCTGCGCGAGAAAGGCTCCGGCAATATTGGGGCGACCAATGCGATGCGCCAGCTCGGCAAGCCCTTGGGGGCACTGGTCTTTGTTCTGGACGCGCTCAAGGGGGGGCTGCCAGTCTTTTTAGCCCACCAGCTGGCACTGAGCCCGGAGTGGGTTGTCGGGGCGGGGTTCGCGGCAGTCTTCGGGCATATTTACTCGCCGTTTGTGCGTTTCAGGGGCGGAAAAGGTGTCGCTACGGCACTTGGCGTGCTGCTCGGCCTGGACTGGCGAGTCGGGCTGAGCGCCTTTGGGGTCTTTATCGTGGTTGTGGCGGTTACCGACTATATCTCCGTGGGCTCGATTGCCGCCGCGGTGGCCCAGGCGAGCCTCTTCTGGGTCTTCGGCGACCCGCGGGCCCTAAAGCTCTTTGGGGCCGTCGTTGGGCTCTTTGTGATTGTCCGCCACCGCAGCAATATTCAGCGCTTGCTCAAAGGCGAGGAGAGCCACTTTCGCAAGAAGCCTTCCTCGCCCTAAGCGTCTCTCCTCGCTACGCTTTTCGCGCACCTTTCTTCGGAGCAAGCCGCTCTAGAACATAGAGCCTCGGGTGCATGCCACCTAGCGCGAGGGGAATCACGCGCTCGATCTTCCACTGCGGTCCCAGAGTCTCCTCAAACAGGCGAATCTCGTGCGTCAGAAAGACTCCAGTCCCGCCCGGCCTGAGCAGACGTGCCGCCTCGGTGAGGAGCGCGGGATAGAGCTTGACGTTGTCTTTGTGCGAGCCGATGCGCTGCCCGAACGGCAAATCTGCGGCAATCGCATCCGCCCAGCCATCGTCCAGAGGCACTGCGGTCGCGTCCCAGTCTTTCAGCTCGACTCCGTTGGCCGCTGCCGCTGTCCGAGCCGCCTTGCTCGTGTCGCAGCCGAGTGCGGTTTTTTGCTCACGCTCAATGAGGATTGTCCCAGAGCCCGCGCAGAGATTCAGAAAGTGCTCGGACTCGCCGGCAAGCTTGGCCATTGCATAGCCCACACAGGCATTGACGGCCCCGGGATAGTTTGACACGCGCCAGGCTCTGGTGGAGAGAGGGCGTGGCGAGAGGCTCACTAAGCTCTCCCAGACCGTGTAGAACTCATCCACCTCAGGGGCATCGTCACGCGAGCGACGGCGCGGTGGTTTCTCCACTTTCTTCTGTAGAGGCCGTAGCCGCACTAGCAGGGTCTGAGTTTCCTCGCCCGTGTTGTCTACCGTCAGGTTCAGCGCTTTTGCCAGCTCGCTCGCCAGCCGGGCCATCACCTCGGTGGCGCGTCCTGCCGCCGCCAGCCGCAGCGACGTGAAGCTACCCTCGGGGTGAAGCGCGATTGCTGCCCGACAGTCGCTGAGAATTGCGGAGAAGTACTGATGCCCAAGCAGCCCCGTGGGGCGCGGCACAGGATGCATACGCCAGCGGAAGACCGCCACGGCCAGGCGTAAGGCGAGTAGACGCTCCGCCTTACCACTGAACGCTAGGCGTAGCACCCCCGGCTCATCTCTCTCTTTTTTGGGCGGCGAGGGAAAGCGCTCCCGAACCTCGGCGGAAGCAAGCTGCTCCAGCCCGGGCACGGTCTCGATAATATACTCAGCGGTTGGTTCCGGTTTCTTAACCGAGACGGGTTCGGGCTTTGATCCTGGCTTGCCCTTGCCACCTTTTACCGCTTTCATAGGAGGCTTTGGGGTGGCTCGTGGCGCACTTCGTTTCCCTGGCTTACTTGGTTCTGATCGCATTTTATACCGCCAAATCTAGCGGAAGGTCCGCAATGTCTTTTAGTCGTTTACCACTCACCGTAATCTCCAATAGCTCGCCATCTTTCCCGGCCGTTAGTGCTGCATAGATAGCTTCTCCCACTGCCTGTGCAACAGGAGGGGGAAACGCATTACCCACTTGGCGATAGGCATGGGTTTTAACACCGACAAAACGCCAGTCCACAGGGAAGCCTTGGAGCCGCGCGACCATCTCGACGGTGAGACGCGGCATTCCACAGAATTCAGGCGGGGGGGGGGCATTCGCCAGCACATGAGCATCTACCCCAAGCTCCGCCCATGCTTTTTTAGCACGGGTCGGTCCCAGATCCGGCCCTCCGTGTTTTTTAGAGCCTCCCACAACAGTGGGACCAATAGCATTGGCTTTGTTGCGCCAAGCAGTAGCACCTAACCAGCCCCCCGTAGCCATGAGCTCGTAAAGTGCTTCACCGACGGTTGGTGCGGGTGTGAAGTAGTCGGGTGTCGGCCAGATAAAGCTACTTGCCCATGGTTGCCGAATTGCCACGAGAACCGAACGAGGGCGAAGCTGAGGGACACCATAATCCGAAGAATTGAGCAAGCGCCAGTGAACCACGTAGCCCAGTTCCGTCAGGTGCTGACGGATTTTCTGCCGGTACTCGTCAAAGACACGATCTAGCATCCCCCGAACATTTTCGAGCATCACAGCACGTGGCTGACACTCGGCAACAAGGCGCAGAGCCTCGGGGAAAAGATCGCGCTCATCCGCACTACCAAGCTGTTTTCCCGCACGCGAAAAGGGGGGACACGGAACGCCACCCGCAAAGAGGTCAACTTGCCCTCGGAAAGCGCAGAGCGAACTCTCTGCAACATCCCCCTCGATCACCTGCCAGTTGGGGCGATTCGCTCGGAGTGTCTGACAGGCGTGTTTATCCAGCTCGTAGAGGGCAAGGTGGTTAAACCCAGCACGCTCCAGACCAAGAGCTTGCCCACCTGCTCCGGCGCAAATCTCGATACTGGTTAGCTCTGCCATAGCCCCATTTTACCCGCCACTGCCGAGACTGGCTCGGGCTTGCTTGATTTGGGTTTCGACGGCCGCGCGGGCCGTCCCCCCTGGGCTCGTGCGCGCATTGGCGGAGGCCTCCGGTGTAATTGCTGCCAGTGCAGCGGTGGTGAAACGAGGGTCGTAGGTCAGAAGTGCTTCTAGTGTGAGGTCTTCCAGCCCAATCTTGGTGACGAGACAGCCCCGGACGATGCGCCCGACGATCTCATGGGCTTCGCGGAAGGGAATCCCGTCGGCGGCAAGGGCATCGGCGAGGTCGGTGGCGGTGGAGAAGTCGCCGCGCATAGATTTCAGCATGCGTTCGGGCTTGAAGGCCGCTGTTTCCAGCATCCGGTGCATGAGCGAGACGCAGAGCGTGACGGTGTCGGCGGCATCAAAGAGCGGCTCTTTGTCTTCCTGCATGTCCTTGTTGTAGGTGAGCACGAGGCCCTTCATGAGAGTGAGCAGCGTGGTTAAGTCGCCATACACGCGCCCCGTCTTGCCCCGGATCAGCTCGGCGACATCCGGGTTTTTCTTTTGCGGCATGATGCTGCTGCCTGTGGTCACTGAGTCGGCCAATTCCACAAAGCCAAACTCTGGCGTACTCCAGAGCACCAGCTCTTCCGCGAGACGCGATAAGTGAAGCTGAAGCAAGCTGGCATCGGCGCAAAACTCTACGGCGAAGTCCCGGTCGGCGACGGCATCGAGCGAGTTAGGGCAAATACCGCTAAAGCCCAGCTCGGCGGCGACAAAATTTCTATCTATCGGAAACGGTGTTCCCGCCAGTGCCCCCGCTCCAAGCGGCAGAAAATTTAGGCGCTTGCGGCAGTCCGCAAGGCGCTCATCGTCGCGGCTGAGCATCCAGAAGTAGGCCAGAAAGTGATGAGAAAGCAGAACCGGTTGCGCGTGCTGATGGTGTGTGCGGCCGGGCAGCACCGTCCCCAGATTCACCTCGGCCAGCGCGACGAGCTGCACCCGAAGCTTGGTTAATTCTCCGCGCAATTCATCCAGCGCCGTGCGCAGCCAGAGGCGTATGTCCGTCGCGATCTGGTCGTTGCGAGAGCGCGCGGTGTGAAGCTTGCCCGCGACCTCTTTGCCCAGACGCTCAAAGAGCATGCTCTCTATGGCGGAGTGAATGTCCTCGGCCTCGGGCGGCAGGCTCGCCGCACCACTCTCTAATTCCGCAAAGAGACTCTCCAGACCCCCCACGATCTTCGCCGCGTCGCTCTCATGGATAATGCCCTGCTTGCCCAGCATCCTCGCGTGCGCGATGCTGCCGGTGATATCCTCGCGCCAGAGCCGCTGGTCAAAAGGAAGTGACTGATTAAATTTCCAGACGAGAGCATCGGTCGTGCCCTCGAATCGTCCGCCCCAGAGTGCCATATCGGGGTCATAGTATCACGACTAGGTGGGAGCGAGGTAGGAAATCCCATACCGCGCGGTGAACCCTTCTCCATGCCTGCAATGCCGCTTAATCGTCCCAATATTGTCGTGATCCTCGCCGATGACCTCGGCTACGGGGATCTGAGCTGTTACAATCCTGCCTCGAAGATTCCGACCCCGAATCTCGATCAGCTCGCCCGTGAGGGCGTGCGCGCCACCGATGCGCACGCGCCCGCTTCCGTGTGCTCTCCCACGCGCTATGCGATGCTGACCGGGCGCTATGCCTGGCGCGGGATTCTGCAAAACGGGGTGGTGGCACCGTGGGGAAAGCCGATTTTAGAGAGAGATCGCCTCAATCTCGCCTTGTTGCTGCGCGGCCACGGCTACGCGACGGCGTGTGTGGGGAAGTGGCATCTGGGCTGGACCTGGCCGACCAAAGACGGTGCGCCGCCCAAGGGCGTGAACGCTGGGCCGAGCAATGTGGATCTTTCCAAACCCATCGGCGACGGCCCAACGGCGCGGGGCTTTGATTATTACTTTGGTGTGGACTTGCCCAACTACCCGCCCTACTGCTTTATCGAGGGCGACCGAACCCTGGGAGTTCCCACACGCCACACGGAGAAAGTCGGGCAGATCAACCGGCCCGGTCCGATCCTCGATGGCTGGCAGCTCGAAGACATTCTCCCCGAAGTGGGCCGCCGCGCCGTGCGCTGGCTGGAGAAGGCAGGCAAGGCAAGTAAAGACAGTAAAAACAGTAAACCGTTCTTTTTGTACCTGCCACTGACCTCGCCACACTTTCCCATCGCGCCCTCGCCCGAGTGGCAGGGCAAGACAAAAGCCGGAGCCTACGGTGATTTTGTCGCGCAGACCGACGGCGTCGTTGGGGATATCTTAGCGGCGCTCAAGCGAAACGGGCTGGAGGAAAACACCCTGGTGATTTTTACGTCGGACAATGGTCCGGAGCTCACGGGGGAGGTGAAGATCGGCGTCTATGACCGCATCACGGAGTTTGGCCACGACAGCCGGGGAGGCTTGCGCGGAGCCAAGCGCGATATGTGGGAAGGCGGGCACCGTGTTGCGTTTCTCGCACGTTGGCCCGGGAAAATTCGCCCGGGCTCGGTGTGTAAAGAGACAATCTGTCACGTGGACTTGATGGCGACTCTGGCCGGGGTACTGGGCGCTGAGCTGCCCGCGAACTCCGCCGAGGACAGTGTGGATCTACTGCCCGCGCTAACCGGCAAGCCAGGCAAGAGGCGCACGACTCCCACAGTGCATCAAGCCGCATCTGGGAAGTTTGCCCTCCGCAAAGACGACTGGGTCTTTATCAATGCCCCTAGTGGCAACGATAACGGCAAGGGCGAGCCGGAGTCGCTACGGCCCGGCCCGGCGCACGGCCAGCCCGGTGAGCTGTTCTCTCTCAAAGACGACCCCGCCGAGCGCACCAATCGCTACGCCGAGAAGCCTGAGGTCGTACAGGAGCTCAAAGCGCTGCTGGAGCGCGTGAAGGCCGAGGGCCGCACGACTCCACCGTATCCGAAGAAGCGGCGCGATATTGGAATCGGTGCCAAGCCCCTTCCGGGCGCGGAGGTGATTCTGGACGGCACCCGAAAGCTGCTCGATGACAAGTGGACGTACTGGCAAGGCCCGCGCTTTCGCTCGTCGCTGCCGATTAAGTGGCAGGTGGTTCAAGACCTCGTAGACGGTGGCACTTGTATCCAGACCGACGATCCCGCTGCCGCCGGGGGGCTCTACGGCGCGGCGGATATTGTGACAAAACGCGCCTACCGTGATTTTCGGTTGCACATCGAGTTCTGGATCGCAAAGCCGGGGGGCAACAGCGGGGTGTATCTTCAGAACCGCTATGAAATACAAATCTGCGACGGTGACCGAACGACGCACGGCCTCGGGGCGGTGATCAATGAGCAGCCCGCGCCGTACCACGCCTATCATGGCCTCGGAAAGTGGAATGCCTACGATATTGTCTTTCGTGCCGCGCGTTTTGTGGGCGGCAAGCTGGTCGAGAAGGCCCGCACGACAATCTACCTCAATGGCCAGAAAGCGCACTCGGACGTATCCATTAGTCAGGTCTGGGGCGGCGCTGACTCCGGCGTGGATGGCGGAAACGACAATGGGCGCGGGATCACGGACACGCCCCAGGGCCTCAAGCTCCAGTGCGAGGGCCACGATGTGCGCTACCGCAATGCGTGGATCAAGGAGCTAAACCTGGATAAAATGGGAACGGATTTCTAGACACGTGCCCAGAGGCTCTCCAGCGGGCCACGCGAAAAGTGCCGGAACCAGAGCGTGGTGAGCGGCAGCGCGAGGAGCACGTAGCCAAAGAACGCCCAGAGCCCTAGGTGCACGGGCCAGTCTTCGTCGGGGTAGAGCAGGCGCAGCGGGGCAAAGACGGCGACAATATGCAGGACGTAGTGGGTGAGCGACGCCCGTCCAAGCCGTGCGAGTGGCTGCGTGATTCTTGGCAAGCCCCGTGCACCGTCCCACCAGAGCAGACCCGCGATCACTGCCGCCGCGCTGCTCCCGATGCGCAGTAAAAATGGCAGTGTGGTCGGAATCCAGGTACAGGGGCCAAGTCGCTCCGCGTAGAGCTGCGCCGCAATGGCAACGACCAGTGCGCCCCAAAAACAGCGACGAGCACGCTTGGTCGTCGGCCCGGTGCCAGTAACGGCAATAACTCCCAGAAGCGGCAGCGCGAGCCAGGGAAGAATCGGGTAGTTTCCATCAAAGACAAGCGCTCGAAACGTCGCCCCGCCAAGGCCGTGGTCCGCAAGATGACTGCCGTCGTCGAGCCAGTCTGTGGTGACGAAGTGAGCGTAGCGTCTCGGGACGAGCGGCGTGACAACGAGAACCAGAACCAGCGCACTCCAGACTGCGCGTTGGCCCGTACGCCAGAGCAAGAAGCAGAGCACCATCATCAGCGCGAGCGGCACCAGAACTTCGGTGGGCCAGACAAAGCGATGAAACAGTGCCCCGAAAATCGCGAGGGTCAGGGCGCGGCGAGCGAACTTCATCGAAGGGAACGTGCGCTGTGCTTGGAGCGCCCAGGCCATTCCTGCGAGCAAAAAGAAGAGCGCCGCTGCTCGGCCTTCGAGAATATTCGCCAGTTTGGAGCCGACCAAGTGCAGGTAGATCATCCCCAAGACGGCGATTCCACGTGCAACATCGAGTGCGGGAAGGCGGGTAACCTGGCTCATCGCGTGGGAGCCCCTTCGTAGTGCTGACCGGGGAGTAAGAGCTCATCTTTCATGATGACGCTGTGTGGTGCGACATAGGTTCCCTCGCCGATGACGGCTCCGTAGAGTGGAACAGTGTTGCTTCCCACGGTTGCATACGCGCCGATTCGTACTTTATTGAGTTTCAGCACGCGGTCCTCGAACGTGTGGGCTTGGAACGCCGCCGTCACCGTGGCTCCGTCGCCGATCTCGATCATGTCCGGGTCCACCACTTGCGAGAAACCACTGCCTAGCACGACGCCACGTCCGAGCTTGAGACCCATCGCCCGCAGATACGAAGTGAGCATGGGAGTGCCTTCGAGAGCCGTGAGTGTCCCACGGGCGTAGACTCCCCAGGCGACGTAGAGAAAGTCCCAGCGGCTGCACCAGCACGACCAGAGCGGGTGCGTCCCAGGGCGCGTCTTTCCCAGTAAAAGCCACTTGAGCACCAGAATTGTTAGGCAGAGCGTCGCAGCTCCCGTCATTGCGACCGGCGGCGCAGCCCACATGTGTTGCGACATGCTCGCCAAGCTCTTAGAGAGTACGAGAGTCGGCACCACGGGCAAGGCAAAGCGGAGTGTCTCCCAAAACAGGCGATCCAGGTAGCGAAGGACACTCGGATTATGGGTAAGCTCACGATCGTAGGCAACAATCTCGCGGCGCGGGAGTGCAAAGGGCGGGTGCCCAAACCAGGAAGTGCCACTTGTCATGAGCGCGTCATTGGCGACGGTGCAGACACCCAGCAGAATATCATCGGGTAAGCTCTGGCCACCGGCAACGACCACGTGATTTCCCAGAAAGACATTGGTGCCGATTTTTACTTTGGCGAGTGTCACTGTGCCGCGATGTACTTTTGGCCCCCCGAGATAGATACCGTCCGCGAAGAATGTCTCCGGCCCGATCTCGACCAATCCTGGGATGACGTCAATAATCGTGCTAATCTCGCAGCTTCGCCCCACGCGCATTCCCGCTGCCCGGAGCCAGAGTGGCCAGAAAAGGGCACCGCTGAGCCACTCTCCGGCAGAGTCCACGAGTCCCGCTTTGAGCCACACGCGAATGTAGCCCAGGCTCCAGCGCGCGAGCACACCTTCTGAGACGTGGCCCAGCGCACGAACGGCCAGTGCCTCCAGCGCCAGCGTGAGTGGGAGCGCCAGAGTTAGGAGCCCTGTAAATATCGGCAGCGAGTGCGCCAGGCTCTGTGTTTCTAGGCCTAGCCAGACAATTGCCCCGGTAGTGAGCAGCTCCAGCGGCAGAGCGAGCACCGACCAGAGAGTGCTCTGTGCGAGCAACAATGCAAGGCTATAGGCAAGCGGCGAGAGAGCGCGGTGCGTCGTTTGCGTGAGGGGCGGCACGGGCGGGGCGTGTCCCGCAGGCTGCGCGGGAATGCCGTCCCAGCGCTCGCCTGCGGGAATTGCAGTACCCGCTGGCAGCGACGAGAGCGCGGTGAGATAGGCACCCGACGCCAGAGAGGCACCCGGCCCGACCCCCGCCCGGACATCCAGTGTCGCGCCGGTACCGAGCGTAATCGGCCCGATGACCAGGTGCCGGTCTTCCAGCTCCACCAGCCGCAGAGCCGCGTCCTGGCTCACCGTCACGTCATCGCCAAGCTCTAGTAAGTCCCAGCCGCCCTGGATCAGATCCACGCCCCGGTGGAGATGCACGCGCTGCCCGATCCGTGCCCCGAGCGCCCGCAGCGCCCAGCACTGAAACTCGGTGCCCACGAGTACGGGCCAGGGAATCAGGCGTACCACTTGCACCAGGATCCAGTGGCGCAGATAAAAATCTCCCCACACGGGTTCGCGACGCGGTGTGTACTTGCCGATCAGCAGGCGCTTCACCAAGACAGCAACAAAGACGGCCAGAGGGGTGTAGAGCGCCAGCCCGAGAGAAAGCAAGGGTGGGGTGAGTAAGATCAGTTGCACCAGTCCCAGCCGCTGGAGCAGCGTGGGAAGAAGCTCGAAGAAGCCGCCGTAGGCCGCAAACGAGGCGAGCGTGAGCTCTAGCAGAAGCCACAGGCTCTGGAGTAGCCCGGTGCGTCGCTCGCCGCGCGTGTCCAGCGGCAAGGTTGCTTGTCGCTGGGTTTGTCGGGATTCGTGTGTAGGCGGTAAAACCCTCTGTGCCAGCGCGGCAACCGTGCGGGCTTCGTAGAGATCGCGGACGGTTAGTGAGGCGGTGGCAGGATCGGTGCGCAGGCGGGAGATCAGCTGCGCGGCTTGCAGCGATGTGCCCCCGAGCTCCTGAAAGAAATCATCGGTGACGGAAAATACATCCAGCGTCAGCGTTTGCGCAAAAGCGGCTACAAGTGTCTTTTCCAGTGGGGTGCGCGGCGCAATAATCGCTCGCTCTGCACTGCGTTCTGAGCGACTCAGTGTCGGTAAGCTCTCCCGCTTGAGCTTTCCGCCAACGCTTTTGGGTAGCTCCGCGAGTACGCCAAAGAGCGCGGGGATCATGTAGGGTGGCAGCGCCTCACGAAGCGCCGCCTTGAGTGTGTCGAAGTCTGGCTGCTGCGTGGAGTCCGTCGGGACAATAAACGCGGCTAGGTCGTTGCCGTTGTTCTGGATGCAGCACGCCGCCTCGCGGACGCCGTCGCACTGTGCCAGGCAGGTTTCAATCGCTTCCAGCTCGATGCGGTAGCCGCGCAGTTTGACCTGTGAATCGAGCCGCCCGTGGTAGTGAAACGCGCCACCCTTCGCTTCGGCATCGCGGTGCACGAGATCGCCCGTTCGGTAAAGCCGCCCGAGAGAGGGGTGCATGAAAAACTTCTCCGCCGTCAGCTCCGGCCGCTTGTGGTAGCCGCGTGCGAGCCCCACTCCGCCCAGACACAGCTCCCCCGAGATTCCCTCTGCCACCTCGTTAAGCTCGGCATCAAGAACATAGGCTTGCAAGCCGGGCACGGGCGTGCCGATGGTAATCGGCTCCCCCACGCGAATATCGCCGCGCAAGGCCGTGACCGTGCACTCCGTGGGGCCGTAGCCATTGACCAGCCGCCGCCCGAGTGCCCAGCGATCCGCAATGTCGCGGGGCAGTGCCTCGCCCCCGACATAGAGCAGCTTGAGTTCAGGCAGTGCTGTTTCGGGGTGCTCGCAGCCTGTCGTTCGTAGCAGTGTCGGTGGCGGGCAGAGAACCGTAATACGCTCGTCTCTTAGCCACGTTACCAAGTCCGGCCCAAGGCGCGCCGCCTCATCGTCCATGACCACCACACTCGCCCCGGATGCCAGTGCGAGCCAGATCTCCTCCACCGATGAGTCATACGCGGGCGACGAGCCCTGGGCCACCCGATCTCCCGGCCCCAGCCCAAACTCGGCGAGATCTGAGTGCACCAGACTCACAATGCTCCGGTGCTCAATGAGAACGCCCTTGGGCTTTCCCGTAGTGCCTGAGGTGTAGATCACGTAGGCTAACCTCTCGGTGAACCTCTCCCCTAGCCCCTCTCCCGGACGCTCCTTCGTCGCTGGGAAAGGGGAATTGGCTCCCTCCTTTCCCAACGAGCTTGCGAGTGCCCGCACCCAGAGGGTACCCGGGAGGGCTGGGGAGGAGAGGTTGAAAATCTGCACGGGAAACGCGCCGCGCTCGGCGCGGGCAAGGCCGTGAGAGTCGGTGAGGAGTAGCACGGCGCGGGAGTCTTTGAGAATCTCGCGCACTTGCTCGTCGGGAAACGAGGGATCAATGCACACATACGCCGCTCCAGATTGTAGCACGGCAAGCTGCGCTGCGTAGAGAAGCGCTGTGTCTCGGGAGAGCAAGATCGCAACGACGCACTCCCCGATCACTTCGCTCTGAAACTGCACGCGAAGCGCCTCAGCGGCTTGGGCAAGCTGGGCGTAGGTGAGCGTGATGCGCTCCGGGCGTGTGGCGCTTGGGGGAACCTCAATGGCAATGGCATCGGGCCAGGTGCGCGCGGCGTGCTCGAAGAACTCGTGAAGGCATGTGGGCACTGTCATTCTTGCCCCATTGTACGACTTTTACTCGGCACGGAGCAGGCGCAGAAGATGCGGGGCAAGCCAAGGACGAAGCGCCTCGCGCTCAGGGACGGTGAGCTGCTTGAATCCCTGGATTTCACCCCGGCAGCGTGCACTATCACACTGACACTCAAACGCTTCCGCCATTGCGTACTCGGTGGTGTTGTAGTTAAACGTGATCTCCTCCCAGGGCTGAATCACACGGGCCGCATAGACATCGCGCCCCCAGATGTAGGCGCTGGGTTCGCAGTGGTGGTTCATGAAGCGCCAGTAGTAGCGATCCAGAATCGTCTCCATGACGCTCTCCCCTAGGTCAATATGCGCGCTCTCCCCAATCTGGACAGAGTAGCGGGTCGGGTGGCTTGTCTGCTCTCCTTCAATATGAAAGAGCAGCTCGCCCGCTGCAATCGGCACCGGCTCCGTGGCCACGAGCTGAAACTGACCACGTAGCCGCAGCACCCCGACGCGTGGTTTAGTCTTCTCTGAGTTCATAAGGGAACTGTATCGAAGAGAAATGAGAGAAAAATGAAAGCGAGGCAAGACCGCTCCCAAAATCCCCCTACGGTGTTCCCCGTCGGTGAAATCTCCCGTCAATATCATGAATCGTTCATTACTTGCCCCCTCAACTTTGTTCTCACTTTTGCCGGAGTATCTAGCCGTCACACCTTGTTTACAGAAGATTCCAAGGGGTTCTGGCAAGGAACTACATTTGAGTGTGACGTCTCGTTTGCCAGGTGCGGAGCTACCAAGCTCCGCCTGTAAAATCTTCGCGTCTTGTAGTGTTGGTGCAACTTTCGAGTTGTGCTTGGCATAGGTGCGCGGCGCACCATGCCTGGGGCACGGACGGTGCCTTTGCAGGCTAACGTGGGCGGAAGCGCCGAGCGTTCTGCAAGAAGCCTGAAGTCAGAGCATTGTTGTTTTTTGTGATTGTGTCCTGGACATAATTTCAGAAGCTCCGGGTGCCCTCTGGGCGTTTAGCGGAGGGAGCCGTCACTAAGATCAACACCGAGCTGGCCCGTGGCGATGCCGCTACGCTTCCCTTGCAGTCTCGGGTCATTGAGCCGGTCGCGCTTCTGGAGGAAGTGAGCCAGACCGCGGGACTGCTTCACAAGGCGAGCGCCCAGATTGTCATCCAGGCCGATGTCTCCACTCTTCAGGGGGACTATGACTATCTTGTTCAGCTCCTGCTGAACTTGCTGGACAACGCCCTGCGCCACACTCCCGTCACAGGAACCGTCACCCTCACCGCGCACACCGACGGTTTCACTGTCACCGACACCGGCCCTGGGCCTCGCCATCGCTCAGACCATCGCCGAAGCCCACGGCGGCAGGCTGGAAATTCATAGCACCCTCGGCGAGGGAACCAGCGTCACCTTGCTACTCCCCAATCAAAAGCCCCCCCAAACCACACGGGTCTGAGGGGGCTTTAGCCTCCTTGCGTCGGATATTACGCCAGCCCGCTCACGGCGCGGGCGAACAGGTCGGAAAGGCCAGCGCGGTCGCCAATCGCACGGAGCGCATTAAGCTCGTCGGCGTTGATGCGCGTGTTGCAGATTTCTAGTGCGCGGTTGAAGTTGCGCACTGAGCGCGCCACGGAGGCGTTTTGCTGCTCTGGCGTGTCGGTGTTGAGTGGCTGGCAGTCAATCCCGACAACAGCGTTGTAGCCGATCTCCTGCATCGTGTAGACCGTCTCCACCGCCATGCCAAAGTCGTTATCACCAAACGCCAGATCCTCATCGAACTTCAGGCCCGAGCCGCTGTTCAGGTGGACATAGAAGGCTTTCTTGGCAGCAGCAACCAAGCCCAGCTCAGCGGCGTAGCGCTTGCCGGCCATGGTGGAGTGGCAGACCTCAAGATTCGTTCCGACAAACGGCTGAAGCGCGGTGGGCATCATCCCGATAATCGCCAGGGTCTCACCGGCGTCGGCGGGAACGGCCCAGTTGGCAGGCTCGTTGGGCTTGGGCTCGATGGCGATGGGCAGTGCGCGTTCCGGGCCATAGGTATCGAGCATCCACTGGACAACTTCGCTGAGGCTCTCGGCGGTCTGGCGGTAGCAGTCGGCGTAGTTGACCATCAGCGGGCCACCAAAGCCATTGGAGCTGTTCCAATAAACATAGATTTCGCTCTGGAATACCTCAATACCCGTCGTGATGTAGTTCTTCGTACGGCGGATCGCCTCAGCACGCGTGGCGGCCACGGGTGCGCCGAAGTTGCCAATCGCGAACTCCGGGCCACGCTTGAAGAGATTGGCGGTACACATCGCCACTTTCATCCCCGCGTTGTCCACGGCCTTCTTGATGTCTACCGCGTCCTCGGGCTCGGCTTCGGTGTCATGAAACTCCACGTGCGAGCAGCCCGCTGCTTTGAGTTTGGCCAGTGTCTCCTCCAGCGAGAGTGCTGGGCGCATGATCGGGGCGAACCGTCCACCGCCGGGCCCCATGTTCCAGACGCCTGCTGCAAAAGCCTCACCCAGTGCGTACGTCGTCGTTGCTGGGGTCCAGTCCCCCGCGCTATCTTTGCGAAATGCCATCGTTGAAAATACTCCTAGTGGCTATTATGTTAACGTACTTTGCAAAATCCCGCCAATGCTAAATGCGCTGTGCAACGACATCCAAAATTCCCAGAATGGTCGCCAGCTCGTTGATATAGCGCGTCTCATTGTCCACAATAATAGTCTGGCCTTGCAGCAAGACAAAGAGCCAGGCGGTGCCGGTGGTGATGCAGCCATAGAGCGTGTCGGCGTCGGCATCCTCTTGTTGGTTCCAGAGACGCGCCCCGACAAGCTGGGCAACGCACTGCCCCAGGCCATCCATCACATCGTCTTTCTTGGCCTCGACCACGGAGAGAATCGGGCGGCGTAGCACCTGCGGGACGCGGCCTTGCGCCAGAAGAAAGTCGCACTCGCCTGCCAGTCCGCGCTTCTTGTCCACGTTGAGCATACGGCCCGAGTGCAGGGTCACGGTTCCCTGGTGCCGCTTGGCGATCTCCAGCAGAATCGGGGCTGCCACAAACTCGGATCGTGCCTTCTCCAGCCCTCCCTCAGCCAGCGGCAGCCCGTAGCGCAGAGACTCCTCCAGCCATGCGCTGGGAGCCACGGGAGTCACGTCGGGGAAAAGAGCCTGTCGGTCTTCCTGAAGCGCAAACGCCCGAAGTGTCATCTCCAGATTAGTGAAATCACTGTAGGTCATGCCTCCTATTTTACCGCTATGGCGGTGTGGGCATCAGAGTTTATCCTCTTTTCCGAGTTCTTTTTCGATTTCGTCGGCGGTTGCAGCGACCAGGTTAAGGTATTGTTTGAGCAACTCGGGCGAAATCTCCGCAGGAGCGTCTATGCGAAAGAAAATCCGCCAGTTCTTCTGCGCTCCCTCGGGCGCTTCGAGGCCGAAGCCGCCTATGCCAAGGTGCTTCTGAAAGACAGTCTTAAGGATTTCCGCGCCGGGGGCGTTTTTGGCATCGTAGCAAAACGAGACGATCTTGCGCGTTTTAAGGGAGCTTGAGCTGAAGATTTCCTTGCGGATATAGGCGGTCTGGCTTCGCCCGGTATTGGAGAAGCTGAACTTCAGCGAGTAGAACCCCCCGTTATTGCTGAACGCCAGACCGGCGTCTTTGAGCGCGGCCTCCAACGAACCGCCGGGCGCGGGCATCGGGGCGGCTGAGGTTGAAAATAGCTTTGCCGCACCCTGCACGTCGGCGAGCATGTCCTCGATCATATACTCCGGGGTGATCTCCGCCGGAGTGTCGACGCGCGACAGGGTGACCCCTTGCGCGTCGAATTCCGCCTTGACGGAGGGGAACTTTTCTTTGATTTGAGGGCCATGAAGCGCCTTGGCGGCGGGCGAGTCGGCCAGCGGAAGTCTCTGCTCAATCTTGATGTAAACATTGTTGAATGTCAGGACGAACTGTTCCCCGGCCTTTGTCAACAGAACCTCGATGCGTTTTCCAAGGCCGCTTATCTCCGTCGCCTTCCCCTGCTGAAAACCCGCTTTGTCAAACGCGGCGAGGTACTTTTTTTGGTATTCGGTGAACGACACGTCCTGGGCGGCGGGAACGACGAAAACTATCGGAACGGGAATAGGTAAGAGCATCATGGCTCCATTATTCCCCAGAATCGTTACGGCAGCGTTACGAATTTTTAAATTCCGCATGGAGCTGTGAGGGGGAGCGGTAAAATAGGCGCATGGCCTACAATCGTTTTACCCTCCCCGAGGTCGAGGCACAGTTCGGACTGACTATTGAGCGTGACACGTCGCTGTTTCCCGTGCCGCCGCTTGCTGTGCCCAGCGACTTTCTCAAGATGACCCTAGAGCGCTATCTGCCCCTTGCACTGGACATGCAGACAGAAAAAGCACGCTCAGAGTTTATTATCGCCCCGATTCTGATGGAGGTCGTCGAGCAGAAGCACCGACAGGTCTCGCTCCACTCCGGCGTGGACTTTACTGTGGATCGCAAGCTGGGACTTGCAGGCTTCTGCGACTATCTTTTCTCCCGCTCCCCGGAACGCACGGAAGTCGTCGCGCCGGTACTTGCCGTGGTCGAGGCAAAGCGTGAGGATATTCCCAGCGGCATCGGGCAGTGCCTAGCGGAGCTGGTTGCGGCGCAGCGCTTCAATGAGAAACAGGGCAAGCCCTTGCGCTTTCTTTACGGCTGTGTCACCACCGGCGACCGCTGGCGCTTTCTACGGCTGGACGGCAAAATCGCCACGGTGGATGTGAACGAGTACCCCGTCGAGGCACTGGAGAAAGTGCTGGGCATACTTCTGGAGCTGGTATCGTGAAGCCACTGGTGCATGCGCGGTCATCGGCGCGTAGGTTTGGGATCTTTCTAATTGAGGAGCTTTTCGGGCAGACACTGAACAACATGGGGGAGAGACTAGGCAACGTGCAGATAAACGCGATTGAGCCACCATCGTGGTGGCGGCAGACGGCGCAAAAGTCGGCGCGGCTTTTGGTGCGTGGTGAAGGGCTGATGGGAGCGAAGGTCACGCTGGAAGGCGGCGGGGTGCGCCTCGGGAAACCAAGTGTAAGTGCCGACGGGCGCTCGCTCTTTGTGGATGTGGCGCTGGCCAAAGACGCGCCGCTCGGGGTGCGGACACTGACGGTGCGCACGAGTGTGGGGGAGGCAAAGGCGAGCTTCACCATTCTCGATAAGGCTGCGCCGCGCCTGGGACGGGTCACCGCCGACGATGTGATCTACCTGATCATGCCCGACCGGTTCTGCGACGGCGACCCGACCAACAACGACCCGGAGAAGTCCAAGGGCATCTACAACCCCAAGCGCCCACGCCACTACCACGGCGGCGACCTGGCCGGGATTCGCAAGAAGCTCCCGTATCTCAAAGACCTAGGCGTCACGACTCTCTGGCTGACCCCGCTCTATGATAACGCGGATTTCCAGCACCCGACCCTCGCTTGGGCTGGCGAGCCCTCCATTGACTACCACGGCTACGGCGCGGTGGATTTCTATGCGCTCGAAGAGCACTTCGCCGACCCAAAAGAACTGCACGCGCTCATCGCCGAGGCGCACCGGCTGGGGCTGAAGGTGATGCAAGACCAGGTTGTCAACCACTGCGGGCCGTTCCATCCGTGGGTGATGCATCCGCCCACGCCCACCTGGTTCCATGGCACGCCGGAGAAGCACCTCGACTGCGACTGGAACGTGGTCAATCTCCTCAGCCCCCACGCCACCTATGCCTCAAAACGCGGCACGCTGGAGGGTTGGTTTGCGGGTATTCTCCCCGACCTCAACCAGGAAGACCCGGAGTGCCGCCGCTATCTGATCCAGAACGCGCTCTGGTGGGTGGGAGTCTACGGCTTCGATGCGATTCGCCAGGACACCGTGCCCTACGTGGCCCGAGACTTCTGGCGCGACTGGCACGCCGCACTGCGCCGCGAGTTTCCCGAGCTCACCACGCTCGGCGAGGTCAACCTGCCCAACGCCGCTGTCAATGCCTTCTACCAGCGCGGCAAGCGCGGCTTTGACGGCATAGACGCGGGCTTTGATTTGCTCTACGACTTCCCGCTGGAAGGTGGCATGATCGCCGCCTTTGCACATGGTGAGCCGCTCCAAAAAAGCGGATTCGCGCTTGGTGCAAGTGATGTTGCCGGGGCACTTGCCCACGATAGCCTCTACCTCAGCCCCGATGCGCTGGTGACGTTTCTTGGCCTCCACGACACGGCACGCTTTCTAGGCCGCAAGGGCGCGACGCTCGCCGGGCTGAAGCTCGGCGCGACTTTTCTTTTTACGTCACGTGGCATCCCGCTCTGGTACTACGGCGATGAAGTCGCTCTCTCGGGCGGCGACGATCCCGATAACCGGCGGCACTTCCCTGGCGGCTTTCCCGGTGATAAGCTCAATAAGTTCACGCCCGAGGGACGCACCGAGGGGGAAGAGGCGCTCTTCCAGCACGTCAAAAAACTCACCCGCCTACGCGCCACGCACCCCGTCCTGCGCCATGGCACCACGCGCGTCCTGCACGCCCAAGGCCAACACTACGCCTACGCCCGCGTCCTCGGGGAGCAGCTCGTCCTCGTCGCGCTCAACAACGACTCGGAGAAACCCGCCGCGCTTACCCTCGACCTCTCGGAGCTTAAGATCCCCGCCAATACACGTCTCACCGATGCCCTACTAAGCGCCCGTGTCAGCGTCACCGGCCCGACACTCACCCTCACTCTCGCGCCTCGCTCCGCCCAGGTACTCGTGCGATAAAGAAACAATAAAGAAAGCCCCGCCGAGAGTCCCGGCGGGGTGGTGTGTATGTGATCTTGATATTCTCTCAAACGGCGTAGGAGATGGCGCTGACCGGGAGGTCATCGGGCGGCTCTTCCGCACGGCGGAAGCGGCGTTGCCACTCCACAATCTCATCGAAGGCTTTTAGAGCGGCATCCACGATCTTGGGATCGAAGGCTTTACCGGATTCTTCCTTGAGTTTTTTCTTAGCCTCCTCATTGTTGAGGGAGCGTTTTTTATGGTTGTAGCTTGTCCACTGGTCGAAGGCATCTGCCAGGGCGACAATACGTCCGTAGAGCGGGATCTCCTCCCCTTCCAGTGCCTGCGGGTAGCCCTTGCCATCCCAGCGCTCATGGTGTGAGAGAGCAATCAGCTCGGCGGAGCGCAGTAGCTCCGAGGGCGATCCCGAGAGGAGGCGGGCACCCAAGATGGCGTGCTGTCGGTAGACCGACTCCTCGTACTCGTCGCGCTCTCCTTTTTTATTGACGATGCTATCCTCAATGGCGAGCAGGCCAATATCGTGCACTTGGCTGGCGTAGAGCAACATCTCCGCCGCGTCTTCGTCGAGGCCCATTGCCTTGGCGATCACGGTGCTGTACTGGCCCACGGCGCGGATGTGCGCAGCGGCCGTGGGGCCTTCGCGGAACTCGGCGGTGTAGGCCATGCGCTGCATCGCATCGAGTGCGGAGCGCCGTGCATTCTCCTGGGATTGCTTGACTTCCTCCATTGCTTGGCGCAGATCGGCTGTCCGGCTACGGATTGCTTCTTCCAGGCTACGCTGGTGCTTCTTCAGATCATCTTGTGCCCGTTTCATCTTCAGAAGCGAGGCAATACGTACCTGAATCTCTGTGCGATCTACGGGCTTGCAGATCCAGTCGTTGGCTCCTGCCTCCACGGCGCGAAGGCGATCCTCTTTGCCTGAGAGGGCGGTTACCATGACTATCGGGATGTCGTTGAAGCGGGATTCCTCACGGATTCGTGTGCAGACCTCGACCCCATCCATACTGGGCATCATGTAGTCTAGCAGGATCATGTCGTAGCTATTGTCTAGCTTCTCCAGAGCCTCAGGGCCACTGCTGACAAGCTCGGAGTCGTAGCCCAGAGTGCGTAGCATCGCTGAGAGCATCTCACGATTGATCTCGTCGTCGTCCACCACCAGTAGCCGCGCCGCGCTGGCGGCTGCCGTAGAGAAGCTAAGCCCGCGTTTACGTCGCTTTTCAGGCGGAGACGCGCTTGGCTTCTCTACCAGTGGAGGCACACTCAGAGCGCGTGGGGGGGCCTGAACCAGTTCTAGAGTGGGAGCAGGGGCCGACTCCTCTGCGTCTAGCAAGATCGGCGAGAGGGGCTGACTCTCTTCACTAACCAGCTCCAGCACCACCGGGGTGTCCTGGGGCAGTGTCAGAAAGAACTCCTCACGCTCCGCCTCTAGCAACAGAGGCGCACCGTCCTCAGCCGCCAGTAAGAGCGCCGGTGCTTCCGTGACTTCCGCTATAACTTCTGTCCGTAGCGGGGGCTCTTCCAGCAGGGCAGGCGCATCACTGAGCGACTCGGCGAACTCTCGCACCAGGTGCGGGAAAGTGCGGGTATTGATGGGCTTGGTGATATAGCCGATGCAGCCTACCGCCAGCGCTCGCTCCTCATCGCCTTTCATCGCATGTGCGGTGAGGGCGACAATCGCAATATGTCTTGTCTTCGGGTTTTGTTTCAGGATGCTGGTGGCTTCCAAACCGTCCATTCCGGGCAATTGAATGTCCATCAGGATCAGGTCAGGCAGTCCCGCATCCGCGAGCCGAATACCTTCCTCAGCGTTCATAGCGGTTTCAAAGGTAAAACCCGCTACTTCCAGGAGGTCCGTTACTAGCTCCATGTTCACTGGATTGTCTTCAACAACCAGTATCTTTTTTTCAGCCACGATCTTTCTCCGTCTCGTCTCGTCGGGCCAGAGTTTGGCAGGGATTACGCAGCCGCACGTTCACTCCGACCACGGCGTGTGGGAGCAGTGACGGCAGGGCTCTTTCGGGCATCGGCGAGAGTTCCTAGGAGTGCTCCGGCTTCGATGGGTTTGACTACAAGCTCTGAGGCCCCTAGCTGAACGGCGCGGCTACGCTCTTTCGTAACCGAGACCACGACCACGGGGATGTCCTTGATGTTGGGATCTCCTTTGAGCAGGCTGAGAATCTCCCAGCCATCTTCGCCTGTCAGCTCGACTTCCAAAGTGATCACGGCAGGTTTGAGCTCCTGGGCAAGCAGGAGGGCATCTTTCCCGCTGCTGGCACGGGCCACATCGTAGCCGCCTTCTTGCAGGTGATGGGTAAGGAGCTCTGCCGCTGCGGCATCGCTGTCCACCACGAGCGCCATGGGCTTAGGAACACTGGGGGCAGTGCTGGCTCGCTCTGGCTTGGGGCCACGGCCCGGAGCGGCATCTTCGGGGCCAAAGGGGACGGTGAAGCTGAAGGTGCTTCCCTGATCCTCGCCTGCCGAGCTTACCCAGATCCTGCCTCCGTGCATCTCAATAAACTTTCGTACCAGTGCCAGGCCAAGGCCCGTGCCCTGTTGCTGGCGTGAGTAGGAGTTATCCACTTGCTCGAACTCTCGGAAAATACGATCCTGATCCTCTTTTTTGATCCCTATTCCGGTATCTTTGATGTCTACTTGAAGCAGACTACCATTGCCCGCTGTTGCCAGTGTCACGGTCACTTTTCCGTTTTCCGGAGTGAATTTGATGGCGTTAGAGATTAGGTTGTAGAGGACTTGTTTGAACTTAGCCTGGTCTGCGATAAGCGGAGGTAGGGTTGTTCCTCCCTCAATATCCAGGGTGATATTCTTCTTCTGGAGCAGTGCCTTCACTAGATTGTCCACGGTGCGTACTGCGGTGAGCGGCGAGAACGCGGCGTAGTCGAGCTGAACACGACCCGCTTCGATCTTGGACAGATCGAGAATATCGTTGATGAGCTGTAGCAAGTGGCGGCCCGACGAGAGAATATTGCCGACATAGCGCTCCTGTTTGGGAGTCAGCTCACCGAATGTTCGGTCGTGCAGGATCTCTGAGAACCCAATAATGGCGTTGAGCGGCGTGCGTAGCTCATGGCTCATGTTGGCCAGAAACTGACTCTTGGCACGGTTGGCTTCCTCAGCGGCCTCTTTATCGCGACGCATCGCCTCGGCTTGGCGGCGCTCGGAGACATCGCTGGTGATGAGGACGCAGCGCTTCTCGCCGCTGGCATCGTCTTTCCAACTGGCCAGCACTACCTCGATGGGGAACGCGCTGCCGTCTTTGCGGACGCCGTAGATATCCAGAGTGCGTGGCTTATTGGCATCCTCTAGGAGATCCACTGCCTTCTTGAAGCTCTCCCGGCTATCGTGAGCGACTAACAGATCCGCTTCGAGCCCCTGGGCTTCTGCTTGGCCGTAGCCATAGATTGCCTCGGCAGAGCGGTTCCAGGTGATAATTTTCCCGTTCTCATTGATGACACAGACTGCATCGTGTGAGGATTCGACCAGAGCGTTCAGGAAGATATCGGAGCCCGCGAGTGGGCTGGCAGCGGGACTGCCCTTACCCGCTTCGGCAGCCGCGAGGGCCTCTTTGGTCTGATTGAGCTCAAGAGCCACTTTTTCCGACATCTGGCTCAGTTTGTTTAGCCGCTGGTCGGCCTTTTCTTCGGCGTGGCGCTGCTGAGCCTCCGCATCCGCTGCTCTGGCTTCCATGTCCTTGAGCTGGCTGCGTGTGGCCTCTAGCTGTTCCTTAAGCTGGCTGACTTCCTCACTGGCAGCACCACTGGCCTGAGCGGTCTCTAGTGCGGAAGCAAGGGAAGCCTTCTCAGCCTCCCAGAGCGTTTTTTGCTCCTGAAGAGTCTTGGATCCGCTCTCAAGCGTTCCTATTCGGGAAACTTGACCGGCCAGATCCTGAGTCAGGGTCTCCGCGCGCTGGTCCGCTTCCTTGAGGCGACGGGTGGTTTCCTCAAGCTCCTGACGGAAGCTTGTCTCCCTTGTGGCGAACTGCTGCTCTAGCTCGCGTAACTTCGCTTCGCTCTCGCTCTCGCGGGAGGATTTCCGGGAGGAATTTCGCGCCGCATCGGTCATTAGCTGTTTCCCTTTCAGGAAACTCATCAGGCCACTTACACCGAACACGACTCCGGTACCCAGACCGATGATTCCGAACAACGAATCAGCCATTCGTGACACACACCTTTCGCACAATTTGGTTCGTTAGAGAGAATTTCATTTTAAATGACGAGCTCCGCCTCAAGTTGGCTGAGCTTCTGGCGTGCCTCAGAGAGGCTTGCCTGTTGTCGTTGCATATTCAAATAGATCATTAAGCCCTGTGACCCACCAATACAGCGTAGGAGTTGGCAGCGCTGCCCTAGTGTGATCACAATATCTTCGATGGTTTCTTTGCTATCCAGAGAGGAGAGAACCCGGAACTTGGCCTTCATTAAGTCCGTATTGGCAGCGGCTTCAATATCTAGGTTCGGGGTATCGCCCGCGATTCCCAGCATCTTGCCGTTCTTGAGATCCACCATCACCGCACCGGTTATTCCCTGGAGTTGCATCACTTCTTCAAGGCAGGTTCTGACATTTGCCATTGCACCATCCTTTAACAAGAGTATGGTCGGAGAGAAATGCGATGGAGTTTAGGGCATTTTAGGGAAATGCTATAATGTATTTATGTTGCCACCGCTGACTGACCCTGCCAATCCACCCCTGCTTGAAATACGAGGGGCAGAGGAAGCGCTTCGGCTGGCGGTTTTAGGGTATAAAGTTCTCTGGTTAGAGGCAACACCCGAGGCTGTCCACACGGCACGTCGGCTTCTGATGGCCCAGCCATTTATCGTGCAAAATCGCATTGAGGGGATTGTGCTAAAACCGGAATGAAGAATGTTGTCTTTGTTTTTTCAGATCAGTGGCGCTGGTGCGACCACGGCTACACGGGCAATAAAGAAGTCGCTACCCCGCACTTAGACACGCTGGCCAAGGAGAGTGTCCACTTTACGCATGCCATCGCGACCATGCCGGTCTGCTCCCCGTGGCGAGCGAGCTTTCTGACGGGGCAGTATCCGCTCACGCATGGGCTTTTCCTCAACGATCTGCGCCTCAACCACAAAGCCGTCTCGCTCGCTGACGCCTTCGGGCAAGCGGGCTATAGCACGGCGTGGATCGGGAAGTGGCATGTAGATGGCACGGGCCGTGATCAGCGCATTCCTCCAGAGCGTCGTCAGGGCTTCGACCACTGGCGGGTTTTAGAGTGCACGCACAACTACTTAAACTCCCAGTACTTTGCGGGCGACGATACCCAGAAACGCGCCTGGCCCGGCTACGATGCCTACGCCCAGACGGACGAGGCGATTTCCTATATCCAGGGCCGCGCCAAGGACAAGCCATTTTTGCTCTGCCTCTCGTTTGGCCCGCCCCACGATCCGTATCGAATGTGCCCTGAGGATCTACTGGAGCACTACGATGGCAAGGCACTCACGTTCCGACCCAATGTGCCCGAGGCAAGCCGCGCTGCGGCAAAGAGCACCTATGCGGGCTACTACGCCCATATTGATGCGCTGGATCAGTGCGTTGGAAAGCTGATCGCCGCGCTGAAAGCCAGTGGGCAGCTTGAGAACACGGTCTTTGTCTACACATCGGATCACGGTGATATGCTGCACTCGCACGGGATGCTCAAGAAACAAAAGCCTTGGGATGAGTCCATCCGCGTGCCCTTGCTCATCCGGCTCCCGGGGGGTAAAGCACGAACCATTACCGGCCCTATCGGCACGCCGGATCTGATGCCAACGCTACTGGGTCTTTGTGGTCTGCCGGTTCCCAGCACTGTGGAGGGACGAAACTTAGCATCCGTGGTGCAGGGTAAGAGAAAATGGGACGACGACGCGGCGCTGATTCTCTGCCCCGCGCCCTTTGGTGAATGGACGCGAGAGCGCGGAGGACGCGCGTACCGAGGCATCCGCACACGGCGCTACACCTACGTCCGTGACAGTAACGGCCCCTGGCTGCTTTTTGACAACCAGGAAGATCCGTACCAGCAAACCAACCGGGCCAATGACCCCGCCTTCAAATCCCTCCAAGTGGATCTCGAAAAGAAGCTCACTGCCCGCCTCAAAGCCACCGGCGACACCTTCCAATCCTCTGCCGAACTCATCCGCCGCTGCGGCTACAAAACCGACGCCAGCGGCACGGTGGACTACGCTAAGCCTGCTAACTGGGGGCAGGAAACGGTCTCAGTCCGCGCGTAGTCGCCTGTGTCGCCTATCCGGTGGCGATTACGCTCTCAACCACGGAAATACCGCGCCAGAGAACGTCCTTGGGTGTGTTGAGCGGGGGGATCAAGCGGATCACGGCGCAGTCGGCTTTGGCGTCGCCTAGCTTAGCACCACACGTCAGCACGAGCAGGTTTTGTTCACGGCAGGCATCTTTAAGCGTCTCAAGCCGAGCGTAATCGGGAGCGCCGTCTGGGGTGCGAAACTCAATGCCCAGCATGAAGCCATTGCCGCGCACGTCTACGACCCCGTGGCTACCGATGAGCTTACCTAGCCGTGTTTTAACTTCCTCGCCGAGCCGGGCAGTGCGCTCAACGAGCTTCTCTTGCTCCATCAGGCGCACTGCGGCGAGCCCCGCGGCGCAGGCAACGGGGTTGCCGCCAAATGTGGTGCCGTGCTCACCGGGTGTCCAGCGGGCTAGTAGATCCGCGCGGGCTGCGATTCCCGCCAGTGGCATTCCGCCGCCCACCGCTTTTCCAAAGACAACGATGTCGGGGACGATCCCAAGGTGCTCAAAGGCAAACCAGCGGCCTGTGCGCCCCATCCCCGCCTGGATTTCATCGGCGATGAGTAGCGCACCGTTCTTATCGCAGAGCTCCCGCAGGCGCTTGCCGGACTCGGGAGTTCTTGGCACATAGCCGCCCTCGCCCTGTTGTGCCTCGAAGAACACGGCAGCGATGTCGTCGCCATGCTCCGCAAAGAGTTTTTCCAGCCCGACATTACAACAGCTTGGGGAGTCCATTTTGCACCCGGCGCAGCGCGGTGCAGGGGCGTGGAAAATATGCTGGCGGAGCGGCGCAAGAAACGGCTCTAAGCTCTGCCAGTGCAGCGTTTTAGAGCGGGAGAGGGCGGAGCAGAGCATGGTCCGTCCGTGAAACGCACCGACAAACGCGACGAGTTTTTTCTTGCCTGTCACTTTCAGCGCCAGCTTCGCCGCGCCGTCATTGCTCTCGGAGCCGGAGTTCATAAACACAAACGCCGCGTTGGGCACTCCAGCGGCGGCTAATTTCCCGCGCAGAAAGTCCGCCAGCTCTAGCTGTGGGGCGTGGCGCATGGTGTCCGACGTGTGCAGAACTTCAGTGGCTTGCTTCTGAATCGCCGCCACGATGCTCGGGTGGCAGTGTCCGCAGGCATGGACGGCAATCCCGCCCGTGAAGTCCACAAACTCCCGCCCCGAGAGAGTCGTGACGCTGCTTCCCTCGGTCTGACCGGCGACTTCGTCGGTCTCAAACCCGAGGACATCGGCCAGAAGCCCGGCCTGATTTAACTCTAAGATGTGTTGTTTAGTCATGGTTTCTTTACACGTCGATCTGTGCTCGCACCAGCTCGCTGCCTTCGGCGTAGTTGATGTAGGCGGCTTTCCACTCGGTGCACCAGTCCATCGCCATCCAGCCCGCCTCGCGGTGGCCGTTGCCGGTGTTCTTCACGCCGCCAAACGGGAGCTGGATCTCCGCGCCGCTGGTAGGCAAATTAATGTAGACAATCCCCGACTCCAACTCGTCTAGCGCCCGCATGCCGCGCCGCAGATTGGCGGTGTAGAGCGAGAGCGAGAGGCCGTAGTCGGTGCCATTGGCGATAGCAATGGCCTCGTCGAGGCCGTCTACAGTAATAATCCCAGTGACGGGGCCAAATATCTCCTCCTGAGCAATGCGCATGCCTGGTGTCATGCTGTCAAAGATCGTTGGGGCGTAGAAGCAGCCTTTGTCCAGTGGCGCGTCGGTGAGCGGCGTACCGCCCGTGAGCAGTGTTGCGCCTTCGTTCTGGCCGATGGCGATGTAGCTGTGAATGCGCTCTAGCTGCGTGCGATTCACGACCGGGCCGATCTGCGCGGTTGGGTCTGCACCCGGAGCCATGCGGAGTTTGAGTGTCTCTGCTACTAATCTTTCGGCAAAGTGCGCTTTGATGCGCTTGTCCACAATTAATCTACTTGCGGCGGTGCAGCGCTGGCCCGCCGTGCCAAAAGCGCTCCAGAGGCAGCCCTTGACCGCCAGCTCGATATCGGCGTCGTCGAGCACCACAATCGCGTTCTTGCCGCCCAGCTCGCAGCTCACGCGCTTCATGAGCTGGCCGCAACGCCCCGCTATGTGCTTGCCGACACTTGTTGAGCCTGTAAAAGAAATGGTCGAGACGCCCTCGGCTTCCACTAAGGCCGCGCCCGCCTCCTCGCCGTAGCCGGTGACTAAGTTTACGATGCCTGTGGGAACTCCGGCATCCGCGAGGAGCTGGATGAGCAGGACCGCCATGCCGGGTGTGTCCTCGGCGGGCTTCCAGACTACAGTATTGCCTGCCAGAAGCGCGGGGAACATCTTCCAGGTAGGCACGGCAATCGGGAAGTTCCACGGGGTGATGAGGCCCACAACGCCTACGGGAACTCTGCGCGCGGAGCAGTAGATATCCGGGCGCTCCGACGGAACCACACTGCCACTAGGGAGCCGCCCGAACGCTGCCATGTAGTGCGCCATGTCAATGGCCTCTTGTACATCGCCGCGCGCCTCGACCAGCACCTTGCCCATCTCGTTGACCATTGCCTGAGAGAATGCCTCTTTTCGTTCTTCGAGGAGTCGCCCGATTTTTGTCAGCAGCGCCCCTCGCGCTGGAGCCGGAGTTTTTCGCCACGCGGGATACGCCGCCTTTGCCGCCGCCACGGCAAGCGCGACATCGCGCTGGTCGGAGCGGGCATAGAGTCCGAGAGTCTGGCTGGTGTTGGCAGGATTCGTGGACGCGAACACTGCGCCGCCTACTGCTGCCACCCACTCGCCGTTGATGAAGTTGGTTGTACCGTCGGTCATGCCGAGATTGTACCTACCCCCTAGCCCCCGTCGAACGGGGGAACATGAAGAAAAATTATTTTTCTACATATCCCCCGACGGGCGGGGGCTAGGGGGCTTCTATTTCAGTGGTGCGCGGGTGAACGTGGCATCGCCCATCGGAGTCTTGACAAGCATACCCGTGACTTTGCCCTCTTTGTTGCGCTGGATGGTGACCGTGAAGCCCTCTGGGAGCCCCTCACCTGTGAGCTCATCTTTGGCGGAGAGCTTGGCACTACTGATAGGTGTCTGGCCTTCGGGCTCGACGACCAGTTTGCCGTCTTTCACACGCACCGTCACGACGGGCAGGCCTGCCACGTCGCTCGTGTAGATTCCTTCCAGAGCCTTGAGGCGTACGATGGGATCGGCGGCATCACTTTTCGTGGGCTCGTCGGCCTTCTTCTCAGCGACGGGAGGCTTGGGGAAGGTCTTACGCTTGAAAGAGAGCTTACCCACAGGAGTGTCGGCGATGAGGTGGGTGATCTTGCCGTCTTTGTCGCGCTGGAACTTGGACGTAATTCCTTCGGGAGCTTTGGTCGTGACAACGTCATCGTCCTTGCCTAAAGTGAAGTCTATCTCCGGCTGGCCTTCGACAATGATAACGAGCTTACCTTCCTTGACAACCACTTCTAGCTCACTGACCGGACTGGCAGAGTCTTCTGCTTCGTACTTGCCCAAAACATCGGGGAGTCCGGACTTAGGAGTCTCGGCACCAGGGGGCTTGGGGAAGGTCTTGCGGGTGAAGTTGAGCTTGCCCTGCGCCGTCTCAATCACACTGCCGACTACTTTACCGTCTTTGTCACGGGTCAGCTTCATCGAGGTCACATCAGGAATCTCTGGCGTGGTGGTCATCGTATCATCTTTGCCGAGCTTCACTTCCCGATCGGGCTGACCCTCGGTCTTGAGGAGCAGCTTGCCCTTCTCAAAGACCATCTCACCCTTGATCCGCATGCCGTCAATCTCATCGGACTCGTAGACGCCCAGCACATCGGGCACGTCGGCTTGCTTCACTTCCACTTTAGGAGCGGGCTTGGTTTCTTTCGTCTCCGCGACACGCTTAAGCTCGCCGCCGCCCATGGGAGTCTCGACTTTTAGCCCTGTAATCTTTTTGTCTTTGTCACGCACCAAGGTGAAGTTAAACCCCTCGGGAAGCCCTTCAGCAATCAGTTGGTCTTTGTCATTGAGTGTGATATTAAGCTCCGGGTAGCCCTCTGCAGCCATGATGAGCTGAGCGCCCTTGGCCTTAACGACGATGGTGGGGACGCCTGGGGCCTCGGCCTTGTAGGTTCCCAGAGCAGCGCTCTGCTTGGCGCTGAGCTCCTGAAGAAAGGAAATAGAAACGGCGGGACGGGTTTCCCGTGCCATCGTCAGGGGGGCAAAGGCAGTCAGGAGTCCTGCTGCCAGTAAAAGACGCTTCATTGTTCGTTTGCTCCTAAAAGCCTGTGTGCATCCGCACGCAGGCCAGTCTGCTCAAATGATACCAGAAACACTGCAGCAGTTACATATTGAACCTGGACATCTCACAGCTGTATGCGTCTAAGCAACTCCGCTGCTACTTGGCTACGTGCTTCCATACCTTTGAGCGTGGCTTGGGTAAGCTCGGGAGCCCAGTTTAGTGCGATTAAATAGACAGTGGATGCTTGCTCTGTCTGCCCTGTCTGTTCGTAGAGAAAGCCGTAGTTGCAGAGCATGGTGACATAGTGCCGCCGGGTGTAGTCACCGTCTACCTCGGTGGCTATGGGAGCTCGGGGGAGCTCGGGGAGCTCAATCGTGTCCCAGATCGCCTTCTCCTCTGCGAGAACTTTTGTGAGGGTGAGAGTTGTTGTCTTGGGGACGAGCGAGAGGATCACGCCACGGGGAACCGGCAGATAGTTGGCACGTAGCCACTCAAGCGCTGGTGATTCCCCGAGCTGTGCTAAGTTCTGTGCAGATGTCCCAAAGTAGGTCGAGGCCAGCGGGCGTTTTTCGAGGTGGGTCATGTTGCTCTGGGAGAGCTGCTCGGTGTCGAGCACGGTCACATCAGGGCGAAATTTGAGCAGGTTGTGCGTATAGCGCAAGGAGTAGGTGTCTTCATCACCCTGGCAGAGCAGAACGGAGCTCGGGGCGCAGGCACTGAGTTTCTGCTGGGCGAGCTGTCGAATCCCGGTGACAGTGTGCAGGTTGCAGGCAGGGAAGTTGAGTGCTAGCCCGAGCATTGGGAGGACAAAGCAGGCGGCCAAACGCACCGCCAAGAAGCGCTCACGGCTCACCAGCGCCTGCTCCACTTGACCGAGCACAACCCCCACGAGCACCACTCCGAGTGCAAGCACGACAAGGTAGTAGGGAGCAATGTCCTCGATGGTGTAGCAGAAGCAGTAGAGTGTTATCGCAAGCGCCATCAACTGTAACCCGCAAAGCACGCCGGGGCTGCGTCGTCCAAGCGCGAGTCCTCCCAAACTGGCAAGCACGCTGAGCGGCCCGAATCCGTTTTCGGCAAGAATAGCTGTTAGTAGTTTCAGAGGACGCTGGAGAGTGTCAAGGCTACGGGGCATCGCAAAGTAAAAACGATAGCTACTGCCCGTCACGTGTGCCCAAAAAACATCTGGATCTGCCAGTCTGCACCAGAGCACGCCATAAAACGGCAGCCCACTCACGGCCAGAAGCGCAATGCCAATGAGCAAGCGACGCGCCAGCCCTGCCACACGCCAGAGGCGCACGCCGCAGAGAACCAGCAGGCCGGGAACCAATAAGACAATCGTGAGGTGGTGGGCCAGCCCTAGCCCAACCGCAGTGCAGGCAAGATAGAGCGCTATTTCCTCCCCCGTGGCTCGATACCGGAGGCACTGCCAGGTGGCTAGGAGCGCCAGAAGAACATGGAAGCTGTAGACCTCCACTCGGTTGCATTGGCTCCAAAAAGTGAGACTGACTCCGAAAAACGCCGCCGCCCCGAGTGAGGCGAGTGGCGGCGTGCCTAGCTCCCGGCTCACACGGTAGAGCAGTGCCACCGCGACAGCCCCCGCAAGCGCCACAAAAATACCGATTCTGAGTGCAGGCTCACCAAAAGGCACCAGCGTGAGAAAGAGCTTTCCCATAAGAGTGAAGAGAGGATAGCCTGGTGGGTGAATCACGCCACTTGACCAGATCGCCGTGATAATCTCCCCCGAGTCGCCGCGAAAAACCGTCGGGCAGAGCGTGGCGCTATAGAGTACAAAGAACACCAGCCCAAGGGTGGCGGCATTGCGACTATCGGGCGTGAATTTCTGAAGCATCCTGGTAAGAATATTGGGTGATTTGTCTTTTATCTTGAGGTGGCGGTACAGTGGGCGCATGAAACCTGAAACTCTCCCTCTCTGGCCGGGCAAGCTTCCCGGTGCGGCTCCACTCGTCACTGGCCCCGAGGCCGATAAGTCTAAGCCCGGCGAGGGCATGACCGGCGGCAAGACCGTGATTCGTCTCGGCAATGTCAGCCAGCCCGAACTGCATGTCTTTCTGCCATCCGCAAGCAAGCGTACCAAAACGGGCATCGTGATCTGCCCTGGCGGCGGCTACAATATTCTGGCCTGGGATTTGGAGGGAACCGAGATCGCACAGTGGCTCAACAAGCTAGGCATCGCGGCGTTTGTCCTAAAATACCGAGTGCCGACGGGGTCACTCAAGCCCAACTGGGAAGGACCGACGATGGATGCGCAGCGCGCTCTGCGTCTGGTGCGAGCTAGTGCGAGCAAGTGGGGAGTCGCGCCCGATAAGCTCGGTATTTTAGGCTTCTCCGCCGGCGGCAAGACAGCGGGTATGGCGGCGCTCCAAAATGGCAAATCGCTCTACGACGACCAAGACGACGCCGACAAGCTTTCCTGTCGCCCGGATTTTGCGGTGCTGGTCTACCCCGCCTATTTTTGCGACAATAATCTTCAGCTCCAGCCGGAGTATGCGGCGATGGTCAGCAAAGAACTTCCGCCGTTCTTCTTCGCCCACGCCGCCGACGATGGCGTGACGTGCCAGAGTAGCGTCCAGCTTTTTACGGCGCTACGGAAAGTCAGTGTCCCGGCGGAGCTGCATATTTGGGAGGCGGGCGGCCACGGCTACGGCATGCGCCCCGTAAAAAACAAGCCGATTCCCACGGCGTGGCCCAAGCGCTGCGAGGAGTGGCTCAAGGCGCGGGGGCTGGTGTAGCACGGAGCCGAATTGAGCCGCCCATAGAACATGGGCGTCAGGAGGCGTTCCGCCACAAAATCGCTCCGCGATTGGGAAATTTGCGAGGTTTGAGATGGAAGATGAGCTACAACGGCTGCGTGGGGTATGGGCTAAAGGGACGAAATGTCGCCGCGTTGCCTGAACCTTTGGGTTGCCTGAACCTTTGGGTTGGATCGAGTCGGGTGGTTACGAAATTCCTCTGGCCCAGCTTAAGAAACTCCACTTGTATGGCGCTGATGGCAAGGTTCCCGTGGAGTTTCCCGAAGGCGCCACGTGGCGGGTGCTCTACCTACGCCCTGAGTATTCTCGCGAAGAACAAACCACTCCCTAATCGCGGAGCGATTTTTTGGCGGAACGCCCCTAGACGCTGTCTTTAGCCAGCGGTCACGGCTTCAGCGAGCGCATCAGGCGATCCTGCACCATCGCCATGGTGACATCACCACGGGTGCGTTCGACCACGGCGCGGAGAGCATCGCAGGTGCGGCGCAGGCCACTGGTGACGGCATCCGGGAAGTCAACCGTGGCGAGGGCGGAGAGAATCTCGTCCATGGCGGTGAGCATACTCTCGGCGCGGGCGTGCTCCCCTTTGCGCAGAGCATCGAGCGCGTGGCGACGGCCCTCGGAGGCGGCTTCGGCTAGGCCATTGAGGTAGGCGGCGGCTTCAATTCCGAGCGACTCGGGCGTGGGCAAGTCCGTACCCTCGATCAGCGCGAGCAGACACGCGGCCTCGGCCAGCTCTTTATGGGCGTCTTGCACATAACCCGCGTAGAGCAGTGCCGGGTAGTCGGTAAGCGCAGCGGCCACCTGCGCCGCCTCGGCTTGTGCTCCTGTAACAGCAAGACGTGCTTCGCTCAGCTCACCTCGGTGCATCGCACGGATCGCATTAGCACAGGTTCGGGTGAGCGCACGGCCATGAGCGAGTGCTTTCTCCCGCGACTGGTAGGTTTCCCCAAGCTCGTCACGCGTGGCGGAGACAATCGTGTTCAGATTCTGCATATTTTTTCCTACCGCCGCCAGAGAACCTGAGGCGGTGCCATACTATCGAGAAACATCTGCCGTGGCACGCTGATCTCTGTTCCATCGTCCTGACTGACGTTAGCGAGGATGTTGTCGGGCTCCGCACCCACAGGTCGCCAGCCCGCTTTCTGGAGGGCAAGGTTCTGTGGGGCTGTCTTGGGCAGACAGACCCAGTGGGCCGGATGCGCCGGATTGCCAATGAGCTTCTCTAGCTCGCCTGTCGTAACACCGACTGCCATCCGTCGCCCTGAATCAAAGTAGCGGAGCGGTGCGAACGCGTAATTATCTAGCCCGAGATAGTAGACCGCATCGCGCGGGGGAACCTGCTTTTCAATCCAGGCCCAGCGCAAGTCCCGGTCTGTATTGGTTAGGGGCAGTAACCAGAATGCCTTTGCATCCTTGGCGAGGAGTATCAACAGAATTGCGCCATACGCTACCCACATCACCTGAGAAAAACGTCGTTTCAGAATCTGCTGTGCCCCCTCAACAAGATAGAGATAGAACCAAGGGAAGAAGCCCGAAAAATACTGGAATCCAAAGAAAAACGCCAGCATCATCAGGGTATGTAAGACCAGATAAAGATCCGTGAAGCGCCGTGCTCGGAGCGAGCGCATCCAGCCTATCAAGACGAACGCAGCGATAATCCACTCACACAGCTTCGCCACCCAGACCAGCCCGAGTGTTTTTAAGAACGGCCAGGGCTGCCCACCACTGGCCCGCGACCAGGGAAAGAGACTGTAGCCGACCTCGGCGGGGAATTGCTGCGCTTCAGAGAGCATGTGCTGCGCGAGTGCTATCGGCCCCGGGATTTTTACTGTCGCCCCTGCGACGGAGCGCCCTGCCAGCTCCGCCTCGTACTCGGGGCTAACCCAGTGGCCGCTGATGGCGTAGCTGCGCCAGAGCCAGGGAAACGCGAGGATTCCGAAGATCAGCGCCGTGACCACAGCGAGCCGTCGCTGTCGGGCCACGAAGAACAAGTAGAGGATGCTGCCAATCCCGAAAACAATCCCGATACGATGGCAGTAGAAGTACGCCGCCAGCAAGATCCCTAACCCTAGTCCTAGCCATTTGTGGGGTGTGTGCTGCTGCACTCTCTCTAGTAGGGTAAGGGTGCCAACCATGAGAAGCACCATCACTCCGACATTTCCCTCGAAGTTTAGCACGCGCAGAGTAATTGGGTTTAGCCCTGCGAGTATCAGAATGAGCAGTGCACATCGATGACTTGTACGTACGAGGAGCAAGCGGTAGACCAGCGGTAGACTTCCGATATAGGCTAGCATCGAGAAAATGCGGAGGGGACGTAAGAAATCCCCCGCGAATCCTATAAACGGAGCCAGCAGCAGCGAGTGCATCGGGGGGTACTTGGTCAAGAACGGCATGTCGGGATGCGAGATATCCGAGTAGCCCTGCCCCGCCGCGAGGCTCCACGCTCCGATCACTTTATAAAAGTCATCGCTGCGCTGGAGGGGCATACGAAGAGAGAAGAGCAAGCCTAATAGGATGAGAAGGCAGACACCCAGTAAGCCTAGCTTCGCGGAGCGCAGCCAGCTCGGTTGGGGGAGAGAGAAGGCGGCTCTTTCGTACTTCGCGCGTAGTGCGGCTCGCTCTGTGTCGTCCATAATATCTCTGGCGATTGTACCACTGGTGGGGTACTATCAAGGCGCAAACCTGCTGGGGGAGCCCGAATAAACCGGGCTGAGAGGGCACTGAGCCGACCCCAAGAACCTGATCCGGTTAGCACCGGCGTAGGGAAGCGGGAACCCGGTGGCTGTCTTCAGGACTCCGTGCCGCGTTTCGCCTCTTTCCGACGCTGGGGAGTGAAACTATGAAACGCGCTTTTACGCTTATTGAGCTCCTCGTCGTCATCGCAATCATCGCAATTCTTGCAGCGATTCTCTTTCCCGTCTTTGCCCAGGCACGGGAGAAAGCACGACAAGCCTCGTGCCTCTCCAACGCCCGGCAGATCGGGCTGGGCGTCCGTATGTATGTCCAGGACTACGACGAGACTTTTCCGATCTGGCATGCCTACTCCAAAAAAACGGCGGCGATTCACTATGGCATTGAGATAGATCTTCAGCCGTACTTGAAAAATTTTCAGATATTTAAGTGCCCTAATGACTCTGGGGGGCCGTTCCAGCGGACGGATGTGCCAGGGACTGCCTCCTACTTTGCCGCCTATGGCTCGTCGTATTACTTCGAGCGGCGCTGCTTCTCGGTGGTCAATGGCTTCTCAATCTCCAATAATGTGCCCACCACTCGGGCTACCAGCATCGTGAGTGATCCGAGCTACGAGCGCCCGGCGGAGAGTGTTTTAATGCGCGATGAGATGTTCCCCTGGTTCAATCCCGCAGTGGACACGCCGGGCTACTGGGGCTACCAGGGGTTTTATCAAGCCTGGCACGCGCAGGGTGGTAGCGCGATCTTTGCCGATGGCCACGCGAAGTTTCTGGTAGGCGCGGGGCAGATGCGTACGCTCTTCAAAGACCCTGCGGCGACGGTAAACTACTAGGCATGCACGTCGTTTTGTGCGCCAACGCGCCGTTTTCCAGAGAGGCCATAGCGCTTCTTCGGGAGGCGGCGCAGACGGCAGAGCTTTTGGTTGCTGTAGATGGCGGCGCACGGACTTTGATGCGTTACGACCTGACCCCGCAGCTCGTCACCGGTGATGGCGACTCGCTCACAATAGAGGAGCAAGAAGCACTCGCTGTGGCAGGCGCAGAGCTTGTTCCCACACCCGATCAAGACTTTACGGACTTAGATAAAGCTCTCGCCTATGTGATTGAGGCGAGAGGTGCGACTCGGATCACCGTCTTTGGCGCGACAGGTGGGCGGCTGGATCACACCTACTCCGTGTTCTCGGTGCTGATAAAGCACGGACGGAGCGCCCCAATAGAGCTGGTGGATGAGACCGCCACCTACGAGCTTGTGGTGGGCGAGTGGCAGAAGTCGGGAGAAAACCTAGTAGGTCGGACGCTCTCGCTACTCGCATTTGGTCGAGTGGAAGGCATTACGATGATCGGTGTCCGGTGGCCGCTCACCGATGCCTGGCTTGCTCCTGGCCTGCGCGATGGCACTCTCAATGAAATTAACGAAGACAAAGTGAGGGTGCAGGTCAGCTCGGGCGATTTGATTGTGATGCTACACCATCTTTAGCGCTGGATTGTTGCCATTCGATAGAGCACTTAACCCTGTCTGAACGAAAGAGGAATGTCTATGTTTGGCCCGATTATCGAAGGCGAGCGCGTCCGTTTAGTGCCGATTACAGCGGAGATGGCTCCGCTCTTTTGCGCCTGGCTCGCTGATACCGACGTGACCCGTTATTTAGGTTTGATCTACCCGCCGACCCTGGAGTTTGAGAAAGAGTGGGTGGAGAAAATCGGGCGCAACGACACGGATTTGGTGTGGGCTGTGCAGCTCAGAGAGAGCGAGAAAGTGATTGGCACCACGGGAATCCACGCGATCAACTGGCAGAACCGTAGCGCCATTACCGGGAATTTGATCGGCGCGAAAGACGAGTGGGGTAAGGGCTACGGCAGCGAGGTGGTGGCGCTGCGAACGGCGTTCGCTTTCGGGACACTGGGGCTGGAAAAACTCAAGACCCATGTCTTTGGTGCCAATATCGCCAGCCGCCGCGCCCTGGAGAAAGCAGGCTACCAGACTGTCGGAATTGCCCGTCACGACCTCTGGCGCTTCGGGCAGTGGCACGATGCCTGGCTCGGAGAAGTGCTGCGGGACGATTGGCTCGCGAGGCAGTAAAATGAGCCCATGACTGACCTGCGCCGCCCACCGCTCCTCGCCGCTCTCGCCGGGCTGCTGGCACTATTTCTCTGGGTGACCTGGCGGCAACCGCCCCGGCTTCTGGGAGATGGCTACGAGTACTATCTCATGCTGAGATCCCTCGCTGCGCACGGTACCCCGGAGGCGAAGCCCGAGGATATTGCGGCCACGGCAGCGCTACTCAGGCCGCTGGGATTTGAGCTGCCCAATCCCCCTCCGGGCTTCTTCCCGAGCACGCGAGAGGGGCTCTACGGCTACCACTTCTGGTTTTACTCACTTTTAGGAGTTCCCCTGCGCTGGCTGGGGCTGGGTTTTAGTGCGTTCTATGGCTTGAACATCGGGCTTGTCTTGGTGACCAGCGCCCTAGTGCTGAGGTGCAGAGCCATTGCCGCGCCGCGCCGGGTCGCTCTGCTGTTGCTCTCGCTGGTTAGCCCGGTGCTCTGGTACATCAAGTGGCCTCACCCCGAGGTCTTTACCTGGTGCTGTGTCTTGCTAGCACTGGTAGGCTGGGAGGCAAAGCGCCCTGTGTGGGCGACTCTGGCGGCATCATTGGGAGCGCTCCAGAACCCGCCTGTGCTCTTTTTGTCTCTATTGATCTTTGTGGTGGCGCTTCGAGAAAAAGAAAACCGTAGTGGGAAGCGCTTGCTCGGGTTGATAGTGGCACTTGGTGTGGCATTTGTGCCGATGGCTTTCTTTTTTATTCACTTTCAGGCCCTGAGCATGATCGCCAAAGTCGGAGGGAGCAATCCGGGGTGGATAACCCTGGAGCGTGTGGCTAGTCTTTTTGGCGATCTGAACCAGGGTCTGTTTTTCTACGTGCCTCTGCTCTTGTGTTTAGGGCTGGCCGGGATCCTCAAAGCGACACGGCAGAGGCGCTATAAACCACTCCTGCTAGGGGCCACGCTTCTGCTTTTTGCAATAGCGGCAGCTACCACAAACAACTGGAACTCTTGTTGTAGCGGGGTGATGCGCTATGGGGTATGGATGCTGCCCGTTCTTGCTTGGCTGGCTTTGGAGAGTAAGCCGAGTCGCTGGATGCTGACGACGGCGATCTGTCTTCAGGCTCTGATTGTTCTTTACGACGACCCAATGCGTAGCGAGCGCTCGCCAGGTAATGTTTTTACCTACACCGAGCACCTTCGCCTGGCACGGATGGTTCTGAACCGAGCGCCTTGGCTCTACAACCCCGAGCCGGAGATATTTGTCGAGCGCACGCTCGGCTCCGAGCCGACTCCGCCCTGGAAGCTCCCCGTGGCCTACCACGCCGGGGAGCGCATCAGCAAGATTCTGGTAGACGATGCGAGCTTCTCTCACCTGCCCGAAAAATTTATTCCGGAGCCGCTCTGGTGGGCGCAAGTCCAGAGAGAGTGCGCTGGAAAGCGAGGTTTTTTCTATCTGAACCCGCCGCCCGGTGCTGTGAAAGACAGAGAGATTAAAAAGCCATGACCGAGTCCGAAGCCGCCAACTACTGTGTCTGGCTTTTAGGGCAGCAGCCGCGCAGTGAAAAAGAGATCGGTGATAGGCTGACCAAAAAAGGAGCGGATGAGGAGACAATTCTTGCCGCTCTGGAGAAGCTGCGCGGCTGGGGGTACCTCGATGACACCGCGATGGCGGAGCGCTGGGTAGCCTCACGCGGCAAGACACGGGGAAAGTATCTCCTGCGCCAGGAGCTCAATCGCAAGGGTCTGGACTCTACTGAGGCACTCGAAGGGCGCAGCGACGACGACGAGAAAGGTGCGTGCCTGTCGGCGGCGATCAAGCGCGTGGGCGAGCCGCCCAAAGACCGAAGCCGGGAAGCGCAGGCGAAGCTGTCCTCGTTCTTACAGAGGCGCGGCTTTGGCTGGGATGCGATTCGCCCTGTTCTACGCCAGCTCTATCAGGGCATTGTCGAAGACGATCTGGACGGTGCCGAGTGATCCGAATCGTGCATTTATTGCGTCCCGCGCAGGGGGGAATGCTCCAGCAAGTCCGCTCGCTCCTCACCGACCCTGAGACCGAAACATTTCTTGCTGCCCCTCCCCGTGAGCTCGTCGCACTGGCTGGTGACTTTCCCTTGCCTGAGGGTGATGGCCTTAAAGCCCAGCTTCTCGGGGGCTGGTCGGCGGGGCGCTGGGCACGCTCGGTGGGGGCACAGGTGCTTCACGGGCACGGTCTCAAGCGCCTGCCGCTCTATATTCTCGCCGCCAAAATTGCTCGGTTGCCGCTCGTGGTCACGCTCCACAATCTTGTGCCTAAGACCCCGGCGACAGTTTTATTGCGCCAGGCACGCGCCGTGATTGCCGTCTCCGATGCCGTGGCTCGCACCGCGCCGGTTCACTGCCAGGTGATTCACAACGGCATTGATCTTGAGAAATTTGTGAGTTTGCCCACGAAATCCGAGGCGCGGGCGCTTCTGGGCTGGCCGCAGGAGAAAAAAATTATTTTATCTATTGCGCGGCTCTCCCAAGAAAAAGGGCTAGATGTACTGGTGACGGCGGTGAAAGAGCTGGATAGTGCGCTCTATCTGGCGGGCGACGGCCCGGAGCGCGTGAGTCTAGTCGGCGCCACACTGCTTGGTCATCGGGATGATGTCGGCTTGCTCTTGGCCGCTGCTGATATCTACTGCCAGCCCTCGCGCTCTGAAGGGCTGGGTTTGGCAGTGCTCGAAGCCATGGCCGCAGGCAAGCCGATTGTCGCTTCCGATGTCGGAGGCATCCCGGAGCTACTCCCCGATGCCGCCATCGGGCTCACCGTTCCTCCCGCCGATCCCGAGGCGCTTCGTGTCGCGATTCAGCTCTTGCTAGACGATCCACAGCGCTGTGCGGCGATGGGGGAATGTGCCCGTCAGCGTGTTTCTGAGCGTTTTACAGAGGCCGTGATGCGTGCCGAGACACGGAAAATCTATGTCAGGGTGCTACGGTGAAAAAAAATATTCCCTGGCTCATGCTGGCGATCACGCTCGCGGTCGCCGCGATACGCGCCCAACCACCACAGACACAGCCACTTCCTGAAAATATCTTGGTGGTGCGCTCTGACTCTCTCCAAGGGCTTGTCGGCGCACGGGCGCTTTTCCCCTTGCGTGGCGGCATCAAAGGGGAGACGTGGGCCATTGAGGATGTCTTGGCAACCGGAAGTCGGAGTCCGGTTGGGGAACGTGCGCCTCGCATCCAAATTGCCCAAACCGATCCGACTCTGAAAACAAACTCTCCGACTCTTGTACTGAGCTGGCATGAGGGAGAGCGTTTCGGGACGGCCTGTCTGACACAAACCACGGGGCTTCTGACCTCGCCCTCCACCCGATTCACGCCGGGATTAGTGGCTGCGACGGATATCGCTGCCACCATGGAAGGAAGGGCTTTTAGCGCAGGTCGTCCGGCAGTTCTGGTACCGGGAAATTTTACTCAACTTGAAGTGCACCGGGCGATTTGGGAGAGAAAATCGGAGCTTTTGCGCTTTCTTGTGCTCGCGCCTTGGCTCTTTTCACTGGCACTGCTTTTTGCCGCATGGCGCGGAAAGTCGCTCGGGAATCCACATGTTTTTGGAGGGATGGCGCTGGTGTTTTGGGCCGATCTTTTGCTGGGAAGCCCGCTACTGGAGCGCCTGCCGTTTTCCTACTCCGTTACAGAGGCAGCGCGTTTCTACGGAATCGGTAACGATGCGGCAGGATTTTTAATTGGGTGCGCTCTTGCGGCGGGCTTTGAGGCTCCCGCACTCCTGGCGGTTGCCCTTGCCATCGGTGTGCCGAGCTTGGGGGCGAATAATGGCTGTTTTCTTGCTGCACTTGTCGGGATTGCGGCACAGGCAGTGGGAAAGCTGCCCGTAAAAAAGCGGCTAATGGCGGCTTTTGTGGCGCTGCTGGGGATTAGCTTACTCTTTTTAGGGCTGGCACACTGGGATGCGAGCCGGGGAGTAGGAGTGCAAACGCACTTAGGTCAGGCGGTTTCCGGAGAACGCGTGGGGGTTATTATGCTCATCGGACGAAAGCTCGCGATGAATGGGCACTTGCTGGTGAGTAGCCCTTGGAGCCTTCTGTTGCTGACAAGTGGTATTTTATTGGCGCGACGGCGTGCAGGAGGGGATTTGATCGCGGGCGGTGCGGCACTTGCCCTTAATGACTCAGGGGTTCTGGCTGCCGCAACACTTCTTTTTCCCTTGGCTGCTCAGAAAGCACAAAGCCCCCCGCCTCAGAGCGAGGCGGAGGGCTAGAAAAAACGGGAGGACTACAGGCGCATGCCGAACATGATCTGCATGCCGCCAATGAATTTATTGTCGTACTTGCTAGGGTAGAGGTACTTGGCCTCGACGAAAGTGGACTCGGTGAGGTTCAGACCAAGGACAAACTGGGCCCCGATCAGGGTCTTGGTCGTCCCACTGGTGGTGTCGGTTCCACCTAGGTTAAGCCGAGCCGAGTAGATTCCCAGGCCATAGCCGTAGTAATAGTCATAGTTGGATGTCCGCTTATTATCGTGGGTGAGCTGGCTTAGGGTGATTGGGATAATGCGCAGATTATCACGCTCGATATAGCCGATACTCAGGACGCTGTTCTCGTTGCGTTCTGGAATGTACTGAACGACGGTATCCGCTTCCAGGTTGAGAATCTGTGTTCCCCCACCCCTGCGCGCCTGACTGCTCCCCGGGCTGAAAAAGCCGAGCTTGACTGACGACGAGTTCACATCATATTTGTTCTTTGTCTGCGCCTGAGCGCTTCCACTAAGGGTCAACAGCGACAGGCTACAGACCGCCGCCACACGGAGAAGGTTCTTCAACACAAGCCTCCCAAACCATTTGGTTAGTTAAGTTTTATTTTTATTTAGTTTCGCCGACCGATAAACAAGGCGATTCCATTGGGCGACGCGCCATTGACGCTGCCGCTGACATGGTGGTACTGGGCCTCAACGAACAGTCCTCCGGTAAGCCGAAGACCCGCCCCAATATAGCCCCCGAAGCGAGCTTTGAACCCAGAGCCCGCCGCGTCCACAAAGTAGGCACCGAATCCCTCAGAGGTGAAGAATCCGGTCATGCCTGTTGAACTCGATCCTCTCGAGGTTCCCGCACTGACCTTGGTGACCAGTAGGGGAGCGATACGGAACGACTTACCTGCCGTACCACCCTGGAAGTAGCCCACGGTAAGGGTTCGCGCTTCGTCGGAGCGCGAGCTACTCAGATCCACCATACCACCAGGAACCTGAGTCCCTGAGAGGTTGCGTGTGGTGACACCGCTAGGACGCAGAACCCCTAAGCGGATGCGTAGGGGGATGGTCTCTGGGCTGATCGCCGACTTGGGATTGAGCTGTGCGCGAGCAGACGAGGTCAGTACCGCTGCCGGGATTAAAGCCAGAGTTACCATTCGTACGAGGTTTTGCATTGTATGCATTATAAGGGTCTCCTCTCCACGCGTCAAGCTTAGTTGCACAAGAGTGCCCTGACATGCTACAATCGGCGGCGATGGCAAGGGTAAAGCGGCGCTATACAACGGTAAGTGGAAACGAGGACTGGATCGTCTCCGTCTCCTATGACGACCATACACTGACGCGTGTGCATTGGTTTGAGGCGCAGGTCGGCGCTGTGCAGGAAGCAACCGGAAAAACATTTCCCTTTCCTAAAGAGCTTGCTACCTACCGCATCGGTGAGACTGAACACCCTTTTCGCGACTACATTCGCATGGACTGGGCGGGCGACACCGAGGCTGCTATCGCGCACATCCTCGATACGATCTACCGGCGGGTCTATGCCTACATCGAGCGCGGTCACTAAGATCTTCGGTTTTTGCTACCAGTAGCCTTTTTTTCGGAAGTAGACCAGCGCAGCGCCACTGGCAAGCGTCATTGCGCCAATCGCTCCCCAGAGGCTCCACGAGGGCGCAGTCTCAAAGTGGCCGATATTCATGCCAAAGAAACCCGTAATGGCCGTGATAGGTACGGCGACTGCGGCAATCGCGGTGAGACGCTTCATCTGTTGGTTCAGGCGATTGCTTGTCTGAGCCATAATCGCCTCCAAAACCCCCGAAAGAATTTCCCGGTGCAGATCAATTTGTTCGGTCAGTCGTAGGGAGCGGTCAAAAATATCCTGGAGATAGGGCATGAGGTTCGGGTCTAGCGCTGTATGCTGAGCCCGAAGGAGCTGGTTGATCACATCACGAAGCGGCGTGATCGTCTGCCGTAGGAGCAAGAGCTGTTTTTTTAGCCGCAGTGCGGAAGGAAGCTCGATACTGCTTTCAGGGGTGTAGACCGCTAGCTCTAAGGCATCAATTTCGGCATCCATCATATCCATTGCCGGGTAGCAGCTATCAATGCTCTCATCGAGTAGAGCGTAGAGAAGCTGACCAGGTGTTTGAGTATTTGGCGGGAGGGGAGGCAGTGCGGTGTCTGAGCGGATCAAAACAAAGTCGCTTCCCAGAAAAATATCCCACTCACGTGTGACATCCTCCAGATCATCTGCCGTGCTACCAGTCAAGCCGCTCCAAACCCGGAGCGTCACTAAAAGGGCAGCATCACAAAAAACGAGTCGAGCACGCTGGTCACGTCCCCGGGAGCGCTCGATGACTGCCTCGGGAATGTCGGCCCGGCGTGCGAGTGCAGTCCACTCGTCTTCGGAGACAAGTGTAATACCTTCCTGGGGACGCCAGAGCGACGTGCTACAATGCGGGCTGTTCATTACTTCTTCACAACTAATTTTTAAGATGGACACGAGGATACCGCACAGGTGGCTGAGCTGCTAAGAATCTTCGGAGAGATAACGGAGCCCCAGCAGAGCTGGGAGCACTTTTTGGAGCGACGTGGTGCGCTGGAGGCAGAAATGCTTCTGGAGGTCTGTAATGGCTGCGATCACTGCGGTACACGCTGCATGGCGGGATTCGGGGTGACCCAGCCTGAGTGGGAGGCAGTGCAGGTGTTTCTTGCTGAGCAGCCTGCTGCAGAGCTTGAGCGGATAGAAGCTCAGGAAAAAGAGCTGGCGTGGCCGGGCGCTGACGAGTTCGATGTGCGTGTGCACTACTGCCGTTTTCGTGACATGGAAAAAAATCGTTGCTCCATTTATCCAGTACGTCCGACTATCTGCCGACTTTTTGGTCACACGGAATGGCTCCCCTGCCCGATCGAAGCAGTGCCCTCCTATCCTGATGGTGCTGCCGCTCTTTGGAATGCGTACAGAACGGAAAAAAGAAAACCCTGGGAAGGGTGGTAGGAGGAGGAGAACAATGTATGTATGTCGAATGCCTAGTGCGCTGAGAGGGCGAGGTTGGATTAGGCTTTGTGTTTCGGGGCTTGCCTTGATTCACAGTGCTATGTTATAATCCGCGCGTGTCTCTGAGAAGTAGCGGTTGCGTGGCTGGAACAATTTCCAGGTCTCTTACGATCCAATTAAGGATACGGGACACGCAGACCGCAGGTGACGTTGCTAGAGCGGGAGTTCGGGTAGACTCACGCTCTGTTCTGGCAAAACACGGCAATGGTCATGCTGATGTTTTGTGTTTACCCGGATGCTGTCTGCCGTGGTTCACTCTTTTAGGAGCCACGGAACGGGCTGAATCGAGGAGGTTGACCCCACTTTGAAGTTCGTGCCTACATCACGGCGATATGCCGCACTTGCTGTTTTTATGACCGCGCTGGTCGGAATTACAGCCGTGGCAAACGCGCAACGCAGGGACCGGCAGACGCCGAGCCTGGGTAAATATACGGTTCCCTTACGTTCATTTGCGGGCGTTGGTGACACTCGGTTTCTCGCGCCAAGCGTAACGGCTCGCGAGCTGGGTTCCAGCGCACTCGATAAACAGGGAACAAAGAACCCCACACGTGTTCAGATTGGTGGCCCTAATGGTGCCAATGTCCAGGAAAAAGTGGTGGATGCGACGTTCTCGGAGACAACCGATGAGATTACTCCTCACTGGGTTGACGATGAACAAACGATCTATTTTGCCAAAAATTCTGGGACAGCAACATCAAGCCACTATCAGTTGCACCGTATCTCTTCCAGTGTGGTAAATAACCCCCAGCAAAACGGAGCAGGGATAAGTGTTGCGCTGACCAATGAACCTGGTGCTGATCACTGGTGGCCCACTCCCGATCGCTCGGGGAACCGCTTGGCGTTCGCGAAGTCAACTGATAATCGGATCCTCACGGATCCCTTAAAGGTATGGCATCTCTATATGGCGGTGACGCCTGGGCCGGGTAACACGATTGATACAGGGCCGGGGGGAAGCAGTAACCTGCTAAACCTTACGGGAGATCCTCAGACCTTCCGTGGCAAGAAGTTTCTCAATGTGGGACGGCCTTGCTGGGTAGGGACGACGGAGCTGATGTTTTCTGGCCGACTGGAAGGCGACACGCTCTACCATCTCTACACGGTCAATGTTGTCTCACGTCGTTTCACTCAGGTAACGGATACGACCGCCGACGAGCGCAATCCCGCTGCGTCCCCTGATGGGAAGTACGTGGCTTTTGACTCGACAGCCGCTTCGTCAGCTGCGGGTAATACCTACGTTGGCGGGACGTTGCCAAAGACGGACACCACCGATGGTGACCCGGCACGGGCAACCGCGATCAACCCCACGGGGCGACGTAATATCTTTGTCCTGAGCTTGGCAACGGGAGCGGTGGTGCAGTTCTCCAACCGCTACGTTGGCGCACCTGACTCGGATGATATACAGCCCTCGTTCTCGGCATCACGGAACAACCTGTTCACCAACACCACAGGAAACCAGTACTTCATCGCTTTCGCTTCAACGCGGCAGCCTGATGTTGCAGGGGCACCTACTGCTTACACTGCGGGAACCAACACGCACGATATCTATGCCGTGCGCGCCACGACGACCGCCACGTCAACTGCGGCGCTCCTTGTGGAAGGGGCTCCTACAGCGGGAGCACAGTCCGCAAAACAGATTGATACGTCGGATCCGGGCTACATCTTTAATGATCAGTACCCCACATGGTCCCCGTTCATTAACGCTACTCGCGTCGCCTTCCAGTCCAACCGTGTCGGGAGCCTACAGGCAGGAAACTTTGGTGAAGGGTTCCGCCTACCCAGTGCACCCACCCCGTCGAACTACAACGATATCTGTCTGGCAAGTGTCGTGGATGTTAGCGCACCTACGCTGATTCGCTACGATACCAGCACCAGCACGGGCGACGTTGTGCACATTAACCCGGTTAATCCGGGCGATACGCGCCTACAGCCGTTCGATGCCAATATCTCTTCGCGAAGTCGCTCCAGTGTCAACCCGCTGTTCCCTGGACAAGATGCCTTCTTCGCAGTGCGTGTGGACGACCGTGAGTCTGGTGTTCGGTCCGTTTACCTTCAGTTTAAGAACCCGAACTCCAAGTACCAATCATTGGCACAAGGCGGCTTGGGAGTTGAGCACAAAGACTACTTTGGTACCCACTATGTTCTCTGGGAGGGTAGCCCGCCCCAGACTCTGCCCTGGATGTCTGCGGACGGCAGCAATCGGGTGGGGATTGAGTACGAAGCACAGGTCGTAGGTCTTGACGGTACCTCGTACTTCAATCACCGCAACAGCGGTGGGCCGATCTATACTCCCAGTGTTAATGATCGAACGGCGTTCTCTGGTGCGAACAATCCGCCTATGGATGGCACAGGGGGACGGCCCAACACTTGGCTTCGTCTTCAGCCAATCGTTGATGAAGCCACCGGAGAGCCCATCAAACCCGCGGATGGCCGTGGTGGCGTGCTCTACGGTGCGAAGTGGAAACTGCCTGCGGAAGCATCGGACTGGATTATTGATGTTATCAGCTATGACAACGCCACTAACCCTTACGGTCCTGGCTCACTGAACTGGATTATCTACGACAACGTCTGGGGATTCTCCACGGCAATTGTGCCCAATGCACCCGATGTTGACTCTCTCTTTGTCTCCGACAACATGCTGGGACAGAAGTTCTTCATCGCCCGACCTGGGCAAGTTGCAGGAGCACCCAGCAACGATCAGCCTCTGTCGTTCGGCGCGGAGTCGTACTATACCGACCCGGTGATGACCCGCTACCCGTCGGAAGTGAACCCAACTGCAGTACCTGCTCCCGGAACAACGGATATTCGTCCGTGGTCTACACAAGGGCCGCTCCAGCTCACGGGGCGGTTTGGTGGACGGAACGCGCGCGGTGCTGCGGTCAATCCTGGCATGATCCATCCCCTTGGAGTCGCGTCGTATGTGGATCCGCAAATCGCGTTCACTCCTGTACTTGAAACGAATGGCGTAACCTATGCGCTCCCCAACACGGGGCGCTACACGATCTGGCGCACGCTCTGCCGAGGGCCAGTACCCCAGGAGCTCATGGATGCTTATCTGCCCTACGCTGCACCGGCCCCTGCCGATGTTGTGGTTGGAGAGAAGGCAGAGCGTACCATTCGTGTAAAGAAGCGTCTGATTGTCTGGGCTGCTCCCTTTATCGGCAATATCTTTGTTGGTTCTGGTAGCCTTGCAGACCTGAAGACCCAGGAGCGATTGACGGCCTTTGTCAATAACGGAGGTGCACTCTTCGTCTCGGGTTCGGATGTCGGCTTTGCCCTGGCAGGAAATGGTCAGAGCAACGCCTTCTACAACGGAACTCTTAAGGCTCAGTACGTCGCTGATAGGGGCGGAAACGGTTCCATCGTAATCAACGCTGTGGGAACCACACCACTGAATACGGATGCCTCAACCCCGAATCAGAACTTGTACGGGACGTTTGATGGCACAAGCTGGAACTACTCTCCACCCCGCTCCGCTCCTATTAGTGCTTTTCTAACTTTCGGCACAGGGTCAGGAGATGCCGGACGGACGAGTGATGCGGATCTAGCCTACGTTGACTCAATCCTGCCAATCGGAGGAGCCGTTGCTGAGTATAACTATGGTAATGGTAACGGAGCGCTAATTTCCAGTACCGCAAATAATGGAGGGCGTGTCTACTACGCCGCCTTCGGTTTTGAGAGCTTGGGCTCTGACTGGTATCTCCAAACTCCGGCTGGTGGCACAATTCCGCTTATCTTTAACCGCGCACGTCGTGCCGAGATTATGACCAACTTCCTGTTGGCCAACCGTACGGGTACGATGTCGGGACGTGTGATTGATGACAACGGTTCCCCTGTAGCCGATGCGTTAATTCGGGCAACCCAAGGCACTAATACTGCCGTGGGGACTGCTCTGACAAACGGTAGCGGTGACTTCATTATCCAGGGGTTACCCGTGGGTGGATATACTATCTCAGGCTACAAGCAAGGGTTTTATACTCAACACAGTATTGGATACTTTGTACAAGCTGCGAATGATACCAAGACTTCGCTCAAGCTAAAGCGGGCTAACCCGGGCAAGCTCACGAATATCGTGAAGCCCAATCCGGTTCCCCCTGCTCCAGACCCTGAGGGGGGCGTCTTCGCTCTTGATGGGAAAACGGGGATCGGTGGCGTCGAGATTCAAGCCCGCCGCATCAATGCGGATGGCACGATGAATATTGCAACTGCAATTTCATCGGATGGTACCGATGGCCGACGGCCCGGTGCGTACCAGGTTCCTGACCTTCTGGTCTGGGACGATGGCTACGAGCTGTTCGTCAATGCGGCAACCAATCCTCAATTGGACTCCAACGGACGTCCCCAGTACAATCCGGATGGGACGCTTAAGACCGTTCCGAATCCTAAGCTACGTTCCGAACTTACTTCTATCGTTGTCGGTAAGCCAACCCAGGCGGGTGTCTTGCTGGGAGCGGGAACACTGATTCAGAATCGTCCGACCCCAACAGAGCCTGAAAGATGGCGTCTGATTGTGATCGAGGATCAAGTATCACAGATTGACTTCCTTCTGGGTGGACAGTCCCAGAAAGTCGTTGGGCAGGTACTAAATGCAATCACTAACAACCCCATTCCGAATGCCTTTATAACGGCAGTGGATGAGGGGACGGGGGCAACACTTGGTTCGGCAACCTCCGATGTTAATGGGAACTACACTCTCATTAATATTGCGGACAAGTCGGACAAGCTGCCCGCTGCCAGCTACACAATTACTGCCTCTGCTCTGGGCTTCAATACGGTGGCGCAGAATGGTGTTGTTGTAGGAGGGACAGGAGTGCTCACTCTGCCTGTCTTCCGCTTGACCCCGTTGCCGGATGGTTCCGTCTCAGGAACTGTCAAAAAGGTAACAGGAGATGCACTTGAGGCTGGTGTGACAATTCGGTTCTACATTGTTCAGAACGGAATCGTCAGCTCAACTCCTGCCGCGACGGTAACCACAACTGCTACGTCAAGTAGTGATGCGACGGGATACACCTCCAACTTCAAGACGGCTCTTCCCCCGGGTGAGTACGAGGTTGTTGGTGACAAAGTAGGCTTGACCACAGATCCCACGCCCCTGCCACGACTCTTCGTGACATCGGCAACGGAGCGGAAATCCTATAACTTCCGTATGCAGCCTGCCAAGGTATACAGCGATGGGATCCAACTCATCTCGATACCGGGTCGCTACGACTACACAACGATCACCACTCGTGGAATATTTGGTCTGCTCCCCTCGGGAGACAACGATGGGGACGGAACACCTAACACGGCAAATGATCGTGCGATCTTCAACATCTTCAATGTCGCTGATTGGACGGGGACGGAATACAACATCGGACCGGAAATAGCGCTTCAGGTAGGTAAGGGATACTTCACCCGCTTTGGAGCACCCGTTTCTGTCACCCAGGTTGGTGCGGCACAGCCAGGTAGTACCTTCACACTCTCTCTGGCACCGGGTTGGAACCTGGTCGGGCATCCGTTCGTGAATCCGACCAGCCCCAATACACCCGCACCAGATTTGGATCTCTATACTCACGGTCAGATCCAAGAGGAAGGTGGGCCTGTACTAAGCATGACGGATGCTGTCCGTCAGGGAAAAGTACGTGGTGTTCTGTTCGGTTACTCGGGATCTAACAATGGATCTACCTACTATCAGTCGAGTCTTATTAAGCCCTGGTTCGGTTACTGGTTCCAAAACCAGACTAATCAGACCCTGAAGTTGATTCTCAGCTACCCTGTCTCCCGGGGCGTGAAAGTGGCCAGCAAGCCACTGACACGCGCTCAAACAGAAGCGATCCAGTATCGCCGCATCGAGAGCACAGGCCCGTTGAAATACAAGATTCAATTGTCTGTGAGCCAGGAAGGTGGTCTGTCCGACACAGACAACTCCGTAGGGGTATCTCCAACGGCAAAGGACGGATTCGATACCGAGGACACCCAAAAGCCACCGATGATGACGGGCGTAGACCAGGTCTACGTGCAGATTCAGGGAACGGATAAGCAAGGGCGCTCGGCGGGCTTCGCGGATGTTATCCAAGCAGCCACTCCGGGAACCAAGAGCTGGGACTTTACAGTCAGCACAAGCCGGGCCGGTACCGTGACAGTCTTTTGGCCAAACGCCATGCGACTGCCTAAGGGGATTGAGCCCACTGTGACAGACTTGGAGACAGGTAAGAAGATGGCGATACGTTCCGCTTCCGCTTACCGGTTCCAAGCAACGGGCAAGGCCACACATCGGTTCCGTATTGAAGTCGCACCGCAGAAAACACGTGTACTGGCGCTTGCCAATGTTCGTGTCAAGGGAAATAGCCGCGGTGTTTCCGGCGACAACTACCGAATTAGCTTCACGGCAACGGATCAGTCCGATGTCGAGCTGCAAGTGACGACATTCGGTGGGCGGGTGGTCAGCACCCAAAGGACTCGTGCTGAGGCGGGAGTCGAAACAGACCTTATTTGGAATGGTCTGAACAACGGCGGGGGCGCCGCACCTGCGGGAGCCTACATGATCGTCCTGACGGCGAGAAACAGTGCAGGAGCAACGGTGCGGCAATCACTGCCGCTCGTGCGAGTGCGCTAGTTTTAAAAGCTTACAGATTCCTCCCCAGATTCTGGGGAGGAATCTGTGGCTACTGTGTAGAAAAATAGTAACAATACATGCGGGGTACAATGCGAACCATGATCGAGCGGCAAGACTGCTCAATAACGGGAAGGCTTGCTACGACAATGGACGGAGGAAAAACGCGTTGAGAAATTTGGTGCTTGGGAGCTTTGGGCGACGTATTAGCTGGTCGCTAGTAACGGCGCTTCTGTTGCCTGTACTCATGCTGGCGATGCCGAAGCAAGTGAAAGCGCAAACCACTCGAATCCCTTCGGTGGCTGCGCTCGACTTTGGGGTATTACCAGGAGTTGGGGCAACTCAGATTGATGGCCGTAGTGCGACGGATGCTGTGGCAACGGAGATGACAAATACCAGTCGGTATGAAATCACGCCACGTACCGTCCTCAATCAAGAGATTCAGAAACAGGGGTTGAGTGCTCCCTTTAATAATATTGGGATTCAGCGTCTGGGACGATCTCTTGGTGTGGACTCTATTCTTTCTGGGGACATCGTTGCGTTGGCGACGGTAGACAACCAGGTCAAAGTGACACTCAGTGTGCGCTTAACTGATGTTGTCTCAGGGGAATTCATTAATGGGGCAGTTCAAACAGGAATCTCTCCTGTGCCGCCTGCTGGTATTGAGCCAGATCGTCAAGTGCAGATTGGTCAAGCGATCTCAAATGCTGCATTTCTCGCTGTTAAAGCGATGAGCTCCTTCACGCTGGCCGCGGCAACGGTGCTGAATACCAGTGATTCACAAATCTATCTCAACAGGGGTAGTCGTGATGGGCTGAAAAACGATATGGAAATGATCGTTTTGCGTGGTCGGGAGCTTGTTGGCAAGATCAAAATTGTTTCGACTCAATCCACAACTGCGATCGCAAGCGTGGTCGAGGCTAGCAAAGGAATTCAGCCACAGGATCACGCCCGTGCGATTGTGAAAATTCCTGGAGTGATTCAAACCGCGGATGGTGGGATTAAAATCTTGCCAGTGCCTAATCTCAATAACTATAAGCCAAACCAGAAAAACCAGAAAAGTGCCCTCGGCACGGTCATTGGTGTCGTTGGTGCGCTTCTGCTGGTCGGGTTCCTGTTCAGTAGCCGCAATAGCAATCAGGGCGCTGGTGTGGTTGGGGTCGTCGCCCGTGCCTATGCAGACGGCACTGTTTCCGCGGCGCTTGATCCGTCTGCTGCTCGCGTTGAAGTTCGCTGGCAGCCAGCGCAAGACATTCCGAACAATAACATCATTGAGTACCATGTCTGGCGCGATGACGATCTGATCGGCGTGACAAGTCGCACACAAGCTTGGTTTGTGGATAATCCTACACGGCAGGGTACTCAGCCTTACCAGGTCGTTGACTATGGACAAAGCCAGAACTTAACGACAACCGCTGGTGGTACGACAACCGCTGGTGGCACAACAACCGCTGGTGGTACGACAACCGCTGGTGGTACCACGGCTGGGGGGACGACTGCAAACGCTGGGCTTGGTTTTGGTACGAGTCTTCGGACCCAAAACGGGACGGTCGTGCCTATGGCTGTCGGAGTGACTCATCACTACCGTGTCAGCGTTGTTTTCCGCGCAGTTCAAGCCCCTGACCTCTCCAGTACCGTTAACACGGGTGGTGGCGGCGGTGGCGGTATCGGTGGCGGCGGTGGTATCGGCGGTGGCGGCGGTGGCATCGGCGGCGGTGGTATCGGCGGTGGTGGCATCGGCGGCGGCGGTGGCGGCATCGGCGGTGGTGGGGCAACTGCTACAGCAGGGACAACTCTCTATCGTGAATCAGCTCTTGAGGCTCGGAGCGGTGCAGTGACTCCACTGTCGCGTCCCCAAGTAACAGGCCCTGTCTCAGATCAAAATATGCAGCGTGTCATTGTGTCGTTCCAGACGACTCAGGGCGCGAACCAGTACGGTGTGGAGTTCTCTTCAACACCGGACTTCAAGCGTAAGATTCAGAAGGCACCCTTCTTTGCCAACTTTACGCTGGGAGCAGATACTCGAACGGAAGCCTATGACTTGAGCACGGACTTCAAGGATCTAAAGGCTGGTAGTAAGATCTACTTCCGTGTCGGTGCACGAAACTCTCTGGATACTCCAGGGCCTCAGGGGCGTGACACGGTTAACGGAGATGATTACATCTACTCACAAGATCTGAGATCCTTCTCTAAGATCGGTGTTCCGCCGGCGGCACCGTAGCGGACATACACTACGGAGGGATAGCCGCTAAGGTTGTCCCTCCGATGACGACAATCCAACGTAGAGAAAACGTTCGGAATCTATGCGGGAATCAAGGCTAGTAAACTAGTTAGAGTTCTGTGCAATCCTGAGAACAACGATGAGGCAAATAAAACTTCGAGCCATTTTAAGCGGCCTGTTAGCAACGGGGGCACTCCTGAGTGTCCCGGGATCCGTTGCGCAAGCAGCGACGCAATTGGCAAAGTCCGGAGAGATTGTGGTTCGGGTTTCTGGCAATGTAAATCCAGATGCACTCGCTGCCACTATAGATGCTACGGTCCTTGGGCCTGTTGCCTACTGTCCTGGATACTATCGTTTTGGCCTTAAGGGGAGAAATCCGCTTGCGGGCCCCGAAGCGCCAAAAACGGATCTCCTCGCTGCAATTGAAACCTTGCAGCGTCAAGGGATTGTGGCTAGCCCTGACTGGATACAGTACCCGACCGGTTTTTCCCAAGGGCAAAAGAAGACTGGAAGTAAAGCTGCTTCCAGCCGAGCTCAAGCGGGCCCAGGGACACAATTTACCCCTAACGATGCTCTCTTTGGTCGTCAGTGGGGCAGTACTATGATCCGCATGCCGGAAGCCTGGGATATCCAGATTGGCAATGGTACTCCTGTCCTCGTGTCTATTATTGATTCGGGAATAGATCCACAACACCCTGACCTTAAGGATTCCAGCGGTGGATCACGGATTGTTGCTCAACAAGACTTCTCAGGAGCGAATGCTCCTGGGACGGACTCGATTGGGCATGGAACCCATGTTGCGGGAACAGTAGGAGCGAGTACCAATAATACAATCGGTGTGACCGGTGTTGCTGGCCTAGAGCGTAATGGGCTTATTGTTAAGTTCATCAATGCCAAAGTCTTTGACACAGGAGGGGCGGCGTCATCAACGGTTGCTTCGGGTATTGGCTACTCAGTATCGCAAGGCGCTCGTGTTATCAACATGAGCCTTGGCTTTCAAGGGCCGTCGGCAGCCCAAGTTGAGGTAGATGCTGTCAATGCTGCGATTGCGGCAGGGGTTGTGGTTGTTGTCGCTGCTGGAAACAACTCGTCAGACAATGACAATCCAAATACTAAATTTTGGCCCGCTGATATACCTGGTGTCATTAAAGTTACTGCGGTAGGGCCGACGAAAACTTTAAGCAGTTTTTCGAACTTCGGGGGCAATCCTCAAAAAATTGCGGCACCGGGCGGTGATGATTTTTCCGCTGCTGGTGCGGGGGCCGTCTGGTCAACGGGGCCTGTCGCAGGATCAATAGACTTTCCTACTCCCGGTGGTTATTACCCCGCAAATGGAACCTCTATGGCTTGTCCGCATGTTGCGGGCGCTGCGGTTCTCCTGGTCGCGGCTGGTGTTCCGGCAAATGAGATCTATAAGGCTCTAGCAGACGGTGCACAGCCGCCCGGAGATGCTCCTAGCGTAGCTCGGTATGGGCCTGGAGTTCTTGATGTCTATTCCTCTTTGTTGCCGTTTTCCAATCCAGAACCTCGGATGACTTTAGAGGGGCCGAGTGATCGTGGCAACTCCTACTTTAGCGCCACTCCCATCAGCATTTCTCTTTCTGGGGTTGGGAAAATCTATGCGAGTGGTCCTCCCAGCACCATTACGGGACGTTGGTCGCTTGAACAAGATTTGACGGTTGAAGTTCAAACGATCGGACGTACCCCGAGCATCGTGAAGTCTTTTGTGGGCGGGCGTGGAGTTACAGGGCAACCTAACCGTTTCGAGATTCCCGTGCTACCTGCAAATGTATCTAAGGCAACGGTCTATTCGGGAATTCGAGTTCCCGCAGTCAACGCCGATGGTTCCTATTCGCCGATTAGTCTTTCGCCGGGGCAGTACCGCATTGTTGGGAAGGTGAACCTTCGCGACAAAACAGGGATTGTCGCGACCCAAGAGCAAGTACAGTTCATCACGATTGTTGAGAAGCGCTTAAGTGCAGGACGCAGTATGTTTGCGACACCGTTTAAGGCAGGCGTCTTCCTTCGACCAGTTACTAGTCCTAATATGACCCCTGAGGCAGCACTGCTAGGGCAGACAACATCATTTGCGATTGCACGTTACAACCCGTTGCGTAGCTTGAGCGATGATGATTATGCTCGTTTCCGTTCAAATGATCCCTACGTCTTGAAGAACGCAGCGCGCTTCGATCTGATTGATCAGTTGGATCGGCGTATCACGGTTTTCGACACGACGAATCCTGGAGCGTCTATCGCGCCTATTGGCTTAGGCTACTGGCTTGATCTTGACCGTGAGGCGGCCCTTAGCACCGTACTGCTCCCTTACCCGACTCAGATTCCTGGAGTGAGTCCCATTGCGGAAAACTCTGTTGGAATACGGGCCTATGCCTCCGGCGGCGGCTGGAACATGATCGGGGCACCGTTTACCTACCCGGTAGACTGGAGTGTGGTGACGGTTATGGTGGAGGGAGTGAGCTACTCCATGGCAGATGCGGCCAAGGCGGGAATTATCTCCCCCGCTTTGATCGGTTTTGCCAATGGAGATTATGTCTACTCCGTTGCACCTGCGGGACAGCTTGAGCCTTTTAACGGTTACTGGGTGCGTGTCTTCCATGACTGCACACTACTTATTCCCCCGGTTCCGGGTGCGCCAACTTCACGTGCACAGACCGGAGCTGCCAAGGGCGCGGATGAGTGGCGAGCGCGATTTGAAGTCACTATCGCGGGTGATCGTGATAGAGATGGCCAGAACTACTTTGGTCAGCTACGCGATGCAAATCAGAACGAAGACCGCTTTGACATCCTCAAACCACCTTCTGGTTCGGGCAATGTTTATGCGCGGTTTGTCAAAACTAATTCTGGAACGAGCCGCTCGCTCGCGTTTGATATGCGCCCGCTTACAGGAACTGAGGGCAATAGCCAGGAATGGAAAGCGGTTGTAACGACAACACGCCCCAATGCCACGGTTGCTGTGTCTTGGCCAGGGTTGCAATCTGCACCGCGTAACGCCAAGTTTGTTCTCCATGACACCGTGACAGGTGCGACGATCCCCATGTCGTCGCAGTCCTCGTACACTTTCAAGTCTGGTGCCCCCGGAAGCTCTCGTAATTTTACGATTTCGATGCAAAAGCTTCCTAGCGGCGGTGTGCTGACGATGCGTTCTCTGAGAGCTGTGTCAGGCGGACGGGCAGCGAAGGGCTGGGCATTTGGCTTGACTACCAACTTGGATGCTAATGTCAAGGGGGTTGTTGAGACCATGACAGGGCGTCCGGTTGCTGTATTGGGCACTAAGGGACGCGCTCAAGCAGGTCGGGAATCAACCCTGACTTGGGATGGTCGCAGCTCTAGTGGCAGTTACATTCCTGCGGGAGCGTACCGAGTTAAGGTTTATGCCGAAACGGCAGACGGCCAGATTGCATCACAACAGGCGACGATTATTAATGTTCGCTAGACATGAATCGGGCTGTGCAAGTAAACTAGCACAGCCCAGAGATGCTGACGAAGCAAAGAGAGGTTATTCGATGGCGATTTTCGCTGTTCGGAAGCAGAAAATAGCAAACCGTTCCCTGAGGACTGCCACACGGCTGTCAGTTGCCGCCTTGAGTGTGTTCACGGCTCTGTCCTGTAGCATTCCTGCTGCATGGGCGGATACCAAGGGGGGAGTCTCCCCTGTGCCTATCGCAGACTTGCCCTCGGGGAGTCTCTTTGGCTGGCCCCCCTCTACGACAACACCCTGGTATGCCTATATCTACAATGAGTACATGCTGGTGACGGTGGGTTGGACGGGTGCTCTTGCACCACCACAGCCTCCTCACGCCACGGGTGACGTTGCAGGGCGGATTTCCTTTGGAACCGTACAGGGTAATCTCCGCTTAAGTCAGGATGATAATCAGGCATTACTTGGAGGAGTCACGAAGCTGTCCTCCGTGGGGCCGCCAGATGATTCTCAGTTCCCTTATGGCTGGGGAGCGGGCACTACCAGTACAGTGGGAGGCTCCGAGGGAACCTATCAGGATTACCCTGCTTACCTTCGGGCACTGGTAGATGGAACGACGCAGGTTAATGTCGGGTTTGATACGAATCAAAACCGCCTATCTCCGACCTTTCGACAGACAGATGGTCTGCCGGGAAGTAATGCGGATCGCCCTCTCATTATCGGTAGCTACAATCTTGGGGCGAATGGTACCGTCTATCTCGAACAGCGGGTTCGGCTCCAGGGTTCCATTGCTAAGTTTGAGTGGACGATTGTCAATACGGATGTTCAAGCGCATACTGTGGGACTGCGTTGGACAATCAATCAGCGTCCTGCCGCAGGCTTCTACTTTGTGAACAGTGATCGTGGTGTCAGTCCCCGGCCCCTTGTCCTTGGGTCGGATCCTTCCTCACCTGGAGTGATTGTTCCGCCGATCCCCGATACACTGGACATTTTTGCACGCAGAGCCGATACGCTTACCGATCCAGGATTCCATAACCGACAGATTTTCCGTGGCTTGGATACAACACTACCTTTGTCGGTTTATCTCTCGGATGCCATTGAAATGGCACCTGGGACAGCGACTCCGCGTGGTGCCTGGCTTCCGCAAGCCCAGGGAATTCGAGTTCCCACGTTTGAGACGGGAATTGCAACAACGGCTTATTACGGCAACACTCCGCAAGGCTATGTGGTTCCTCCCGGGGGACGGCGGGTTGTTATTACCTATGTTGGCCCCGGAGGCACGTCTGACCTCGTTGCGGACGACCTGATTCTTTCGACTGAGTCTCCCACAGCGCTTCCCTACTATCCGGGGGCCGCGGTGCTTCCTGGAGTTATGGGAAACACCTCTGCAACCCTCGCATCAGTAGCCTCTAAGTTTATTGGAACTCCTATTAAAGGCACAAATGCTTCTGGTAACCCTGCGGTTACGGGAGTAAATAACCAGTTCCAGATTTTTGCTAGTGTCACTAGCCAGAAGCAGCGTCTCCCTGATGCGGATGTGCCACTCAGTGGTGTTTCTGTCAGCTTGACATTGCCTCCTGGTTTACGTTTCGTGACGAACCCTGCCACTGGTCTCACCGATCCTTCAAGAAAGCTGGTTCAACCGACGGGATCCGGCTCCACTCGACCTGGGGAGCTTGTCGGTGATCAGACCGGGACTGCCTCCTGGCTGGTGGAACCAACGGGTGAGGTCTACGGACCTGTTACTTATCAGGTAGCAATGGGTGTCGAGCGGCCAAACCCGCTTTCCCGGTCAATCGGGCGTACGATTGTTATTCCTGCGACACCTTTGGTTGAATTAAAGACGGGATCGTTCCAGATGCTGGGATTCCCGTTCCAGTTCGATCCGCTGCTGTCCAATAATGGTGATCCTGATACGATCATTAACTCGCTCAGTCGGCCTATTGATGAGCCTGTCCTGCTTTTCCGTTGGGTGCCTGATCCTCTGTCAACCACGGGAGGTGGCCGCTACGTTAAAGAAACGAAGATTGAGCCAGGGGTAGCCTACTTCTATCGGCCTGCTCAAGGAAGCGGCGGGAAGCGATTACTCTATCTTAGGGGAGTACAGCCGCAGGCACTTCAGGCTCCGACAGGCAATGCACTGACCATACCGTTGCAGATAATCTTGGAGAAGGGCTGGAACATGATTTCAAACCCTTATGTCTACGAGATTCCGCTCAACTACTTGCGAATTGTGCCCCTGGAAAATAATCCGTCGCTTAGCTCCATCTCCTTTAGTGAAGCGGTGCGAAACAACGTGATTCGGGGTGGAGTGTTTTACTACAGTGCCTCTGAGAGCGGTTATCGTTTCTTCGAGGATCTGACGGCTGCCTTGAAACCATGGCAAGGCTACTGGGTCTACCTGAATACTCGTGTCAGTGTCCTCTTTGCCACTCCCACACAGAGAGATGCCGTCGTTCTTCCTGATCCTGTCAACCCGATCCCTGAGCCCGCAACTCGTGCTCAGAAAACGATGACTACTGATAGCTGGAAGCTGGGCCTCGTGATTCGTAGCGCGGATGGTAAACAGGATGCGTCCACTCGGATCGGGGTTGCTCCAAGAGCGTCTTCTGGACAGAGTGACTATCCGAAGCCACCGGCACCTATTGATAATGCTGTGCGCTTAGCGATCACCAAGGGGGATGCTGCAAGCCGCTACGCTCAGGTTCTAAAGACGCCGGGCGGTAAGGCAAGCTGGGATCTTGTGGTTGAGGGAGCCGATCAGGACGGAGTCGCGACTCTTCTCTGGGAAGGCCTGGGCGTTGTGCCCAAACAGGTTCGCTTGAGCATTACGGATGCTCAGGGACATACCACCAACTTGCGTAATACGTCTTCTCTGCGGGTAAACATTCGCAAGGGAGTCACCAGCCGATTCATCGTAACTGCTCAACGGCAAACGAGTCAACTTCTGAATATCACGAGTTTGAAAAAAGTGGCCGAAGGACGAGCGCGTGGCATTCAAAGTCATACTTTCGCCGTGCGACTGACTCAAGATGCGATGTTAACGGCAACTCTGAAAACTCAGACTGGGGCAGTGATTGCTGTAATCAACCCCGGACGAGCCACAACTGCTGGGGAGACCCGGCTGGTCTGGAATGGGCGAAATCAGAGTGGGGCACCTGTTCCCGCAGGCATGTATCGGTTAGAAGTGAATGCTGTAAGTGACAGCGGTGATCGTGTGATGAGAGATCTACCAGTCAACTCAGTTCGATAAAATGGAATTCCCCAGTGGTGTAAGCTACTGGGGAGACAGTGAAATGGAAGGATTTTCGAGCAAACCTATGATGAGCCCGATAACAATGCGCCGCACGCTCGCTTCGGGGGCACTCCTGCTGACTGCAGGACTTACCCTGATGCCGGGCCATGCCTATGCCCAAACTCCGAGCAATGTACTGCTCTTCCCCGCCATCGTTGATGGTGACCGGTCTGAGAGTACAAAACTTGCTGAAGAAATTGTGACCGAGGCCGTTCGTAACCAGCTGGGTAAGCTGGGGATCGCGGCGGTGGTCTACACCAAACGTCTCCCTAGTGTCCAACGTGCTCTTAATGAGAGCGATAAGATTCTCACCGAGAAAGATGTCGAAAATGGACCGGGCGACGATAATCGGAAAGCACAGCGCTTCGCCGAAGTTGTGGGAGCATCTGAGTATGTCACTGTCTTTGTAGATGGTTATACTTTTGATGCTGCTAGCCGGACGGCCAAGTTTAACCTGAGTGTCTCGCGCTATAACACCCAAAATGGTAAAGCGATGGGAACCTTTGCGAAGCCTCAACAGGGAATTGCTCCGTCAGATGTTCCTAAAGCACTTCATGAAAGCTCTGCCATGGCGCGTGCTGCAGAGACAGGTGGCCAGCAAGCAGGTGCTGCTCTGTTCCCCCAGGCTGCGGCTTTGGTGATTAAGAACCAACAAGTAAAGCCCCTAGGGACGAAGCGCTCCAGCGATAAGAACATTGTGACGATTTTTGGGGCGTTGCTAGGAGTTCTTTACTTCTCCACACGTTAAAAAATCTAGGACGCCCCGCTGCAAATCTGAAGCGGCGGGGCGTTTTTTTATTCTAAACCAATCGTGGACTATCTACCTCTCCTCACTCTCGTACTCGCCGCTACAAATACTTTCCCACTAATCGCGGTAGATCTCAAGCCCGAGAAACCCGTGATACGTGCAGATGGACGAAGCACCAGTGTTATTGCTGCACGGGTCTTTGATGACCGCGGTGCCCCCGTGGCTGACGGAACGCGGGTGCAGTTCTCGACGACACTGGGACGCCTAGACACCCAAGTTGCTGAGACGCGTGGTGGTTTTGCGCGAGTTACGCTCACCGCTGCCGATCAACCAGGGACTGCCACCATTACGGCGAACTTGGAAGCCGGTGGAGCCGTTCCAGCACGCGCCCAAGTCGCTTTTAGCAACGATACACAATCTACAGAGCTGACCAATCAGTGGCTACGGTTTACCGGGAGTGTCTACGTCTCCTTGGCGGTGCTGAGCCCGGCGCTGCGCATTGTTGACGTGTTAGGCAAGACCCACGATGCGCGCGCTAGCTACGGGGATGTCACCGTCTCCGCTGATCATATTCAGTACCGTTTGGGTGTGCCAGTGGTCTACGCCGAGGGCAACGTTGTCCTCGAAGTTGGGAAAGTGCGCCGTCGGTACTATCGCATTGCCTTTGACCTACTACAACAAACGGGATTCGCGGAGACAGCAACAGGGCGCATAGAGCTTGGTCGCGGTTTGCAGGAGATCGCATTGCCGCCCACGGAAGCTGCCTCCTGGCAGTTTATGGATCTTGGAGCCGCCCCTCTGGTAATTGCTGCACGCTCCATTGCTCTCAATCAGGAAGGGATGGTTCAGTTTCGCCAAGCAACCTTTTATTTGGAGGGGCAGAAAGCCTACTCGACTCCGTATCACATTATGACTCTACGGCAACAGTCACTTTATCGAGAGCAGTTGGTTGGCGTGGGAGCCAGTGGTATGTGGCTGAACTTACCCTACTACTTCAATGTTCAGCCGCGTGGAGTGGGGACTCTCTTTCTAAGGCGAGGTGCTCCGTTTGGCTCATCGGTGTACTCCCAGCGGCAGGGTTGGACTCTCGACATGGAGCAGTCCTATAACAGTGCAGGGGCGATGGAGGGGCAGCTTCAGGTCTTGAACCTTGCCAGTACGAACCGGGGACTTAGACTCCAGCATAATCAGAAGCTGGATACAAAAACCGATGCGAGCCTCTTCATGGACTTGATCGGGGGACAGAATCTATTTGGTTCCACCCAGATTGGACACAACTTCCCCGCATTTCGGGTCAATATGAGCGCTGCCCTAAATCGTTACCGTGGCTTCACCGACACAACCACGGGGTTGGGAGTTCCTGCGAGCGGCGACTGGCGCGTCCAAACAACGGCGGAGTCCTATCCCAGGCTTCTGGGGCCTAAATCTGGGGTGCACTATGCACTAACAGCGGCACATACGGACCAGCAGTTTTTTGGTGGGCAGAATGCTCGTGGGGCAATTCAGTCGCAGAACTTGGGAACGCGCTTCTATGCTAACCCACTTAAGCTCGATCCACGCACATCACTGACACAGTCTGGAGTACTTGGCTATACCTGGGTGGAAGCGCCCGTTGGAACCAGCGGGATTGGGAAATCGGGAGTCTCTGTTCAGACAACGACAACCGTGGCACAGCCGGTGCGCTGGCGTGCATTGCCTCTGGGGACGTTCCAAGTGAGCTACGATTACTTTCAGACACCGCCCCTCTTTGTTGCCGCTGGGATACCTTCTGGAACCGCTCCAGGAACGACGCCCACAGTGCCCATAGTGATTCGGCAAGGGCGGCAGCGGCTAAGCGCCACGACATTCCTGAACCAGGGCGACCGCTGGAATCTCTCCTTGAGCGGCTCACGGGGCTTGGACGCGTTCCAGAGTACGCTCTACACCGAAGCGCGAACTCTGCTCAAAGGCCCTTGGTATGCCCGCGTGCGGCTGACAGATACGCAGTTTTCGTCCGTGGGCTATACTGATCTGGAATACGCACTGATTCGGATGGTCAATGGGCGAGAAGTGGCGCTCTACTACTCCACGACGGCGCGCCGCTTCCAGCTTGACTTGACGGGCCTGAGTTTCTAAAACTTTAGCTTCTAGAATTTTTCCTGGGGGCCAAGGCGACGTAGCTTCTTGATCGCACGGAGCTCAATTTGTCGGACACGCTCGCGGGTGACATGTAGCTGCTGTCCTACTTCTTCTAGTGTGCAAGGTGCTTCACCTTCTAGGCCGAAGCGCATACTCAGAACCTCACGCTCACGCTCGGAGAGCTGCGAGAGGACGCCTTCAAGTTCCTCCCGACGAATCAGATTCATCGCCACATCGGAGGGAGTGGGAGTGGACTGTGCTTGCAGGAAGTCGCCGAGCTGTGAGGACTCTCGATCCCCAATCGGTGCTTCCAGAGAGAGGGGTTCCGAAGCGGCCCTCAATATCTCGTCCACACGCTCGGGGGGCATGGCAACTGCGGCGGCGATCTCTTCCAGGCTAGGCTCTCGGGCAAGCTCCTGCCGGAGACTGCCTGTTGTTCGGGAGATTTTATGGATCATGTCCGCCACATAGACAGGGATTCGAATAGTTCGCCCCTGATTGATAACTGCGCGGGCGATGGAGCGGCGAATCCACCAGGTCGCGTAGGTCGAGAAGCGGAAGCCACGGTCGGGGTCGTACTTCTCGACCGCACGGATCAGCCCGATCGTGCCTTCCTGAATGAGATCCGCCAGAGCGACACCCGGAACGGAGTAGCGGCGTGCCACCGAGATCACCAGTCGCAGGTTGGACTCAATCAAGATGTCTTTGGCGCTTTGATCCCCCCGGGCGACGCGGTGTGCCAGAGAAACTTCCTCCGGGGCCGTCAGGAGCCGCGACGAGCGCGGGTGGCCTAGATAGCGCCGTAGCTGCTGCTCGTGCTCCCGAGCCTCGTCGGCGGATGCACTCGACTTTTCTTCCTCAGGGTCGCCCGCAAAAGAATGCGGGGGAGCTGAAAAATCGTCTTCGTCCCCGCTGAGGGGGGACGAGAACTCCCGATGCGGATCGGGTGAAGAGGTCGCACGGCCACGGGTCATCGTGGAGAAGACCGGGTGATCCTTGAGAGGGAGGGTTCCCATCCTGGACATTCTTGACTTAGCCTTAAACTTCCGTCTGCGGTAATAGGGGGCGTGTCCCGCCACCCTCTCTATATTAAACAGCAAAAACAGGGGAAATGGTTCCCCTTTTGGAGACTATTTTATCTCTGGTTTCAGAGCCTTTCAAGGCCCTCGTCCAAAAACCGGTTGACATCGTCTGGTCGTGCCTGCCCCTTGGCTTCCTTCATGACCTGGCCGACGAGAAAACCCTTGCTCTTGTCGTTACCTGCCTTGATTTTTGCGACGATATCGGGATTGGCAGCCAGCACGCGCTGGACGATTTCCTGGACGGCGCCCGCATCCACTACTTTGATGCCACGCTCCTGAATGAGCTGCTCGACACTCTTACTCTGCGCGTGCATGGAATCTATCAGCTCTTTGCCGATCTTACCGGTGATCGTGCCTTTCCCAATGGCGTTCACCAGCCCGGCCAAGTGCTCCACCGTGATAGGGGTGGCGTACACCGGCTGGCTAGCCGCGTTGGCAAGGCGAGTTAGATCTCCAAGCATCCAGTTGGCAACGAGCTTGGGATCGGCGCGCTGAGCGGCAGCCTCGAAGAAATCCGCTGTGGCACGCTCGCTCACTAGCTGGGCGGCATCGGTGCTGGGAAGGCTGTACTGCGCGATAAAGCGGCGCTTGCGGGCGATGGGCAGCTCAGGGAGGTTAGCACGCAAGCTCTCGATGTACTCAGGCAGAAACTCGATGGGAATCAGATCGGGCTCCGGGAAGTAGCGGTACTCCTGCTCGCTCTCTTTAATGCGCTGCAGGACGGTCTCGTTCTTTTCGGAGTCCCAGCCGAATGTCGCCTGGAGCACGGACTCGCCTTTCTCAATCGCGGCGATCTGGCGCTTGGCTTCGTACTCGACACCTTGCTGGACAAATCGAAACGAGTTGAGGTTTTTAAGTTCGGTCTTGGTTCCGTAGACCTCGCTGCCCTTCTCCCGAACCGATGGATTAGGCTCCACACGTAAGCTTCCCTGCTCCATCTTGCCGTCGCTAACGCCCAGATAGAGCAGAATCGAGCGCAGTGTCTCGGCATAGAGCCGCGCCTCCTCGCCGCTCTCCACATCGGGTGGGAAGTCGGTGACGATTTCCATGAGCGGCACTCCGGCGCGATTGTAGTCCATCACGGAGTAACCCAGATCGTCTACGTGCTGCGACTTGCCGGTGTCTTCTTCCAGGTGCACGCGGGTGATCCGAATCTTCTTGAGGCTACCGTCGGCTTCCTCGATCTCCAGCCAGCCATTGATCCCGATGGGCGTATTGCCGTACTGGCTGACTTGGTAGCCCTTGGGCAGATCGGGGTAGAAGTAGTTCTTGCGATGGAAGATCGTCCGCAGCGTGATCTCGCAGTTCAGCGCCAGTGCCGTGCACACGACCTGCTCCACGGCTTTTTTATTGAACACCGGCAACGTCCCTGGGAGGCCGAGACAGATCGGGCAGCAGCGGGTGTTGGGCTCACCCCCAAAGGCGTTTTCACACCCACAGAACATCTTGGACTTTGTCAGAAGTTCGGCATGGCACTCCATCCCGACTGAGACCACATACTCAGGCATGGGGCTATTGTATCGTGCCAATCAGCGGGCGGCTAAAGCAGCCCGCTGTTGCGACGAGACCCCTAAATGGGCCCTATCCTCCCATCGGGCGCAGGCCGCTGGCTTCGGCGCTCTTGCCCTCGTTGGCGTGGCCACTGGACGAGGCAGGGGCGTCGCTCTCGGGCTTGCTCTGGCTCTCGGGCTTGCGGCGCGGGGCTTGGAGCGTGGGCATCTGGCCTGGCGGCGCGACCGTGGCATCGGTTGGTCGCGTGGGTGTGGGAGTGGCTTTATTAGCCGAGGCGGTGGGTGGCGGCGCAGCGCCTGCGGGGGGCGGGGGGCCACCAAGACGAGTGAGGGCGGTGCGTGCGTAGGTAGACTGTGCGCCGTTCGGGAAGCGCAAGAGCTGCTCGGTGTAGAGCTTGATCGCCTCGGGTTTGTCGCCCATGCTCTGCTCATTGAGCCGCGCCAGTCGCGCCCAGACCATCTCGGTATCGGGGCTGCGGTCGTCAAACGAGAGCACGCGACGCATGAGCTGGTCGGCCTGGCCAAAATCGCCCTCGTGCTCCTGGCGAGCAGCTAGGCGCAGGAGAATCCCACTGGGAACCTCGCCCGGGCCGCTGCTGAGCAGGAGCGCCAGCTTGGTTACCGTGTCGGCGTCGCCGCTCTGGACGAGCTTATCGGCTTTCTCCAGAAAAAGAGAGCGAGCGAGCGGAGCGGTTCCTCCCAGAGTTCCAAAGAGCGCCTTCTGGCAGAATGTCGTCACCAGGTCCAAATTGTCGGGCTCGCGCTGCACCAGCGCTTCGAGATCCGGTAGCGAGAGCGAGCGGTAGTCACCGCCGAACTCGGAGCGCATCGCCTGCGCGTCAGAGGCTTCCTCGGTGTCACGCCGCGCCCGGAGCGCCATTACCAGTAGTAACCCCGCGCCTGCTCCGCCGATATGCGCGAAGTTGGCAACCCCATTGGAAAAACCAGCCGTCGTTGTCAGGAAGCCTTCCAGAATGTCGAAGCCCAGGTAGTAGAGGATCACCCACTGCGCCTGCCACTCCGAGACGGGGCCCAATCCGGCGGAGTAGCGCCACCAGTTCCAGCCCCAGAAGATGCAGATGCGGGCGAACGGGAACAGATAGAGATAGGCACCGGCAAGCCCCATGATTGCCCCGGATGCGCCCAGACTGAACTGTTTCGGGTGGAAAAGCCCAACCATCACCTCATGAAGCCCAGCGCCTGCCAGCCCGCAAAGAAAATAGACCAGCAAGTACTTAAGAACGCCAAGGCGGCCCTCGACAGCCGCGCCAAAGAGCCAGAGAAAGAGCATATTGCCCAGCAAGTGCATGAGGCTCCCATGCAAGAACATCGAGCTGACCATGCGAATCGGGGAGAAAGTATCGTGGGAGATCGCCCAATCCTTAACAACACCCTCTTTGGCACTGAGCAAATACTCGCTGGTAAAAATATAGATCAGTGTGTTGACGGCGATTAAGACAATCGTGGCATAGGGGAAACTCTCTGGCGGGTTTTTAGCGCGGTATGGAATCATAGACTCAGCCTCCTTGAGTGAACAGACCTATTATAACAAAGAATGGTTGCATAAGGCGGTGGATAAAACGATCATTTTCTTGCCTGATCCTAAAGATTGTGAAATGAGGATTGTACGGGTAAACTTCCCAGAGAGGGCTTATGACAACCAAGGCGGGGCCAATATGGAATGTTTTTTTACTTGGCGAAGTAGAGGTACACGATGCTTCCGGGCAACGCGTTCTTTTCTCGGGGCGTCACGCGGAGGCGCTCTTTGCCTATCTTTGTCTTGAGCCGGGGAAAGCTCACACGCGGGAGGCTCTTGCAGAACTCCTCTGGCCCATCCAGGAGCTGACAAGTAAACGTACCCGCCTGCGTCAGGAGCTGGCGGTGCTGCGGCGTCTCTTTGGGACGGAAGAAGAGGGGGGGGCGCTTCAAATCACCCGTACGACGGTCGCTGTGGTGCCTGAGCGCATTCTAAGTGACTGGGCTGGTTTTCAGGTCGCCGCTTGCCAGCTTGGCTCGCCCCACGAAGAGCAAGCAGTTGTCAGGATCCTTGACCTCTATCGGGGGCCACTACTTACCGGCCACGATAAGCTGGTGAATGGGCACCGAAGTGAGGTGGAGGAGATCTTCGAGAGAGCACTCTGGCGGCAGGTTTTCTGGGCACGTGAGCACCGGAAAAACACCGACGCGGTGACCGCACTCCAGCGGCTTCTGGTGCGCGATCCTCTTAATCTTGCGGCCAACACCGAGCTTATGCGCCTCTACCAGGCTCAGGGACAGTCTGGAGCCGCACGGCGGCAGTACCAAGAAGCGGAACGGGTCTGGCAGGAAGTTCTGGGTAGTGCTCCTCCCGCCGTCCTAACAGAGTTCTTACAGCCTCTAAGCCAGTTTCCAGCGCTTCCTGTAAGTCCCATCGCTCTTCACCGCACTGGCTTTCTCTGGCTGGTGGTTCCCTTGTTTTTATTAGCAGCGGCTATCCTAAACCTGGCCCTTTGGAAAAAGTCCCCTCCTTCCCCCAAGCTTTCCGAAAGGGCCAACATCGCCTGGTACTACCTGGATCACCCTGAGCCGGGTGAGAAAAAATCACAAACGGAGGCGAGCTCCGAGGGTTTTGCGGTGGCGGCACTCCGGGATGGTAGGGTCTGTGTGGCGGGGGTCGTGGACACCGAGAAAGAGGATGCGGATATCCTGGCTGTCTTCTTCGCGCCCGATGGCACACTTCTCAAGCGAGATCGTTTCTCAGGGCCGAGCCACGACTGCGACCGGGCGCTTTCCGTGGCGGCAGGCGAGCCGAAATGTTTTTACGTCGCGGGAGAGTCCTACTTCCCAGAAGCACCCGGCCAGCCTGAAGGCTGGCGGCTCACTCTGCTCAAGTACGGTGGCGAGGGTAACCGGCTCTGGTCGCGCTTTTCCCCGGAACGTATCCATAACGACCAACTTGTCCGGGTGGTCAGCGACGGACAGGGAGGAGCCTATCTCGGGGGGACAGCATTGGTAGCAGGCAAGCGGCAGTTGCTCTTGCTCCACTATGCTGCCAATGGTAATCTGCTTTGGAGCTGTAGGACCACCGTTACAGGCAAAGAAGCCGTGTTCGGGGGGCTCTGTACCAACCCGCGCGGTGAGGTTTTTCTCGCCGGGACTGTGTCCGCACCGAACAACCCCAACACGGACTGGCTTATCGTTGCCTACAACTCAGGGGGGCAACGTCTCTGGCAAAAGACGGTAGATGGGCCAGGTCATGGTGCCGATAAAGCGGGCGCGATCCAGATAAGTCGCTTCGATCAAGTTTTTTTAGTCGGGACACTACAGTTGGTATCCCCCGCAGGCTCTGTGCTGGCTGTGGCACGTTACTCAACCTCCGGTGAGTTGCAGGGAACCTCATGGGACTCTGAAGTGCAGCCTGATCTGCGGCTGGAGAGTGCCCATCTCTCCAGTAATGGCCAGCGTCTGGCAGTGGCGGGGCAGTTTACCCACGCGGATGGCGGTGTTGAGTCACGGGTCGTGATGTTCGATGAGGTAGGGCGCCTGCGCTGGAAGCTCCCTCTGGTCGCACGGAAGCCGGATCGAAGCATCGCCGGGCCACGGGTTCTCGCCGATGCAAACGGCGCTGTGTGCGTTGCTGCGAATGTGACACAACAAGTGATTTTCAACCTTGAGGTTAACGGTGATACGGCATTTTTTCGTATTAGTCCGGCAGGCGTTCTGCAAGAAACCCAGCGCTTCTCCTCCGAGGACGGACACCCTGTAGCGGATCTGGCCGCGGATGTCAACAATGCTCTCGGTCAGGTTGATCCGTGTCCCCCCGTTCTCGTCGGTCAGCGCCATGAGCTGGGTAAACAGGCGGCTCTGCAAGTGATTTCTCTGATTTTTCGTGCCAATCCCTAAAATTTACGATTGGGAAATCAAAATTTACGCTAAATTTACGCAGTCTTTACGACTTGATACTACCTCGCTCTGATATGCTTACTACAGCCGATTTCGCCCATCTACTCTAATGAGGAGAGGGCAAATGCTTTTCAACAAAGAGGTTTTTCCATGAATCAAAAAGTGATGGTAATGACTGCTGTGGCTTTGGCAATATCTGCTCTCGGTGCATACGCCGTAATGAGTGCTCAAGTTCTCAATGGAAGTTTTGAAGCGGATCCACGTAATCCTTTTCCTTCTGCTGTGACGAACTGGACACTGGGAGGATTTCGTTATGTAGGAGTCGAGAACATGACATCCTATTATGGAACCACACCTCCGGATGAAACAAGAATATTGACCTATAACAACGGACAACGTCCTTCGGGATCGTCAATTAGTCAAGATTTAACGACGGAGATTGGTAAGACCTATGATCTAAAGTTCTATTTTGGAAACTTTGGCTATGGGATTAGCACTCAGATCATGAATGTTTCCGTGGATGATGTAGCCAATAATCAAAATCTCATAAGTCAGGTTTTTGTTGATTCTACGGCAAGCGATCCTCGTTATGATCCTTTGGCACTGACCCTCTGGAATGATGTTACTGTTCGATTCCAGGCGAGCTCCGCCGTGACACGTATTCGCTTAAGCGATAACGGCTCAAGTACCAACGCCACCGACCTGTTGTTGGATCGGGTTCGTATTGAGGAGGTAGACACGGCTCCACCTATCATTGAGGCGGCTGCAGATAAGACAACCCTCTGGCCACCCAACGGAAAAAATCACACCGTCACGATCACAGGTTCGACCGATGACACAGGTTCAGGGGTGGCCTCCGTGACCTGGGCGCTCAGCGATAGCTACGGGGAAATGAGCGGTGGAGGTTCCCTGCCAAGCGGCGGGTCTTTCTCTCTACCCGTGGAGCTGCTCGCCTCACGCCGTGGCAACGATCCGAATGGACGGGTCTATACCATCACTATCACCGCAACGGATGGGGAAGGCAATGTGGGAACACGCACCGTTCAGGTGACCGTTCCTCACGATCAGGGGCACTGATTTTCTCGAGCGAGGAAGATTCAGTGAACGGGGATTCCAGCAGAGAGCTTGTGCTCCAACTCTCTCACCTTGAAGTCAATGCCCTGCTGGCAATCCTCTTACGCGCCCCGGAGACGGAGAGCACACCGGCAGCTCTGATCGAAGTGCTCCTGCACAGAGTGCTACGGGCTCTATCTCAGGCCATGATCGAAGCTTAATGGTTGGCAGTTTACAAAAACGGGATTTGAAATGATGAAACAAGACACTAATACTAAAAATTTTCAGCGTCGCGAGTTTCTGCGCCTATCAGGAGGAGCCCTTGCAATCGCTGGCCTGGGTACCTTGACAGCATGCGGCGGTGGCGGTGGGGGAGATACTGAGGAGCAACCTCTTACTGATGGACAAGAAGGATTGGTGGGAGCTGATGCGTTGCTCTTTGATTCGGCGGAGACACTTCCTCCAGTTAATCTGGCTGCGGTTGTACTAGCAGATGGAACCACTCTCGCCGAATTGGCGGGGCGTACCGCACAACCACCCAGTGTGCGCAAAGATAGCCGCAAGACCACGCGAGTGGTAGGTCGAGCGGAAACAGCAGCAAAAACCCCTGAACAATATAAACGAGATTTTATTAAAGGTATGACCGAAAAAGGTAATTTCCTCATTGATCGTTCCAATCATAAGTTTCTTAAAGATGATATTGGGCAGAAACAAAATGGCTTAGCGTATGTATGGGGTGGACGAGATATTACGAAGCGTGCTAAAGCAACTGAAAACGCAGGATGCTGCACTGAAATGTTATATGGTTTGGACTGCTCCGGTTTAATTTATGTATGTGCTAATCATGCTGGTGTGCCTTTGCCTTCTAAAGTTCAAGCTAAGACACTGGTTATCCCAGAAACCTGGAATAAAATATTGCCACCCGAATGGAATCTTCGTATGGTCATTTTAGAAGATAGTGATCGTTATCAAAATGGCGATATTATTGGTACTACTGGGCATGTCGGTTTCTTTGCTTTTGATAACCCATCGATGATTTCCATTATTCAGAGCAATGGTAATACGGGATGTGATAATAATGGCAAAGTAATAGAGACTGAGTGTGAAAAAATGTACGGAACTGGCCGTGGTCCGAGACGCATCAAATTCTCTGAGATAAAGTCTTACTTTTTAACAGATGTAAGAAATACAAAGCGTTTGCGCCTTGTTCCTAAAGTTACATTTCTTGTTGAATTGCGATGGGGTGCACAACCTGACATGGATTTACATGTTATTGAACCAAATGGAACTCAGGTTTTTTATGATAATCTTAAAGGAACTTCAGGTGAACTGGATTTTGATGCTACAGAACCTGGTGGCACGGAACATTATCGTCCTAAAACTGGACTAGCCGATGGTATTTATAAAATTGGTGTCAATTATTTTGAAGGCATAGGTCCTGAAACCGCAAAAATAGTTATTACTGCTGGTGCTGAAACGAAAAGTTTTAGTAAAACGTTCCAAGAAGCACGTGGAAAAGATTATAATCTTAAACCTGAAATAGTAGCAACGGTGGAAGTAGCCACAAATAAAATTACGGGCGAAGCAAAAATCGCGATAAAACCCGCATAGTGGATAAATAGTCGTCATGAAAATTTACGAAAGCTAAATGGAGGTAAGGAAATGAAATTCAATAAAGGGTTGTTAAGCTTAGTCTTTGTTACAGGGATGGTACTTGTATTTTGTGGTTGTGGCTCTGCTGGTAAACTTAATCTCGGATCCATTGTATGGACGATGGATGGCACGGATGCTAATCGTTCAGAAGGTTATATCTCATCCACGGCGAACTCAACGTTTATATCTGGTAAGTTGAAAGATGGAGGCAGGGTCGCAATTGGTGTTAGTCCAATTAGTGGGGTAGGGATTTTCGAGCCAAATGAAGAGATGTATGCAAATAGTAATTATGTTACATATGATGATAGTAGATCGCGTTCTGTTCAAGAAAAATTGAGTGAGGTAACTGTAAATGTTACTTCATATGAAAATAATGGTAAAACTGCAAACATTAAAGGTACTGTTAAAGGGAAGAAAAAAAAATCAAACGGCAAGATTATTGACATTATAGGTGATATCAATGCTGTTGATATCGGTGCTTCAAGTGTAAGTGGTGGGACAGGTGGTGGATCATATAAAGGAATCTATTCTGCACAAGTTGCATACTTATTGTCGAAATTAGATGCATCAGGTATTTATTACAAATATCCCAAAAATGCTAGTGATACTACCCTCGTTGCTCCTAATACCACTGGATTAGCTAATCCTTGTATTAGGGATGGAAATATTGCTGGTGCTATGGCAAAAGCGTGGGGGGCCGAAGCATCCGCTCGGATTGGTTCTTCAAATGCTACGAGCTATGCGCTGTCGATGATGGAAGACTTGCGAAGTGCTGCTGAACTTTGTAGTAATGCACCAACGGTAGGAACCGGTACCTGCTCTACATTGTCTTATGTTAGTTGTGCATGGTTAAGTGCCAATACAAAAAGTGGAAAATAGTTGAAAAAATTTATAATTAGAGCAAGGGCACCAAATTAGGATTAGCAATAAGGCTGTTGTTGGCGTTGGAAAGGTTTCAACGGAGCGTCCCTTTATCCAACCACAGCCTAAAAAACATAGCCCATCCGTACCGTTATTTTAGTATCTGATATGTCTGAAAGATTTGAAATTGATAATTAAAGTTTGGGATAAAAAATTTGCAACCATTTTAATATTCTTACTTATATCACTTTCTGCTTGTGGTAGCGGTAGAAATAGTCGACAATCGTTGATAAGAAACAAATCTGTAGTTGTTGAAAATGATACAGGTGGGAAAATTGGTACGTTTCTTATAACTCAGAATTTTACAGAAGATTATAATACTGCTTCTATTTCAGCTTCATTCAAAAATGAATCTGTTAAGAAGTTAAGTTTTGATTATGAAATTATAGGTGATACGTCTTTTATATTATTCTATGACTATTGGAAATATGAAGGTCATCTTGATCTTGTTATTGATAAGCAGAACGTTGATATAGGAGTTATAGCTTCTTCGACTATTCGTGTAGATGGCCAATATCCTACTAGGCTTAATGTGACATTGAAGAATGTTACCTATAGTGATTAGGTGAGTAGTTAAATAGGCCTGTCTTCAGTGGAAGTTGCACTTACCGGGCGTTGGTGAACTTGTCGGTGGTGCGGTGGCCGTCTTTGTCGGCTTCGCCTTTGAGGAGGTGCAGGTGGACTGTGCGGCCCGGCGTGAGCTTGTCAAAGAGCGCCGAGGAGCCGTCGGCGATTTGGACGATGCGTACTGCGCCATCGTCGCGCTTGAGGGTGAGCTTGCCGTCTTTTTTCTCGGTGACTTGGCCGGTCCAGGTGCTCTGGCTGTCGTTTTTGGTCTGCTCGGCGGCGGCGGCGGTGTCGGCGATGTGGCTGGCGAGCAGGCTCCCCGACGGCGACGAGCGGGCGATCACGGCGACGGGCGCTTCGGCGAGAAAGTCCGACGGCTTGGCGGGCTTGCCGTTTTTGATGAAAATTGTCTTCTCGGAGACACGGAAGCGTGTGGTCTTGCCATCTGCGCTCTTCGCGTCTAGGTTGGTCAGCGACGAAGTGACGACGGTGCCGGTGTAGATCGCTGTCGCCGTTTTTCTAGTTTCGGCGGCAGTGGCGGCATCTTTGAGGGTTTTGAGGACGCCTTCGGTAGGCTTATCCGGGCGGATTGAGAGGCGTGCGGAGACGTGGTCTTTGATCATAAAGTCGGTCAGCTTCGCGATCTCGTTTTTCCTGGTGAAAGCGGCATCGGCGGGGATAGTGACGGCAATGCTTGAGGTGCGATTATCGGGCTGGAGAGTCAGGGTGTTCTTCTCGGCACTCAGCGCGGTGATAACTCCCACGACGGTTCGGGTCTGCGCGGCGGGGCGCTTGGTGCTCGTGCGCTGTTGTACCTCCCCCGCCGCTGAGACGGCGACCCCTCCGGCTTCGCGAAGGGGTTGGGGAGCGACACAGAGCAGAGTGAGAAGAAAAAAGGCGTTCATGAGGTTTATTTTACCGAGCGGTGCTTGATACTGTCGAAGATATAGACGATAATCGCAAGCCAGACGGTTCCTAAAAGTGCGGCGCGGTGCCAGGGGATGGGCTCCGGGGCGATAAGCTGGCCCATGATAAACGTGATGGTGGGCCCCAGATACTGAAGCAAGCCTAGCGTACTGAGGGGAACCCGTGTGACAGCGTGGCCAAAGAGCAGGAGCGGCGCGACGGTCACTGGGCCGGTTCCGATAAGCAAGAGCGCCTCGCGGGGGCTGCCCAGTGCTGCGTGCCGCCAGAGCAGAAAACCTAGTGCAAACGGGAACGCCACCGCCGTCTCCGCCGCCAGCGCGACGGTGCCCTCCACTCCGATACTCTTACGCACAAAGCCGTAGAAGCTCCAGAGAAACGCGATGAGCAGTGCTGCCCACGGGAAGACACGCAGGTCGCCCAGGAGCGGGAAGAGGAGCGCGATACCCGCCAGCACAATCGAGACTTTTTGCAGAGGCCGAAGCTTCTCCCCTAAGAAGGCGACTCCAAGAAGCGTGTTGAGGAGCGGGACGATAAAGTACCCCAGGCTCGCCTCCACAAAGCGCCCGTTGGTGGTGAGCCAGATGTAGAGTAGCCAGTTGGCACTGAGCAGAAGCGTCGTGCCCCAGAGCTTGGGCTTGCGGAGCGCGGCTAGAAACTCTCGTCCACGGCGCTGCGAGAGCACGACACCGAGAAGCAGGGGAAACGACCACGCGGCCCGGTGTGCCACGAGCTCCCAGGAGTTATGCGTGCTGAGCTGTTTCCAGAATAGCGGCACCATCCCCCAGAGAACAAACGCCAGAATCCCGGACTGAATACCGGTCATGCGCCGGGGTCCGTGCCCTGATTGATCACCCGCCAGGAGTCGTCTAAAACGGGGCGGGGGAGCTCGCCCTTCTTTGCCTTGTTGGTCCACTGGGCATCCACAATCAGCGCTCGCGCCAGCGCGACGGCTTCGGCGTGGCCTTCGTTGAGGTAGTCCGTTGCCTCTTGCGGCGTCATGATATTGCCCGCGACAATGCGGGGCTTCTCTGAGAACTGCCGCACCCAGCCCGAGAGAAGTGTCTCGGTGCCGAAGTAGCCGCGCCGGGACTCACGCCAGCAGGAGATATCCCAGGCATCTACTCCAGCGGCTTCGAGTGTCTGGAGGAAGTCGCGCAGGCTCTCGATCGTGACGGGGAAGTTGGGCGCTGTGGGATCGTCGGCGTGGACGGAGAACCGGTAGAGCAGCGGAATCTTGGGGCCAATCGCCGTGCGAACGGCTTGCGTCACCGCGACAGGAAAGGCCAGCGGGTCGCCCCACTGATCTTCTCTCTTGTTCACGTCCTGCCGCCAGAACTGGTGGAGCAAGTAGCCGTGCGCTCCGTGCAGCTCCACAAAGTCGCAGCCCGCTTCTACGGAGCGGCGAGCGCCTGCGGCAAAGTCCTCGATAATCTGCTCGATCTCACCGTCTAACAGTGCCCGTGCGGGGTCGAAGCCCTCGCGTGTCCAGTCCGATGCCGAGACTGGCTGCTGTCCGAGCAGAGCAACTTTGCTGGCCGCGCCCCCGTGGAAGAGCTGCGTCCCAAAGAGTGCCCCGTGTGCGTGGGCTACTTCCACGCAGCGTGCCCAGCCCTCCGTGTAGGAGTCGTCCGCGATCCCGACCGCGTTAGCCCAGCCGCGTCCACCCTGCGAGACAAAGACCGCCGCCCCGATTAGCGTGCCTGTGCCACCTGTTGCACGCCGCCGATACCACTCGACAATCCAGTCGGTGATATGGCCGTCGTCCGTCGCTTGATTGAGAGTCATCGGCCCCATCACGATGCGATTAGGAAGTGCTGGGAAGCCATCGCCGAGCGGCAATGGGGAGAAGAGGGAGGTCATGGAGGGAGTTTACCCGGTAAAATTGTCTTATGAGTCTGTCTCCCATCCATCCCCAAGCCCGCCGTGCGCCCCACACGCTCTTTCTGGTCTGGCACGATATTGTCCAAAGTGACAAGCTGGTCTGGTTCGACACGACGGTTGCCGAGTTTGTGGCGCAGCTCACGGCGCTGGAGAAGGCGAAAGCACGGCCTGTGGACTTGCCTCGGGTCGAGCGCTGGCTAACTACGGGCCAGAAACCACTGCCCGAGCGAAGTGTCGTGCTCTGCTTCGACGACAACACGCAGGGGATTTTTGACTTTGCTTTTCCTGAACTACAGAAGCGCGGCTGGCCGTTTGTGGTCTCGGCGCACACGGCATTTGTGGGAGTCCGAACGGGAAAAGCGCATGCCGATTGGGCGGAGCTAAAAGCCATGGCACAGGGCGGCGCGACCATTGCCTCGCAGACGCACTCCCACCCGCCCGACTTACGCGCCTTTTCGGATGCCAAGCTCGCGAAGGAGTTTACGCTCTCCCGGGCCTCGATGGCCAAGCACCTTGGCTCTCCCCTGCGCTACGTCACCTATCCGTCGGGCAAGTGGGACTCCCGAGTGGCGCAAGCGGCGCAGACAGCAGGCTACACGCTGGGGCTCACGGAGGACTTCGGGCTTGCCGAGAAATCCCCGCACTGCCTGGGAATCAACCGCTACTCCACCCACCGCCGCTGGGCCGAGGCGCTACGGGCAGTAGGGCGAATGAAATTACCCCAGCAAGATCCTCTCCAGCTACGTAAACAAAATACCTATAATCAAGGGGAATGAACGAAGCAATCCTGAAAGAGCTACCACAGCCCAAGAAAAAAAAGGCTGTCGTTGCCTCACTTGAGCCGGGGGTTGAGGCTCTTCTCACCCAGCTGGGCTCGGCGGATTGGCAGACACGCGTTCAGTCGGCTGAGCTTCTGGGGGAGATCCAGGAACCTGTGCTTGTCCGGCGCCTTATCCAGAGCCTAGGGGCCACGGATTTTCGTATGCGCCGTGCGGCTGCTGAGGCGCTGGGGCACATGGGAGCTTTTTCAACAGAGGAGCTGCTGGGCGCGCTGACTCATAAGAGTGACCTGGTGCGCCAAGCAGCGCTTTCGGGGCTCCGAGTGGCGGAGAAAGCGGCCTATCCCACACTGATCGTGGCGGCGCAAAGCAAGCAGGTAACCCGTCGGCGTGCCGCTGTTGAAGCACTGGGGATGCTGCGGGTACTGGGAGCTGCTCCTGTGCTGATGGAGTGTCTGCAAGATACCGATACCGAGACACGCTGGCGTGCTGCGGTAGCACTGGGCGAGCTACGGGCGCTTCAAGCCGTTGTGGGGCTGATTGCAGGGTTACAAGATGGGGAAGGGCAAGTACGCTGGGCCGTGGTGACCGCGCTGGGACAGATTGCAGATCGGTCGGCAGTCGAGGCACTGACGGGCTGTCTTCAAGATGAGCTGGAGCTAGTACGCGCTGCGGCGGCTTGGGCGCTGGGCGAAGTGGGGGACAGTCGGGCCGTCTTCGCGCTCACGCCTCTGCTCTGTGCGAGCTCCGTGGATATTCGCCGTGCCGCGATTCTGGCACTGGGGAAGCTGGGGGATCCTGCGGGGCGCGCTCTGGTACTCCCCGCATTGCAAGACAGTAACCTGGAAGTGCGGCTGGTTGCCATTGAGGCGGCCAAGCAGCTCGGGGGCAAGGAGACAGTGCGTGCCCTCGTGCCGCTTCTGGGCGAGCCCGAGCCACGGGTGCGCCATGCCGCCGTTGAAGCACTGAGTGGTATGGGGACTCTGGCTGAGACTGCTCTCAGAGCACAGCTACGCACCGCGACAGGCTGGGCAGCCACCGCAGCGCAAGAGGCGCTCGATCGGCTCTGGCGCGAGCAGCTCAAGGCAGCTTAGCCCCACCCCAAGGCAGCTTAACCCCACTCACGGATCTTTATTTTAACTTTTTCCACGGCATCCGGAGCCACGATCACGCCGGTCGCACCGCGCTCCAGGGCCTCCTCCAGCCCGAGAAGCTGCCCAAATACCGACTCCACACGAATGTAGAGCGTGGGCTGCTCCCAGGGAAGAATCTCCGGGTCTGGGGCGGGAAAGTCACCCGCGAGGGCAACCAGCGTGTCAAATCCTGGGAGGCTTGCACCCAGCGAAGCAAGACGCGGTAGCGCTGCACGCTGATTCTCTTCCTCCAGCTCCGTGATGAGTGTGGTCAGCTCCGTGCGGAGTGTCTCGATGGGCAGAGGGAGTGTGGCGGGATCGAGGCACCAGCGCAGTGTGGAGCGTGCTGCCAGTCGGACAACCCACTCGGGATCTATATCCTCAAAGGCCAGGGCGAGCGCCAGATCACCTCCCCCCACAAGCTCTTGCGCCGCCCAGAGTGCTTCTTCGTCCCAGGGGCTGCCCGTCAAGAGCAGGCCATCCGCGCCCGCCGCCATCGCCGCCTGTGCTTCTTCGAGGTTGGTTGCCTCTCCCCATACCGTGATCTTGAGTCCTTCCGTGGTGAAGGCGGGGAAGTTTTGTTCATCTAAAAGGACGCGGGGCTGGTGTTTTGCCTGGAGACGTGCCACCTCCATTGCGCTGGGCTCCACGGTCACCCGGCCCCGCTCGGGCTCTAGCAGGAGCAGCTCTCCCTCGCCGATTGCCAGCAGTGCCTCCTCGACTCCAGCCAGCAGGACAACCCCCTCGGGCAGGTTTGGTGGTCGGTTGGGGAGGTGCTCACTGATCACGCCATTAAGCGCCGCACCCTCAGGGAGGGGGAGCAGGAGCGCCATGGCCGGGTCTTCCGCGACGAGGATTAGTCCCATCGGGATATCTTCGCGCCGACGCCAGCGATCAAGCTGGATCAGCAGGCTTTCCTCCAGTGTCGCCCGCCCGCTCTCCAGTGTGAGCTTGGCCGCGCGGCCCATCACATGGCCTATCCCAAATCCCTGCCCGCTGAGTGTCTTCATGGGGGCATTTTACCGGCTCAGAGCGTGAGCGTGCTGCCGTCTTCTTCGTCCTCTTTGTCGCCCTTGATGATAGTGCCGATCTTTACGGGAGAGAGAGTCACTTTCTCGGCCCCCTCTTTGAGGATCATGTCGGCTAGGTCGCAGAGAATACGGTCGCCTTTATCGCTGACAGCCAGTACATTGCCAGTCACCACGGCGTGCTCATCGCTGCCGAAGTACTCCAGGCTATCGCCGGTGATGGTCCAGTTTTTCTCTTTGTGGGTGAAGGCGATCTTCACATTGGCGTCGGTGAAGCCACGTTTTTGCTTCCACCAGTAGCGCAGCTTGTCGCACGTGATCGTCACCGGGTTCTTGAACTCTTTGCGCAGCGACTTGACTGTCGCCTTGGGATCGTCGGGCTTGGGCCGCGCGACTATTTTCACGTCGCCGGTGAGATCGGCGTAGCGCAGCTCTTTCTTGTAGTAGGCCACGCCGCTCTCTCCGGTGAGGGTGTTCTGGGGATCATCAATGCGGAGCTTCCCGGGGGCGCTGGCGATTTTATTGTCCTCATTGTAGAGCACAGTATCCGAGAGAAACTTGACATCTTTGTGGGAGAGCTGGGCATCGCCGGTGAGAGTCCAGAGAATTCCCTGTGCGGTGGAGTCTCGCTTCATGAGCTTGCCGTAGGGGTAGTAGTCGGGGTCGTTGCTGTCTTTGGGCTCCAGCGGCTTGGCAGGTGGGATGATTTTTTCAGGCTCCTGCTTGGGCTTGGGTTTAGGGAGCACGACAGGCTTGACTGTCGCGGGCTTTGTCGGCGCGGAGCGCTTGGGCTGGGCATAGAGTGCGGCGGCGCTTAGGCAACCAGCCAGCGTAAGGACAACGGGAAGGAGGCGTTTCACGGGAAGGAGGCGTTTCATAGAATTTCGTCTTGCTCGTCTTTTGTGGCGCGGATGTGGCCCCGGCAGTCTGCCAGGGAGAGGCTGCGCGTCTCGATATTTAGAGTCAGGTCGCGTGCAAAGACTTCATCGCCTTTCTCCGTGATAATTTTGACATCGCCCGGGCAGGTGACCCGCTTGGTGCCCACTTCATAGCGGAGCTGGGTGCAGGTAATCGTGAGGATTCCCAGGGACTTGGGAAGCTCACCGGCAATGACTTTGGTGGGGGGGAGGACTTTTACGGTGATAGAACCCGCTGCCATAAAAGAGCGCACTTTGGTATTGAACGATGCGGTGGGAGCGGAGAGAAGCACACGAACCTGACCGTTTTGGAGGAGTTTAGCGTCGAGCCCCCCCGTGAAGTCTAGTGTGATCTGGTCCGTGAAGGCGGCGGAGGGCGAGGAAAGATACGCACCGGGCTTGCCTTGGTTTAAGAGAGTCGCTTTTAGGCCGCCCGTGAAGCGCATGGTACGTCGGTCACGCTCGGTCTCGATGACGGGGGCGGAGATAACCCAGGCGGGCTGGGCATTTTCGTAGCCGGTCACACGGACATCGCGGAAACGTACGGCGACACTTGCGGCTAGGCGCGGGGCGATGGCGGGAGCGAGAGTGAGGGCACCGCCCAGGCGTACCCGCTTGAGAGCAATGCCGACTCCCAAAGTGAGTAGGATCGCAGCCAGGATCAGTAGGAGGCGCTGGGTTCTTTCATTCATAGGAAATATAGCAACGCCAATAAAAACAAACTCCCGGCAGAGGGCCGGGAGCTCGTATGATGTTACCGAAGGCTTGCCCAGAGCCTTAACACGTGACTAGAAGTCTGAAGGTGGCGGTGGTGGTGGGCCACTCTGGTTCCCGATCTTGATAACACCCAGATCGCGGGACACCCCCCCCGCAGTACTTGGTACAGGGAAACCTGGACTCACCGTATTGTACTGCACCCCATTGACGATGCCAGTGCTATAGAAGTTGTTATTGGGACCAACGACTGTTGCATTAACTGTACCTACGGTGGCGGGAGCATCGAGTGTGAAACTGCCATCGTTTGCTGTAAAGACACTGACTCCATTGAAACTTACCTGTGCACCAGGGACAGGCAGACTTTCATTATTGTAGTCAAGCACGACCCCTTTAAAGGTCGCCCGTGCGGTTGGATTTACGGAGGGGGGGGTGTCAGTACCACCGCCTCCACCACAACCCACAAGCGGCACTACCAAGAACGCGCTAAGCGCAAGGACAACCGCGTAGTGATGGCTCTTGCCAAAAATCATTCCCATCCTCCAAGCCGCCCCATCCAGAGCTAGCCAAAATGACAGTAGAGAGTATAGCCGAAAGTCGGGCCTTTTCGCAACCCGCTCTACTCACTATAGATTGATCATCCTTTAGCAATGTTCCTTCATTCCTCGCAGAGAAAATTTCTGATGTTAGAATACGGTAAACTGAGAGCTATGAGATCTATCAGGCTGCCTCTGTCTACCCCTATTGTTCAGGCACCTCTGGGTGTCTGTGATGGCCCATGGCTTGCGGGCACGGTTTCTCGCGCGGGTGGTCTCGGGACACTGACTCTCTCTGCGCCGTCCTTGGAAGCCACTCGGGTGCGCCTGGCGCGGCTGCGCGGCTATACCACGCGGCCGGTTCTTCTGGCCCTCACTGCCGAGTGGGAAAAAGAGCGGGTGCTGGAGCTCTGTCTGGAGCATGGTTTTCGCCACTTTCAGGTCTTCTGGTGGAATGGAATGCGCCAGGTGCGGCGTATCCATGCGGGGGGGGGGCTGGCTCTCTGGCAGGTGGGGACGTTTGACCAAGTAGACGAAGCCCTCAGTCAGGGGGCAGATGCTCTGATTCTTCAAAGCACCCAGGCGGGGGGGCCGGTGCGCAGCTCGCACACTCTAGAGGAGCTTGTTCCCAGGGTTCGTGCGCTTGTTGGAGCTGAGTTTCCTGTGATCGCGGGGGGAGGTTTGGCAACCAAAGAGGATATTAAACGGACTCTGGAACTGGGAGCGAGCGCCGCATTTCTAGGAACCCGTTTCTTACTCACCCGCGAGGCCAATGCCCCCTTGGTACATAAGCACAGGCTACTTCAGGCTCAGACGCAGCAGCTTACCCTAGACACGCGTCTGGTGGGGCAGTGGCCCTGCTCCCCACGCCGCCGCCTGGGCACTGCCACACTCCCCGATGTCCCTAGCCTCTACGCCGGTGCGGGACTCTCCCAGATTCATGGCCTGCCGAGTGCTGCTGAAGTCGTACGCAGGCTTAGTGCGGGTCGTACGCAGGCTTAGTGCGGGCCTTTGATCTCTTAGTGCGGGCCTTTGACCTCCGTCCACGTGCCGCCGCAAGGGCCGCCCATGGTGGAGTCCGCAAAGCTGACCGGGTTGCCGTCGAAGTCAATGCAGCGGTAGAAGTGCGAGAGCTCCGCTGAGGCTTTGGGGACGTAGTGACAGATAAATGCCCTTCGGAACCGGTCTTTACTCTGATTCGGATACGAGCCGTGGATCACGGAGCCACTGAAGAAGAGGGTGTCACCCGCCCTCATATTGACGGGGATTGCCCCCATGCCCTCCGGAATATCCACGTGCTGGTCGGTGAAAAAGAGTGCCTTATCGGCTGGGCCCGGGCAGAGAACGGGCAGGAGATGCGAGCCAGGCACTGCCACCATCCCGCCATTTTTCTGATCCACGTCGTCTATAGCGGTCCAGGCAGCATAGCAGGTATCCGGGGCCACTCTTAGGTAGTAGTTGTCCTGGTGCAGATCCTGCCCACGTGCTCCCGCGGGCTTGAAGTAGAACATGCTCTGCGCCGCCACAGGCTCCTCGCCCATCAGGAGGCGCAGGAACTCCTGAACCCGGCTATCCAGCATGTAGCGCATCGCGAGCGGCCCCACGGGCTTGTCGGGATGGTTATGGGGGTGCATCATTCGGGGATAAAACGCCAAGGGATCGTCGAGCGAGTAGCCATCTTTCCCCCCGCGCCGAATCTCCGAGAGTCCGTCTACCGGCCCCTCGGCGTTCTGTAGCATAAATGTCGTCTTGATGCTCTCCACAGCCTCGGGAGAGAAGAGGCCAGGCACCACCACGAAACCATCGCGGTGAAATGCCTCGGCCAGTGCGCTTTGATCTTTCATAATGATAAGATACGGCTAGGATTTTCTGAGCACAAGGTCATACATGGCTGAAAAATTAAAAGATCTTGCTACACGTCCTGATGACCACACCCCTTATGCCACTCCTATCGTTACGGGTGTCTTGCAAGGCGATGCACGCTACACCACCTGGCGCACGAGGGGCACCCCCGACTATCTGCTGATGCTGACGCTCGCGGGCCGTGGGCGTGTCGGGCATGCGCGGGGCGACGTGTGCGCTGCACCGGGCGAGCTCGTTCTTATCCGCCCGGGAACACGCCACGACTACGGCACGGCGCGGGGCGCGACCCACTGGGAGCTGATCTGGGCACACTTTCAGCCGCGTCCGCACTGGCTGGAGTGGCTGACCTGGCCCGAGCCCGCCCCGGGGATCTTGCACCTAGTTCCCGAGTCGGCGCTCTGTACCCAGATCGAAGCGGCACTGCGGCTCATGGACAGCTTTGCCCGTAGTGCCGCTCCTCTGCGTGCAGCACTGGCAATGCACAGCCTGGAGGAGGCTCTGCTCGGGTGTGCCTCCGCCTTGCCATCCGCCCAGCGGCACGATGCGCGTGTGGCCGCCGCGATGGCGTTTCTGATTGAAAATCTGGCACTGCCCCTAACACTTTCCGGGGTGGCTAGCGCCGTGGGGCTCTCGGTCTCACGGCTCTCGCATCGCTTCAAGGACGAAGTCGGGATCACGCCGGGGCAGTTTCTGGAGCACGAGCGTCTGGCCCGTGCCTCCCAGCTTCTCCAGTTCACCACGCGCCCCATCGCCGCTATCGCCGAGGAAGTCGGCTTCGCCAGCCCGATCCACTTCTCGCTCCGCTTCAAGAAAGCCTTCGCCCTCAGTCCCCGCGAGTTTCGTCAGCGCGGCAGGTGAAGGTGCGGGTTACGGTTTTCTGTACAGAATCAGGTAGCTGGCGAAGGTGTGGTTGGCAGGGAAGCCTTTATCGGGGGTGGGGTTGGTGTAGGACTCCAGCTCGTAGGCTAGGCGTAGGGGTTTGCCGGGCGCAACGGCGGCGGTGAGGTCCACGATCCAGGGGGTGACCACATCGCCGGGTGACCAGCCCGCGCGGGGAAACTTCCAGGTGCCGCCCTGAGGACGGCAGGGATTGAGATACACATCGTCTTTCCAGAGACGGTTGGTAAAGGCCCGGCCATCGCAGTGGAGCTTGCGCCAGAGCGGGTGAAACTCCCCCGCATTCAGAGCATTGGGTGAGCCGCCGTGGCCGGTAACAAGGGAGTAAAACGCCGCGCCGACCGTCTCGCGATCCGTGGGAACACTCTGGGGCGTGAGAAATTTTTCAATAGGCTCGTTGGCGAGCCCGATCCTTGCCACGCCATTCCAGAGCTTGATGACTTTGTAGGGCTCGCGGCTTATCGCGCCCGGGTAGAAGTCGAAGTCAACAGAGACCAGCCAGCCCTCGGAGTAGGTCTCGCAGGCGATTTCAAGCTGCTTTTTCCCGCGCAGCAGTGGCAGGAAGTCCGTGAGATCCACCTTCCACTGCCAGGCTTTGCGATACGGCGTGATCCAGCGAAGAATCTCGTAGCGCTCCCCGGTTTCGTCGGTGAGGAAGAGCTGTGCCAGCCGGTCCCACGGGTCAATTCCCTTGGGCGTGTTTTCCAGGGTCAGCGTGCAGACCACCCGCCCGATCCCCGCCACGGACTCTGGGAAGGGAACGGTGCTCTGGATTTTGTGGTGCTGGGCATCGTTGAGAGCGTGAGAGAAGGCGCTTACGCGGCGTGGGCTACTGAGCCAGCGGGACGTTCCCTGGCGACGGACGGTCAGGGCGGAGCTGGCTCCCGCGCCGATCAGCACGGGTTGCACCAAAGTCAGCGAGACCTCGGAAACAAAATAGCGCTCGTAGATGGCCTCTCCGCCCGCTGTTAGCGTGACTTCGACGCCCCCCACGACTTCGTCCACAGTGAGCGCCAGAAGCTCTGTCAGGGGGTGGGGCGAGAGGCGGTTGGCCAGCTCGCGGCCATCGCGGTGGAGCGAGACCTCGCGCTGGGGGCGGTTCTCGATATTGCCCTGCGGCCCAAAATAAATATCCCGCTGGCTGGCACCAGGGGGCGGCGGTGGGTTGTGGGTATCAAAGCCTAGCGCAAAGACACTGGGGAGATTGGGCTCCGCCGGATCGTCAAGGTGGGGCGGTGTCGGCGTGGAGGCGGGCAGGAAAGCCAGCGTGTAGCCTCGGGGATCGGCGGGCGTGGCTACTTGCCACTGGACATGGACTCGCATGAAGGCATTTTACCCGCAAGGCTGGGTACACTCTCGCCATGGAATATCGAAAACTAGGCCGCACAGGCCTTCTTGTCTCGGAGCTTTGTTTGGGGACGATGCAGTTCGGGTGGACTGCTGATGAGCCGACATCGCATGCGGTCATGGATGCCTATGTGGAAGCCGGGGGGACGTTTCTAGATACCGCCGACATCTACACCACTTGGGCGGGCGATGCAAGCTATGGAGGCAAGACGGAAGAATACATGGGGCGCTGGTTTGCGGCGCGTGGCAATCGCGAGAAAGTGATCCTTGCGAGCAAAGTGCGCGGGCGTATGGCCCCCGGCCCTAACGGTGAGGGGCTCTCACGAAAGCGCGTGATCCAGTGCTGCGAGGATAGCCTGCGTCGCCTCCAGACCGACTATCTGGATCTTTACCAGTGTCACTGGGTGGACTTAAACACGCCCATTGAGGAGACGCTCGCCGCGATGCAGACGCTTGTCGAGCAGGGAAAAGTTCGCTACATCGGGGCAAGTAACTTCCCGGCGTGGCGGCTGATGGAGGCGCTCTGGCACTCCGACAAGCGCAATTTTGCCCGCTTTGACAGCTACCAGCCCGAGTACAACTTAATGGATCGCCAGCTCTTCGAGTACGAGGCGATGCCGCTGTGCAAGCACCACGGCCTGGGCGTGATTCCCTACTCCCCGCTCGCAGGAGGCTTCTTGACCGGCAAGTACCGCGCCGGGTCAGAGAAACCCGCCAGTGTCCGCGCCGACGGTGCACTGGGCCGCTATGGCAACGAGCGCGGCTGGGCCGTGATCGAGGCGCTGGAGCAGATCGGGCAGGAGAACGGAAAAACGGTCGCCCAGACCGCGCTGGCGTGGCTACTCACCAACCCCATCGTGACCGCGCCGATCATCGGGGCCAACAACCCCGCGCAGCTCAAAGACAGCCTTGGCGCGGCGGGTTACCGCCTCAAGCCCGAGGAGCAGTCGCGGCTTAATGAACTCACGAAATGGGTGCGCAACGGACGGCCTATCTGGGACTAGGAAGCCCCCTGCCCCCCGCAAGCGGGGGGCAGGGGGCTGGTGAAAAATCCTGGAGGTAGTTTCGGATAATGGTCTGCAAGCTCGGTGCGGGGGGAAGCCCGAGGGCGAGGGCTCTTGCACCGTCCACGGCCACGGGCCAGTTAGCGACGATCCCTTGAATCCGTGCATCAGGCTGGTCTTCGATAGTCCCTAGCGAGAGATTCAGCTCTGCCGCGACTTGTTGCAGGGCTTGTGCTGCGAGATTCGGGGTGACACTCCGTGCCGGGAGCCCGATAGCTCGATCCCGTCCGATGGCCTCGGAGGGGACGTTGTGGAGGGCGATGAGGGAGTCAATCACGGTGCGGTAGCCGGTCATCGGGTGGCGCTGGTCGCGGGCAACGGGCAGCAGGCAGACCTCGCCGCTCAAGGGCTCACGGAACATCCCGCTGGCCCAGCTCGATGCGGCGGCGTTGGGCTTGCCGGGGCGGATGATCACGGTTGGGAGCCGTGCCGTGCGCCCGTCGAAGAATCCCTTGCGCGTGTAGTCGTTGAGGAGAAGCTCGCAGATGGTCTTGGTGATCCCGTAGGTGGTCTGCGGGGTGAGCTTGGTGTGGTCGGTGCAAAGCTCCTGCATGGCGTCGCCCCCAAAACAGGCAATACTACTGGCAAAGACCACGCGCGTCTTACTGCCCCGTGCGCGGGCGGCCTCAAAGATGTTGCGCCCCCCGTCGAGATTGACCCGCAGGGCATCGTCGAAGCGCTCTTCACACTCGCCACTTACCATGGAGGCGAGATGGAAAATCGAGGTACTGCGGTGACTGCCGATTGCCGCTCGGACGTCCTCCGTTGAGTCCACGCTCCCGACACGCTGCTCGACACGAATCGGTGTTTCGGACAGAGGCTTGGGGTGAAACTGTGCATCAAAGAGGACGAGCTCCTCGATGGGCTCCTCCGCCCCCGACTCCCCGATGAGCGTGCCGCAAGCCAGCAGTTTTTGGCAGAGCTGATGGCCCAGAAATCCACCGCCCCCCGTGATGATAACTCTCATATTGCTTGTCAGTGTACACTATGTTGTACACACCGCTCAGGCCACGCTCCAGTCCTCACAGGGGGCACCAATCGCTTGAAAGTCTCGGAGGTTGCGAGTAACCACTATCATTTCGTGTGCCATTGCTTGCGCAGCGATCCGGCAATCCTGCGGCCCGATACGGAGTGTGGCGGGCGCAAATGTCCGGTAGATGGCTTCGGCTTCCGGAGAGTAGAGGAAGAGTGGGAAGATGCGGAGGTCTTCCAGGGCTTGAATGTTATCGAGATTCCGCTGAGCTCTCTGCACAACGCTCTCATCGCCTTCTATTGCCAGTTTAAGTGTGTTGGTGTCCAGAAGATACAATTATTTCTTGCCCTCATCAGCGAGGTCGCGCTCCAGTTCTTCCTGGATCTTCTGACGGTACTCCGCCACGCCCTCTTCCAAGCGCCGCAGGTACTCCGGGTCATTTTTACGCCGCCCAAGAGCCGCTCGGGCGTAGCGCACTTGTTCATCGGTCATTCCGTTGGGACGTGGCGTGTTGTCTGTTTGTGTCGGTGCGGGCATGATGGTTTCCTCTCCGGTTTTCTTGCCGCATTGTATCTCTTGGCTATAGTCCGTACAACCCCGCCACCAGCCCGTCAATCGCCGCCTTGCAAGCGCTCCAGCTCTCGACGTAGCTCTTCTTCGGTAGGGAGGATGAGCCGGTACTTGGTGGCAAAGAGTTGCTCGTTTGGATGGAGGACAGAGTAGCGCACCACGGAGGTGTCCTTGTCGGAGCAGAGGATGATACCCACGGTCGGGTTATCGCCCTCGCCGCGTCGGAGATCGTCGTAGATGCGGACGTACATGTCTATCTGCCCAATGTCCTGGTGGGTGAGCTCGCCGGTCTTCAAGTCGAATCGGTACTGATGCGCTGCTGGCATGCTACGAAGGCAAAGCCCTTGCCCAGCTCCAACAGAAACGCCTGAAGCTGGTTCATGAGGGCTTGCTTTAGGTCGGCTTCCAGCAGGCGGCCCGCGCTGGGTAGCCCGAGGAACTCCAGCAGGACAGGATCTCGGACAAACTCACGCGGCGTGCGCTCGGTTTTCTCTTGGGCTTCCTGCTCTACGGCGGCGCGATCTTGGCTGGCGAGGAGGCGCTCGTAGTAGAGCCGCCCGATCTGCCGGTTCAGGTCGCGGGTGTTCCAGTTCTGGTCGGCGGCTTCGTCCATGTACCAGAGCCGCGCCGCTTCGCTCTCGATCCGGGAGAGAGTGCGGTAGTGCGTCCAGCTCAATTCGGTACGCAGTGCGTTCCGAATCGGGAAAGCGTTGTAGAAGGCACGCATGTGGCGCAGATTGCGCTCGTCGAAGCCACTGCCAAACTCGGTGGTGAGTGCCTCAGCGAGCTGGGGGAGAAGGCGCTTGCCATAGGCGGCTCGCGCGGCTCCTCCTTGCTCGAACTCGACAATGTGCCGCCCGACTTCCCAGCAGGTTCGTACTTGGATCACATCCACAGCACGAAGCGCACTCTGTCGCGCCGAGACGATCAGAGCGCGTAGCTCGTGCAGGAGCGTTTCCAGTGTTCCGTCTTCGGTCAGTGCGCCACTCATATTTCGCTCGTCCCCGTACAACCCCTCTATCCGCCACGTCGCTTCGCCGACCACTCGACCAGCTCTCGCCCGGAAAGCTCGACGGTGCGGTTGCCGTCGCGTAGATAGACTTTGTCGTCGAGGTAGGTGGCACCCAGCGCTGGAGAAACCGTGATGACGCAGACCGTGCCATCAGGAAGAGGTGCGAACGAAACTTCGATATTGCCTCGTGGCGCGGGGTCGAGTGCGCCGAGTATTTGGCGCAGTTTCAGCTCGAAGCCGTCGTTGTTATGTCTGTTGACGTGCGCCAGATCGGGTTTTATGCCGACCACCACGCCGCTGTCTTTGACACCGATCAGCACGGTTCCGCCGTCGGTGTTGAGAAACGCGGCGATGGCTTTGGCGATGTGCTTGCCGTCGGTGTTTGCGCCGAGCGGATTGACGGCCATGAACTCTTTGAAGTCCATCCTCAGGCCTTCTCCCGCCGCGATTTGCGTGAGAAGCGGGTGGGAGCGCCAGTAGTCCGTCGGCCTGGTGAGCAGCTCTTCGGCACGTTCGAGGTACGAGGCGTAGTTCACAATCGCTTCATCATAAACGCCCTGCGCCCGTGCCAATTTGTCGTAGCGGCGGCAGTACCAGAGCGTCACTTCGCGGATGTCGTCGTCGGTGAGGCCGTAGAGGGAATAGACAAGCGCATCAATTTCTCTTTGTTCGTGAAGGTGGTACGGATAACGTAGATCAGCTTTTTGTTTTTCGATAATAGAAGAGATGAGTGTTTCGATTTGTGATGTAATATTGACATCCAACAGAGGTATGGGCAATTGTGAAAGCACTTCCTCACCTGTTTCTACAGTATGAGATAGATATGATTTTAATACGTATCGTGCAATAAGATTGCTTGAGTATCCGAGTACTCCTTCTGGAGATATATTATCTGAGAATATCGTACTGCCTTTATTTCCAAATACTGTTCCACATCCTATTCGGAAGGACGGGCTATAAATCCCTGTTGGTGAAAAAGTAACTCCCTTTCGAAAATAATATTGTGGATTGCGAATAACAGCAGCGCGCTTTTCATTATCATCTAGTTGTATCTTATTATCTTCATTCTTATCTTCTTTTACATCAGCGATAGTCAGAGTTCGCAGGTCGTCAACACTCGATTTCGACCAATCAATAAAATATCCAGTTGGTACATAATAATTAGGTATCCAGCCTTCACTAGCTTCACTCTCACCACCCTTATCGAAGGGAACTATAAATCTTCCTCCATATTTTTTAAGATCGACACCATTTTGTTTTTCATTGTCAGTCAGATTTGCAATCTCTTTCTCCGTCAATATCTCTGCTTCGTTCAGAATCTGATAGCTACCACGAACTCCATCTTTTTTACGGAGATAATACTCGTTATATCCCGTTTGAAGGCCCACTTTTACGTCGGCTAGCGTTCCGAGTTTAGTAAATCTTGCATCGCTCATCAATCCGTACAGCTTCGGTGACGCAATGAAGAACGAATGGTTTTCGTAGGTTGCAATTGTCGCTTGAGGATAGGTGTAGCGGGCGTAGGCGGGAGTTTGTATGTCGGGGCTTTGGCTTGCAATCAGCCGCAGGTTGGCTTCGAGTGTCTGCCAGTCGTCTTTCTTGATTCCCGTCAAATCCCCCGCGATCAGGGAATGACCCGCAGGCGGCGGCGTATTGGTCAGCGTCACGATTCCCGTGTTCACCGTGGCCTCGAAGATCCAGTTGGGCAGGTCTAAGACGTGCAACAGCGATGTTTTTTGTGCCAGACGTACCCGTAGCGGCTTGAACGACTTGATGGTTCGCCAGGTGTTCGAGACGATGTAGCACGCGACTCCGCCGGGGACGAGCAGCTCCAGAGCGCGGCCCATAAAGATGCCGTAGAGGTCTTTGCTGATCGAGCCTTCTGCCCTCGGGAACATACGGTACCGAACAGCATCAGGGACGGGCGTTCCGCCGTAGGGCGGGTTCGCGATCACGATGTGGAAGCCGCCCGCCTCGCCGCGCTCGGTTTCATCGGGCTTGAAAACCTCGATGAACTGCACGCGCCAGTCGAAGGAGTCCGTCGGAAGCGCCACGGCGGCGTTCTTCGCCAGCTCGGCAGCGATCTTGGCCTCCTCGGCACGAATCTCGGCAGCCAGCGTGGTTTTCTTGCTATTGATAGCGTGGAAGTGATCGCGCTTCTTCTTCGCCAGTGCGTCAGCATCGTCTAGGGCGCGACTGCGGAAGATGTCGCCCTGCACCCGTGGGTCGGGCGCGGAGAGGCTGTCGCCCACCTCTATCTTGAAGTCCAGGTTGGGGAGCGGCGGGAGGCGATCAATAGCACTCTCCCGGTAGTCCACGATCAGCGAGAGCCAGAGCCGGAGCATCGCGATATTGGCCGCCAGTGGCTCCAAATCCACGCCGTAGAGGTTTTTCTGGATGATCGAGAGCTTCCGGTCGTAGTTGTCGCGCTCGCGAGTATTGGCGGCGCGGGTGTCGAGCTGGCCCATCAGCGTGAAGATGCTCTGCATCATCCCCAAAAGAAACGCGCCGGAGCCGCACGCCGGATCAACCACGCGTAGCCGCTCCAGCGCCCCGATCAGTTGCTTTGCCTCGCGCACAGAAATCGCCTGGTCGTCCTCTTCATCCACCAGCCGGACAATCGCATCGGGCTTCTCGGGACTCGGCAGAGCTTTGGTAAGATAGCCCTTCAGTGACTCCCGGCACATGAACTGCACCACCGAGCGCGGCGTGTAGAACGCGCCGGTCGCCTCACGATCCGCCTTCAGAATCAGCTTCTCAAAGACCTTGCCCAGCATCTCCGGGTCAACGGCAACCTCGGTATCATCGGGCGACGATTCGGTGATGGTGAAGTTATAGCGTGCGAAAAGGTCCGTGAAAATCGTCGCAAACACCGCGTCGGGGATCACAATATCGGAGGTTTCCTCGGGCGTTTTCTCAAAAAGCCCGCCATTCAGAAACGGGACTCTACCGATTCGTGCGTGCAGAGCGGGGTTGTCCTTGACCAGATTGAGTGCCTGGGGATTGTTCAGCCCCGCGAAAAACAGGGGCGCAAGGTGTGCCACATAGAAGCTCTCTTTGGTGTCACGCCCCGCCCACAGGTCGCGGAGGTAGTCCGTTCCCCCGTTCGGAGCCGTCAGCCAGCCGCGCTTTGAGAGAAAGTGGATAAAAAGCAAGCGGTTAAAGAAAAGCTGTGTGAAGAGCTGTTTTGCTTTGGGCTGACCCGAAAAACCGACAATCGCGTTTCGAGTTGCGTTAAAGACCTGCTCATACGCATCGAAAAACGCCCGCGTGACTTTCTCGACATCCCAGGCCGTCAGCCAGACCGAGCGACACTTCCCCCAGTCAAGATTCGCCGTGAGCTCCAGTGCGGGCAAGTTGACGTTGCGTAGCGTATACGTCTCCGCGAGGCTGTCACGGTCGAAGCCAAACGTCCGCAGACGAGGTAGCCCCCCTTCGCGCTCCTCAAAGTGACAGAACCGTAGCCCGTTGTAGTCCTCCGTGGCACAGACAAAAACCAGGCTCTCCAGCGCGGCATTGTTGTAAGCGGCTCGCTCGCGGACTCTCTGGCGAACTCCCCGGAGAATCTCGCGTAAGTCCGTGCGCTTGAAGGGCGTGGCGAACTCAACGAGGAAAATCGCGAACGGATCGCTTCCCGTGAAGGGGATCAGGCGGCTCACCTGCGCCCGTGCCGACGTGCGCCCGGCGACTTCCTGCTCGTTGTAGGTATAGGGGTCTTCCGGGTCGAGCGGCCAGCTCAGCTTGTCCTTTAAGAGGGCAAAGAGGCTCTCGCGGTCAACAATTTGGCTCAGGTCTTCGGGTGTGATACTCATAATTTTAATTCTATCCAGCAGACAAGTTTCGGGACAATGGTACCCGGTAGGCTAATATCCCGGAAGCGATCACGCGCCAGATTCTTCAGCGCCTTGAGCTGCTTTGCAAGTATCGCCTCCTCCGACGGGTTCCCGGAGTGCTCTCCCGGTGTGGTGCCGCTCAGAACCTCCAGAATCCGCCCCGCGTCAAAGCTCGTGCGTCCGCTGGCGTAGGCCAGGCCCAGAACGGGGTAGCCGAGCAAGGCGGCGAACTTCTCTTTATCCGCCTCGGTCGCTTTCCTCGTCGGCTCCAGTGTGAAGAGGGCAAAGACTCCCGCCTCCGGTGCGCCCTTCCAAACACCAAACGCGCCGAGGGGAAGCTGGTCAATCAAGTTTTGCACGGCGGGATCGGGCGGCTCGATTGTCGTCAGGTGGACGTACTGGGTCAGCGCCTTATCCGTGCGGCTCAGCTCACCCTCGTACTGGCTATTGAACTCCTTCAGGTTCCCCGCCGGGTCATTGGACTTGAAGAACGAGACATCAAGTCCCAGAGTCCGGCTAATCTTCAGTGTCCGGTTCTCCACAGCCCCCACCAGCCCGATAATCTTCTCAATCTCGGGGGGCGGAAGTACGTTATAGATAGAGAACTCGTGCGTCTCCGGTGTGATCTTCGGGTTCAGGCGGCGGTCCACACGCCCGATTCGCTGGATCAAGCGTACCGGGTTCCAGTGAATGTCGTAGTTCAGGATCGCCCCCGCCTCTTGCAGGTTCACCCCTTCTGCAAGCACATCGGTCGAGATGAGAATATCCACCCGACGCGGAATCGAGTAGGGCCAATAGCCATAGGGCGGGGGGTTATAGCCAGGGCAGAAGGCGTGCAGAATCGCTGCCCGTGTCTTCTCCACTCGTGAGTCAATCCGGGCAACACCCGCGCCGTCCAGACGTGCCTTCAGTGCGCGCTCCAGGTACTCCGCCGTCCGCTGGCTCTGCGTGAAGACCAGAATACGCTTCCCCTCCGCCAGGTCAAAGCGCAGCCGTGTGATAACTTCTTCGAGCTTCGGGTCCGGCTGCTGGCGTACTTTGAGCGTTGCGGCGTGAATCTCTTTTAGAAACTTCAGATCGGCAAGAATATCCTCGCGCCATCGCTCCACATCGAAGTCCTGCGCGTTGAAGTCCTCTAGCTTCTTCCCCAGACCACGCTGCCGAATCGCCTTATCGAGCCACGCATCAACCTCATCCCCCGATGTATCAAGCGCCTCGCCATCATCTAAAAGATCGGGATCGGCAAAGAGCCCAAGCCCCTCCTCGGTCTCCTCCTCCTCGATCTGCTTGGGGAACAGTGGCGTTCGAACCCAGTCCAGATGCGGTTGGATCAGACCATCGGCCTCTTCTTTAAGTGACTGTTTCAGGCGAGCGATTAGTCCCGTGCCGAGGCTCTGAAGAATCCCCTGGAACGCCACCGGGCTGGACTCAAGCTGCTTGAGCGTGTTGGAGAACACCAGACCTGCCAGCCGCACCTCGTCCTGATAGACCTTGCCTCCTGGCTTAGGTTCGTAGCGGTACTGCTCCATCAGAAACGCCGCCAGCTTGATGCCTTCGATCTTGGCCTTGATAAGCTTCGTCAGCGCCGCGACATTGATCTCCGCCTCGGCATCGTCCAGTGTCTTCTTGAGCTTCTTGAAGAGGTTTACTCCAGGGCGAAAACGTTTGTCGGTCAGATCCACCAGAGCGCTGTAGCCTGAACTCTGCTCCCCGAACTCGTACTCCACACACTCCGGGTCACGGCGCTTGGGAAACATTAGGTGCTTCCCTGCCGCCTCAGAGAGTGCCTTACAGGTCTTGCGGCTCCGCTGGATCAGCACGCTCTCCAATACCCGGTTCAGAGACTCACTCGGAGTCTCAAAAAGCTCCATCGAGAGCTGGCCGTAGGGAACGTCTGTCGGAGAAGCTATTTTGTCCAGCTCACGGGCAAAACGCCGAATCTGATCAATGCTGTACCCCCCGATGCTTCCCTCCTGGTGGGTGATCAGCGCGAGCTGTGCGCTCATATCGTGGTAGGCCGTATTGATCGGAGTCGCTGTCAGCAGAATCGTCTTCTTACGGCGTCCTCGGCTGGGTGCGACAATCTCCATCAAGTTCTTGTAGCGCAAAGCCGAGGTCTTGCGGAAGTTATGGGACTCATCAATCACCAGCACATCCGCCCGCTCCGCCAGCCGTCGTAGCTGCTCAATCTTCGCCTGTGTGGGCTCGTCGGCTTTTTCCTCGTCCAGATCAAAGCCGAAAGAGGTCATCGGTATATCGTAGATCGAGCCGAAGGGCTGGGTGTAGCAGCCCAAATATTCTTTTAGATAACCCTGCCAGCTCGAAACGAGAATACTTTTAGGAGCGATCAGCAAGACATTCAGCCCATCACGGCAGCACTTCTCCATGAGGGCCAGGGCAATAAAACTCTTTCCCAGCCCCACGCCATCACAGACCATCACCCCGTGCTGTTGCTCGATGATCCGAAGTGCTTGACGGTACCCCTGAACCTGGTGCGGGTCGAGCATCTGTGCCAGTGTGCTGCCTACCAGCGCGGAGTTGTCTTGCTGCTGTTGCCCCCACAGTGTAAGTGCCTTTAGATAGAGGGCATACGGATTGTACAGGTCAATCTGCCGACGAATCTCGTGGAGTACATCGGCGGTCACGTCGTCCTTGATGGCTTCCTTCCAGCGCTCTTCAAACCAAACCCCGAGCTGCGATGTCTGCTCGGTGGTCAGCAAGACATTCAGCTCGATATTCTGAGTCAGCCCGGCGCGGGTAAAATTACCACTGCCTAGAACACCCAGTTCAGGCGGAAACATGGGACGGCGAACCAGATAGGCTTTGGCATGGAACTTCTTGGTCGTGTAGCAACGCGCCTCGATCTTGCCTGCCACAAAAAGTGCTTCCACTTGCTTCAACGGCGACAGATTAGGCACACTTTCCCGCTGAGTAAGAAGATCCTCATCAGATTGAGTCCGAAGCAACTGAAGGAGCCGTAAGCGCTGCTTTGCATCCGCATCACCCCCAAAAAGAATCCTGACCTTATCAAATCCCTCCAGGGCATCCGCAATTAAAAAGAGCGCGTCCAGCGAAAAAAACGCTGTTGCAATGCAGAGTTCTTTACCCCCTGTACCAATTTCTTTTAACTTAGCAAGGAGGGTATTTAGCTCGTGGTTATCAATGATACTGCTGGTAGACATTACGATCTTGTTCGCCGTCTATAGCTCTCGTTCCTGCTTGCCGGAGGGTGAGGACACGGTCATTCAGTTTTAACCTCCCCCTGCCTCGTTCCTCGGCTTCCCCCTCCGGCTCTCGGTCGTTCCTCCCTGCGAAGGGGGACAAAATAGGAAT
>NZ_JAYVPL010000146.1:0-3442 GCF_043757465.1 Armatimonas sp.
GCAAGTGATCTGGGGCAGTCAGGTAATCTGGGGATCGGCTACCTGGACGGATCAAGTGATCTGGGGAACGGGCTCTGGCAACGTGGACCTGACCAGCAAAGTAATCTACGGCGAAAACTAGAAAACCCAACCGCAAGTAGGAAAAGTAAAGAAGCCACCTAACCCGTGGCTTCTTTGCTTTAGTTTTGTTGCTGTGTGACCGACAATACTAATGGATTGCATAGTCGATGAACACACTTCCACCTAAAGCGCAAGCCTTTGTTTGGCTCACTTACCTCCTTGGGGCAGCGTCGGTAATTGTGGGGCTTCTCCACAGCCTCCAGCATCCGCTTATGCCCAAGGTGGATCTTGCCATCTTTCTTATTCTGGGGATTGCGGCCGGCAGTCGTAAAGTCAGCCTCATGCGCCAGCACAGCGCCACGACAGCCGATGTCGGCTCTATGTCGCTTAGTTTCATCCTCACCTTTGCCGCGATCCTTCGTTTCAGTCTTACGGAAGCAATCCTGGTGGGCATGGTGACGACGCTTTCGGGCTGCCTCTATCCCAAACGGCAGCCCAGCTACCAGCTCCTCTTCAATGTCTGTCTCAATGCAGTCTCCTCGTTTCTCTGTAGCGTACTCTATACTCAGATTGTCATCCGTGATGTCTTTGGCGCGCCTTCCCCCATCATTGCGACATCCCTGGCATGCTTCACGTTTTACTTTATGAACACGGGCTTTGTGGCCATTATTCTCGGATTTGTGCTGGGCAACAATATCCTCCGCATCTGGCACGACAAGTTCCTCTGGACCGCCCCCAGCTACTTCCTAGGAGCGCTTGTAGGGTTTGTTTCCTCGCTTATCAGCAAGGACTATTTCTTTACGGTGCTTGCCTGTGGGATTCCGATCGCATTTTTAACCTACAAGTCCTACCAAATCTACTCCGATCAAGCGGAGAACATGCTCAAGAGCAAGGAAGAAATCGCGGAGCTCTACCTTGCTACGATCAAAAGCCTTGCACTGGCGATTGATGCCAAGGACGCCTACACCCACCAGCACATTTTGCGTGTCCAGCGCTATGCCGTCGCCGTGGCCAAGGAGCTTGGGCTTACCGGCGATGAGCTGGAGGGCGTGAACACCGGAGCGCTACTACATGACATCGGTAAGCTGGGGGTTCCGGAGTACGTTCTGCTCAAGCCTGGCAAGCTCACCGAAGAAGAGTTTGCCAAGATCAAAGAGCACCCACGAATTGGTGCCGACATCCTTGCGGATATCCACTTCCCCTGGCCGGTGCTTCCTGGAGTGAAGTACCACCACGAGAAGTGGAATGGTACGGGCTACCCCGAGGGCCTGAAGGGAGAAGAGATCCCTCTCCAGGCACGCATCCTGGCAGTCGCGGATGTCTACGATGCCCTAACCTCAAACCGAGCCTACCGCGGGGCATGGACACATGAGCGTGCCAGCGAGCTGATCAAGAAAGACGCGGGAAGCCACTTCGATCCTGTGATTGCGGAAGCCTTCCTACGCATCATTGACCTTGTTGTCCAGGAGATGGCCGAACAGGGCGAGGGGCCTTTGGTGATCCCAAAAAGTGACGAGGTTACCACCAATACCCAGCGTGCTGTCCGTGACATCCAGCGCAACTCCTCGGAGCTCTGGGCACTTTATGAGGTAGCGCAGACACTCTCCTCAAGCCTGGGCTTGGAAGAAACTCTGGAGATCCTGGCACGCAAGCTGGCGTCCATCATTCCCAATGTCGCCTGTGTCTTCCTGCTCTACGATGCGGAAGACCATCGCCTCAATGCCCGTGTCGCCGTGGGTCTCAACCGGGAGTTCTTTTCCTTGGCGCGTTCCATCGGACAGAACGGCTGCTCCATGCAAGTCGTGCTTGAGAAAGAAACCTACTGTGGCCCCTACGAGCACGATGACCTTCTGCTACAAGGCTCACCGACGGCACAATGGACGGCTATCGCTTCGGCGCTAGTGGTTCCCATTGTCCACCAGGGCTCTGTTTTGGGAACGATCAACCTCTACCACCCGGACGGCAACGCGTTTTCGGAGCACGACCAGCAGCTTCTGGAGCGTATCGGGGAGCGAGCCGCGCTTGCCCTCTACAACGGCATTCTCTTTGAGCGCACCCGTAGCCATGCCCATACGGACACTCTGACCTCTCTGTACAACCTGCGGTATGTCACCCAGTACGTCGAGCAGCGGTGTACGATCTCGCTCAATCCTGAGCGAACGGCTCCCCAGCGGTCGAGTGATAGCTTTGTGATGTTCTGTCTCGACTTAGACAGCTTCAAGCCCATCAACGATCTCTATGGCCATCAGACAGGCGACCGGGTTCTTCGCGAGCTCAGTGCTCTTCTGCGCGCTCTTGTTCGACCCGGTGATATTGTTGCACGCTACGGCGGAGATGAGTTTCTCATCATTCAAGAAGAGGCCACAGGAGCGGAAGCGCAAGCTCTCTCCCTACGGATTCAGGAGGCGATCCAGAACTACAATACGGGTCTTATCCACCCCAAAGTAGGTCACCTGCACCTTGGCGTGAGTGTCGGTTTCAGCAACTTCCCAGAGGATGGACAAGACTGGGCTGCCCTGCTGAGTGTCGCCGACCAGCGGATGTACGCGGATAAAGGGGAGCGAAAGCTGGGACGTATGGCGGATCACGGCCGACAGCTGACCACCAGTCACCCCGCATCTTCCCCGGAGTCGGTTCCAGCTGCCTAAAAAAAACCGTTGACAAGCAAGCATACCTGCCCTACAATCCTCTCAGTGGTTTTCAAGGGTGACTGAGGGGTGGGCTAGTGGTGACTTTGTGGAGGACGGTTTAAGACGGTGGGGTTCCGGGGGGAACACTACCACGGCTTGGATGAGAAGGGACGTGTTATCATGCCCCTTAAGTTTCGCAATGCCCTCGGGAATTCCTTTGTTATTACCAAGGGAGTCGGCCCCTGTCTCTCGGTCTACAAAGAAGCAGACTTCGACAAGATAGAAGCGGATCTCAACAAGCAGCCCAGCCTGGACCCGCATGTACTGCGGATGAAGCGCCTACTCTGCGGCCCCGCCGTGGACACCGATACCGACAACCAGGGCCGGGTCGCGCTCCCCGGAAATCTGCGCCAGTGGGCTGGAATTGACACGGAGGTCGTGGTGGTAGGAATGGGTGAGAAGATCGAGATCTGGTCTCGCACCGGTTGGATTGCCCTCAATGAAAGCTTAGACGACGAGTTAATTGTCGGCTCCGCGCGTGAGACCGGGCTAGCACGTGCCCTCACCGGCGATGCCTCCGTTCAGGAGGAGTTCGAGTAACTTATCCCCCCACTAAAGCGGGGAGCTTTGACAGTAGAGTCGCCGAGGCGACCCCTCCGTCCATAGGGCAAGTTACATTGCCCCGTGCCTTGAACGCAATATTCAGAGCTGCATTGCAGTCTGCATTGAGTTCCAGGCCACAGCTTAGACAC
>NZ_JAYVPL010000147.1:0-100359 GCF_043757465.1 Armatimonas sp.
CCTCGCGGCTGCCGGGCGCTGACCAGGAGAACGCGACGAGCCGGCGGGATCGCCGGCTCGTCGCGAGGGAGCGGGGAGAAACGTTTTTAGGCGGTGAGGCCGAGCGTGCGCTCGATCGCGCCCTTGGGCTGGGCGCCGACGACCGAGACGGAAGGCTCGCCGTCGCGGAAGAGGATCATCGTGGGGATCGACGCGATTCCGAAGCGGGCGGCGAGCTCGCGCTCCTCGTCGATGTTGACCTTGACGAGCTTCAGCGCGCCGGCCTGCTCCTCGACGATCCGGTCGAGCACGGGGGCGACGGCGTGGCACGGGCCACACCACTCGGCCCAGAAATCTACGAGAACCGGCAGTGAGCTTGTGGCGATCACGGCATTGAAGACAGCGGTGCTGGGAATCTCCACGGGAGCATTGACCAGTGGCAAGTTCGCCTCGCACTTGCCGCATGTCCCTGCGGCGGCGAGACGCTCATAGGGAATGCGGTTTTTCTGGCCGCAGGCGGGGCACGGGGAGATGATGCCTTTGAGATCGGCGGTGAAGATGCTACTCATGCCTTCATGATACCTCCGTTCCCAAAGCGCGAAAAATCAGGTAAAACCGCAGCGGTACCAGTGATCTCCCAGTGGAGTAATTCCCGAGAGGATACCAAAACCCGAGAGCGCCCAGCCCAGCCCGGTAGTCGCGTACTCCGTCTTCCCATTCTTCGCAAAAATCTCAGCAGTGAGCTTATCCTGCGGATCGTAGACATAGGCCACCCCGTTGTCCAGCCCCATCCGAAAGCGGACAAAAGACGCCCGGATATGACCCGCTTGGTCGCGGCTGAGCCGGAAGTTTGGCGAAACAAGACGAACATCAAAAGCGCCGTCGGTTCGCATATTACGGGCATGAGGAAAGGTTAAGCGCTCTAAGCCAAGAAGAAACTCCCAGAACACCCAAATTCCCACAGACCCGAGGCCCCAGAGCAAGCTCCCGATAGCAAGCCACGCCGCCTGCCGTTTTTGGCGTTTCTTCTCGTCCATGCCTTCGACTTTACCAAAACTTCAGGTACGCTGTGGCATGAGCTTTCCGATTGACGCGATCCGGGCACAGTTCCCGGCACTGGCAAACAACCCCGACCTGATCTTCTTCGACAATCCCGGCGGGACGCAGGTACCGCAGCGGGTGATTGATGCCGTGAGCCACTACTGGGCCACAAGCTGTGCCAATATCGGCGGGGCGTTTGCCACCAGCCAGCGCACGGACGCGACCATTGCGGCGGCGCGGGCGGCGATGGCGCGGCTTCTTGGGACAAGCGATCCGTATGAGATTGTCTTTGGGGCAAGCATGACGGCGCTCACGTTTCATCTCGCCCGCTCGTTTGGCGAGACGCTGAGGCCCGGCGATGAGATTATTGTCACCAACCTAGACCACGATGCCAATGTCGCGCCGTGGCTGGACTTGCAGTCAGTGGGAGCCGTGATTCGCCGCGTGCCGTTTGATCCCGCGACGGGATTGTTAGATTTCGGGGCACTGGAGGCCGCGCTTCAGCCCGGTAAGACGCGCTTGCTGGCGATCACGGCGGCCTCGAATGCGCTGGGCACGACGCCCAATGTGAAAGCGGCGACGGCGCTGGCGCACGCTGTCGGAGCGCTGGTCTACGTGGACGCGGTGCAGGCGGTGCCGCATCTTCCCACCGATGTGCGTGCGTTGGACTGCGACTTTCTGGCGTGCTCGGCCTACAAGTTCTTCGGACCGCATATCGGGGTGCTCTACGGCAAACGCACGCATTTAGAGCGCCTGACGCCGTACAAAGTCCGGCCCGCCAAAAATACGATCCCGCACTGCTGGGAACAAGGTACCCTCAACCACGAGTGCTTGGCGGGCGTTGCGGCGGCCGTGGAGTACATCGAGAGCATTGGGATGGACGCGATGGCGCACTACGAAGCCGAGCTCGGGGCGCACTTGCTGGACGGGCTCGCACAGATCCCCAATCTTACGGTCTATGGGCCAGGTAAGAGCGGACGGGTTCCGACTGTCGCGTTTACGATTGCGGGCTACACGCCACGTGCGGTAAGTGAGATCCTCGGAGCTGCGGGAATCTGCTCATGGAGCGGTAACTACTACGCCGTCGGCGTGATGGAGGCGCTGGGTTTGGCCGATGGAGCGGTGCGGGTGGGGCTGGCGCACTACAACACCACTCAGGAGATAGACCGCTTATTGGACGTGCTCCACTCGCTGGAATGCCCCCCACCAAAGTGATACCATCGCACATGAAAGCACAACAAACACGCTCGTTTACCGTGACCGAAACCATCCCTGTCGCCGGAGAAGGTTTCGTCCGCCTGCTTGCCCGTGCGCCCGGCTGCGACTGGAGCCGTCGTGGTGCGGAGTCCGCTGTTGCAGACATCACCGTGGACGGCGTTCCGCGCAACTATCTCTATCTGGACTTTAAGACGACTCTCGCTCCGGGCAGCTTGCTCGCGGTGCAAGCCACCCTACGCGATGGCCGGACAGCCGTCTCAGATCACAACAATCCTACTCTGACGGTCTTTCGCAGCGGCTGGAACCGCACCGCCATCCCTCTGCCGCCGGGCACGACGCCCGCACAGCTTGCGAGTGTGCGCTTCCTGCGCCGCGATAAAACCCCGGCAAAGCATGCCATTGAAAGTGTCACCACCTTCGTTCTGGACGCCAAGTACCAGCCCATCCCCATCAATCTACGGCTGCTTTGACGGGTGCGATGAGGTTTGGGATAGGTTGGCCCGCAAGCTTCTTTATCACATTCGTTGTGGAGCGCCCAGGGACGAGCGGCAAAATCACGACCTCGCCGCCCAGTGCACGCACGAGCGGGGTCTCGGGGAGCACGTCTGGGGAGGCGTAGTCACCACCTTTGCAGTGGATACTGGGCTTGAGGATGCGCAGAAGCTCAATAGGAGTGTCTTCCTCAAACACGCAGACGGCATCCACGCACTTGAGGCCCAGCAGCAGCTCCGCACGCTCGTCTTCGGGGTTGATCGGGCGCTCGGGGCCTTTGTTTAAGCGCCGCACGCTTGCATCCGCATTGACGCCCACAAACAGCGCATCGCCCAGAGCACGCGCCTGCTGTAAGTACCTCAAATGCCCGACATGTAAGAGATCAAAAACGCCGTTGGTAAAGACAACTCTCTTGCCCTCGGACTTCAGCCGCGCCGCTTGGGCGACAAACGCTTCGCGTGTCATTGTCTACTTCCCTCGTCTTTCTATGGCGTCTAGTACCCACTCCACCGGCATCTGCGTCATGCAAGCAATATCGCCACGCCTGCACGAGCGCGCCTGACACGGCACGCAGCTTAGCGCGCGGTTGATCACGACCAGATCGCCAGGTCGAGTCGGGCCGGTGCGGTTAGGGTCAGCCGCGCCCGAGAGGCAGACAATCGGGGCCTTTACCGCCGAGGCGATGTGCAGCGGCCCGGTGTCGCCCGTCACCACACACGCCGCTCGTTCGAGAAGTGCGCCCAGCTCTTTGACCGTGAGCTTGCCCGCCAGATTCTCAACAGGCGCTTTGCTCTGCCCCGCGATCTCCTGCGCGAGCGCAACATCGCCCGGCCCGCCGAGCAAGAGCACCCGCCGCCCTGAAGCATCTAGGCTCTCAATCAGAGTCGCGAATCGCTCCGGTGGCCAGCGGTTGATATCGCGGGTGCCCGCCGGGTTGATCGCAATATAGGGCACGGTCAGATCTAGCTTTGCAGCAAGCGAGTGCCGGGCCGATTCGGGCACGAAAAAATCTAACTGACGATCCGTGACGGTAACTCCCAAGGGGACAACTTCCTTCGCGAAGTCATCTATGGCGTGACGAACGCGCCCGGTATCGGCTTGCTTACGGCGGTCTTTTTTAAAGACAATTGTCTGTTTGGGGTGCGCCAGCGCCGCCAGCGCAAGTGTCTTGACACTGGGCTGAAAATTCAGAAACAAGTCATAGCGCCCCTCGGCACGAAGCGTTTTAAGAAAGCCGGGAAGCCCCGCCCCCCAGTGTTTCTTACGATCAAAGGCCAGAGTGCGTGCGGCGTAGGGCAGCCCGGCGACGGCGGCTTCCATCCCTGGCCCCACCACAAAGTCAATCTGGTCGGTTTTATAGTGGGCCGCCAGCGCCCGAAGCGTCGGAGTGGCCAGCAGAATATCGCCCATGCCTCCTAACCGAACCACACAGATCCTCATGAAAGTAGCCTCAGGGTGGCATCTCGCACCGCCTCAACGGAGATCCGGGCAAGCGCATCGGGAATCGTGCCGTGACGCGGACGGCGGCTCTCGGGCGGGGCTTCTTTCTCGACGGCATCCAAAATAACCACAGGAGCAGGCCCCCAGCCGGGGCCGGTGCGGGCGGGGTCAGTGACACCGTAGAGACCAATCACCGGAGTGCCCACGGCGACAGCCAGATGTAGCGGCCCGGTGTCGGCACCGATCACCACCGCGCACCGAGCGAGCGCCTCGGCCAGCTCCGGGAGCGTGGTCTTTCCCGCTAAATTGAGGCAGCCCCCACAAGTGAGCGCCACCTGTGCCGCCGCCTCAGCCTCGGCTCCTGCTCCCCCGAGAAGAACAGGCACCAGCCCACGCGTCTCAAGCTCTGCCACAAGTGCTTTCCAGTGCGCCAGTGGCCAAGTCTTATCCGGTGTGCTCGCTCCAATAATGCACCCGACCCACGTTTTCTCGTGCGGCGCATCGCCCACCAGGTAGTGCTGCACGCGCGGCACAAGCCGAGCAATGCCTAGCACGTCGCAGAACCCAAAGAGTTTCTCCACTTGGTGCGCTCGGTGCGTGCTTGCGATACTGGCCTCGGTGAGAAAGAGCTTGTTTGCCTCGCGGTTCTTATCCAGCCCAATCCGGCGGGGTGCGCCACTGAGAAATGTCAGCAAGCCCGAGACAAACAACCCCTGCGGATCGAGCGCCGTGTCAAAGTGCTCCGCTCGGAGCTGCTTTCCAAACGCCAGTGTCGCCGAGAGGCTCTTCTCTTCCAGCACATGCACTGCACTAAGATGGGGATTGTTGACCACCAGCGGCGCAAAAGCTTTTCGGACCACCCACGCCAGATGTACCTCCGGGCCCAGCCCCAGCCGCAGTGCCTCGATCAGCGGCAGCGTGTGCACCACATCGCCCAGCGACGAGAGCTTGACGATTAAGAGGCGCGACGGAGGAGAAGAAGAAGACGGAGACAAAGGCATCGTCGTATTTTACCCGTAACCGCCACGCTTCTCGCGACGTTAAGTAATTCTATGGGAGATTTGAAAGATCCACGACTGATGTATCTCAAGGCGGCGCTGTTTCTTGTGGCCGGATGTGCCTCGGTGACCGGCATCTTGGTTGAGTTTCCGTCGGTGCGGGTAGCGGCGCTGCTGGGCATTGGGATCTGGTCGTTTTGCAGACTCTACTACTTTGCGTTCTACGTCATCGAGAAATACATAGACCCGATCTATAAATTTGCGGGGCTAGGCTCGTTTGTTGTCTATCTGTTCCGTAAAAAATTGCGGTAAACTAGCACCGTGTTTTCCCGTTTTAAACGCGACAAAAATCTCAACGGAGACTCCATGACCGATGACAGTAACGCCCCCACGGAACCAGGGGCGGAGTTTGATGCCGATAGTGCGCCCTCTACTGCCACCCAGGAGGGACTGACCACGGATGTGGCCTGGCTTCAAGGGCAAGTCGAGGGCCTGAGCGCCGAGCTCGAAGCGACTCGCGGTGATTTCCTGCGCGCTCGTGCGGACTTCTCAAATCTGAAGCGCCGCACCGAAGAGGAGCGAGAGAGCCTACGGAGCTACCTGATCGAGGAAACGATCCAGAAGCTTCTGCCTATTTTAGATAACTTCGAGCGGGCTCTGGTCGCAGCCTCCCAGACCAGCGACTACGAGAAGCTGGTGGTAGGTGTCAATGCCATCTACAAGCAGTTTGGTGAAGTCGTCGTCGGTGAGGGTGTCTTGGTGATCCCTGGGACACCAGGCACGCCGTTTGACCCGAACCTACACAATGCCGTTCTCCGCGACGAGGAGAGTGGTTATCCTGAAAATACGATCGTCGAGGAGCTCCAGCGCGGCTACATGCTGGGCAGTAAGGTGCTCCGTCCCACCCTTGTCAAAGTCGCTACGGGCGGCTAGGAGAATAGTTTATGAGATTTGGTAACGTAGCAGCGATGCTTATTGTCCCTGCCCTGATTCTCTCGGTAGGCTGTAAAAAACCGAGTCCAGCGGGGACATGGTCGGGAAGTATTAACAATATCCCTGCCACAATTGATATCAAAGACGGTGGACAGCTTGCTGTCACCGCCTCGGTGATGGGGCAGTCCGTCCAGCTAGCGGGTACCTGGAGTGCAGAGGCCGATCAGCTCAAGATGAACCTGACCTCCAGCACGCCTCCCATGGTTCTGAACATGCTCCCTGCAAACAGTCGCCAGTCCACTAACACCTGGAAGCAAGACGGCGACTCGCTGACCTTGACGAGCGGAAGCACGACTCAGAACCTCACCCGCGTGAAGTAAGCGCTTTTTGCACGGCTTCAAGAACTTCATCACGGCCTGCCTGGATACCTTTCCGGGTGGGTCGTACGAGTCTCTGGGGCTGAATGCCCACGCCCGCCACGCGCGTGCCGTCGGGGAAGCGGACATCCTGACCGGAGAAGCGCACCACAATACCATCGGTGAGGGCGATATTGGTCACATCCCCCACCGCGCCCGCCGTCGGGGAGCCTACGAGGAGCGCCCCGCAGGCGCGGAGAAAGAGTGCGGTGTGCTCCGCCTGGCTCTGGGTGCGCTCGTCGACGAGTGCCACCACTTTCCCTTGGTACTGCTTCTGCCCCATGCGTGCCGGCAGGCGCTGGAAGAAAACCTCCTCCAGGTAGCGCCCCGCAAGCTCGCCCTCTTCGGGAGGGAGCGCGACGGGCCGGACAAACTTCGCGGCCACAAGGTTCGGGCGCGGAGCCAGATACGGAGCCAGCTCCCACGCTGTCTCGTCCACATAGCCGCGCAGGTCGAAGATCAGGGCGGGGGCGCTGCCAAAGTGGTCAAAAAAGGGTGCGATCTCGTCACGGGTCAGCCGGTCCAGATCCGCGTAGACAGCCCCGCCCGTCAGAACACGCACCGTCTCCCCACGACGTTCCTTACCGGTTGTCCTCAAGCGAGGCACCACGATACCCTGGCCCTCTTCCAGAGTCAGGTGCGCATTGCTGCCCTCGTCGCCTGCCAGAAGTCGGTTGTTCAGGTAGTTCTCCCGCGCCTGAGGCGTCCCTGCCGCGAGGTAACCCTCTAGCTGCTTGCGCCGCTGCAGAATGGGCAGACCGTCCACAGCCGTTACCACATCCCCTATTTTCGCCCCCCCTGCGGCGGCGGCGGGGTGCCGGATCGCCACAATCGTCGGCTTGCCCTCGATGGTTTGAAGCCGGACGGTCGCCGCCAGGTTTCCAAAAAGAAGACCATCGAGCGCGGTCAATGTCAGGGCGTGCCCATCACCCGTCAGGCGCAGGAGTCGTCGCACAGCCCGGTGAAAACCTGGCGCATCGGTGGCGGCCTGCACTTGCGCGAGAAACCCTGGCCAGGCCCGCTCCCACACTGGCTGTAGTTTCTCGCGACTCGGGTGCAGAAGCCAGAGTGCACTCCAGAGCCGAAGTGCTGCATGGAGCCGCGTTTTCGGCAAGGGTAGCACGCCTCCCCCCCCTCCGGCATTCGCTCGTTGGGTACCCTCTGGGTGGCTGCGAAGGGGGATTTCGTTGAGCCAGGCGTGGGCTTCGGTGAGAGAATCGCGCGTGCGGATCATACGGGGGAGCTTAGTCGTCCCTACCCGAACCTGGGCAGCGAGACCGTTGGGAAGGGGGAGAGTGGCGGTGGGCACCCACTCTTGCGGCGTGCCGTCGCCTTCAAAAAAGAGGGCGGCGTCGCCAAGCTGCGCCAGTGCCAGCGCAAACGGAGGCAGCGGCGTATGGCGTGTGAGGAGAAAGGCCGTGCGTGGCCAGCGGCTCGCCGTTAGTTGCGCATCACGCCCCACCCACCCTGTCCGAAAGTCTCCTGTTGTACTCTCCACCTCGGGCACTTTCCCGTAGTGTGCCCGCTGGGTGAGAGTGGGCTTTGCGATCCCACTGGTCAGCGCGGCCAGGTGCTCCGCTGCTCTGCGTGAGACGGGCGCGGCGGCCCGTAGATCAAAGAGCGCACAGGGAGCACGCGCCGCATCGCGCAGGAACGCGACAAACCGCTCCTCCCCTTCAGGGGTGAGAAGCCAGGCCGTGTTTGGCAGTGTCAGAGTCGGCCAGCCCTCCTTGGTGGTCGCAGTATAGCCCGGTGTAGCAGCCCCGTCGGCACTCTGAGGTTCGACAATGCCTGTCGCCGGATCTCCCAATCCTGCCAGCCACGCACCGAGCGTTTCCCGGTTAGGCTGTCGTAGAGCATGGGGGAAGTGCTTCTCCGTGGCCTCCGACCACTCCGTTCCCGCCGTAGGATGAAAGTAGGTGATCGTAGCATAGAGCTTCACGAGTTCGAGCATACAGCCAGTATACGCTTACTGGGCGACGCGAAACACGGTGCGCCACTCATCGCTACCCCTCAAGAGCATCAGATAGTAGATTCCCCACACGAGCGAGACGGTAAAACATGCCCTCGCTTAACGTCGGCTTCTCTGGCCCTGTGACAGGCGGTACAATTTGCACATGAATTTCCGTCCTCTGTGGGAATACTTACAACAGGCACAAGCCCTGGCGTTCTACGTCGAAGCGGGCTACCTCGTTCTGGCCTCGCTACTGGGCGGTTTTATTGGAGCACAGCGCGAGGCGACCAACCACTCAGCGGGCCTGCGCACCCATGTCCTAGTCTGTTTAGGGGCGTGTTTGCTCACCCGAATTCACTTTGTCAACGGCGATCCGGGGCGTATCGCGGCTCAGGTGGTGACAGGGATCGGCTTTCTGGGCGCGGGCGTGATCCTACGACGTGGGCTCTCCGTGCGCGGGCTGACCACTGCGGCGACGGTGTGGGTCGTGGCGGCGGTCGGAATTTCCTGTGGCGCGGGTGGGCTCTACGCCGCCTCGGCAACACTGGCAACGGCACTGGTGCTCTTCACGCTCACGGTGGGCCGCTGGTCGGAGAACCTCATCCACAGAAACGAGCGGCAGACAACCCTGACAATCACCGTGTCCCGCCATAAAGGCGCGGTCAGTGCCGCCCTCACCGCACTCACAGAGGCCGGAGCCACCGTCTCCGCCTTTGAGACCGAAGACCTCCCCGATGGTCGCCGGGTGCTCCTCGTCACCCTAAGGATGCGCCCGGATGTAAAAGAGCAGGATGTCTGCGATGAGCTCAACCAAGCCCTCCCTGATGCCACGATTGAGTGGGTATAGTTCCGAGTCTTTACCACTCCGCCCTTGCCAGACGATACAATTCTTACGATGACTCTGAGCTTTCCCCCTGTCTGTCTGATTGTACTTTGCGGCGCTTCCGGTTCGGGCAAGTCCACCTGGGCACGGCGGCACTTTCGCGCCTCGCAGCTTGTCTCCAGCGATAGCTGCCGCGAGATGGTCGTGGACGATGCCGGGTCACAGAGCGCCAACGACGATGCGTTTGCGCTGTTTCACCAGTGGATTGCATTGCGTCTCAAGAACCGGCGACTGACGGTGGCGGACTCAACGGCGCTCAAGCCGGGCGCACGGGATCGGCTGATCGCACTCGCCCACGCGGCCCGCGTCCCCGTGCATGTGGTCGCCTTCGATGTCCCGCTTGACGAAGCAATTCGTCGTGATGCCCAGCGAGTGGGGCGCTCCGTCGGCGAGAAAGTCGTCACGCGCCACCGGGCCACACTGGAGCAGGCACTCCGCGAGTTCCCAAAAGACACACGCCTCGCTGGGGTGCACATTCTCTCGCCCGAGCAGATGGATGAGGCCACGGTTCAGACCACGCCCGGCGCACTGACGGCTCCCGCCTTTGATGTGATCGGCGATGTGCACGGCTGCCTGAGCGAGCTACAAACACTGCTCGGACAACTCGGATACTCTGCCGAGGGCACGCACCCCACGGGCCGCGTCCCGGTCTTTGTCGGCGATCTGGCGGATCGTGGCCCGGACTCGCCAGGAGTCCTGCGCTTCGTCTGTGACTTGGTGGCACGCGACAAAGCCTTGTTTGTGCCGGGCAACCATGACGATAAGCTCTTTCGGATGCTCCGGGGGGGAAAAGTCCAGCGCACCCACGGGCTGGATCTAACCGAGGAGCAGCTTCTCGGCATGCCCGAGAAAGAGCGCGAGCACCTGACACTGGATATTCTGGCGTATCTTGCTCCGCAGCCCGTGCACCTCGTGCTGGCGGGCGGCACACTCGCGGTCGCGCACGCCGGGATTCGCGACGATATGCTGGGCCAGAGCAGCGACTTCATCACGCGCTTCACGCGCTTCGGGGATGTGCGCGGCTTCGAGGCCAGCGGGATGCCCATTCGCCACGCCTGGGCCGCCGAACGTGAAAACGGCGATGCGGGGGCGCTGATCTGCTACGGCCACACACCCCAGGACGAGATTCGCTTCGTCAACAATACGGTCAACCTCGACGGTGGCTGTGTCTTTGGGGGTTTTCTGGCTGCCCTGCGCTTCCCCGAGCGCGAGCTGGTCACGACTCCTGCGGAGCGGGCCTACGCGGAGAAGCGGGTACACTCGGAGGCATGAGCTCTCACTCGTGGCAGTTTGACAATACCTACGCCCGCCTCCCCGCCGCCTTCTTCGAGAAAGCGACTCCTGCACTGGCCCCCGCTCCCTGCATGGTGCTCTTCAACGAACGCCTCGCCGCCGCGCTAGGATTGCAGTTCGAGGGCGACTTAGCGGCACTCTTTGCGGGCCAGGTGCTTCCCGACGGGGCGGAGCCTATCGCCCAAGCCTACGCCGGGCACCAGTTTGGCGGCTTCACAATGCTCGGCGATGGGCGGGCAATTCTACTGGGCGAGCATGTCACTCCTGACGGAGTGCGTGTCGACATCCAGCTCAAGGGCTCGGGGAGAACACCGTACTCTCGTCGTGGCGATGGCCTCGCCGCGCTTGGCCCGATGCTTCGCGAGTATATTATTTCGGAGGCCATGCACACGCTCGGGATTCCCACAACACGAAGCCTTGCCGTGGTCAGCACGGGCGAGCAGATCGAGCGGGAGACACGACGTCCGGGCGCAATTCTAACCCGTGTGGCGAGTAGCCATATCCGTGTCGGGACGTTTCAGTACGCCGCCGCCCGCCGCGATGTGGAGAACCTGCGCGTGCTGGCCGACTACACAATTGCACGGCACTACCCGGAGCTAGCGGATGCTGAGGAAAAATACGCGGCATTTCTCCGTGCAGTGATCGCTCGCCAAGCACAGCTTATCTCAGGCTGGCAGCGGGTGGGCTTTATCCACGGCGTCATGAACACCGATAACATGGCACTCTCGGGCGAGACGATTGACTACGGCCCGTGCGCGTTTTTAGATTCCTACCACCCCGGCACGGTCTTCAGTTCCATAGACGAAAGCGGGCGCTACGCCTACGGCAATCAGCCCGCGATGGCCCACTGGAACCTCACGCGCTTCGCCGAGTCGCTCCTGCCACTGCTGGGCGATAACGAAGAAGACGCTGTTGCCACTGCCGTCGCTGCGCTCAATATCTTCCCGGAGCTCTACGAAGCCGAGTGGCTGATGATGATGCGCCAGAAGCTCGGGCTCCAGAGCACAGAAGACGGTGATCCTGAGCTAATCGAAGCCCTACTCACATGGATGCAGCAGACCGAGGCCGACTACACCAACACCTTCCGCACCCTCACCGATCCAACTAACAAAAACGCCGACTTTGCCGCCTGGCACACGCGCTGGCAAGAGCGCCTGAGCCGCGAGTCAAGCTCACCCACCGAGCAGCTCGCCCTCATGCAGGCAGTAAACCCCGACGTCATCCCGCGCAACCATCTCGTCGAAGAGGCGCTCGCCGCCGCCGAAAACGACAATAACCTCGCCCCCCTCCACGAGCTACTGGCCGTCCTAGCGACTCCCTACACGCCACAGCCCGAGCCGTCAAAATACCACGAGCCCGCCCCCGCCAGCGCCTGCGACTACCGGACGTTCTGCGGGACGTAAGCTACCGCGTGACGAAGCGGCGCTCTCCGGGTAGAGCGAACTCAATACGAGCGGGAGCGCTCCTGGGATTATCGAAGGGGTAAGCGGCATCGGCGGCGAACTGCACCTCGATACGCAAGTCGGTGGCGGTCTTAAGGTGGCTCAGAGCCGATTCACGGCGTGCCTTAGCACCGGCGATAAAGCCAAGCTGGCTCTTGTTGGCCTCGACATAGGCATCGCGCTTGCTTGCCAGAGCCGCGACTGTCTCCGGGGTGATTCCCGGCAGGGTCTGGGTAGTCAGGCGCAAGAGAATTCCCTCGGCCACCTGCACCAGCGTCGCACGGCTCATGTTGGGCAGGTTCTCCCCGATGTAGTAGTCCTTCAGCGCCGCAGGCTGCGTGCGTGTCCACTTCTGCCGCGCGGCGGTCTGCACCTCACGTAGCCCTGCCAGTAGCTCTTTTCGGGCAAGCTTCTCGTCAAGTGTGGAAACCCGCTGCCCCGTATCGCTCTCCACGGCGGCAGCCTGCTCTCTTTTCCCCTCGCTCACGGCGGTATCGAGCGCATCGAGGGTCTCATCGGTGATTCCCCGTGCCAGTAGAGTAGCACGATAGGCCGGTTTGCGAGCTGCCACAGCCACCTGTGCAGCAACATCGAGTGATATGACTTGTGCATAGTTCAGTGCACCCGGCTCACGATTTGTTTTCTTTGTCTCGTCCATTGATTTAACCTCTTCTATCTCTGTCTTAGTACGAGCGATGAGTGTTTTTTCGTTCCCGACGATTGATTACTCTAACTCGATGACTGATTTTCTACCTTTAGCAACTACTCTTCCACAAAAAAATCTGAGTCTACCCGCTTCACATCGTAACGCTGAACCAGAGAAACCCCGAGATCATTCTCAACCATCAGACGAGCCAGCTCGACTCCATCTACCAACGAGATTTTGAACCCAAGGTTTGCTTTCGCATAAGCACGTGCCTCCTCCGTAAAAGCTGACGTCGTGATAAAAACTCCTTTGGTAGCCCCCTGTCCACTCAGTGCTCCAACAAATCCCATCACTTCGGGCCGCCCGACCTTGCCCTCCTTCCACCGCTTGGCCTGTAAGTAAATCTTGTCTAAACCCAGCTTATCTTGATTGATAACGCCATCCACGCCGCCATCGCCTGAGCGCCCCAAAGTCTGCCCCGACTCGCCTAAGCCTCCACCATAACCCAGTTTTAACATGAGCTGAACCACAAGCCACTCAAAACGATCAGGTGACATCTCTTTCACTTTGGATAATAGCTCGTATGCAAGAGAATTCGTCAGGGTCACAAATGCCACGTCCAAAATCTCAGCAGGGGTAGCAGGTTCAGATTCGTCAGATGATCCACTAAGTTCGATAGAATTTTCAGGTCGTCGGTTCTTGAACTCAAGAAACTCAGGAAACTCTTCCAGATCACTCGGTTTGATGATCTCTGGTGCACGTTTCAGATAAGCCAGCCCTCGCTCGGTTATGCACCAGTACCCACGTTGTCCTGTACTTTTAACAAGTCCCGCTTGACTGAGATACGACATTGCCCAGCCTGCGCGATTTAATGCACGGCTTCGATTTCCATTACCTAGCGTCTCTGCCAAGTCCTCCTCGGAAAGTTTCATCCGGGCAATAGCTTCCGATTTCGCATCATTTCGATGCCGCTCTTTCCCATCAATAAGAGCTTCCAGTGTTGGACGAATAAAACAGTAAAATGGGGGTACAGCCATAACCAGATTTAACCGGAAATACACTAGCCTCGTAAGAGATAGCTTTCCTATTCCTTACGGTTCCCCCGCCGGGCGGGGGTCAGGGGGTAGGCGCGGGAATAGGGGGATGCTCTCCCGCAGGAATAAGCACTCGCCGAAAACGCACCAGTTCTTCCCGGTTGAGTTGGAGAGCCGCCACCGTCGCCCGCCCCGTTGGTGTCTGGCCTATTACCTCCAGAGCATCCTCGCTCCAGGAAAAGTGTTCCTCCCAGACCTGCTGACGAGGATGAAAAAGCGCCACACGAGTTCCCGTGAGAGGGTCAAGCACGGTGATTTTCGTGTACTTATGGTTATTGCAGCCCTGGCAGGCGACCGCCAGATTGAATGGATCATCCGTGCCTCCTGCCGCTCTGGGACGAATATGCTCTATAGACAGCCGCTGCGTTCCGATGTATCCCGGTGCACGGCAATACTCACAGCGATTGCCTGCTCGCGCGATGATCTGTGCTCGTAGTGCCTCCATCATACCGTTTGCTGAGGGAGGTTCAAGTCGGCGATCAGTCGGGTAAGAGGCATCTGTCGGAGTGCCGCGAGCCGCGCCATCAGCTCCAAACGCCGCGCATCCAGACTCTCCACTACTGTAGTAAGCTCCAGAAGTTCCGCGTGCTCCGTCTCGGTGAGGCTCTCCGCACGCCGCCGTGCGATAAGCTGAGCATAGTGCTCTTGCTGGGCATCTGTCAGTGTTTCATGGATCGCTTGCAAGAGTAGCGACTCCTGAAAATGCAGCCCCGCTTTTCCGCGATTGGGCATCCGCTCCAACACCGCAGTTGAAAGCCGATCAAGGTCTGCCAGACTCAGATGCGAAACGGCATCCGCCACTTCCTCTACGCTTGCTGTTGCTATCATAGGATGATTTAACCGGAAATGCCCCCATCTCGCAAGAGATAACTCTCCCCTCCTCTTCCGTATCTCCCCCCGTCGGACGGGGGCTAGGGGGTTGGCTGGAGCAGACGCTTCAGAATCAGCGCGGCGGCTTTTTTATCGAGCGGCTCGTTGTTGTTGCCGCACTTGGGGCTCTGGATGCAGCTCGGGCAGCCGTCTTCGCAGGGACACTCTTCGATGAGCGTGAGAGTCGCTGTAAGCCACTGCTCGATGATGCGAAAGCCGGTCTCGGCGATCCCGACCCCGCCGGGGTGGGCATCGTGGACGAAGATCGTGGGGGCTCCGACTTGGGGATGGTAGGGAGTCGAGACGCCGCCGATGTCGTTGCGATCACAGAGAGCAAAGAGCGGGAGCAGGCCGATGCTGGCGTGCTCGACGGCGTGGACACCGCCTGCGAGGTCTAAACCCGCCTCGGTGAGTTCTTCGACCAGGTACTGGGGAAGTGGGTACCAGACGGCCTCCGTCTCGAAGGTCTGCTCAGGGAGATCCAGATCGTAGGTGCCCAGCACTTCATCCGAGAAAAACTGCTTCTGGCGAAAGCCCGTCACCCAGCTTGTCACCCGCACCTCACCGAAGTACGCCACGGTGTCGCCGAACTCTTTGGAGCCGCCCGTGGCAATAATCTCGATGTGCGAGTCGGTCTTGGGCTCGGTGAAGTAGCTAGCCGCAGCACGACGGACAACAGCGCGGCGGCTGACGGTATCAAGCTCCTCCACGACATAGCTCTCGCCCATGTGCAAATAAATCGCGCCGGGGTGAATGGTCTCATAGGCCCGCGACTCCTCGACGGTGCCTAGGGTCTTTCCGTTCTCCTCAATCACGTACTGATTCGACGACGCGGAGCGGATATTGACCAGCGCCGCCGGGTACTCGGTGCCGACATAGTGGAGCCTATCGCCACGCGCCGCCAGTGCGCCCTCTTCCACCAAGCGGTGCGCCACCCAGCGGGCACGCTCGCCACCGAAGAGCTCGGCGTCTTCATCGGTGAGGGGGGCTTCGTAGGCGGCACAGAGGAGATGCCCGCCAAGAATGTGCTTATTGGTTGGGTCGAGTGCGGCGTGCTCAGCGGGGCGCTCGAAAAAGTAGTCAGGCTGGCGCATCAGAAACTGGTCAAGGGGATTGTCGGCGGCGATCAGAAACGCCAGCGACTCCCCTTGGCGACGGCCCGCGCGCCCGGCTTGCTGCCAGGTGCTTGCCACCGTTCCGGGGTAGCCCGTCATCACCACAGCGTCCATTCCCCCGATATCCACGCCCAGCTCCAGCGCATTGGTCGCCGTCACTCCGGTTAGCTCCCCGGTAAATAATTTTCTTTCGATCTCACGCCGCTGCTCCGGGGTGTAGCCCGCACGGTAGCTCATCACTTTCTCCGCGGCGGGCTTTCCCTCCAGTGCCCGACGTGCGTAGGTCAGCAAAAGCTCCGCCGTCTTGCGGGAGCGGGTGAAGGCCAGCGTGCGCACGTCGTCTTTGAGTAGCTCCGTGAAGACATGGGTAGCCTCGGCATTGGTCGAGCGGCGCGTGCCCGTGGCAGCGTCCGTCACGGGCGGGTTCCAGAAGACGAAGCGCCGCTTGCCCGTGGGCGCTCCCCCACTCTCCGCCGAGACCACTTCGGCAGTGCGTCCCGTGAGCCGTGTGAACAGCTCCTCCGGGTTGGCAATGGTCGCGGAGCAGGCGATGATCTGAGGCCGTGCACCATAAAGCTCCGCCACACGCAAGAGGCGCCGCAGGATATTGCCCACGTGCGCCCCAAAGACGCCCCGATACACATGGGCTTCGTCTAGGACAATGTAGCGAAGGTTGCGAAAGAAAGTCGCCCAGCCATTGTGATACGGCAGGATTCCTAGGTGCAACATGTCCGGGTTGGTGACCAGAAGCCGCGCCGTACGCTTGATAGCAAAGCGCTCGTCCTTGGGCGTGTCCCCGTCGTAGGTGGCGGAGATAATATCGGGCCAGAGATCCAGGCTTTTCAGCTTACTCTGCTGGTCTTGTGCGAGGGCTTTCGTGGGAAACAGATACAGTGCCCGCGCCTTGGGCTCTAAGAGGAGCGTCTCCAGAACCGGCCCGTTGTAGCACAGCGACTTCCCGGATGCCGTGGGCGTCGTGACAATGACCTGAAAGCCTAGGCGCACCAGATCAATGGCTTCTGCCTGGTGCCGAAAGAGCTTCTTCACCCCCATGTGCTCCTTCAGCGCTTTTTGCAGCCGCTCGGGCAACGGCGCGTCCAGCTCACCGTAAACCGCAGGCCGCGCCGGGATATGCTCAATGTGGACGATCTGTTTTTTGTAGTCGGGGTGCTGGCGGAGGCGATCCAGAAAGGCATCGGGGTTCACGGGGTATTATATCGTGGCGGGGGCAAACAAAAACGCCCGGCACGAAGCTTGTGCCGGGCGTTTGAGGATCTCTTCTCTCTTTTGATTTTTACTACAGGGCTTCTTTGAGCTGAGCAATACGCTTCTTGGCCGCCTCGATATCCGCAGCCGACACTCCAGGCACCGTGGTGTACTTCTCGTAGGCGGCAATCGCCTTTGGGAACATAGTCTCCGCCGAGAGTTCATCGGCCACACCGTAGTCGTCGCAGGAGAGACCCAGGTAGTACCAGGCATCGGCCAGCTTCGGATCGGCCTTCGTGGCGGCCTCAAAGTCCGCGATGGCCTTCTTCAGCTCCGCAAGCTTCACCTTGGAATCCGTCGCAGCCTTTGACTTACGGTAGGTCGCGAGTCCTCGCCCGTAGAGAGCGGAGCCATCGCCCGGTTTTACCGCGAGGAACGTCGTGTAGTTGGCGATAGCCTTGTCGAACTCCGGGATTCCCTTGGTCGGATCGTTGGCCTTGCGCTTGTTCTCTCCGGTATTGAAATACAGAATGGCCAAGTTCTTAATGGCATCGGGGTCTTTGCTCCCCGAGAGCTGCGCGAACTTCTCAAAATCCGCCGCCGCCGCAGTCAAGTTTCTCTGGTCTTGATAAGCCTTGCCCCGGAGCTCGTAGAACTTCGGATCGGCAGGATTGAGGGCGATAATCTTGCTATAGTCGGCAATCGCGCCCGCCAGATCGGGGGGAGTCTTCTGAAGGGTACAGTAGGCCCGATTGGTCAGAACCGCGAGCTGATTTTTAGCATCCGTGGGGTTGGTCGCCAAATACTTGGTGTAGTTGCTGATCGCACTGTCCCACTGTTTCAGGTTCAGAGCGATCTCACCCAGTGTTAAGAGAATCTCGGCATTGCCTGGTGCCTTAGCAAGCCACTGATTGTAGACATCCGCCGCCGCTTTGAAATCCCCGTCCGCCTTGGTCTTATTCGCCTTGCTGTAGCGAGCGCTCGCAAGATTGCTGATGTACTTGAGATAGTTATTGTCGCCGGGCTTGATCAGATCCAGGGATTTCTGGAAGTCCGCAATGGCCTTGTCGAAGTCTTGGGACTCAAAGTAGGCCACACCACGGTTGGTGTAGGCGACCGGGTCTTTCGGATCGGCAGCGATTGCTTCTGTCAGCGCCGCAATTCGATCCGCGACGGAGCCACCGCCACCGCTCGCCTTTGCGAGGGCCAGGAGTTTCTTGATCTCCATCGTCTCCGGGCCATCGGACTTGAGCTTGAGGTACTTCTCAAAGTTGGCAATGGCCCCCTTGTAGTCCTGAAGGTTGTACTGAACGCGGCCCAGTCCCTCGTAGCCGAAGGGTTTATCGGGCACGAGCGCGATAAAGCTGGTGTAGGGAGAGACCGCCTCTTTGTACCTCTCCTGGAAGCTGTAGGAGTCGCCCAGAATAATAAAGGCATCGGCCTGCTTGGCATCGAGCTGAACCGCCTTGGTCGCGGAGGCAATCGCCTCGCTCAGGCCCGCCGCCTTTGCCTTGTCAATGGAACCACCTTGCGGCACCACCGTGTTGTACTGGGCCAGTGCGAGATCTTTCCAGGCCACGGCATCGGTCGCATTCTTCGCAAGATAGATCTTGAGATCTGCCACCGCTCCCGCATAGTTCTTCGGATCCACATTCAGATAGCACGCGGCACGCAGCCTGTAGACCGCAGTATCCGCCGATGCGCCTGTTTTTTGCAGGTAGCCCGAGTAGTCCACAATCGCCGATTTGTAGTCTTTGAGCTGAAGATAAACGGCGGCACGATTCTTCAGGATATCTCCATCACCCGCCTTGAGCGCCAGCGCACCGCTGTAGTCGGCAAGCGCCCCCTGGAAGTTCTTCAACTGGAAGTAGCAAGCGGCACGGTTGAGAAGTGCCCCCACATTGGCCTTGTCGAGCGCCAGCCCCTGCGTGTAATCGTCCACGGCAGGCGGGAGCTGGTTTAGCTTAAGAAACTCCAGATCCGCCTTGGAAAAATAAGTAGACGCCTTCTCCGCATCGGAGTTCAGAAGAGGAATCGCATTGGCATAGTCGGCAACCGCCTTATCGAACTGCCCGAGCTTCTCGTAGGCATAGCCCCGGTTGAGCAGTGTAAAACCGCGTTTGGGATCCGCCATCAGGACGATACTAGCGTCCGCGATAGCTTCGCCAAACTTGTTCACCTGAAGATAGGCCCCCACGCGATTGTCCCGCGACTCTAGCACCAGATTCGGTGCATTTGGCTTTGGCTTTGGGTTGAGCTCTATTACCTTGGCAAAATCCACAATGGCCCCTGCCCAGTTGTTCAACTGAATGCGCACGACCCCTCGGTTAAAGTAAGAGTCCGCCACCATCGGCTTGCCCACGATCACCTTACCAAAAGCCGTCTCCGCCTGGGACAGATTCTTCATGCCAAACTGGGCACGTCCTAGATCGAAGTAGAGCTGAATGGCATCGGGACGCTCTTTGATGAGCTTGTCGAGAATCTTGATCGCTTCAGCGAACTTCCCCTGGCTAATATAGCCACGGGCGGCAGCAATATCCTCTTGGAGCCATGCGTTTGCATTGGTCCCTAACACCATTACCAGAGCGCTCACCGCCCCAACAGTTACCAAACGACTCATGAAGAACTCCTCAGTTGCAGAGAGCGATCCCTCCGCAAAAATACCGGGTTTTGGTAGGATTATACCCGCAACCTAACAAAACTACTTGCTTCGATTATCCGGCGAAGGGAGCCTTCTCCTGTAGGGTAGCCGTGGAACTCTCTCGCCGTGGTCTCATTGGACAACAGTAAAAATCAATCGGATGTGATCTGAGTCACGCTAAATAGTGACCTAGGTCACGAATGTTACGGGTTTTCCTCAGACTAAAAAGCTACCCGCCTGCATAAGCGGTCTGTCATCGGCCCAGATATCAAAACGTAGGCCGACTACATCTATGTGCGTGCAGGACTGCCAAGCAGCTCCGGTATGGAATCCGTAGGGGTCTCCAAAGGCAATATGGATACCGGGGAATTTTTCGTCCTGGAGGATATTGCCAATCACCCGTGTCAGGCCAATGTTCGTGCCAATGGCGAACTCCCCCACCCGGTTGGAGTTTTCGTCGGTGTGGCAGTACTCCCAGAACTCGGCCTCCAGCGCTTTGTTGGCGCAACGAGCACTGGTGAGTCGGTTCTTCTCAATCGTGAGTGTCAGCGGGTTTGCTTGCATCAGCCCGTACTTGGCACAGAGATAGTCTCCGACAACGCCATCCACCACAAAAACCCCATTGATCTCCCAGGGGGATGTGAAGATCTCGCCGCCGGGAAGATTCCCCCATTTTTTGTTTGAGATAATCCCACTTGTCTTGAGCCAGTTGTACTCGGGCGTCAGCTCCACTTGGATGTCGGTGCCCGCGGGTGTCGTTCCCCGGATTACTCTTGCGGTGCGGACAATCTCGATCACTCTCTGACTGAGGGTATCCACAGCGCGGAAGTCGGCGCGCATTCCCTCGCACATGATCTCGGAGGTAATATTGACCATGTGGGCATGGCGCATCTCTCGCCGGTTCACCACATCGGTCATCTGCCGACGGCTCGTCAGCTCACCGGTCTGTACCTGCACGGCAAAAAGAGAGATAGCGCTGGTCTCCATGTCCGCCAGAACAGGCGCGGGCATGTCGGTCAGGGGCCGGGGCACGAGCTTTTCGAGAACAAAGCCGCTCCAGACAAAGCCACGGCTCTCTAGCTCGTGTGCCAGGCTCGCCCCAATGGCGAGGCAAGCATCGTCGCAGATCAGCGTTACTTTCTCCCCAGGCTGGATGCGCAAGCAAGTCGTGACTGCATTCACCGCGCCGGGTGTCAGCTCAGAATCAAACTCGGTGTTGAGTAAAAGTGCGTTGTGCATACTAAAGCTCGGGGGGGAGTTGGGTCTCGGCGACCATGTAATCCACGACAGCTCTCAAGTCGCCGCCATTCTCTTTGAAGACGTGTAGCTGCCGGTCCGCGCCGGTGCCATTCTCTAACATTCGGTGGATATAGTTTAGCTCGTTGCGGCACCCCAGCTCGTCTACCACCTCATCCACAAAGTCAAGATACTCCAGCATCAGATCGCGGAAGGGTACCTCTTCTTGCTTGCCAAAGTCAATCAGCTTACCTGTAACTCCATAGCGCAGCGCCCGCCACTTATTCTCCATGAGCAGGGCGCGGCTGTACTGGCGGTAGTCCTGGTTGCGTGTGTGGAGCTTGTAGAGCTTGGCTACCGTGGCCTGCATCAGAGCCGTCAGCGCTATAGTCTCGTCTACCCGCAGGGGCACATCACAGATACGAAACTCAATGGTGGGGAAGAACGGATGGGGACGAATGTCCCACCAGATTTTCTTAGCGTTATCAATACAACCCGTCTTGATGAGCAAGTCCACGTAGCTCTCAAACTCGGACCACGACGAAAATGCATCGGGGATATTAGTGCGTGGAAACTTATCAAAGACTTTGCAGCGGTAGCTCTTAAAACCGGTATCGTAGCCGAGCCAGAACGGAGAATTGGTAGAAAGTGCGAGAATGTGCGGTAGAAAATAGCGCACGGAGTTGAGAATCCGAATCCGTGTCTCTTTGTCGGGGATTCCGATATGGACATGCAATCCAAAGATCAGATTCTCCCGCGCCACCTGCTGCAAATCATCCACAATGGTGTCGTAGCGCGCATCGGGGTAGATCTCTTGCTCACGCCAGTTGGCAAATGGGTGCGTCCCAGCAGCGGCCACTTTGAGCCCCTGGCTGTCGGCGAGGCGGATAATGGTCTGCCGCAGATCGTAGAGCTGCTCACGTGCCTCGCACACCGTGTTGCAGATTCCAGTTCCGACCTCAACCACGCTCTGGTGCATCTCCGCTTTCACCGACTCCTGAAGCTGACGCCTGCCTTCGGGGAGCAGTTCCGTGCCGATATGGGAGCGCAGATCCCGTGTCTCGGGGTCAATTGTCTGGTACTCTTCTTCAATTCCGATATTAAAAGTGGGGAGCATGGTCGTATTTTACCTGATGTATGCGATGACACGGTACACTGAAACTATGCAAGATATGACACGAATGTACCTGTTCGCCTACGCGCTTCTGATGGTCGTAGGAGGAATCGCTGGGGGTGCGAAAGGCTCCGTAATGTCCGTGATGGCCGGAGTTCTCTGCGGCGCTCTCGCGGGAGTCGGGGCGTTTCTGATGACCAACAACGCCAAGCTCGGCCTGGGGCTAGCGCTAGGCGGAGCCGTGCTGGCTCTGGGCGGCATGCTCCCCCGCTTTCTCAAGAGCCACGCCATCTGGCCCGCCGGAGTTGTCACGTTTGCCAGCGCCATCGCCTTGGTGCTCGTGATAATGGCAATGACGAAAAGCGCACCACCTCGCTAAATGACCTCGCAGGAACTATTTATCCGTGCGGAACGGGTCGGCGGGGAGGCCGCTCTTGCTCCAGAGGTTCGTGAGCGTGAAGTTCTTGTAGCCGTAACGAACATAGCGCGGCACGGACACTTTGCTCGACCAGACCTCGACCTCGTTCTTGCTACGAATCTTCGCCTCGGCGGGATAGAAAACGCCGTCGCCGCTGGAGACCTCAAAGCCGACAAGCTTCCCTACGGGCAAGGGTTTCTCGGAGCTGACACCATCGCGCACTTCGAGCCCAGCCCCCACATTGTCGAAGCGGACAATCATCTTATCAAAGCCCGCGAGCGCCTCTTTGTAGGTCGGGCCGACGGCGTAGACATCTTTACCGTAGGCGATTTTCTGGGCTAAGAGCGAGAGTCGCTCGCCGACGGGACCTTTGCGGTTGGGATGAATGTCCGTCTCGTTGCCGATGTCCGTGATCACCGCGATTCCGCCGCCTTTCACGGTGCGCATCGCGGCGCTCTGAGCCTCGCGCTGCTGGGCGTACTCGATGCGCTCCGAGCCCCCGTTGCCAAACGGGGCGAGCTGGGTAATAAAAAACGGAAAACGGGTAAGCCCAAAGTCGCGCTGCCAGTTGGCGATCATGGCGGGCATCTGCTTGAAGTACAGCTCATGCCGCCCGACATTGGACTCGCCCTGGTACCAGATTCCGCCCTTGACTGTGTAGTTTTTGAGCGGGTAGAGCATGGCGTTGTAGAGCGCACTCGCGCCATTGGGGTTCGCACCGGGCATCAGCCCCGGATTGGCGGGGATAGCTTTCTCAATACGATAGCTCCACTCTCCTGCTAGGGCAATGGCACCTAGCTTCATGTCCGCTGGATTTCCGACAAACCCACCGCCCCCCGAACCGTCAAAGACACGCACGACGATCACATTGCGGCCTTTTTTCACCAGACTGCCGGGGACACTGTAGTTGCGCGGTGTAGTCCAAGAATTGGGGGTCTCCGCACCGGTTGCGCCCACTTGCTGGCCGTTGAAGAACGTCACATCGTGGTCGTCAATCGGCCCGAGCGAGAGGGTCATTGCCTTTCCGGCTAGCTCCGCAGAAATCTCGACCTCTTTCTTGAACCAGACGGAGCCGTCTATGCCGAGCAGCTCGTCGTTGCCTAGCGTGTCCCACTCGCCGGGAGTGTTCACGCTCTTCCAGGCATCGCCCCCCCCGCCCCGCTCCCACCCGGTCGTCTTGTCGGAGCGCCCTGAGTCTGCACCCACGCCCTGCGGCGCCCCGGCGGCTTTCCAGCGTGCGATGAGCCGTTCGTAGCGTGCCTTGGCTTCGGCGGCAACAACCGGCGGCGCGAACTCGGCGGCGTTCATTCCCAGCCCAAGGTTGACATCTTTTGACATCCACGCCTCGATCCGCGTGCCGCCCCACGACGTGTGCAGCATCCCGACCGGCACACCGAGCGCTTTTCGCAGCGACTTGGCGAAGTAGTAGCCCACAGCGGAGAAGCCTCCCCGCGTACTCGGGGCCGCGCTCTGCCATGCTCCGCCCGCGACTTCCTCTTGGGGCATCAGCTCCACAGACTTGGTCACAGTGAACATACGCAGCAGTGGATCAGGCTCGCTCTCGATCTCCGATTTCCCCTCAAACGACGCTGCCAGAGGCCACTCCATATTGCTCTGCCCGGAGCACACCCAGACCTCACCGAAATAAATATCTTTGACAGTCAGCGTGTTCTTTGCCTTAACACTCATCACAAATGGCCCCCCGGCAGGCTGTGCAGGGAAGCTCACGAGCCACTTGCCCTCTGCCCCCGCCGTGGCATTGACGGTCTTGCCCTTGAGGGTAATTGTCACCACCTCGCCCGCATCTGCGCTCCCGTAGAGCCGCACGGGCATGTTGCGCTGGAGAACGCAGCCATCGGAGAGCAGCTTAGGGAGCGAGACGTTGGCCTGGCTGGTACTGCCCAGTGCCAGGGTCGCCGCAAGAAGAACAGATCGTTTCATAGCGCCACTGTTCGCCGCCGTTTCGGCTTTTTCCTGCGTTTTCGTGGCCCGCCCCTACGCGCCGTCGGGGATCTCGGGTTCATAGTATTCGTTTAACTAAGAAACGCTGGCAAGTCACAAAGAGAATCACGAGGGGGATGATATTCATCACGCTGGCGGCCATGATGAGATTGGTCTGCCGTCCATAGATCGAGTCGAAGAAGAGCATGCCGATAGGAAGCGTGCGCAGGTGCTCGCTCTTGATCATCACCAGCGGCCAGAAGAAGCTACCGTAGTTACCCATGAACGTGAAGATCGCCAGTGTCACCAGGCCGGGCTTGGCAAGCGGCAAAATCACGTCCCAGAACACCTGCCACGGGCTCGCGCCATCCAGCTCAGCAGCCTCTTCCAGGGCGGGCGGGATGGTGAGTAGAAACTGGCGCATCAGAAAGGTCCCGAATGCGGAGAACGCCGCCGGGACAATCAAGCCCTGGTAGCTGTCTAGCAGGTGCAGCTTGACCATCAGGGTGTAGTTGGGGATCATGGTCACCACGCCGGGGATCATCATGGTGCCTAGGTAGAGCTGGAAGACTTTATCGCGGCCCGGCCACTGAAGCCGGGCGAACCCGAAACCCGCCATGGCGCTGGTGAGGCAGGTCAGAAACGTCACCCATGCCGCCACAAACACCGAGTTGAAGTAGTAGCGTGCAAATGGGACTTGTTCGAAGACTTTCCTGTAGTTCTCCGGCTGCCAGAGCGTGGGCATGGGATTGAGTTTCTCTACCTCCGCCAATGGCTTGAAGCTGGCGAGCACCATCCAGAGAAACGGCAGGAGCGAGGTCGCGGCGATAGCAATCAAAAGCAGGTGCGGGAAGATTTTTTTCATTAGTACGCCACCTCCTTGTTGCCAAACTTCCAGTTGATCAGCGTGATCACAAAAATAATAGCAAAGAGCACCCAGCTAATCGCCGATGCGTAGCCGATCTGAAACTCCTCAAATGCCTTCGTGTAGATGTAGTACGAGAGCGTGGTTGTGGTGCCTGCGGGGCCGCCCCCTGTCATGACGCGGGCCTGCTCAAAGCCGCCTTGCAAACCCCCAATAAAGCTCATCACAGTGATAAAGAATGTGGTGGGAGCGAGCTGCGGCCAGGTGACATTACGAAAGACCTGCCAGCGATTCGCACCGTCCAGCTCGGCCGCCTCGGTGAGCTCCTGCGGGACATTGGTGAGCGCCGCCAGATAGAGCAGCATGTTGCTCCCGCCAATCGCGGTCCAGACCCCCATGATGATAATCGCATCGCGTGCCCCGAGGCCAAATTGCTTCGGGTCAAGCCCCACTTTCTCGACGCCCAGCCCGACGATATTCTGGGTAGAGAGCAGCCACTGTGGGGCGTGAAAGCCCAGCGCCTCGATCGCGTAGTTAATCGGGCCAAAGTCTGGGTTATAGAGAGCCTTCCAGAGGATCATCAGCGCGACCCCGCTGGTGAAGCTCGGCAGGTAGAGCAGCGTCCGAGAGACCACTAAGCCCTTAATTTTCTGCGAGAGAAGCAGCGCCAGTGCAAGCGACCCGGCGATAGCGAAAGGCATCCCGATCAGGAAGTAGAGCGTGTTGGCGAAGTAGAGCCAGAAGTCTTTGTCCTGCCAGAGCATGGCGAAGTTCTCTAGGCCCGTCCAGGCAAAGGGCACCGAGCGCATTAGGTTCCAGTTGGAGAACGCAATGCAGAGCGAGAAGAGCACGGGACCCGCTGTGAAGAGCAGGAAGCCCAGTAAGTTGGGCAACACAAACGGCAAGGCAATCGCAAGCTGGCGGCGCTTCATGGCTTTCCTCCCGTGAGCGCGTCGTAGCGTCTTTTTAGCTCCGGGTCGCGCTGGAGGGTTTTCTGAATCTCGGCGTTGACCTCGCTCGCGGCGGCTTTGAGGGCATCGGCGACGGGCTTCTGGTCGTTTTTGACGAGATCGAGCTGTCGCCCGATAATCCGATCCGCGAGCTGTGAGCTGATAAACGGACTAGGGGGACTGGGCTTACCCACTGCCATCACATCGCGCCAGACCTCGTTTTTGTCCTCGTCGGGAAACGCTGGGTTGTGGAGATACGCCTCGCCCTCGCAGTATTTCTTGAACGGGGCGAGCGCGTCTGCCTGGTCGTTGATGCCTTTGTTATAGGTAGGCCCTGTCATGTACAAGAGATACTGGAGGGCTTTCTCGCGGTGGGGGCTATGCTTGTTAATGGCGGTGGAGCGCCCGTAGGCGTAGAAAACGCGGTCTTTATAGTGCGGGCACTCGGTCACGGTGAGCGAGAGACCAGGGAACTGCTCTTTTTTGCGGAGGGTGCAGAGCCACCAGCGTCCCCCAAAGGCCATCGCGGCGCGGTTGCCGCCAAACTGCGTTATGGAGCCGGTACCCCAGCCACCCTGAGTCGCCATCGCAGCTTCTTCCACGGGCGAGGGCATCACTTTGTACTTGTAGATCAGGTCGTGGAGGAACTGAACTCCGGCGATTGCCTCGGGCGAGTCCAAAGTGCAGCGTGTGCCGTCGCCCGAGTAGACTTGCCCGCCCCACTGGATGACGAACTGCGGCCACGTCCACCAGTCCATCAGAAAGCCGAACTGCTGTGCCTTGCCGCGTGCATCGCGCACCGTGAGTTTCTGGGCGAGTGGCAAGAACTGCTCCCAGGTCCAGGGGCCGCTCGGGTAGGGAATTTTTGCCTCGTCAAAGAGCTTCTTGTTGATAAACAAGGCATTGGTGGCGGCATTGGAGGGGACACCGTAGAGCCGTCCGTTCCAGCGGACATGGGGAAGCGTGCTCGGCCAAGCGTCTTTTTCAACATCAATGCCGCGCTTTTTGAGCTCGTCGGTGATGTCCCAGGCCACATCAGCGGCAACCATGACCGGTAAGTTATTGGCGTTGGTATCGAAGATATCCGGCCCAACTCCCGCGAGCGACTGGACAATGACCTTCTGCATCCCACTGTTGTCGGGGTCGAGGCGAAGCGAGCAGTCCTGGCTCTCGGTGTTGAAGCCCGCGATCTGGAGCTTTCGCTGTGGGTTGTCGTCACTGATCCACACAAGCGGGGTCTTTCCCGTGGGAGCAAAGCGCGGCTCTAGCTTCCAGGCCAGAAGCGAGAGCACCACCAGTGTCGCGAGGCTAGCGACGAAAAAGAGTCTCATTTCCCGGGTGCCGGTGTGGGAGGAGTCCAGGGGGTGGTTTCGACGGCGATGCCTCCTGCGAGCACATCGCGCCCGGTGACGATCACAGTCTCACTCCCCGAGAGCCCCTCGGTGACCTCGGTATACTGGCCATCGTCGAAGCCAACTTTGATAGCGAGGCGCTTGACTTTACCACCACTCTCAATAAAGACAAACTTCCCGGATTTATCCGAGCCCACCGCAGCATTGGGCAGCGCCAGAACGCCGGTGTGGGTCTCCAAAATCAGCTTTACGGCACCAAATGCCCCCACATTCAGACCCGTACCGCTCATATCGGCCTCGGCGAGAAGCGTGTGGGTCTTTGGGTCGAGAGCACTGGCCGTGCGCGAGACCCGAGCCATGCGGGCGGTCTTTTCGCCGGAGAGTAGCACCTGCACCTCAGTGCCGGGGCGCACACGGCTGGCCTCAGCCTCGGGGGCGAAGAGTCGTAGACGTAGCACACGCGGATCGGCAATGGTGAGAACCGCCGTGCCCGGCTGGACGAGTGCTCCGGTGTCTAAGTGCCGCTGAATCACGACGCCCGCAAAGGGCGCACGAAGGCTCTGGTAACGGGCGAGCTCGGCCATTCGGGTTGCGGCACTCTCGCCCGCCGCACTCTGGAGGGCTCCCTCACGAATCTTAAGAGAAGCCGTCGCCTCTTGCCGTTTCGCCACTTCCACATCGCCGCGTGCCACACTGGTCTGCTCCCCGAGAGTCGCTTGCCGTGCCCTTGCTCCCTGAAGCGCTGCCTCTGCCGCCTTCAGGCTCGACTCGCCCTGCGCCAGCCTTGCCTCGACCACCCCGACTTGCTGCTGAAGTGCCTGCACCCGTGCCTGGGCTGCCCGAACTTGGCTCTTCGCGGCGTCTACCTTGCCTCGGCTTGCATCCCGTTTTGCCCGCGCTGTATCTAGCTCCTGGCCCGCGAGCAGCCGCTTGTCTTTGGCCACAATCGCCTCGTAGCGCTCTAAAGTGAGCTGGGCTAGCTTCTGCTCCGCCTCGGCTTGCACGACGTCAGCCTCGGCGTGCTCCACCTGCGCCTTGGCTTCGTCACTGCTGGCTTTTGCTCCGGCAAGGCTCGCCTTTGTCTCTAGCAAGCTCGCCTGTGCTCGCTCGATCTGTGCCTTGGCTTCGTCTGTACCCGACGTTGCCTGCTGCTGCTCCGCTTGAGCTTTCTTGACTTGCAACTGCGTGCGCTTTGTCTGCGAGTGCGCTTCACCGAGGCGGGCCTCGCTTCCCTCAATACCTATCCGCAGTGCCTCCGCGCTCTGCTGGGCTTGCTGACGCTCGGCATTCAGCTCGGGGAGGGTGAGTGTAGCCAGCACCTGGCCCCTGCCTACTCGATCGCCCTCACGCACAGTAACACTCCCTAGGTAGCCCGATATTTTCGCCGCGAGCGTGGTCTGCTCCCCAGCAACAAGCTCCCCGGTCAGGCCCAGCTTACGGCTAATATCCCGCTTCTCGGGTGTAGTTACTTGCACTTTCACAATGGGGGCAGGTGGAGGAGAGCTGCCGGGCTGCGCCCCCGTTTGGCTGACACAGCCGCTGGTAAAGACTACCAGGGGAGTCAGGGCAAAAAGACAAATCGCAAGGAGTCTCATTTGATTTCGTTCTCTCCGGTGAAATGCTCACTCTCGGGGTCATCCGGGTCAAGCGAGGCGGATTTCTGGCGGACGCGGCCCTGGAGAAGCGCAAAGACGGCGGGGACAATAAACAACGTGGTCAGGGTTGCGGCCAGCAAGCCCCCGATCACGGCACGGCCCAGCGGAGCGCTCTGCGCACCGCCCTCCCCGAGGCCAAGCGCCATGGGCACCATGCCCGCGATCATCGCCAGGCTCGTCATCAAGATCGGGCGCAGACGGCTGGCCGCCCCTTCCAGCGCGGCCTGCACCGCGCTCAAACCACGCTTTCGGGCCTGCTCCGCAAAGGTCACGAGGAGGATCGCATTGGCAACCGCCACCCCGACCGCCATGATCGCGCCCATGTAGGACTGAATATTGAGCGTCGTCCCGGTTAGCACCAGCATCAGCGCGACTCCCGCCAGGGTCGCGGGCACGGTCACCAGCACCACCAGCGCCAGCCGAACCGACTGGAAGCTCGCCGAGAGGAGCAACAAAATGACGACCAGTGCCGCTAGAACCCCGCCCCGCAGGCTCTCCAGCAGCTCTCCCAGAACGGGCACTTGCCCACGCACCGCCACACTCACTTTAGGCGGCGGCGTCCCAGCGGCCTTGATCGCTTTCTGAACAGCGGCGGCTCCGCTGGCAAGATCCACTCCGGGCGCAAGATTCGCCGTGAGCGTGATGGTGCGCTGGGAGTTGTAGCGGGCGTACTCGCCGGGGACAGTGCCCGATGTCACGCTGGCCACATCGCGCAACAGAGCCATCGTGCCGTTTTTCCCAGCCACGGGGACACTCTCCAGCGCCGCCACCGAGTTCATCTGAGGGATCGGCAGATCCACCTGCACTTGGTAGCTCACGCCGGATTTCGCATCGGCCCAGTAGAGCGGGGTCGTGAAGCGGCTCGACGAGGTGGCGGGAACGGCGGAGCGCACGACATCCGCCGCCGTCATTCCTAGCGCCGCCGCTCTTTCTCTATCAATGTTCACTGCCACAGTCGGGTAGTCCAGCGCCTGGCTGTACTGCACATCGCGCAGGGCACTCACTTTGAGCAGCTCCGCCTTGACCAAGTCCGCAAACTCCCGCGTCACAGGCAGTGTCGGCCCGGCGAGCGCGACTTCAATCGGTGTAGAAGCGCCAAAGCTCATCACGCGGCTGACGATATCGCCGGGCTCAAACGAGATACCCACACCGGGAAGCTCGCGTGCAATTCGTGCCCGGAGCTTCTCTTTGAGCGGCTCCAGAGATGCGCCTTTGAGCTGCGCCTGAAGCACGGCCTCGTGCGGGCCGCCGGTCCAGAGATGAATGAGATTCACCGGGAAGCTGGGCGGCTGCACCCCTATAAAGCCCATTGTCTTTTCGACCACGCCCTTGCCCGCCTCTTGATCAAGAAAGCTCAGCACCTGGAGCGCAATCTCCTCGGTCTTCTCGATGCGCGTGCCCGACGGAGCACGGAGTCGAAGCTGGAGCTGGTGCGTGTCGGCACGGGGGAAGATATCGGCCCCGAGCCTTCCGAGCCCCAGCCAGAGAGTCAGGCCACAGATTAGAAAGTAGCCGAGTACTAAGACAGCACGAAACCGAACGAGGGTTTCGAGCAGACGCACAAACCCGGTGGCAGGGGCGCTATGGCGGCTTTGTTCGCGTAGCAACAAGACTGAGAGAACGGGGACGAGCGTGCTGGAGAGCAGATACGACGCGGCCATTGAGAACGCGACGGCCAGTGAGAGCGGGGTGAAGAGTGCCCGCGTGGGGCCGACCATGAAGAGCGCGGGAATGAAGACCGCCAGCACGCAGAGCAGTGCCAAAAGGCGCGGCCCCGCCGTCTCCGCTGCCGCCCGCCGCGCCGCCCGCGCGGGGCTCTCCCCCGCCGCCAGATGCGTGTGGACACTCTCCATGCTCACCGTGGCTTCGTCCACCAGAATCCCCACGGCCAGCGCCAGCCCGCCCAGCGTCATCAAGTTCAGCGTCTGCCCGGAGAGCCACAGCCCCACTAAGGCAATTAGGAGCGCCAGCGGGATGGTTAGCACGACCACTAAGGCGCTGCGAAAGTCACGCAGAAACAGCAATACCATCAGGCCCGTCAGAAACGCGCCCAGCAGGCTCTCGGTCATGAGATTGGAGATCGCGCCGGTCACAAACGATGACTGATCAAAATCATAGCTCACTTTGACATCGTCGGGCAGAACACTCTGGAACTTGCCGAGATTTGCCTTCACGAGCTCGACCACGGAGAGCGTGGACGCATCGGCGCGCTTGGTGACGGGAATATAGACCGTGCGCTTACCATTGACCAGCCCGATCCCCGTCTGAATATCTGAGCCATCTTCCACCGTGGCCACATCACGCACATAGACCAGTGGGCCGCCGCCGGTGCTGGAGACGCGCACGGGGACGCTCTCCAGTTCTTTTACCGCGCCAATCGTGGCATTGGTGGGCACCAGAGGCATCTTGGAGCCGATACGCAGGTTCCCCGAGGGGACGATCACATTGGCGCTGGCAATCGCGCTGACCAGCTCATCGGGGGTGAGCTTGTAGGAGCGCAGCCGCTCGGGGTCGGCATGGATCACCACGGAGCGCGCGGAGCCCCCAAACGGCGGCGGCGCAGAGACGCCCGGAAGCGTGGCAAAGAGCGGACGGACTTTATTGAGCGCCGCGTCCTGGAGCTCAGGCACGGTGCGTGTCTCCGACGTGAACACAAGCTGGCCCACGGGAACGCTGCCCGCATCAAAGCGCGTCACAAACGGCGGCACGGTTCCGGCGGGCATGAACGCACGGGCACGGTTCACGTAAGCAATGGTCTCGGAGAGCGCCTGGGCCATGTTCGTGCCGGGATGGAACTGGAGCTTGATGAGCGCCGCGCCCTGAATAGACTTGCTCTCGACATGCTCAATCCCAGCGATATAGAGAAAGTGGTACTCGTAGTAGTAGGTAACAAAGCCGTCCATCTGCGCGGGATCAAGGCCGCCGTAGGGCTGCGCCACGTAGATTGTCGGCACGCCCAAGTCAGGAAAGACATCGCGGGGCATCCGTCGCAGCGCCACAAAGGCCGTGAGCAAAAGCCCGATCACCAGTGCGAGAATTGTCAGCGGGCGGCGCAGTGCAAGCGCGGTTAGGTTCATTACTTAGGCTCTCCTAAAGCCCAGCGCAGGGTTGCCCGCGCCAGAGCCAGCTCGTACTCCGCCCCGACCACAAGCAGGCTTGCCTTGAGTGCCTGCGCCTCCGCATCGGTCAGCTCGACGAGCGTATTGAGCTGGAGCTTGTAGCGTTCCTGTGCCAGTGTCCGCGCCGTCTGAGCCGCCGTCACCTGGGCGGTTGCCGCCTCGAGCAGAGCTGTTTTCGCCTCGATCTCCAGCCATGCCTGCGTCACTTCGAGGCGCACTTGCTCCCGAAGCTCGCGCTCCTGACTCGCGGCCGCTTCCGCACGGCGCTGCTCCTCAGCGATCCGGCCCTCAATCGCCCCGCCCGTCGAGAGAGGAACCGTCATGGCGAGCCCCACCGCCCAGAGCTGATTATTGCGAATCAGCGGCCCCGGATTGAGCGCCCCGACGCTGGCAATGCCATCCAAACGCGGACGAAACTCTTTCTTCAGGCTCGCCGCCGCCGCTTCGGCGGACTGGCGGAGCAGCCCCATTCCAGTAAGCTCCGGGCGCTGGCGAGCGGCGAGCTCTAGCGCCGCGCTCAGGGTCTGCGAAAGCTTCTCGGGCGTGGGCAGTGTGAGCGCCCACTCGGTCAGGCCCGTCTCCCCCATTGCGTGGTTCAGAGCGGCAATCGCACTGAGCCGCTCGCTCTTTGCCGATGCGAGAGCCCCGCGCGCCTCCGCGACACTGGCAAGTGCAAGCTGGGCATCCACGCCCGATTTCAAACCTGATTCGGAAAAGAGCCTTGCCTGCTGCTCGGTTGTCTCACGCTGGCGCAGGCTCTCCTGCGCGATGCGTATCCGTCGCTCCGCACGCAGCACCGCAAGATAGGCTCGATCCACGAGGAGTAATATTTGTGCTTGCTGAACCCGTACCTCGCTTCCGGCGGCTTCGGCGGCGAGGGCGCGGCTGGCAATAATATCCTTTGCCTTGCCGCCGTCCAGAAGTGTCTGCTGGAGATTGAGGCTCGCCCCGAACTGTTTCTTGATCGGATCGCCCGCAATTCCCGCCAAGCCCTGGGGGGGCACGCCGCTCAGGCCCGGGTTATTGAGCGGCCCAAAAGCAGGCGCACCCGTCGGGCCACGACTGACCACAGCCTGGAAAAACACCGACGGGCGCTCCGCCGCCTGCGCCTGTGTCACCCGTTCCTGCGCTTGCTGTGCCTGCGACCTCGCCCGGGCAAGCTGCGCATGGCGCTCGACGGCACGCTGCCGCGCTTGCTCCAGAGTGAGTGCGAGCGGCGCAGGGATTTCCCGAACGAGTACGAGCGCTTGAGGAATCATTGGGGTATCTATTTCCATAGCGCTCTGGTTAATTCCTCCCCCCGTGAGTGGTTTGCCTCCCGACCTCGCATCGCGGGGCCACTCTCCGGCTCCGCGAAGGGTTATCTCAGGCGCTACCCCCATCGCAGGCACCCGGGTACGGTTAAGATCAAGATGGCTATCAATATGATGGACAATCTGCTTGTGTACCTGCTCCATGTGTTGCTCAAGAACGGCAAGAACTGCCTCGACGGAGGTACGCATTTTAGGGGATAGAAAGGCACAGGGAAGCAAAAAGTGCTACTTCTTCTTCATCTCTGCTGGGAGAAGCTTCTTTAATCGGCTCATCTCGTCACGGAGCAAGGCGGCGTGTTCGAAGTCTAGGTTCTTCGCGGCTTGCTTCATCTCTTTTTCCATGTCCGTGAGCGCCAGAAGAAGCTGATCGAGCGGGAGCGTCTCCGGGGCGGCGTCTTTGGCGACTTTATAGTAGCTCTTCGCCTCGGCGACTTGCTTGGCAGCTAAGACATCCTGAATGGCTTTCTTAATTGTGGTGGGCGTGATGCCGTGCTTCGTGTTATGTGCCACTTGAATCGCGCGCCGCCGGTCGGTCTCGTCAATGGCACGCTGCATCGAGCCGGTGATGTTATCGGCGTACATCAGCACAATTCCCTCCGAGTTTCGGGCGGCGCGGCCAATGGTCTGGATCAGCGATGTCTCGGAGCGCAGGAAGCCCTCTTTATCGGCATCGAGAATCGCAACCAGCGAGACTTCGGGTAGATCCAAGCCCTCGCGCAGTAAGTTAATGCCGACAACCACATCATAGACACCGAGCCGTAGATCGCGCAGAATCTCGGAGCGCTCTAGGGTATGGACATCCGAGTGGAGATACTGGACTTTGATGCCCAGTTCCACTAAATACTCAGTGAGATCCTCGGCCATTTTCTTGGTGAGCGTCGTGACAATAATACGCTCGTGCTTCTCGATACGATCTCGAATCTCCCCAATCAGGTCGTCTATCTGGCCCTTGCTGGGGCGGATAATAATGGTCGGGTCCACAAGCCCCGTCGGGCGAATAATCTGCTCGGCGATGCGCTCGGAGTGCTGACGCTCGTAGGCGGAGGGCGTCGCGGAGACAAAGATCATCTGCGCGGCCTGCTTCTCAAACTCCTGAAAGCGCAGCGGGCGGTTATCAGCAGCCGACGGCAGCCGGAACCCGTACTCAATCAGCGTTTCTTTGCGCTTTTTATCTCCGGCGTACATTGCATTGAGCTGCGGAATGGTTTGGTGGCTCTCGTCTAGGACAATCAAAAAATCGTCGGGGAAGTACTCCATCAGTGTATTAGGCGCAGAGCCCGCATCACGCTCATCGAACCAGCGGGAGTAGTTCTCAATCCCCGAGCAAAAACCCATCTCACGCACCATCTCCATGTCAAAGTTCGTGCGCTGACGTATCCGCTGCGCCTCGATGAGCTTGCCCTCGGTCTCGAACTTCTTGACCTGCGCCTCCATCTCGGTCTCGATCTTGGTGATAATCCCCTCGATCTTCTCCGGGTCGCTCACCCAGTGCGTCGCGGGAAAGATCGAGAGCTCGTCGCGCTCGCTCAGCGTCTCGCCGGTCACAGGGTCAAGGGAGCTGATGCGCCGCACAGTATCCCAATCGAACTCAATCCGGTAGATAATCTCCTCATTGATAGGCTGAATCTCCAGGGTATCGCCTTTGACGCGAAAAGTGCCCAGTGTCAGCGCCACATCGTTGCGGGAGAACTGCATGCTGACCAAACGCCGAAGAATCTCGTCACGGTCGCAGTCCTGCCCCACTTCAAACCAGACCAGCTTATTTTTATACTCTTTCGGCGAGCCCAGCCCATAGATACACGAGACCGACGCCACAATAATCGTGTCGCGTCGCGAGAGAATCGCCTGGGTCGCCGAGTGGCGCAAGCGATTGATTTCCTCGTTGACGGAGCTGTCTTTCTCGATAAACGTATCGGTCTGTGGGATATACGCCTCGGGCTGGTAGTAGTCGAAGTAGCTGACAAAGTACTCAACCGCATTATTCGGAAAGCACTCTTTAAGCTCCGTGCAGAGCTGCGCCACGAGCGTTTTATTGTGCGCCATCACCAGAGTAGGACGCTGCACCTGCTCGATCACTTTCGCAATAGTGATCGTATTATGAACAAATAAACCACCACTTCCTGTCAAGAATGTTTCAAACCCGTCAACACTAAAATCGTACACAAACTCGCTGGTCGGTGAGTGACAGTCAACTCTTTCCACAGGTGACCAGAAAACGTTCGCCAATCCACAAACAGATTCAGATACAGGCAAGTGCTCACAAAATCGCAAAAAAAGTGCTCGTGATGGATTCCGATGACCACTTTCAACCGCTCGAACCATCCCTTTCGAGCAGTTCATTTTCCTCGCTAGTTCGCTCTGTGTATAGCGAACAGAATGGCGAGCAACTTTTAATAGAGAGCCAATTCCATAAACGAGATCAACGTTCGTATTTCCCGCACCGGAAAGCAGTCCATTGAGTGCTGTCTTTTTTCTCTGACTCAAAAATCCTATTTTTGTCGCATACAGCTTTAAATTCTCTGCACCAGAAATTGTCAGTTTAGTATAGGTACCATAATCACTATTAGGCTTTTTCTTTTTTACAACTCTTAAACGTGCCCAGATACCAAATCGTAACAAGGCTTCAGCAATATCACTCATTAGAGTAGGACTCAGTGAAACTGCGAGAACTCCCCCTTTTTCAACCCCACCATCACCTTCAAAATAAGCGCGTAGTAAAGCTCCAAGCTGATCATCAGAAAGAGAAATCCAAAAGTTCGGAAGGCGTTTTTCGCCCGCATGTCCGCCACAAGTACCATGAAATAGTTCAAACCAAACCCGTGCTCCGGTTAGAAAATCCCCATGTGGTGTTAAGCCGTAATTGATCTTGCAATCTACCAGTGCATCCTGCACAATCTGATGCACTTCCACATCACGAACCGTAATTTGAGTATGGCGACCGCTTGTATTACCTTCTGCAATATACTGACCAAAAAGTGTCATCAAAGAACCAGTGATAGGTAACTGTGCAGGAAGAGAAATTATTTTCCCACCAATTTGTACCTTATCTAATCCGACAACGTGATTTGCAACCAATCGTCGTATAGTATGTAACGCTAAACCTTCTCCTGATTTCCAAAAACGAAAAGATTTTTCTTTTGCATTAGGATGATCTATATACTGCTCCAACACATTGCGCTCTAAAGGTACTAGAAGTTTGCCAAACAGCCCCGGGTGATCTAGGAGATCCAAAAGATTCAGAAAATCTAATGGTGGAGAGGAAAGAGAAGGGAGAGTGCGTGGAATAGGAAGTGAATCGCTCGTACAAATCTCATTTCCTTTTGTCAGAACAAGCTCACCTTTTCGCAAGACCCAAACACTGTGGTCTCCTGTAATCTCCACTCTCCGGCCACATCCTGTCGTCACAGTAAACATACAATCAGGCGCAGAATGACGGCTTAGTCCTGTAATTTTCCGCCACTCGGTTACACCTGTTTCAGGATTCCATGACATTACCTGCCAATTTCCTGTTGGAATGGCTTCGACGGTCTCAGCGAACTGCTCAGTCCCAAGAACCTGATCAATCAGGTCTCCAATTGCCCCACGATAGAGGCCATATGGAGTACGTACTGTGACCGGCTCCGACCAGGCAACACTCTTCCCTGTCCCCGTGGCTCCCAGCAGTGTCTGGCGTTTTTCGCCCCGATTTAGCCCCTCGACAAGCTGTGCAATCGCTTTTGGCTGATCGCCCGCGGGTGTCGGCCCGACAAACTCAAACCGTCCACTTCCCTTTGACATGTGCCCTCCGCCCGAACAAACAATGGTTCGCTATTGTACCACTCGGGCGGACTTGACGGCATCCACGATCATAAATCTCTCGTTGCTAGTGACAACCTTACTGTTGCCAAAGATACGCTTGAGCTTCAGGTGGTAGCCCAGATGCGAGTTCCCAACCACGCGGAGTGTCCCGCCCACTTTCAGCGCCCTCTGCGCGTCCACGAACATCTGCCAGGCGATCTGATCACTTATCGTCTTTTCTTGGTGAAACGGTGGGTTGCAGAGGACGAGGTCCACTGACTCGCGCTCCTGGTCTTCATAGCCGTTGGTCCAAACAAACCCCGCCGAAGTATCGTCGGGGAAGAACTTACCGTAGTTTATCTGAGCGCTCTGCAAGGCCATCCGCGACTCATCGCTGAAGATAATCTGTGCAGCCGGATTGCGCTGCTTGGCCGCAATTCCAATAATGCCGTTTCCACAGCCAAGATCTAAAATTTTCGCGTACTCACCTTGAGGAATCTGTCCGAGAAAGAACTTTGTCCCGAAGTCAAGCTTCTCACGACTGAAAAGATTCGAGTGGTTTGTGAACGAGTGTGCAAAGCCCTCAATTGCCACTTCCAGAGGGTAGGGCGACGTCACCCGCTCTTTCTCAAAGCTGGCAAAAACTAAGCGCGCCTTCTTTTCCGCCAGGCTTGTCGTGGTCTCGCCGATGTACTTCTGAAGCAGCGGAAAGCTTGCCGGAGCTAAGTGCTTTACCATGGCGGCGCAGATTATTCGGGAGTCGGGGCGCAAGCGGGCAGTGATGCGGCAAAGAATATCTTCCAGGAACGAGAGGTTTTTCGGGAGCTTGATCAGCACAAAATCATAGACACCCGAGAGCGCATCCAGGTCAGAGAGAGTCTGGCGCGTGCCACTGCTATTGCGCAAAATTGCCTTCTGGCTCACAAATGAGTCCGTGTAGCTCGTCAGCTCCCCTCCCGGGATCGAGATCGAGCAGGCCAGCGCCCCGAAGGCATCGTTGATAATTAGGACGCGTTTATCAGCTAGCTCACACGATTCCAGGTACTTGAGGAGCAGTTCGTCGGCACTATCCCATGCCTGAAGGTTGTCTTTTTTATGGTCGGGATAGCGTTTAAGGGTAGTGAGAAGCATGATCCCGAGTGTATCACCTCCTCTTGTTTCGCTGAAAAACAAATTTCATTTTTGCTATAACGAGAGTGCCTAGAAACGACGATAATGGACTCAAGGGCGAGCCGTCAACCTCACAGTCGTACAACTATATAGATGAACCGTCGAACTTACAACAGTACCCCCATAGAGGACGCCGCTTTTTTACAGCGTGCCGTTTCCCAGGCGAGGTGCCTGCTCTGGCAGGCAACCGTCTTGGAGCTGCCCTGCGACAGAAATCACAACCCTTTACAACCCAACTTCAATGAGGAACGCGATACCTATCTCCACTGGAACTTGCGCCTGATTGCCCCGCATGCGGTTTTGGAATGGCTCCCGTTTCCCTTTGTGGAAGAGCAACCTCTCCAAGAGGCTTTCCTTGAGGCCCGCTGCCCGGAAGAGCAGTACCAGTGTGAGCTCAAAGCGATCCAGGCGCTACGCGATGAGGTGCCACGCTACCACCAGGAATACACGATCCAGCTTGAGGATGGCAGCGTGCGCTGGCTCAACGAGGATGTCACCGTGCAGTGCCTGGTACCGGGCTGCTGGAACCTGGTAGGAGTCTGCACCGACATTACGGACCGCAAAGAGATCGAAGCGCGGCTTGCCTACCAGACCCAACACGATCCGCTCACCGGTCTGGCAAACCGTCGCCAGCTCATGGAGACGATAGAAAAGCTCCTGGCAAATCCGGACGGACACACCTGCCTCTTCTTTGTAGATCTGGATAACTTCAAACTCATCAACGACAACTTTGGGCACCACTCGGGCGACCAAGTGCTGATTGCGACGGCGGAGCGGCTCCGTCGTGAGGTTGGTCAACAAGGTGTTATCGCCCGGCTTGGCGGCGATGAGTTTACGGTTCTTCTCCCAAATGTCCCCTCATCTTCGCAGGTGAACAACCTGGCAGAGCGGCTGACCCGGGCGCTAAATGCCCCACTTGTCATCCAGGATCGCCCTCTCCTCCTCTCCGCCAGTATCGGAGTTGCCCTTGGGGAGCCCGGCAGCACGAGCGATCTTCTGCGTAACGCCAACACGGCGATGCATCATGCAAAAGGGCTGGGAAAGGCGGGCTACCTGTTCTTTGATCCCATCATGGATCAGGACTCACGCGAGCGCTTTGAGCTTGAGGCAGCGCTCAGGCGTGCACTCCGCGACGGGGAGATTAAGCCCTACTACCAGCCGATTCTCTCGCTAAAGACAGGCGCGGTCGTTGCCGTAGAGGCGCTCGCGCGCTGGCAGACAAGTGAGGGCACTTACCTACCACCGGGCCGCTTTATCCCCATCGCCGAGGAGACGGGTCTTATCATCCCACTAGGTGTCGCACTGCTACGGGCAGCTTGTTATGATGCCGTTCAGTGGCGCGGCGTGCTCGGTAATCGCAGTCTCCAGGTCAATGTCAATGTCTCCGAGCGTCAGTTCCGCGAGTCGGACTTTGTCCCCATGGTACGACAGATCCTACGTGAGACGGGTCTGCCACCCGCGGCTCTCACCTTGGAGCTCACGGAGAGCATTCTGCTCAGCGATATCGAGAGTGGAATCGCCCGCCTGCATGCACTGGAGGAGCTGGGGGTTCGATTAAGCCTGGATGACTTCGGGACAGGCTACTGCTCCCTGTCTTACCTAAGCCGCTTGCCCGTAAAGGCACTCAAGGTGGACCGGAGCTTTGTTAGTGCCCTGAGTCATGCGGATCCCAAGTTCGTCACTCAAAATGAGGCGATCATCCGCACCATTCTCGCACTGGCCCAAACCCTGGAGCTATCGGTCACAGCGGAGGGCATTGAGGAAGTGAGCCAGCAGGAGCGCTTAACCGCTCTGGGGGCGAGCTTTGGTCAGGGCTATCTCTTTGCCCGCCCCATGCCCGCCCACGAGCTAAGCCGTTATCTGGCGGCTGAGGCGACTCCTCAACAAAAAGCCGCCTGAGTCCTGACCTGGGTTCTGGCCTCCAAAAGCGCCAGAGTATCGGGGAGCAAGGGGGGCAGGTTGGACGCGGTGCGGCTTCCCAGTGCGAGAGAAAACGCATCGCTGGCCTCGGTCAGGAACTGAAGATCGTCGAGCACCAGCGCGCGCCTGGTGGGTCGTGAAAGCAGCATCTCCAGTGGCAGAGTATCGTCCCCAAGCACACGCCCGAGTGCCGGGATAATACGTTGGGTGAAGTTTGTTGTACAATCAGGCAATGTCTCTCACAGTGCGCCTGATTCTCATCTTTCTGGCTCTCTTTGCCGCATTCTGGCTCCTGGCTCTGGTGGTGGGCTGGCTCTCGTATCTATTCATCGCCGTCGGGGTGATTGGGGTGATCGCATTGCTTGTCTGGTGTTTTCGGCAGAAAAGCGCCTCGGAGCTGCAGCCCCTGACGAAGAAACACGAGCAACAGGCCCAAAAAGAGCTTCAAAAGCTGGAGAAGCGCCAGAAAAATGGTCCTCGGTAGGCGTTTGCGGAGCCGACTAACCGGCGGTATACTGTCAATCCATGCCCGCCTGTAGCTCAGCGGATTAGAGTGTTGGCCTCCGAAGCCAAAGGTCGCAGGTTCGAATCTTGCCAGGCGGATTGTTTCGTTCCTCTCGTATTGGAGGGTTTCTCATGACGCGTCGTCGCTTCGCTGTAGCCCTTTTCGGGCTTTCTCTCAGTGTCCGTGCCACCGCGCAACAAGATCCTTCCGTTGTCATTGTGCCTGTCAATCCTCTGGAAAATCCCGGCGGCGAGGTATGGCTGGAGAGCCTGTTTAAAGCGCCGGGTGTGCGCTACGATGGCAACCTGGTTTTCTCCCCACGCAAGGTGCTGGTCAATGGCAAGCGCTTCGAGCACGGGATGTCAGCGGATGTCAAAGACGATCCCATGGGGCCGGGCGAGATTTGCGGGATGACAATCCCCGTTCAGGGCAAGTTCCTACGCTTTCAGGCGATGGTGGGTCGCGATGATGATGAGGCAAAACTGGGGACCGGTTACTGCTACTTCGAGGTCTACGGCGACAACAAGCTGCTCTTCCGCTCGGATGCGATTCGCTCCACACTCTACCCGGTGCTCACCGATGAGGGGGGGGCAAAACGAACCCGCCCACAACCCGTAGATCTAGAAATCAAGGGGGTGCGCCTCCTGCGTCTTATTGTGCGTTATGCCAATGACTTCAAGCAAACCGGGACGTTCGCGGCCGGTCCGACAGGCGATCATGTGAAGCGTGCCGCAGGCTGCATTTGGTACGATTCGAAGCTAATCTCAGGCGCAGGAGCCACGCTGGATACCGCCCGGCTCAAGGAGCGTGATGAGCGTATCCGGACGGCGGCCCAGCTAGCGGCGCGCTCTCTCAAACGGCAGCTCCAGGTATTGGAGAAACCCGGTACCAAGTTCCCGCTTATCATCCTCCCCATACGTGATGAGTCCCGCGTCTCTCCCGATGACTTACTGATCCGCCCCCAGATTGCGAAAGTCTTCTTTGGCAGCGACGACGGCAGGCCTCTGGGTGTCCCGCTGGAGCCGGAAAAAACGGTGGAGCTACGCGAGATCTTACGCAACTTCTCCCCTAAGTCTCTGCGTGAGCTTGCCCGTGCCGCCGAACAAGGACGCTACGCCAATGCCCCCTACTTGATTGGTGGCTACATCGAAAACGAGAGGCTCTATCTGATTCTTCTGGATACCCGGCCCGACGACGGCCAGATTGTCGGCAACGCCACCGGCTGGCTTAGCCCTCCTTAAATCGCCGAGGGAGAAGTGGTATACTGCAAGCTCACATCATGCCTCTAGCCTCGCTCTCGACAGACTCGAACCCTCTTCGTAATGGCCTTCGTTCTCTGTTGACGCACCTCCCCTCCCGCCTCGCGGAGCAGCTCTATGGGGCAATCGGTGGCACGGGCAAGCGCTTGAAAGCCCCGGCCAGCGCCCTCACTGTGACCCTCCGAAACGGGACACGGATGTCTCTGAACCTACACGATGGGATGCAAAGGAACCTCTACTACACAGGTGTTTGGGAGACGGCCTGTGTGAAGTGCCTGGAGCCCTATGTTACCGAAGGCGCGGTGTTTATTGATATTGGAGCCAATATCGGATTCTACTCCCTCTGGGCGGCGGCACGCAGTGGGAGGAGTGGGCAAGTATTTTCCATCGAACCCAATCCCAACACCCTTGCCTTCCTAAAAGCCAATGTCGGACTGAACCCGGAAATTGCGCCCATCCAGGTTATCGAAGCGGCCCTGAGCGACACCGATAGCATGCTCACTTTTGAGTTCAATATCGGCTCACTCGGGATGGGGCACATTCAGCGCGAGAACGAAAAAAGCGCCTTAACAAAACAGAAGAGCGCCTTAACAAAACAGAAGAAGGTGGAAGTGCAGTCCCGTAGCTTGGCAAGTCTGCTGACGGAGTTCTCCCGAATGCGCGAGGCAGGGGTAATGAAAATGGATGCGGAAGGCGCAGAGGGGCTGATTCTCAACGCCGTGAAAGACTACCTGCTTCCTCCCATTGTGCTGATCGAAGTGGAAGACAGGCATCTGGAACACTACGGCACCACAGGCAAAGCCGTTATCGAGCTGATGGTTGCTCGTGGCTACCAGGTTCGGGAAGTTCTCAGTAACGGCTGCACTCGCAACCTCTCAGCCCCTTACCCCACGGAATACCGTGGCAACTTTCTTTTCCAGCGCAAGCCCTAACCAAGAGACTACAGTAGCGCGGCGACTTCTTCACGACGTGCGGTGACCACGCCGACATGCCGAACGACGGCCCCGCCCGCTGCATTTCCCAGGCGCACGGCCTGCTCAATGGTTCCCCCCGCCGCAAGCCCCATCGTGATCCCCGCAATCGTGGAGTCGCCCGCGCCCGTGCCATCGAAAACTTCGACCGGAACAGCGGCGACATCCACAAAGCGCGTGGGCTCAAAGATCGTCAGGCCACGTGCGCCGCGCGTGACAAGAAGATTGCGCACATCGAGCGCCTCACGCAGCCGCGCTCCCGCGTCGTGAAAGAGCGTATCGTCCAGTGACTCAAACAGCGTCGTGCGGCTAGCTTCATCTGCTTCCTTTCGGTTGAGCTGGATCAGATCCGCATCCTTATAGAACGCGACACTTGCGGGCTTCGGGTTGGCCGTCACCACAGCTCCCCGTGTACGCGCCGCCGCACTGAGGCGCGCCACGAGTGTCTCGGTCAGGACGCCCTTGAGATAGTCTGAAAAGAGCAGTGCATCACAGCCCGCCTCTAGAACTTCCTCGCAGGCACGCACCAGCGCGGTCTCCGTCTCGGCGGTGAGCGGGGCACGCAGCTCGCGATCCACACGCACGATCTGTTGCGCCCCCTGGTACGAACCCGCCGTCACCCGCGTCTTGCGCGTCGTCGGGCGGTCGGGGGCCGTCACCACGGCGGAGATATCCGCCCCAAGTGCCCGCAACGCCTCTCGTAGCTTCCCCCCTGCCACATCATCGCCGACCACGCCCGCCACAAAGACCTCCGCCTCAAACGCCACAAGCTGCGCCGCCGTGTTGGCCGCCCCGCCCGGCACAAAGGTCTCCCGCTCAACTTCGACAATCGGCACAGGCGCCTCGGGCGAGATGCGGTTCACATGGCCCCAGATATGCTCATCGGCCATCAGATCGCCAACCACAAGCACGCGCCTACCCGGGAAACTCTCTAAAATTCCGAGCAGTTCGTCACGCATGGCTACACCGCGCTGTGGATCAGGCGGCAGGTGTTGATCATCTCTTTGGCACGCTCGACATCCATCCACTCGCCGATCTGAACCGATTTCTTCTCCAGGGTTTTATACACATCAAAGAAGTGCTCGATCTCGCGCAAGTAGTGCTCCGGGACATCTTCGAGCTTGCTGACGCCATGAAAGCGCGGGTCGTGGGCGACGCGGGCGAGTATTTTCTCATCAGCACCTTTTTCATCGCGCATCATCAAGACTCCGAGCGGGCGGCAGCTCACGACGCAGCCACAAAAAGTGGGGTGCGAGCCGATCACAAGAACATCGAGCGCATCGCCATCGGCACTCATGGTTCCAGCGATCCAGCCGTAGTCAAACGGATAGAACAGCGGCGAGTAGAGCGGACGGTCGAGCTTGAAGACCCCCAGATCTTTGTCGTACTCGTATTTATTGGAGGAGCCACGCGGAATCTCGATGACGGCGTGCACTTCGTCGGGCGCATTGTCCCCAATGGGTAAAGTTCGGTAAGGCATAGATTTAGCTTATTGTACAGCCCCGATGATCTGACGGACGTCGTCGAAGCCGTTCTTCTCTAAATAATCGGCGATCCCACTTGCGATCTCGATAGCGGCGAGCGGATTGACGAAGTTCACGGTTCCGGCGGCCACAGCGGTTGCGCCCGCCAGCAGAAACTCAACGGCATCGGTAGCGTTCATAATACCGCCCATTCCGATAATCGGAATTTCCACGGTCTGGGCAACTCGGTAGACGGCGAGCAGGGCAATCGGCTTAATTGCGGGCCCCGAGAGGCCACCCGTTTTATTCGCGAGCTTAAACGTGCGCTTGCGGGCATCTATCGCGGTTCCGATCACGGTGTTGATCAGCGAGATAGCATCGGCCCCCGCATCCTCAGCGGCTTTAGCGACGGGCCGAATATCGGTGACATTGGGCGAGAGCTTGGCAATGATCGGCAGGTCGGTGACGGCGCGTACGGCGGCGACAACTTCCGCCGTCAGGTGCGGCTGGGTGGCGTAGTCCAGGCCATGGGAGACATTAGGACACGAGATATTCAGCTCAATGGCGTCCGCCCCGCCTCCCTCCGTCAAGCGCCGCGCCACATAGGCAAAATCCTCGGGGCTCTCGCCGGGCACGTTGACAATGATCGGAACATCGAACTGCCGCAGGAACGGGAGCTTCTCGCGCAAGTAGTTCTCGATACCGCCGTTTTGTAGGCCAATCGCATTGAGCACTCCCGAGGCCGTTTCGCACATGCGCACGGGTGGGTTACCTCGGCGTGGCTCCCGCGTCGTTGCTTTGACACAGACCGCGCCAAGCAGGCTCAGATCCACTAAGTCTTTGGTCTCGGAGCCGAAGCCAAAGGTGCCGGAGCCTGTGGTGACGGGCGTGCGCATCGTCATCGAGCCGATCTTCACCTCAAGATTCACTGCCATGTGACCTCATTCACTGCCATGTGACCTCCGTTGCGGGGTAGACCGGGCCATCGGTGCAGGTGCGCGAGAAGCTGCCATCGGCTTTCTGGAGCACGCACCCCACGCAGATTCCGATTCCACAGGGCATGGGCGTCTCCATCGAGACCTGACAGGGTTTGTTATAGGCGATACACAGCTCGGCGACGGCGCGCATCATCGGGGTTGGACCACAGGTATAAACACAGACACTGGTCCCCCCGCTGGCGGGGGCGAGGGGGGAAAGCAGTGGTAGCAAGCCGTCCGTCACACGCCCTTTCACCCCAAGGCTGCCGTCGTCGGTGCAGGCGATAATCTCCACGCCCGCCTCGCGCAAGCCCTCATCGCCGACGAGCAGATTCGCGCTCCGGGCTCCGTAGATGAGAGTGACCTTGGCGCTCGGGTTAGCGGCCTTGATGGTCTTGGCCAGAAAGTTCAGCGGCGGAACCCCGTAGCCGCCGCCCACCAGCACGTGATGGACATCGGCATGCGGGTCGGCATCGAAGACGCGCCCTCCGAGCGGCCCCAGAAAGTCCAGCCTATCGCCCGGCTCGTACTGGGCCATAGTGCGCGTCGTCGGCCCGTAGACGGAGAAGAGAATGGAGCAGTGGCCCGCCTCTCTGTCCACGGTAAAGATCGAGAAGGGCTTGCGCAGGATCGAGCTTCCCGGATTGGCAGGCGTGGTGGCCCCCACCGCGATAAAGTGCCCGGGCCGTGCATCACACGCCGTCTCAGGGTCGTCGAAGGTTAAAACAAAGTGTCCCGGAGCGGCAAGGGCCTGCACGGAGACAATGGTAGCAGCACGTTTACGAATCACGTCGCGCCATTGTACCCGACCGCGCCGAAGAATCGCCTACCTGCGCCGACGAGCCACGATTCCACCGACGATGCCAAGCGCCACAAGCGCCAGCGTGCCCGGCTCCGGGCCGACAAAGCCACCCGAGTAGAAAATCGTCCCGTTCCAGACACGCGGCGTACGTACAGTCCCCCCAACAAAAAAATCGTTGGTTGCAGAGCCCGCGCTCAGCGAGAGATCCACATTGGAGAAGAACAAACTTGGGGGAGGCTCAAGTGTAGTGCCCGTGTACTGGGCGATGTAGCCGATGTTATGAATCGCCATACCCGTGACCCCGGGCCCCAGCACAAAGTCGGTAATATCAACCTGACTAGGTGTATTGATCGCGGCAGCAACACCAGAGCCTGTTGAGCGCAGTGTCCACCCTGCCGCGCTCCCCTCAAAACCCGTTGCCGTTCCAGAGCGCGTCCAGACCTCAAGGCTGATGGGGGCTCCCAGCGAGATCGAGCCTGGATTTGCCGTCCCCACGTTGGCATTGACTCCCAGGCTGGTGAGGGTGAGAGCGGAAACTGCATTCAGATCAAAGAAAACGCCCCCGCCCTGACTATTGCCATTATTGCTATTAAAAAACGTCGTCAGAGATTGTGCCCGCGCCCCGGGGGAGAGCGCGATCCCCACGAGAAGGGACAGTATCGAAACACGACAACGGCAACGCGAGAAACGAGTACGAGTCATATAATTTTTTTAACCTTGTCATCATCTATCCAGGATGCGCTTTGACGCGTTCAGATGATCTTCCTTGAAACGCCCACCCCAGACGGTACACACCTCTATTATATACCAGGTTCGTCTTTTTCAAACCTATTGGCAATCTGCCCCAGCTCATTGCCCCAATCGCCCCTTACCCCTCCCCGAGCCGCGTTCTACGCCCAAGTCGAAGCCGCCGAAGAAGCCCGGCTTGCTCCCCAGCGTGCCCAGCGCGAGCGTGAGAAAGCGGCGCACGCGCAGTCTCTCATCGGATTGGAGACGATTCTCTCACAAAAACGCGACTCGCTTCAGCGGCTAGAACTGCTCGTTTCTGCTATGGGCGGACACTACAGATGAGCCTTCCTGTGATCCACCACGACCAGGAATTAAAAGTGACCCAAGAGCGCATCGTGCGCTTCGAGATCGAGCGTATGCATACCGAAGTCATGGCCTACCTGAGCCGCCACAGCACCGAAGTGCTCGCGACGGCTGCCCCCCCAGCCCCCGCCCGGCGGGGGAGATAGAAGAAATCGGATTCCTTATTGTCCCCCCGCCGGGTACCCTTTGGGTGGGGGGTTAGGGGGCAAGTTACTCCCCGACCCTAGTCCCCCCCGCTATGCGGTTGCCGATGCATTTGCAAGAGTGGGAGATACAATTACTTGCGACGCTTGATCGCAATGCCACCTGCGATACCCAAAGTAAGAAGAGCCAGCGTGCCTGGCTCAGGAGCAGCGGAAGAAGCTGCGACTCCTACCACGACATTGTCCATCGTGTTCCATCGATTTGGGGTGAGTCCCCCCGCATTGGCTGTCACGGAGACGAGAGGCGTGGTGGAGATCCAACCGAAAAAGTTAGTGACGGAGTTTACGCCAGCCGCGAGAGGGGAGTCCGCATCCACTCCGTTGGAAGCGAAGGCGGAGACAGAGTTCCCTACAAAAGGTTGGAAGTTACCACCGCTATCGGTCAGGAAGAAATCCGCACCGAAAGCGAAGACCTGTGCCGGGGAGCTGCTCACCGTCGCCACTAGGTTGTTCGTTGCATCATTGGTAGACATGGCTCCGGCAATCGAGAACAATCCACTCGGCGGTGCTGTGTACGTGACGGAGAAACCGTTGCCAGAGCGCGTTGCAGAGGCCCCTTGGATTCCGCCGTTTGTGACACCCGCAAAATCATCGTTAAAGAAACCTGGCTGTAGTGCCGCCAGAAAACTAGCACGGTTTGTAAAAGTGGTAATCGTTGCCTGCGCCGCTTGTGGGAGCGCCGCCAGTCCGAGAAGTGTGAGTGCGGCAAGCGTGCCGCGTGTGTTTGCGAAACGAGAAAAAACTATGAACTCTATCCTTTGTGCCTCAGGCAGAAACACTGTCTACCCTGAAGCGGTGCCGTGGCTGATGCGTCTCAGGCCGGCAACTTACGCGGAGATTATACACAAAATTACTCAAAAGCCTGTCAAAAAACCGTTTGCGGGGGTAGACTACTACCTATGGCAATGCTCGAAGAGCTTCCCGCCTCGGTTGAGGCGGCGCTCCAGGCCCAGCGGAATGGCCACGGTTCTGATCCCCTCACCCTCGCGGTCAAGGCGGATATCAATACTAGCGGTGTAATCGGCGAGCGGTGGGTAACCATGGACGCGGACGCGATCCGGGTCTACTCCCCCAACGGCGCAAGCGGCTCAGCGGCGCATCTGGACCTCTCGGTTCTCGTCAGCGAGATCACCGGCGCAAAGACCGAGTCGCTGGTGGGCGGCGGGGCGCTGACCGTCTCGCGTGGCTCGGACATTATCGAGCTGGCACGCTACACCACGCCGCTGGGCGGGCGCATGGCGGGCGTGGCGCGTGTCATGGAGGCCATCGCCAAGGGGCGCGATCTGCCCGATGCTGAGCTGGAGGAGGTAGAAAAACTCTGCCCCAAGTGCAGCCGCGCCCTGCCCAAGGACTCCGATGTCTGCCGCCACTGTTTTGACAAGCGCGCGACGTTTACCCGACTGCTCGGCTACGCCAAGGGCTACAAGCTCCAGGCCGTTATCGTCACCACTCTGATGATCGCGGGCACGGCGCTACAGCTACTGCCCGGCTGGATTGTCAAGCGCCTCACCGACGATGTGCTCGTCCCCAAAGTGGCAGTCGCCGCCGCCGACCGGCTACACGGGCTGATCTACTGGGTGCTCGTGATGATCGGCGCGACCGTGCTGGGCCTCGTGATGGGCATCTTCCGCTCGCGCCTCACTGCGTATCTCTCGCTGACCATGACCCGGCAGATCCGCACCGAGACCTACGCGACACTCCAGAAGCTCGGGCTCTCGTACTACGACAAGCGGCAGTCGGGCGCGCTGTTAAATCGTGTCACCTCCGATGTCAACGAGCTCAATAACTTCCTCGTAGACGGCCTCCAGATGCTCGTGGTCAATGGCCTGATGCTGGTCGGGACACTCGTGATTGTCTTCACCCAGAACTGGCGGCTCGCGCTTCTGGTGATGATCCCCATCCCGCTCGTGATACTCGGCACGACCCGCATCTGGAAGTTTCTGTGGGGACGATTAGAGAAACTCTGGAACCTGCGCTCGTCCATGACGGCCAGTATCGCGGTCGCGCTCAATGGCACTCGCGTCGTGAAGGCTTTTGCGCAAGAGGATCGGGAGATGGCGCGCTTCAACCAGAAGGTGGGTGCGCTCTACCACGCAAACTTAGATCTGGAGAACTGGTGGGCGACGCTGCTGCCCATTCTGGGTTTTCTCATGACCAGCGGCGGGTTTATTGTCTGGTATGTCGGCGGGCAGCAAGTGATCGCGGAAGAGATCACGTTCGGCACGCTGAACATGTTCTTCTACTACCTCGGGCAGCTCTACGGCCCGCTCCAGGGCATGACAAGAATTGCAGACTGGCTGGGCCGCGTGCTCACCAGCGCCGAGCGTGTCTTTGAGGTGATGGATACCCAGGCCGATGTCGCCGACAGCGCCGACTCCGTTGCCATGCCCAACATGAAGGGTGAGCTGCTCTTTGAGAATGTCAGCTTTGGCTACGATAAAGCGCGGCGGGTCTTAGAGAACGTGGATCTGCATGTCATGCCCGGCGAGATGATCGGCCTCGTGGGGCACTCCGGCGCAGGCAAGTCCACGATTATCAACCTGATCTCGCGCTTCTATGATCCGAGTGAGGGACGTATCTTAATTGATGGTGTCGAGATGAAGAAAGTCAAGCTCCAAGATCTCAGAAGCCAGATGGGAATCGTGCTCCAGGAGCCGTTTCTCTTCCCCGGCACCATCGCGGAGAACATCGCCTACGGTAAAGCGGACGCCACACTTGAGCAGATCATGCGCGCCGCAAAAGCCGCCAACGCCCACGACTTCATCTTGCGCTTCCCCGACGGCTACGACTCCTTAGTGGGCGAGCGCGGTGCACGGCTCTCCGGCGGCGAGCGCCAGCGCATTAGTATCGCACGCGCCATTCTGCACGACCCGAAAGTGCTGATCCTCGACGAAGCCACGGCGTCCGTGGACACCGAGACCGAGAAGCAGATCCAGGAAGCCATCCAGCGCCTGATCGCGGGCCGCACCACGTTCGCCATCGCCCACCGCCTTTCTACGCTCCGCAACGCCGATAGATTAGTGGTGATCGAGAAAGGCCGCGTCGCCGAGATGGGCACCCACGCCGAGCTGATGGAGAAAGACAACGGCATCTTCAGAAAGCTCGTCGAGATGCAGCTTGAAGTCAACAAACTCAAGTCCGAGAACATGATTTTGGAAGAGTAGCCGCGATAGAATAAGTATTATGCCTGGCCCGTTTCCTGGAATGGATCCCTACCTTGAGCTGCCCGAAAACTGGCGCGGCGTTCATAGCCTGCTGATTGCTGTCTTGGTGGAGCAACTCAACGCTCACCTTCCCCTACCTTTCGCCGCCGTTGCCGAAGAGCGTTGCTACGTCTTTCAGGAAGAGCGCGAGATTATCCCTGATATCGGACTCGTTCGTCCCTTCGAGTCTCGCTTAAAAACCACAAGTGCCAGCACTGCTCTTTTAGAGCGTCCTGCGGTCACTCCCGCCGAAGTCATGCAACTGGAGTCTATCGAAGTCAAACAGCGCTTCATCAATGTCATCACAGTGCGAGATAGAGAGCTTGTTACCACTATTGAGCTGCTCAGCCCCGTCAATAAGTCCCGTGAAGGACGACGCAAATATCAACGTAAACAAGCCGAGATTCTTAAGAGCGACGTACATCTGATTGAGATTGATCTTTTACGTTGCGGTGAGCACACCGCGCATATTCCGCTGGCACGCCTTCGTCAGCGTGGCAAACCCTGGGACTATCTCGTCTGCCTGCACCGTGCCCATCAGCGCCATCGGGTAGAGTATTGGGCCATCCCACTTTCGCAGCGGCTCCCCACCGTTGCCGTACCTCTTACCGATGAAGCCGCCGACATTCCACTCGATCTCCAAAACGCTCTGGACACCCTTTACGACCGAGGAGCCTACAGCCGCATTCTGGACTACGACCAGCCCCTGATTCCCGCTCTCAACACCGAAAACCAGAAATGGGCAGAGAATGTCCTCCTCGAACGGAGTCATTAATGGCTTACTCAAAGTTTAAGCTGGGACAAGTTCTGGACACTTTTGACATCACTCTCATTGAAGGCGTTGATCTCTTTCCTGATGTAGCGCCTGCCGAGCCGAGCGAGCTTCTCACGGCGGTTCTCAAACGCGGCATACCACTTGCCGAGGCTATCTCCACAGAGAAAGCACGCTCCGAGTTTGTTCTTGCTCCCTTGCTCGCTGAGGTTCGAGAACGGATGGAGGGGCGTATCTCGCTGTTCTCTGGGGTGGATTTTACCGTAGATGCCGCACGCGGTCTGAACGGCGAGTGCGACTTTTTGCTCTCCCGCTCGCCGCTTCAGTCCGTGCTACGTGCTCCGGCATTTGCCATTGTCGAGGCCAAGAACCTGAGCCTCGCGCCGGGACTGGGTCAGTGCATCGCAGAAATGATCGCAGCGCAGATTTTCAATGAGAACGCGGGCAAGCCACTGCCGTGCATTTGGGGGGCCGTGACAACAGGGCTAAGCTGGCGCTTTCTGAAGCTGGAAGGCCAGATGGTGACAATGGATCATCTGGAGCGCTCTCTCAATGGAGTGGCGGGGATTCTAGGAATTTTACTGTACATTGCCGAGGGCAACTAGGAGACCTATGGCTTACTCAAAGTTCACCCTCGAAAAAGCACTGAAGGAGCTAGAGCTGACTCTAGTGAGTGTGCCGGAGATTTTCGCAGGCGTTGCGCCGGTTGCCGTCTCAGAGCCAATGGCGGGGCTTTTGCAGCAGTATCTAACGATCGCTTTAGGAGTGGCAACGGAGAAAGCGCGCTCGGAGTACTTGGTCGCTCCCCTACTCTTTGAGCTTCGCCAGCGCACGGGCGGCCAGATTTCGATCTTCTCCGGCGTGGCCTTTGACGTAGACCCGGCGCGAGGGCTTGCCGGGGCGTGCGATTTTCTTCTCGCGAAATCGCCCGAGCAAAACGTACTTCAATCGCCGGTCTTTGCAGCGGTAGAATCGAAAAGCGAGAACCTGCGTCCGGGGCTGGGGCAGTGCCTCGCCGAGATGGTAGCCGTGCAGCTCTTCAACCAGCGGGAAGGCCATCCGTTGCCCACAGTCTGGGGCACGGTCACGTCGGGCCTCGCGTGGCGTTTTATGAAGCTGGAAGGCCAGACGGTTTTTCTGGAGAACCAGGAGCGCTCCCTCGGCGATGGGAGCGAGGTTCTCGGAATTTTACTGCATATTGCAGAAGGTAAATAGTAAATCATGCAACAAAGTGCCAACACTGATTTCGATCTGATTTTTCTTGATCCGGCGACGGTCACATTCTTTCGCACGGGTGGCAGTGCCGTGCGTGCCACGATTGCGGACCCGAAAATCGGCTACGAGCGGACAGTTCTCATCTGCCAGATCGCGCGGGCGTTCCCACTCTCGCTACAAGACCAGTACATCGGCCTGCGCGATGCCAAGGATAAAGATGTCGGAATGCTAGAGAAGCTCACGGGCCTCGATGCGGAGTCGCGCAAGATCCTGGATGAGGAGCTGGAGCGTCGCTACTTTGTCCCCACCATTCAGCGTGTCACTATGGTCAAGAAAGAGTACGACACCGTGAACTTCGAGGTCGAGACGGATAAAGGTGCGCGCAAGTTCGCGGTGCAGAACCTCAAGGACTCGATCCAGGAAGTCAGCGGCGGGCGTGTGCTGCTCACGGACCGAACGGGTAGCCGCTACAACATCCCAGACTACCGCAAGCTCGACGAGAAGACCCTCGCGATCCTCTCACGCGTTCTGTAAGTTATGACAAAGATCGTCTTTCTGGCGGGCACTAAGAGCCATGGGCCAGGGGAGCATGAGTACGAGAGGGGCCTGCGGCTCTTTGCCAAGGCGCTGGCTCCGTTTGCTCAGACCGAGGTGCATCTCTACGGCTGGCCTGAGGGAGACGCAGAGAAAACGCTGGAGGACGCGGACTGCATCGTGCTCTACGCCGATGGTTCGGACCATAAAGAGAGCGACCATCCGCTGCTGATCGGCAATCGCATGGCAGTGATCGAGCGGCAGATGAAGCGCGGGTGTGGCCTGGTGACACTGCACTACGCGACGTTCTGCCCGCTGGCACACAGCCAAAAATATCTCACATGGGTTGGCGGGCACTTTGACTACGAATCGGGCAGTGGGGCGAACCACTGGGCATCTGCCATCCAGCACTTCGAGTCCACGCCGCGCTTGGTGCCACACAGGATTACCGAGGGAGTGACGCCGTTTGCGGTGCGGGAAGAGTGGTACTACAAAATGCGCCTCAACCCGAGGACTGTCCAGCCTCTCATGCAGGTGCTGCCACCTGGCGAGACACTGCCCCAGACTGTCGCGTGGTGCGTGAGCCGTCCCGATCAGGCAGGTGGGCGCGGGTTCGCTTGCACAGGCGGTCATAGTCACCAAAACTGGGCGATTCCGGGCTACCAGAAGCTCATCATCCAGGGAATTATATGGGCCGCCAAGGCCGAGGGCACCCCTAAGTTCGTCCCGCTCGACGATCCGCTCCGTGTGCAGATTCTCACGGGCAAGCACCACCCCGCGCACAACTGGCAGCAGACCACGCCTGCTCTTGCAGAGATTCTGGGCAACGACAAACGCATCAAAACCTCCGTCTGCGAGAACCCGGAGGCGCTCGACCTCAGCACCACCGACGTGCTCGTCCTTAACTACTGCAACTGGGAATCGGCGAGCCTGAGCGCTGGCAAGCGCACAGCACTGCTCAATTTCGTGCGCCGTGGCGGTGGGCTCGTGCTGGTCCATTTTGCCAACGGTGCCTGGCGCGACTGGCCAGAGTTCTTTGGCGGGCTCGCGCGTCGTGTCTGGGTAGATGGCAAGGCCAACCACGATGCCTACGGCGGCTTTACAGTCACGGTGACGCAGCCAGCGCACCGGCTTACAGCGGGGCTTCCCGCACAGTTCCCCACTACCGACGAACTGTACTGCTCGCAGGTCGGGGAGCTCCCCGTGGAGCCGCTGCTCACCGCGCACTCCAAAGTAACCAACAAAGACGAGCCTCTAGCGTTCACCTACACCGAGGGCAAGGGACGCATCTTCCAGACGCTTCTCGGTCACGATGCAGGCGCACTCCGCACACCCGCTCACGCCGAGCTGATCCGTCGCGCCGTGGCCTGGGTCGGGAATCGGGAGGTGCTTGCCAGCCCCCTAGCCCCCGCCCAGCGGGGGAATCCCCTCCCTCCCCCATCGGACGGGGGCCGGGGGGGTGGTTACGAAGCCAGCGGCGACTCCCGCTGGCAAGAACCGCCGCTGGTTGTGACGTGCCGAGCGCGGCTTTTCTCCAAAAACGGCTTTAACATCCTAGTCGCCAGCTCCCACAAAGACTCACCGCGTCACTGGGAGATCTACACGGAAGCGGGATCGGGGAAACTCGCGGTCTATCTGCCAGGTGCGGCTCCAGCCAATGTGACGTCAGAAACCGACCTCTGTGACGGACAGTGGCACGCGGTGCGTTTTGAGTACTTACCCAGCAGTGTGAAGCTCTTTGTTGATGAGAAGCTAGCCGCTGAGGCGCAGATTGGGATGGCGCATGTCACGGCAGCCATCGGGCCGCTCTGGATTGGGTGCTACCCACCGCAGGGCCTCGGCTGTGACGGTCAGCTCGAAGACATCCAGATCGCCCGCAACGGCAAAACATTGGCACGGTTTGCCTTAAAAGAGGGCGAGGGGGATGCGGGATTGAGACGAGTAACGGGTGGTGAAGTGGCAAGCGATGCGGCGCCGTGGAGGCTGGAACTGACCGGTAAGTGGCCAAAGGTGGATACGAAAACCAGTGTGGACTGGCGAGAGAGTGGCAACGATGCGGGGCGGATGCGGCACGCCAAGCTCATGCAGGTCAATAAGAAGACCGTGAAGAATCTCAAGCTCGCCTGGGAGTTCAAGACGGGTGATGCGGGTGCGGGAACGACGATTGAGTGCACACCAATCATTGTTGAGGGCGTGATGTATCTCACCACCGTGAAGCTGCGCATTGTCGCACTGGAGGCGGCGACGGGCAAGCCGATCTGGGTGCACGATCCCAAGTCCAGCGGGGTGCATCGCGGACTGACCTACTGGACCGATGGCAAGCTCACACGGATTCTCTGCGCCCTCCCGGATGGCAAGCTCCTCTCGCTGGATGCCCGAACCGGCACGCCCGATGTGCGCTTTGGCAAGGGTGGTGTGGTGAACCTGCGCGATGGCTACGAGCGCGATCTCTCCAAGCTCAACTACGGGTGCACGTCGGCACTGGCGCTTTTTGAGAACTTGGTGGTCGTGCCCATCATCAACTCCGAGGGGCAGCCAGGCGCACCGGGTGATATTCGGGCCTTTGATGTGCGCACAGGCAAAGAAGTCTGGCGTTTTTACACCGTGCCGCGGCCCGGTGAGTTTGGCAACGACACTTGGGCCAAGGACTCCTGGCGCGAGCGCTCGGGAACCAACGCCTGGACGGGATACACCGTGGACACGAAAAACGCGATTGTCTTTGCCGCGACCGGCTCAGCGGCATCGGACTTTTACGGGGCGGATCGGCATGGGGCGAATCTCTTTGCCAACTGCCTGATCGCACTCGATGCAAGAACGGGCAAGCGGCTCTGGCACTTCCAGACCGTGCACCATGATCTCTGGGACCACGACAACCCCTGCCCGCCCACACTCTGCATCGTGAAGGGCAAAGAGTGTGTCGCGCTGGCCACCAAGACGGGCTTTGTCTATGTCTTTGAGCGTAAAACCGGCAAATCACTGTTCCCCATTGTGGAGAAAGCCGCGCCGCCCTCAGATATTCCCGGTGAACAAGCCTCGCCCACCCAGCCCATGCCACTCGCGCCCCCGCCGCTCACGCCTCAAGTTATCACCGACGCCGACCTCACGGTGCCTGCCAACGGGCGACGCTACGGCCAGTGGCGTCAGCCCCCAAGCGTGGAAGGGACAATCTGCACACCGGGATTTCATGGCGGCGCAAACTGGAGTGGCTCGGCCTACGACCCCGCAACGGGCTATTTGTTTGTCAACACGAACAACATCCCCAGTGTCGTCCAGCTAAAGGCAAATAGCAGTGGCGGCTACGACTTCATGGGCTACAACTGGCTTCGGGACAAAGACGGACGCCCGGGGGTGAAGCCGCCATGGGGCAGCCTCACCGCCGTGGATTTGAACAACGGCACGTTTGCCTGGCGCATCCCGCTGGGCTCCTACCCCGAGTTGGCCGATAAGTCCACGGGCTGCGAGAACTTCGGCGGCTCGATAGTCACCGCAGGCGGCCTCATTTTTATCGCCTCCACCCGTGACGAGCTGCTCCGCGCCTTTGACAAAGACACCGGCAAGCTCCTCTGGCAGCACAAGCTCCCCGCAGGTGGCTACGCTTGCCCGGCAACTTACTCGGTCAACGGCAAGCAATTTGTGGTGATCGCAGCAGGCGGAGGCGGCAAGATCGGCACCAAATCCGGTGATAGCTATGTTGCTTTTGCGCTGCCGTAACGAGACGTTCGATGATTTTCAATAGAGAAGCCTCCGTCGAAGATCGGACGACTCTTTCCACGCAACTGCCGATAGAATAGAGCCATGGGAAACAAAGACGAAGAAGTAAAGGCACTTCAAGAGGCCTTCAAGGCGGAGTTTATCGAGCACCAGAAAAGCGAGGATGCAACAGTCCCCCTTCGCTTTCTCGCCGAGGCACTGGAAGCCGATACTGCGGGCTATAAAAAGCGCTTTAAAGAGAGTGCACTGGCCATGATCGGCCTCGTCTTTCTGCTGATCCAGTTCCGCGACACGCCCTACGAACAGTGGGCCTTTATCATCGTTCCGCTGGGCCTCGCCTACGCCGCCCAGCGCGTCGGGTCGCCCAAGCGACCCGCGATTCTGGCCGCCGCCAGCGAGACTCTGCTCTCTCCCGTCCTCTACACCCCCGAGCAGCAAGTGCTCATTCGCCGGATCGAGGAAGCGGCCTTTGGCAGCGAGCGCGGGCTGAAAACAGCCTGCGAGCAAGCCCTCCAGCAGAGCGCCTAGCCCCCCTGAGTTCCCCCATCGGACGGGGGCTAGGGGGCAGGATACGGCTTCTCCCCATGTAGGTTGTGCCAGAGCACGCGGTTGAGCGTGTTGAAGTCCGCAGCGTCCATCTCGCTCCAGTCCAGTGAGGCGGAGAGGTCGTACCACTTTTTCTCACTTGGTGCGAGGGCGGTGCGCGGCGTGTTCATCTCACCGATCTTGGTGCGATTGGGAACGGAAGCGAAGGCGGTGAAATTCGGCGTGTCGGTAAAGCAGGCGGCCATCGGCGGCGTGTTGGCATCGAACTTGTTCATGGGGTCCAGGCCGAGCATCTTCTCAATAGTGGCAAGCATGGTCACCGTGGTGTAGAAGTTCGAGTCCACGAAACCGCGCTTGACGTAGGGTGAGTAGCAGGCAAAGACCGTCCGGTGACCGTCCACGTGGTCAGGCCCCGCCTGGGCATCATCCTCGATCACGAAGATTGCGGTGTTCTTCCACTGCGACGACTTGCTCACGGCCTCGATAATGCGCCCGAGCGCCAGATCGTTGTCGGCGACCATGCTCTTGGGCTTGGGGTACTCGGCGGAGAGTCCCTCGGTATGATCCGAAGGCAGTGAGAGTACCATTAGGTTCGGTACGGTGTTGGCCTTACTGAATTTCCCATACTCCGCGATAAAAATATCCGCTTTGACCTGATCGCTCTGGAGCAGCGGCCAGTACAGATAGTTCGGGTGCGCGAGCGCCTTGACACTGTGCACACGCGGCACGGACTGATACGTGAACTTGTTGGTGCCCCGCGCCTGCCAGACCTCCAGCCAGTCTTTGGGTTTAGGTGTGATGATATTGCTGCCATCGTCGCAGAACTCCCCGTAGATGCGGACACTCTTTTTCTTCCTCAGTGCTGCATCCCAGAGCGTCCCCGACGACGCCACGCCCATTGGGTCATCGCCATCGTCGGGGTAAGTCCGGTAGCCGGTGTACATGTGCTCTAAGTAATCGTTGGCCTGCGCGGTATCGGTCCAATGGTGCCCGTCGGCGGAGTTCGTCCCGCTGACGTAGCCATTGTCAAAGAGCGTGAAAGCGCGGGCGAGTGCGTGGTGGTTGGGCGTCACCTCCTCGCCAAGTCCGCAGAGCTTTGCATCTCCATTGCCCTCTTTCATGTCGCCAAAGACCTCATCGTAGGTGCGGTTCTCTTTAATAATATACAAAATGTGCTGGATCGCGCCGTTAAAGACCTTCAGCTTCGGCGTGATGCGTGGCGCGTCCCAGCCATTGAGCTTGGCAACTTTGGCCGTCGCCGCTTTTAAATCCGTGCTGCGGTCAATCACCGAGATGCTTCCCTGGAAATCATGCGCGTTGCCCGGCTGTCCCAGAAGGGTTTTACGGACGGAGCCATTGCCTTTGGTGTTGAGGGCGAAGACTTTGCCTACCCCCTGGCCCCCGTCCGATGGGGGAATGGCAAGTGCCATGGGGTAGTAGCCTGCGGGCCGGTAGCCAAGCACTTTCCCCGTCGCCGCATCCATCTCGGCGATAGCGTTGTCACCGCCACACGCAACCAATAAAACGCCCCCAACCGCATCGTCCCCCCGCCGGGTGGGGGTTAGGGGGGAGGCCATCGCAAGCGCCCCTGGCATCGCGCCTAGGAGTTTATTTTTGCCCCAAGTGAGCGGCCAAGTGGCGGCGACGCGCTTCTGCGCGAGATCAATCACGCTGATGCTGTCGCTGGCGGCGTTAGTGACAAAGGCGCGGTTGCCATCTATTAAAAGCGTGGTCGGGTGCAGCCCGATGGGCACGTGCGTTGTGGCACTGCCATTGCCCTCCCGCGCCACTAAACTGACGCTGCCCGTGGCGGTGAAGCCGCGCGGGTCGCTCACGAGCCAGGCTCCGTTGGACTCGGCCCGCTCCCCGTTTTCCAGCTTGTCGTCATCGGTGACGGGCCGTCCCCCCCAGTTACTGGCGACCAGTGTCTTCTCATCGGCGGAGAGCGCTACCATGAACGGGAGTTTTTGGGTCGGGAAAGTGCGCGTGATCTTGCCACTGACAATCTCCAGCTCTGCCACGGCATCGCGATCCATGAGGGCCACAAAGAGTGTCCTGCCATCGCGCGTGATGCACATCCCACCGGGGCGCGGGTTGCCCTTCCCGCCAAACTCCAGCTTGCGCCCCGCGCTCAGCTTACCGCTTTCGTAGAGGCACTCTTGCACCATCCCATTGCTCACGCTCGCAAAGAGCCGCGTGCCATCGGGGCTCCAGAGCAAGCCGTGAAAGCCCGCCCCCGCCGCCAGTGGCACGTCGGTTCCCGCGATGACACCCGATTCCGTCGCCAGAAAGACTTTGTTTTGCCCTAGCACCGCGAGGGTCTTGCCATCGGGATGCAACGCGATATCTACTGGGCGACCGTCGAAGGCAATCGTCCCCGGCTCAACAGTCTGCCCCGACGAGACTAAAAACGTGCCATCGAACTGCTTGCCTAACTTTCGTGTCTGAGTGGCCTGGAGCGTAAAGCCGATAACGGCGATGCCGAGCACAGCGGCAAGAATTGTCTTCATACGGGGATTTTACCTGACCCCGCCGGTTGGAGCGGTAGGACTACGCCAGTATCTTCTTGACCACAGTGCCTTCCACATCCGTGAGGCGGAAGTCGCGGCCTTGGTAGCGATACGTCAGGCGGGTGTGGTCTATGCCCAGCAGGTGCAGGATCGTGGCGTTGAGATCATGGACGGCCACGGGATCTTGGGTGATGTTATAGCCGTACTCGTCGGTGGCTCCGTGAATGACGCCTTTCTTCACCCCGCCGCCTGCCATCCAGAGCGAGAACGCCCGCCCATGGTGATCGCGACCGTAGTTGTCGCGCTTCAAGTCCCCCTGGCAGTAGACCGTGCGCCCAAACTCCCCGCCCCAGATCACGAGGGTATCGTCGAGCAAGCCGCGCTCTTTCAAGTCCAGCACCAGTGCCGCCGATGGCTGATCGGTGTCCTTGCACTGGCTCCGAATCGCGCCGGGCAGGCCGCCGTGCTGATCCCAGCCTCGATGATACAGCTGGATGTAGCGCACCCCGCGCTCCGCGAGCCGCCGGGCCAGCAGGCAGTTGGCGGCAAACGTCCCCGGCTTGCGGCTCTCGGGGCCGTAGCGCTCAAACGTGGCGGACGACTCTTTGCTCAAGTCCATCAGATCGGGGACGCTCGCCTGCATCTTAAAGGCCATCTCGTACTGGGCGATTCGGGTGACAATCTCCGGGTCATGCACCTTGGCAGACTGCATCGCATTGAGTTTCTCCAGCGCATCCAGCATCCGGCGGCGATCGTCGCGCGTGAAGCCCGCCGGGTCGGTGAGGTGCAGCACGGGAGCGCCGACGGAGCGCAGCTTCACGCCCTGATTGATGCTGGGAAGAAAGCCACTGCCCCATAAGCGCCCAAAGAGTGGCTGGTCATTGGCCCCGCTGGAAGCCAGCGAGAGCAGCACCAGAAACGCGGGAAGCTCACTATTTTCGGACCCGAGACCGTAGCTCAGCCACGCGCCCATGCTCGGCCGTCCCGGCTGCTGTGAGCCGGTCTGGATAAAAGTCATCGCGGGATCGTGGTTGATCGCTTCCGTGTGCATCGAGCGGATGAGGCAAATCTCGTCCGCGATCTTGCTCGTGTACGGCAATAGCTCCGAGAGCTCAATGCCACTCTTGCCACGTGGCGCGAACTTGAACATCGAGGGCGCGACCGGCAGGCGCTTCTGCCCGCTGGTCATTCCGGTGATGCGCTGGCCTTGGCGAATGGCATCGGGCAGGTCTTCGTCGAAACGTTTCTCCAGCCCCGGCTTCGGATCAAAGAGATCTAAGTGGCTGGGCGCACCGCTCTGGAACAGATAGATCACGCGCTTGATCTTGGCCGGGTGGTGTAGCGCCTTCAGCGCCCCCTTACCCTCCAGGCTTGCCAGTGCCGCCGCGCCCAGTCCCGTTCGGGCAGAGCTCGAGAAAAGCTGGCGTCGCGTCTCGATCAGTGCGGCTTCGCGTCGTGGGTCCATAAGGCTATTCTAGCAGATTCGCTGGCCGTATTGGAGCAGTGTGGGGTTCCAGCCGGAGTAATTCAGCGGGAGCTTGCGCCAATAGTACTGGAGCTCGTCGGATTCCCAGCCCTCGTAGATTTGCTTCCAGGTGAGTCCGCAGTGTGGTAGGAGCGATTTCTCCTCAACGGGCTCCGAGAGAGCCTGGTAGCGTACGTCAAAAGAAAGGCGAATCCGATCTTTGAACTGGCTCGGGAGCGCCTTGTGAACCGTGAGCGCCGGAAACGTCAGCACATCCCCGAGGGCGAAATCTCCTTCCACCCAGTCGTCTTCGCTCTCCTCATCTGGGCAAGTCTGCACCGTGATCCCGCCCGCACCTAGGGCACGCTTTAGGGGCAGGTAGCCCAGCTTGTGCGAGCCGCTCAGAACCTTGAGAGAGCCCATGGTACGTGGGCACTCTCCAAGGGGAAACCAGCACGTCCAGGTGTTTTGGGTTCCCTGCACCAGCGGAAAATCCTGGTGCGCGGGGGTGGGAAAGATGGCGGGATGGGGGGAGATCATGCGGATAATATGCCGCGCATGCACCAACACCTCGTCGGCGAGGAGCATTTTATAGAGCGCAAGTAGCCTCGGGTGGTGTGGAAGCCGGTGCACGTTTTCCAGCCGCTGCACATCATCGTAGGCCGCCACTGAAACCCCAATATCGGTGCGCATTGCACTCTCTGGCACGGCGGCGAGGGCTTCGACATTCAGCGTCCCCGTAGCTTCGTCGGCAAGCCAGCCGTGTTTTGCCACCACCTCCAGCAAGTCGGCGCGAACCGGCAAGATCGCTTCGGCAGGGAGCAGACCGCGAAAGAACAGATAGCCGTCGGTTGCAGCGCGGGCGCGGAGAGCCTCGCCCTCGCTGAGGAGGGGTGTGGAGTCTGTGAAAGGCATCGGCATGGCGTCTAGCCCGGCTTCTTCCAAACCAGCGGGTTGAGTGCGTCGTTGTTAAGAAGATCGCCAATCTTGAGCGAATGGAAGTAGTCGTCAGGGAGGATATTCTGCGTCCCATTAAAAACGGAACCGTCGGGCAGGTAACCGCAGGTCATGGCGCGGCGGGGCTTGTTGGTCATGTTCGCCCCCGCTCCGTGCGCGGTCAGGCCGTTGTGAAACACCGCCGAGCCCGCCGGGCACGGGCAGGCAACGGGCTCGATCTCGCGCCACTGGGGGTAAACTTTGAACAGATCGCTCATATTTTGGCCGATTCCCGAGTTTTCCCAAGTCGCCGTTTTATGTGAGCCGGGAATGTACCACATGCAGCCATTGCCCAGAGTCGCATCATCGAGCGCCACCCAGAGTGAGAGCGTGTCGCGCGTCGAGAAGCTCCAGTACGGGTTGTCCAAGTGCCAGCCGGTCGGGTTGCCAAAGGGCGGCTTAAAGAGCGCTTGATCGTGCCAGATCCGAATCCCCTCAATGCCCGCCAGTGTCGCCGCCAGCTCACCCAGGCGCGGGTCCAGCATGAGTTCCTTCATGCCCGCGTGGGTTTCCAGCAACTTAATGCACTGGGTGAATACTTGGGCGTAGTAGCTATCGGGATTCTGCTGGTTGGAGAGAATCCGGTTCGTCTCCGTAGATTTCACCCCTGCCGCCGTCATGGCAAGCCGCTGATCTACCGCCTCCTGCGTGGTGTTCTGCCAGTGCGCCAGCTCGTTTGCGTCTAGAAAGTTCTCTATCACCAGAAAGCCGTTCTCACGGTAGGAGGCAATCTGCGCCCCGGAAAGTTCGTTCCTCATAGTAGCTTGTATTGTACAGTTGATTTTGGTATCGTATCAGCGCACCGATGCACCGAGATTTCCCCCTTGCCCCCCACTACGACATCGCCATTGTTGGCGGTGGCGCGACGGGTCTGGGTGCGGCGGTAGATGCGGCATCACGTGGACACTCCGTGATCCTGATCGAGCAGAGCGATTTTGCAAAGGGAACCTCAAGCCGCAGCACGAAGCTCGCGCATGGGGGCGTGCGCTATCTCAAACAAGGCAATCTCTCGCTGGTGCTGGAAGCGCTTCAGGAGCGCGAGCGACTCTATCGCAATGCCCCCGGCATCGTCCAGCCCCTGCCCTTTGTGATCCCCAGCTACAGTGCCCTCGACCAGCCGTTCTATGGCATAGGCCTGAAGCTCTACGATCTGCTGGCAGGCAAGGCGAATCAAAATCCGTCTCGGTTGCTCTCACGTAACGATGTGCTTAAGCGCGTGCCGACGGTGTCGCCAAGGAATCTGCGCGGGGGCGTGCTCTACTACGATGGGCAGTTCGACGATGCCCAGCTCGCGCTCGCGCTGGTGCGAGCCGCGCAAGAACACGGCGCGACTCTACACAACTATGTCCGCTGCGATGGTCTGCTCAAGCATGAGGATCGCGTGGTTGGAGTGCAGGCCACGGACACAGAGACGGGCTGTAAGTTTGACGTGCGAGCAAGCTGCGTGATTAATGCCACGGGGGTCTTTGCGGACACGCTACGCCAGCACGATGCGCCCAAAGCGCCTCCTCTGCTAACGATCAGCCAAGGAGCACATCTGGTGCTTCCCCGAAAATTTCTGCCGGGAGACACTGCACTCATGATTCCCAAAACTTCTGATGGGCGGGTGCTCTTTGCAATCCCTTGGCACGGCGCGACACTGATCGGCACTACGGACACGCCCGTTACACAAGCGACACTAGAGCCCCGGGCAAGAAGGGAAGAAGTCGAATTCCTGCTCACCCACGCCGCAAAGTACCTCACGCAAGCCCCATCTCCCACGGACGTCCTCAGTGTCTTTGCCGGACTACGGCCCCTCGTTCAGCGCGGTGGTCGCTCTCTACACACAGCCTCGCTCTCACGGGATCATCATCTCGAAGCGTCGGAGTCCGGGTTGTTGACGATTACGGGCGGCAAGTGGACCACGTACCGCAAGATGGCCGAGGACGTGGTCAATCACGCGGAGCGCCTCGGGAGGCTTACTCCACGTCCCTGCCGCACGCACGATTTGCCGCTTGACGAAGTGCGCAGCGGCGCGGAGCCCGGCACGCCCGATGATATCCGCTGGCACGTGCAAAATACGCAAGCCCGCACGGTCGAGGACTTTCTTGCCCGCCGCACCCGTGCGCTACTTCTGGATGCAAAAACCAGCGCCGCGACGGCTCCACAGATCGCCGACGAAATGGCTCTTGCGCTGGGCTGGAGCCCCGACGAAACGCAGCGCCAAGTAGCGAGCTACCGCACTCTAGCAAAGGACTATTGTCTATGAACCCTCCCGATGCCGACTATCCCCGGCTCCGTCGCCAGGTCTTTTTTGCCATCTTTATCGGCTACGCGGGCTACTATCTCGTCCGCAAGAACTTCGCGCTCGCCATCCCGGACATCCTCAAGGAGTACCCACAGTACACCAAGGCCAGCCTTGGCACCGTCATGACCGGCCTCTCGTTTGCCTACGGCTTTTCCAAGTTCCTGATGGGCGCAGTCTCGGATCGGAGCAATCCGCGCTGGTTTCTACCACTGGGCCTGCTGCTCTCCTCGGCAATTCTGATGATCTTTGGCTTTGTCAAAGAAGTCTACACATCGCTGGCTGTCATGATCGCCCTCCAGAGCCTCAATGGCTGGGTGAATGGCATGGGCTGGGCTCCCTGCGGCAAGACCATGGTGCACTGGTTCAGCGCCCAGGAGCGTGGGCGCGTGGTCTCTTTCTGGAACGTCTCGCACAATATTGGCAGTGCGCTCGTGGCGACCATCGCGCTCTGGGGCGTGACTCTCTTTCATGACTGGGGCGCAAAGTTCTATTTTAACGCCGGGATCGCCGCGCTGATTGGCGTGCTGGTGTTTTTTCTGATGCGCGATACCCCGCAGAGCTGCGGCCTGCCGCCTATCGAGCACTACAAAGGCGACATCCCCGAGGGCTACTCCGAAACCCATGAGAAGGCGCTCTCGTTTCAGGAGATCTTCTTTGAGAACATCTTCAACAACAAGCCGCTCTGGCTCATTGGAATCGCCAACGCCTTTGTGTATTTTGTGCGCTACGGGGTAGTGGACTGGGTGCCCACCTATCTGGAGACGTCCAAGCACTTCTCTTTTAAAGAGTCCAGCTTCGCCTGGGCCGCGTTCGAATGGGCCGCTGTGCCGGGGACAATTCTCTGTGGCTGGGTCTCGGACCGCTACTTCAGGAGCCGCCGCGCACCGGCAACCATTTTGTTTATGGGCATCACGCTGCTCGGGCTGGTTGTCTACGGCCTGAACAACAAAGGGCCGCTCTGGCTGGATGTGGCCTCGCTGATCTGGATCGGATTTTTCATCTACGGCCCTTTGATGCTTATCGGGCTGCACGCGCTGGAGCTGGTTCCCAAGAAGGCAGCGGGCACGGCGGCAGGCTTTACGGGCTTCTTTGGCTATGTTTTTGGCTCCGCGCTCGCCGGAACGGGAGTCGGCTGGATCGCGGATAGCTTTGGCTGGGGCGGCGTCTTTGGCACGATGATCGCCTGCTGCCTGCTCACCATGTTTTTTGTCGGACTCACGCTAAAAGGAAACTCAAATGAAAGAACTAATGCTTAAACCAACCGTCATCGCGCACCGAGGCGCCAGCGGCTACCTGCCGGAGCACACGCTCGAAGCCAAGGCGATGGCCCATGCCCTGGGCGCGGATTATTTGGAGCAGGACCTAGTGCTCACCAAAGACGACATCCCGGTTGTGCTTCACGATATTCATATTGACACCATCAGTGATGTCGCCACCAAGTTTCCCAGTCGCAAGCGCCCCGATGGCCGCTACTACGCCCTCGATTTCACGCTGGCGGAGCTCAAAACGCTACGAGTCTCGGAGCGCTTCGATCCTAAAACGGGCGCGGCGGTCTTTTCGGGGCGCTTCCCCGCGCACTCGGGCGCGTTTGAGATTCCCACCCTGATCGAGGAAATTGAGCTCATCCAAGGCCTCAACAAGAGCACGGGGCGCAAGGCGGGGGTCTATCCTGAGCTAAAGTCACCCGATTGGCACCGGCAACAAGGCCACGATATCAGCAAGATCGTCCTGCCGATTCTCCAGCGCTACGGCTACGCAACTAAATCGGATGACTGCTTCCTCCAGTGCTTCGAGCTGGGCGAAGTCAAGCGCCTGCGCACGGAGCTAGGCTGGAAAGGCCGCTTGGTCATGCTGATAGATGATGTGCCCAAGGGCGACGATGGCACGGACTATCGGGCGCTCCACACGGCGGAGGGGCTGAAAGAGCTGGCAAAAATCGCCGATGGGATCGGTCCCGCGCTCACCAGCGTCTTTGATAAGAACGGAAAACCGACGGGTTTAGTGAAGTTTGCCCATGCTGCCAAGCTGGTAGTGCACCCGTACACTCATCGAAAAGATGCGCTCCCCAAGTACGTGAAGTCCAGCGAGGAGCTGTTCCAGAAACTCTTTGTGGAAGCCAAAGCCGATGGCATTTTCTCAGACTTCTGCGACATGGTCGTGCGCTGGCGGGCAAAAACCAGGTAAAACACTCAGTATGGCACGAAATGTTCTAGGCGACCCGCTCGTCCCCTGCTCCCACGCCCCCCTGACGGGCTTCTACCGCGATGGCTGCTGCAACACAGGCCGAGAGGATCTCGGTCTGCATCTTGTGTGTGTGGTACTGACAGCGGAGTTTCTGGCGTTCTCCAAAACACGCGGCAACGATCTTAGCACACCGCATCCCGAGTATAGCTTCCCTGGTCTGAAGCCCGGCGACCGCTGGTGCCTGTGTATGCAACGCTGGGTAGAGGCCTACCAAGCGGGCTTCGCTCCCGGTATCGTTCTGGAGGCGACCAATGAGCTGGCACTGGAGTGGGCGGATCTCTCAACGATGAAAGAGTACGCCGTATGAACCGTCTTCAGCCACACATGCTTAGAACGGCGGCTCGCGGTCGGTGCTCACGGCGTTGAGCCATACGGGGGTGGGAGGAATATCCCCTGGTTGCCACAAGTGTGAAATATTCCACTTGCGGGGGGGGGATATGTTAGACTAAGTAAAGTAGTCCACTGAAGGAAATTATTCAATAATGTTATTGGTTATGATTTTGCCCGCGATATTATCAATAAACGCATTCAAGAATGCACCTGCTCCCAAAATGGTTTTTCAAACCGAAGGAAATATTAATGAAATAGCAATTTCAAATGGGTCAAATGGAAACCCCATAATAGAAACAACACTAACGGTATTCACGGGAATAGGAAATACACCAAAAGAAGGTGAGGAGGTATCTTTTGAAATTGCTTCTGGTTTTCAAAATGATGTAGTTCTGTCTTCAAGTAGTGCAAGTACAGATTCATCTGGTCGTTGTTATATAACTGTCAAATCCAGCAATTCTATGCCAAATTCTGTAGTGCCTATCAAAGCAATTTGGACTCCATCTTGGTCTGAGCCTGTACCCATAGAAAAATCAATAGAGATAACTCTGGTGGGAGTAACTGGAAGTTTTACAACTACTACAACTTGGCTGGTTCCACTCGAGCCGAGTAATCCTTGTCATTATATTGATAATTCACCATTTTATATTTCGGATTATGTAGCATTATCACGTAGTTCCTGTATCGTAAGTGGAAAAATATCTTTTTCAGCGTCAATATCGAACCCCCAAATCACATGGAATTCCACATCATTAGATGAAGAAAATCCTCATTGGGGTGAGTGTAGTGAAGACAGAGATATTTCATTCAATGAGAACCATATTAACCATGATCCTTTTGGAAATGGCTTTGTTGGTGCTCCAATTACTGAGAGGAAAAACATATTAAATCTTGTGAATCATGAATTAGGCCATGCAATTTTCCTTGATCACAACATTACCTATCTATCATTAATGCGAGACGATTGTAGTGCAGCATATTTCTTGACGGGCATAAAAACATTACAATTATGGGATTTTACAATTATCAACAGCACTTATCCGAGACCGTATTAAATTCTCTTAAAAATGGAGTTCTAAAAATGATAGTTTTCATCCCCCTAGTACTATGTTTACAACAGATTCAGCCTACTGTACCGTATAAATTTCTTACGCCATTAGACCCTAAGTTCAAAGCTGACTATTCTGTTATGGGATCGTCAATGGGTGTGCCTTCAACATTAGCATCACTGGTAAGTAATTCCGATATTATTGTCGTAGGGAAATTTGAAGGAATTATCCAACACCGTCATAATCCTCATAACAGTAAGGGTTATGAACAATCAACAATTTATAGTTTCAATGTTGAATTATATCTCAAAGGTTTAGGAAAAAACAAAATTAAAATATATCAAGTAGGAGGCCCATTAGATTGGATTGATAGTAAACGTAATAAATCGGGTCTAGGATATAGACTGCGGGGAGACCCGTTTCCTCTCATTGGTGCCAAATATATTCTTCTCCTAAATGACCCTTCGGAACACAACCTAATAATGGCAGAAAAAGGATTCCGAGAATCGGAACGTAATGGAGTGAAAGGTATCAGCCATTATGCAGATGAGTTCAACTATTCTTTTCCAACTCGAAGTAAAATTATCATCCAAAATGGAATAACTTTTCCAGGTCAAATAGTTGAAGACTCTAGTGCTTCTTGGGTACTTGTACCAGGGACTTTTGGTGGAAATTTACAACTAACTGGCATACCAGAACAAAAAGCAATTGATAATATCCGTCTTGCCGTCAAGGAGACAAGTCTGGATAGCATCAATCGTCGCTATAAATTTGTTCCGCCTACTGTCTCTGGCAAAAAATAGCGATTCTAATTTTAGAACGGCGGCTCGCGGTCGGTGCCCACGGCGCTTAACCGTACGGTAGTGATGGTGGTGGGTGGCTGGTCGCGCTCGAAGTAGCCCTCGACGGAGGTCTTGCGGGTCGTCTCGAAGCCACGCGGGAGGCCGTCTTTGCCCAGCCAGACCTGGTAGCTGGTCTCGGAGGTAATCCGGCGGTCGCCTCGGTTGTTCGTGATGGTGGTACGTGTCAGCAGAATACTCTCGGCGAGAGCGCCATCGGGCAAGGCAGCCGCAGGGAGGGCGCGGACGGAGTCGTAGCCACTCAGCGACGGGGGGCCTTCGAGGAGCCACTGAAGCGGGTCCAGCGCACTGCGGAGCGCGGCCTGCTGGAGAGTCTGCTCCAGGCGTGCGCCCTCGCGGACGTTCGCGGAGCGTTTCTTACCCGCGCTGTCCTCCACCACCACCTGAATCGCATCCGCTTTCATGCTCTGGGTCACGGGGAAGCCATCTACCCCCTTGATTGTCACGAGCGCACGGTCGGGCCGCTCCAGCCAGAGCTCGTAGGTGCCGTTGTAGCCCATGCCACCCCGAGGAGGGCGGGAATCGGTGCTACGGATCTGCTGCTGGGTGGTCACGAATGCGCCCGCGTGGAGCGTAAAGAAGCGCTGGTGGGCACGCTCCCACGCTGCCAGCAGAGCAACGGCGGCCGGATCGCGCTGGGCGGGAGGGATTTCCTGAGGGCGCTCTGGGACTTTCAGAGGCTGCTCGGTGTAGTTCTCCGGGAGTGCCTGAGAAAACGGCGCGGCGTTCTTGGGAGCGGGCTGGTAGGTCTCTTTACGGTAGGTTGTCCGTCCGTCGCGCACTTCCCACTCCTCGGCCACCGAGAGGTTGTGCGCGGACGTAAACTTATAGCGCCGGATGCGCTGAGGACGGCCCGCTCTGGGTGCAAGGCTACTGGCTTCCAGAACGGTGCCATCGGGAGCTTGCCAGAGACGAGTGAGCATTGCCACCTCGGGCTCCGTGGCGAGCTGAGCCCCACAGCTTGCTCCGAGCGGATCGAGGCGTGCGTACTGGAGCGCCCGCGAGACCTGCCCCAGCTCACTCAGATAGAGGCGAGAGAACTCTCGTGTGGTCTGTTTCCCCCTCTCGTCGAAGCGCACGGCCAAGAGCGAGTCGCCGTCACAGATTGCCTTACGCACCGTCTGCCGCCCCGTCGCCCCGAGCGCATGGCTCACCGCCAGCTTGTTGCCGGGCGCAGTATAGAGGATCTCCGTGGCCGTCACGGCAGGGGAGACACGTCCCCGGTCGCTCCGCAGAACGCTCAGTGCGCACTGAAAGCTGTAGCCCCCAGTGGCATGGGCAGCATCGCGGGCGGCGAGGTAGGCCCGTCGCCCGGCCAGCTCCTCACGAAACGAGAGACGAGCGGGAATGCGAGGCAGCGCCGGGAGTTCAGGGGTCTGCACGGGCTTTGCCTGCATGAAAAATAAAAGAGCGAGAAATTGCACAAGCCGCAGACGACAAAGTGGCAGCGATTGTTCAGCCCAGAAGTTGGCGAAGCAGCGCGGGCCGTGCGATCTGGCTCCGGAGCGAGTCGCCCTGCCCCAGCGCAAGAATCGCCCCAGCGAACACGACAGGCTCCAGTGCGTCTGCGAGCCCCAGCAGCCCGGCGAGCCGTCGGTGAGAGAGCAGTTCCAGCGCCTCGCTCTCGCCCAGTGCCTCCGCTGTGGAAATGCGCTCGTGGCTACGTTCCCAGGTCTGTCGCAGGGTCCAAGGCTGCACGCGCGGCAAGCGCTCCCGAGCCGCTTTCTCAGCGGCAATGAGAACCTGGGCGGCTCCTTGGACGCTCCAGACAAAGATCAGCGGGTCGTTTTCGGGGCGGTAGGTGATCTCGTGGCTGACCTGGTAGAGTGCCCCGGAGCGCAGCGAGCCCTCACCATGGATCCCACGCACCGTGCCCCCCAGCGCACAGACCGCCTCAATTTTGGTGTCCAGCTCCTCCAGCCAGGTCAGTGCGGGCAGGTGCAGGAGCACCGAGAGCCGCAGCCCAGTGCCGACATTGGCCAGTGACGCCGTCAAGAAACCCAGGCGGTCGTCGTGGGCAAGCTCCAGCCCTCGCGCCAGGAGCTGCTCCACCATGCTCACGCGCTCGTAGACACGCTGGGGCTCACAGCCGGGGGCGAGTGCTTGTAGCCTCAGGTGATCCTCCTCATTGACGAGAACCGAAAGAGCACCGTCTTTTGCGAGCAGTGCCCAGCGCCCGGGCTTCCCATCGGCCATTTTCGGGGAGATACTCTGCCCCGCCACCAGTGCCTGCCGCTCGCTCTCGCTGAGCTTCTCCAGCTCACAGGGCTTGAGCAGTGTCAGATCACCGATCTTAGCGGCCTCCCGCACAAGCTGCGCCACCCGCTTGCGCTGCGCCACACTGGCGCGGTGAGGAAACGGAAACTCCGCTAAGTTACGCGCCAGCCGCGCCCGCGTCGAGACCGCGATCTCCCGCTCCGCCCCTTCTTGCTCCAACCAGCCAAAACTCACGGGCTATTATACTTGCCCTTTCCGTCCGTGCGCCCCGGCGAGGAGTCTCTGGCGGTATAATTCTGTCACATCGCTATGCTTACGGAACTGTCAGTCGAGAATTTTGCGCTTGTCGAGCGGGTGCGGCTTCGCTTTGGGGCGGGGCTGAACCTGCTGACCGGGGAGACGGGAGCGGGTAAATCTATCCTACTCGATGCCTTAGGGTTAGTCCTGGGTGAGCGCACGAGTGCGGATGCCGTGCGCCACGGGGCGGAGAAGGCACGGGTTGAGGCGGTCTTTGCGCTCACAGTGGGCGATTCGCGCCTGGCTCCCGCGCTGGAGAGTACGGGAATCGAGCCCGAGGACGGCCTGCTCATCCTCTCCCGGGAGCTGAGCGCCAGCGGCAAGAGCAGCGCACGCATCAACGGTCGCCCTGTGACTGTGGCCGTTTTGAAAGTGATTGGCGATGCGCTGGTAGACATTCACGGGCAGCACGAGCACCAGTCCTTAATGCTGGTGGAGCGCCATGTGGAGCTGCTGGATGCCTGGTGCGGCGATGAGACACGGGCGCTTAAAGAGGCAGTGGCCGATACCTGGGATGTCTTTTCCGCCGCACGCGCCGAGCGTGAGGCGCTTCTGCGCGAGGCCCGTGAGCGCACCCGAAACCTGGACATCTATTCCTACCAGCGCGACGAGATAGACGCCGCCGCACTGGTGCCCGGTGAAGAGGAGGAGCTGCAAGCCGAGCGACGACGCCTGGGAAGTGCCGAGCGCCTCCACGCCGCGTCGGCGGCGGCCTACGAAGCGCTACAAGGCGGCGCACTCGATGGTTTATCGCAGGCAGTGCGGGAGATAGAGCGAGGACTGAAGTTCGATGACAGCCTTTCCAGTATTCTGGAATCGCTCAACAGCGCCCTCTACGCTGCCGATGACGCCATGCGCGAGGTGCGCACCTACCGCGACTCCGTGGAGTTCAACCCGCAACGCCTCTCCCACATTGAGGATCGGCTTGATCTGCTCAAGAGCCTCAAGCGCAAGTACGGCGAGGACATTGCCGCGATGGTGCGCTACCGCGAGGAGCTCGGGCAGAAGCTAGAGACGCTGGAGAACGCCGAGGAGCGCTTAGCCGCGCTGGAGGCGCTGGAAAAATCCACGTTTGCCGAGGTCGAAAAATGCGCCGCCGTGCTCACCAAGGCCCGCAAGAAAGCCGCCGAGCCCTTTGCAAAAGGCATCCAGACCGAGCTCAAGGATCTAGCGATGGCGGCGACCCGGTTCTCCGTCTCAGTTGTGCCACGCGAGCCAGGGCCGGGCGGGGCGGATGCGGTCGAGTTCTTGATCTCCCCCAACCCCGGCGAGCCGCTCAAGCCGCTTGCTAAGATCGCGTCGGGTGGCGAGCTCTCGCGCGTGATGCTGGCCCTCAAGTCCGTGATGAGTAAGCACGTCGCCCCGCCCACTCTGGTCTTCGATGAGATTGACACGGGAATCGGGGGGCGCACTGCCACGGTACTAGCGCAAAAGCTCCACGCGCTGGGGCAAGCCGCACAAACGCTGTGTATCACGCACCTGCCCCAGATAGCAGCACGCGGCGACATGCATTTTTTTATCGAGAAGCGCACCGAAAAAGGCCGCACGACCGTCAGTGTGTTACCGCTCGAAGGCGAGGCTCGGGTACAAGAATTAGCAAGAATGCTCGGTGGGAATAACTCCGAAACCGTCCTTGCCCACGCCCGCGAGATGCTGGAACATAATAAAATATTTCTTACTACCACTTGACAACAAATTTCTCATGTGTTAGACCTTTATTATTCGAGAACAATAGGGTTCTCACACTGACCAAGTAAATTGGGGTTGTAGTACAGTCAGATCGGGTGAAAAACCCAAAACTCCGGGTGAAAAACCCAAAACTCTCAATCGAGAATCAGGAATAACTATGAAGACACGATTCGTGGTATTTACGATATTGGCATGCCTTTCGGCAATAGGTTTTCCATCATCTGCTCATGCAGGAAATTGGACAGTTCAATATGTTCAAGAAGATTCGACACGCCATGTATGTGACTCTGGTACATTGGTTGGCAATGCTACCAACGATCCAATTACGATTGTTTGGGGATATGAGTCAGCACCGGATACTGAGGAAGTACAAACTCCTTGTGCACGTTTTGAAGAATCATCATCATTTGATAATTTCTTCCAAAATGCAACAGCCGTAAAATCTCATGGGAGTATCTTAGATAATCAACCGGCAGGAGTGAGTATGTATGCACGAGTAAAAGGGCAAGCAGAGTTTGCTTGGGATGCAAATGCGACACAAAATGGAACGATACCAGGCAATACAGGTACATTTCAGGTAAACTGGACGAAACACTGGAATTCTTCGCATACAAACTACTCGGGTTCATATGTGGCATTTAATGGAGGTTCTCCTGGGAGTGCGCATGAGGGACATACTTATATTGATTCTTCGCCCCAAGATGATGATTTGGCTTTTTGGGATTGGGAAACGGAATCAGGTGGAGGAGGATTCACTGCATCGGAATATGATACATACTCATTTTCGGCATATGCTACATGGCAAGTCGAATTTAATGAGCTCCCTAGCTTTTAATATTCCTCAATAAAAAATCCAGTGTCCAGAGGTTTTACAAAAATTATTTGAACACTGGATACCTGATCTTAAGCATATCGAGTCTGTAAATTATGAATTCTAGTCAATTAGAGAATATATCAAAAATACTCAACGTAAAAATTCTCCAAACAGGATTTGAAATCCACAATCCTGACAATAATAAGATTAATATCAATCCTAATTCTAATAATTCCTCAATAATTAATGAGTATTGTAAAAAATACAGATACGAAATAAATAAAGATAAATCTGCTCTTTTGATATTAAATCCTATTAGAGATCCAGAACATTGTGATAAACTAATTAACCTAAATGTGGAAGATATTAATCATTACTGTCACAGACTCTTGAGTGTGTTACCGAATTTCGACAATGATTCAAAAGATGTTCCAGGCATTTATTTCACATCAAGATTCGTACAATCTTTAAGCTCATCAGAAAAGCAGGCTGCATTTACGAAAGGGGTTTCTTGCAATAATTTATCAAATACATCTCAAAAAATGCTTGATAAATATTTACTGTACACATATTTCGGAAGGATAGTCGGTCAATGCACAGACATAACAACAATTTTTAAATCAAAACACGAATTAAAAATTTCTAAACAAGATAAAATATTATTTTTAAAATATAAAAACAAAAACGGTGAATATAAAAAACGCATTATCGATTTAGAAGGAAATAATAGCAGTATTAATTATTCCTTTACATCAATGAGTGTTGCCGATTTTTTCGATAAACTAAAGCAAATATCGGGAGAAAATATAATTTACCCACCAGATCTAATAAATAAAGGTCTTTCTTTTTACAATATCGCTGATTGTGATGTTATCAGGTCGGTTTATAGCATATCAAGATTTTTTGATTTAGAAGTTAATAAAAAATCTAAAACTATTGTGATTAGCAGAAAAAAATATGCACCAACAGGAGATTATATTAATGACATCAAAAATTCTACTCCAATTATAATTAAAAGAGAAATGCCATATTTCAACCGACTCAACATAGTAAAATCAATATTGGATAAATACATTATCAAGCCGAGTAAAGAAATAGATTTTATAGAATTGCCAATGCATATCCAATGTGCAATTGTTAATTACATTTCAGATGATCTTATCAGAAATGTATCTGGTCTAATTATTTCTGGAATGCCATATTCTTGGGATATAAGACAACAATTAATATTCAAAATTGAATATAATCCAGTAAAAACTCTAAAATATACTATATATTTAGGAGAAAATACGAATTATGGATTCAAAAATCATGTAAAAGCCAGCATGAAGCATGTATAGTCCCTATAAATATCGAGTCAGTTGGATTTATAAATATTCTCGCCCACGCCCGCGAGATGCTGGGTAAGTCGCTCGCATCGGGTACAACCACTCTGTGAATGAAGCAACGGATTTTCTGGTGATCGGCGCGGGGCTGGCGGGGCTGGCCTTTGCGCGTGCCGTGCAGGCGCAGGGTGCGACGGTTCAGGTTCTGGACAAAGGGCGCGGTGTCGGGGGGCGGGCGGCGACCCGGCGCTTTGGGGCGGCGCGCATAGACCATGGGGCGCAGTTCTTCACGGCACGCGATGCGGCGTTCCAGGCGGTTGTGGACGATGGCTTGCGTGACGGCTGGGTGCGCGAGTGGTACCGCTCGGTCCCGGAGTGGCGCGAGGGGGCTATTCACTCCCGCCCCGACGGCCACCCGCGCTATGCCTGCCCGGAGGGGATCAGCGCTCTGCCGAAGTTTCTGGCGCAAGGGCTCACCGTCACCACTGAGGCCGAAGTGCAGAGCATTAGCTGGGACGATATTGGCTACGTCGCGACGGCCAAAAACGGGCAGCACTTTGCGGGCACGACCCTGATTCTCAATGTCCCGCCGGTGCAGCTTCTCACGCTCGCGGAGCTCTTGCTCACGCCTGAAGACGCCGAACGCATCGCCACTGCCACGCTGGAGCCGTGCTGGGCGCTATTGGCTTTGCTCGAAACCGACCTCGCTGTGGACTGGCCCGCTCTGGAGCTCACCGACCATCCTGTGTTCTCGTGGATCGCACGGGACCATACCAAGCGCGGCCCGGGTGCTCCCCCGACTCTCATCGCGCACACCGCCCCCGTCTGGACAGCGGCACACCTAGAAGACAGCACGGAGGCCGTCGCCGCTGCACTTTCGTCCGAACTGGCCGCGCTGCTCGGGCCGCTTGCCATCAGACAAACGCAAGCCCATCGCTGGCGCTACGCCAAGCCTATCACCCCGCTCGGGCAGCCGTTTTTCTGGGACACTGCGCGGCAGCTCGGCGCGTGCGGCGACTGGTGTGAGGGAGGACGAATTGAAGGCGCGTTTCTCTCCGGTCACCGGCTGGCCGGAGCGTGCTAGCTAAGGCCGGAGCGTGCTAGCTAAGGCCGGAGCGTGCCAGCTAAGGACAGACGCCACGCACGCGCCAGATGAGGTTCGCGCCCTTGTCCTGGGACAGCATCCCATTGGCGGAGTAGGCTTTCACGTGACCGTCACCGTGGAGCACCATCGCAAGTCCCTGGCCCTGGCCGGTGCGCTGGTGGCGTGCATAGACCGGCTTGAGAACGCCCGCCCCCATCGCCGGATTAGTCGCCACCAGGTCATTGTCCGAGATCAGCGGGGTGCTCAGACGAACATCCGTAACATTGACCTTCGCCGTAGGGACGCAGGGATCGAAGTTGTGCCCCCGGTAGCGCCCGATGCTCCCACTGCCAAACGGCGAGTTCGGGGTATCGGTGAAGAGCGCCAGCCGTGCGGGCTCGTCCACGGCGGCCAGCCCTAGTGTGCTGGTAAACGCCTCGGTGGCATTGGCAGCCGTGCTGGGATCGCGGTAGGCAAGCTGGGCGTTCATCCCGATAGAGGCGTAGCCGCGCGCCGCCCAGTCGGTCGGGTAGCCAGGTAGGACGGCACGGGGGCACTTGAAGATGCCGTCGTTTTTCACATACGGCTGGATCATCTCGGACCATATTGTCGGTGTGAGCGCCCCCGTGTTGTAGTTAGCCGTCATCGGGTACTGCTCATCATAGTCTTGTACATACATCATCACAGCCGTCGAGAGCTGCCGAACATTGGAGAGACACGCCGCCTGGCGGGCCTTCTCCCGGGCTTGGGTAAAAACAGGGAAGAGAATAGCAGCAAGAATCGCGATAATAGCGATCACGACTAAGAGTTCTATAAGAGTAAACAGATGACGGGCCATCATAAGCACACCTTACTCGGGCAGATGACCAATTATACCGAAATATTCACGGATTCGCGGCTAAAAACTCCGTGTCTAGCAAGTACCAGTTCTTATCCATGGGGCCATGCTGCAGATCCGCCTCGACCCGTCGGCGCACCAACTTGCTTTCACCATCCGTCCACTCCACTTCCCCCCGCACTTTATAGCGATGCGGCTTAAGATGCGTCAGTGTCAGGGCGCGAAGCTGCGCCGTCGGAGCGATTTGCTTTGACAGGAGCTGACTGCGGACAAACTTCTGCGCGGAGGCATAGGCATCCCCTTCGAGCTCCTTTCGAAACTGGCGTAGGATAAGCTGCCGCGCCTCCGTAGCGGCTTGCTCATCCTCCTGGTGTGTTTTCAACCAGCGCTGCCCAAGGGCACCCAGCAGCAGAAGTGCGGGGAGAAGGAGAAGAAGCGCACGACGGAGTGTCACTCTGGCAGTGTACCTCGACACGGTATACTTCTGGGTGTTATGGACCCCACCACGCTGCTCAAGACAATCGTATCGCTGATCGTGGTGGTCGAGCCTCTGGGAGCCGCGCCTCTCTTTCTCTCACTCACCCACAACCAGAACACGGCGCAGCGCAACCACACGGCCCGCCGCGCGATTGTGGCTGTCTTTTTGATCCTACTCATCAGTGCGCTTATTGGCAAGCTCCTTCTGGAGCTCTTTGGGATCAGTCTGGCGAGCTTCAAGGCCGCCGGAGGAATTCTCTTTCTTTTTATGGGCCTAGAGATGATCAATGCCCAGCCCAGCCGCTCCCGTCAAACCCCTGAAGAAGCGGAGGAAGCCGAGCACCGCGACGATATCGCGATTGTGCCGATGGCACTACCTCAGCTCGCGGGGCCGGGCGCGATTGGCTCGGTGATCTTGCTGGCGCAAAAGGGCCCGTTCTTTCCCCATATCCTCTGGGTGACAGGCGTGATTGCGGTGGTCTGCTTTGTTGCCTGGCTCTGCCTGCGCCTCGCGGACCCGATGGGAAAGGCGATGGGAAAAACGGGGCTCAATATCATGACCCGTGTGATGGGCCTGATCGTGGTCGCGGTTGCGGTGGAGTTTATGATTGGCGGTATCAAAGAGCTCTGGGCAGGCTAGCTCAGGCGGCTTTACGCTGATCGAGGAGGCGCATTGCTGCCGCATCGTCCAGGAAGGTAGGTGCGCTCTTTTCTTCCTCACCCGAGCGCTGGAGCACATAACCCGAGCGCTGGAGCACATACGACTGGAAGCCATCGAAGAAGACAATCACCCCGGTCATTTCGTCTACTTTTGTCAGTAGCTCCTGACGATGCTCACGTCCTTCTTGCTCCCGTTCGGCAAGCTGCTCATGCATCTGGGCAAGCTCCGCTTCCAGGAACTCAATGCGCCAGCGGGTGGCCTGAATAGACTCACTATACTCACTGGTGTGCCGATTCAGCTCCTGGCGAAGCTGGACAAGCTGGGCGGCTGCATCCCCCACCAGCTCTGCGGGATCACTCTCAGAGCGCTGCTGGAGCTCCTCCTCCATACACCGGTAGCGAGAGTCCTGGGAAAGATGCCCCGGCAGTGAAGAGAGAAAAGCCACAACATCATCCGGACTGTGGCGTGCCGACGAAGGCGGTGAAGCGGTGGCGCACTCCGAAGGATCCGGTTGCTCGTCTTCCGCAAGCCCCGCGTGGGAAAAGACGGCGGCAAGGGCTTCGTCGTAGGAGCTCAGCCCACTCGGGGAAGTCGCGGGGGGCGTGTGCTCTCGGCGCGACGGCTCTTCACGCGGGCTGGAGAGCACCAGTGGCCGTGTCAGCGCTGCGGAGTTGACCACAACGTCGTCAGAGCTTACTTTTGTAGGGAGCGCTTCGGGTACATTCAAGCCAGGATCGTAAGGCATTGTTCTCTAATTATCGGCAGAAATCCCTAGAATTACTAGAATGACTAAGATTCTTGGATTTTTTAGTTATACTGAGCTCATGCTCTCCGAACGCCTCATCCAACAGCTCGCCTTTCTCGTGGAAGCCGACCAGCTCAAGCGGGTGCTGCGGCGCACGTCACTAATCGGTAGCGACCGCAAAGAGAACACGGCGGAGCACTCCTGGCACTTCGCCTTGATGGCCCTCACGCTTGCCGAACATGCAACCGAGCAAATTGATGTGCTCCGTGTTCTCAAGATTGCCTTGATCCATGATCTTGTGGAGATAGATGCGGGCGATAGCTTTGTGTATGACAGTGCTGCGATGGCCGACAAGGCCGAGCGGGAACAGGCCGCTGCCGAGCGCATCTTCGGGCTCCTGCCTTTGGATCAGGCAGCCGAGTACCGCACACTCTGGGACGAGTTTGAGGCGCAGCTGACTCCCGAGGCGAAGTTCGCCGCCGCTGTGGATCGGCTCTGCGGGATGCTCCCCAACTATAAAAATCAGGGCGGGAGCTGGACGGAGCATAGGATTACGGCAGTGCAGGTGACCGAGCGTAACTCCCCCATTGGCGAGGGTGCCCCGGCGGTCTGGGAAGTAGCACGCGGCTGGATCACCGAGGCGGTCGCCAAGGGCTGGATTCTACCACAGTGAGCCGACGGAAAAAATAATCCCGTGCCTTCCTAAATCAGTTCACTTTGTCCGAAAGAGTAATTATGAAAACGCTTTTTGGCACACGGCGGGGCTGGGCCGCACTCTCCAGCTTTCTGATGCTCGCGGCGCTGATCACGGAGCGCCTGACCCACCCCCTGGCGGCGACACTCTTTGATGTGGCATCGGACTTCTTCAGCCTGCTAGGCGTGCTAACCCTAACACTTGCCCCGCTTGTGCTGGAGTGGATTCTGACGCGCTCCCTGGTGGTCGAGAGTGCGGAGCGGGCGCGCTGGGGCCGGGCACTGGGCGCGGTGGCACTTTGCTTTGCCTGCCTGCTGCATCTCATGATGTGGCCGATCTACTGCGTGGCTTGGGGAGGCTTGATCGCGGGGCCACTCATGACTTTTGGGAGCCTCACGGGAGCGAAGTACAACCCGAAACTCACGGAATCGCTTCAGCTCTGGCTCTACGGGTTTCTGGCCTACGCACCGTTTGTGGCGAGCATCGTTCTGCTCTGCCAGATGGCGGCGCTCAAGCACCTGACGGACAGCCTGGCGCGCTCACGGCGGATCTACTGGCTCGCCCTCACCGGGGCATTTGTGGTCTTTCTGCTGCGCCCGGCAGTGATTGGCTACCACGTGCACCAAGCGGTGAGCACAAAGAGCGACGGGGCACGCGAGAAGTCTCTGGCACTGCTGCGAGCCTTTGGTGCGGAGTACGATCTGCGCGTGCTGGCCTTCCGTCGCCCACCGACCTACGCGACATTTCTTGCCAGCGGCGGCGTCTTTGGCAGCGAGATCTTCGGGCGGCGCTGGGACTCCCAAGACGATGCTCGCAAGGTCTACTTTCTGATGACCGGGACTCCGTTTAGCAAAGCGCCCACACCGCCCATTCAGAAGAGCCTGCTGGATCAGAACGACCAGATGCGCCTTGAGGAGACCGGAGGCGAGCGGGTGGGCGCGACGATCACCGGGCTGCGGCTGGCCCTGTCCGAACGAACCGTACGCTACTCCCCCAAGACACAAACCGCGCAGACACACTGGACACTGGCCTTTGAGAACACCACCGACGAATCCCAGGAGGCGCGTGCGACCATCACGCTTCCCGAGGGTGCCGTGGTCAGTGATGCCTGGCTCTGGATCAACGGCGAGCAGCGCCCGGCGGCGTTTGGCGGCAAGGCCCAGGTACGAGCCGCGTACCAGGAAGTGGCGGTCGTGCAGCGCCGCGACCCCCTGCTTGTCACCTGCACCGATCCAAGACGGGTGCTGATTCAGTGCTTCCCCGTGCTCCCGAAAAAGACCATGCAGATCCGGCTGCAAGTGACGCAGACGGCGCTTGGCGGCAAGCTGGTTCCCGCGCAGCTCACCGACATCAACTTCGAGCAACCGAAGACCACGGCGGAGACAACACGCGTCAATGACAAGCCCTGGAGCGGCGAGGTGCTGGCCGTCGAGACGCTTGCACTGCCTGCCGGGCTGGTACAGAAAGCCACCCCCACGATTTTACCCACCGATGTGATCGTCGCCGTGGACTCGTCGGCGAGTGTGGGAGCGAAAATAGAGATCACCAAGCTGACTGCGGCACTGAACTCGCTGCCCACGGGCTCACGCGTGAAGTTTGTGGACACACGCCTTGCAAAAGGCGAGGAGAGCGCCTGGACAGACGCGGCGCAAGTGACGGAGACGTTCCTCAATTCCCGGCGTTTCGTGGGTGGGGTGGACGCCGTGCCCGCTCTCAAGCGCCTGAGCCAAACAGAAAACACCGCGCACCCCACCGCGATTCTCTGGCTACACGGCCCGGTGCCCCAGGAGGCCGTGAGTCCTCAGCCACTCCTCGAAGTGCGAAGCCTGCACAAAAATACGCCGTCGCTGGTGGGCCTGTTGGTCACCCCCGGTCAAGATGTCGTGATGGACGCACTCTCCACCGACAAGCGCATCCACACACAGGAGGGCACCGACTGGGCCGGGGCGGTTCAGCGTGCCGCACAAGCGGCACAAAGCACCACGGATGCGAGATCTATTCCCCTGGGTGGCCGGGAACCGGCACTCGGAGGAATCTATCTCGCGCCAAGCACCGATGCCGACAGCCAGACCGACTGGGCACGCCTCGCGGCCACAAGCCGCGTGCTCCGGGCCTGGTACACCGGCTACGATCAAGATGCCCTCGCCAAAGCCGCCGCCCGCCGCCGCCTCATCACCCCGCTCTCGGGTGCTGTCGTGCTGGAAAACAAGGAGCAGTACGAGCGCCACGGCCTCGATCCCAATAACGGCCAGCCCAAAGCAGGAGCCCCTGATGTCGTCAGTGGCCTTGCACCGGAACCAGGAACACTCGCCTTCTTTACTTTGGGGAGCGTTATTTTCGGGGTGCGGGCACGAGGACGAGCCAGTCGGCTTCGGTCTTAAACGCAGACGGGTCGGCGGTGCGGACATCGGGAACGGGAATCGCTTTAACAATCGCGAGCTTCGTTCCCAGCGGGCGCTTAAAGAGGGTGCGCGCCGCCGTGCCCATGCCACCGTCGGAGTGGAAGCTGCCATTGACATGGTAGACCACGTGACCCTTATCCAATGCCTGAACAATCGTCTCCGCCATCGTGTCGTCACGCAGGCACTGCGCTTCGTAGATTCCCCGGAGCCGGGACGCATCCATGGCGGGGCCGTGGCTGGCCCCCATTCCCGTCATGGTGGCGAAGAACTTCCTCTGGTAGGTGTCTCCCATGGGGGCCGTGATCGCGGCGGCGATCAGTATCTTTTCCGCAGGCGTGAGGCTCTCCAGCCCCGCGAGGCCCTTCTGCCCAACAAGGCGGACGAACTTCGCGGGCGCATTGGAGCCAAACACCGCGAGCTTATTGGCCTTGGCGTACTCCACCATCGCTCGGTAGTCCGTCGGGTAGGTTTTCCAGAGCATGACGGCTTTTGCGAACGCCGCTTCATCAATCTTGCCCGTGAGATAGTCGTCAAGGCCGGGCTGCCCGTCGCGCTCGATCATCTCCATCGCCAGTGCTAACTTCGGCCCGACTCTCTTATGAACCTCGGCAAAGAGCCTTGCCTCCAGCTTATGCGTCTCGGGATCGTCGTGCTGCTCCCCCACAAAGATCGCACTGGCCTGGGCCAACCGCCCGGCTAAGTCTCTCCAGCGCAAGCCCCGCCCCGTCGCCGCCTCAACGACCCGCCAGTTCTCTGTCTCATCACGCATCATGGCCGGATGATACCTGAAAGCGCTGCCTGGAAGCGCTCCCTCCAATTCCAGCCCTCGAAGCCCATGAGGGCAACGACACTAATCTCAGCTCCTGGCTCACAAAGCACCTCAAGCTCGGCGGCGATAACCTGCGCGTGCTCGGTAAAACGCAGGTAGGCGGTGGCGGCAAAAGTCTCGTCGCCCAGGGTTGCCATGAGATCGGCGTAGCCGATGGAGAGTTGGATGTGGGCGGCTTTGACTCCCATTTCTTTCCACTGGGGAATCTGGACGTAGCGCACGGCGGCAATCGTGGCATCGGGGCGGGCGAGCGGGATTATCCGTAGGCCGGGACGGGGCTCGGGAGTGTGGAGCGTGTCCCCAAGAGCGATTAAATAGCGTGGTGCAGCGGCCCCAAGAATCGGTAGGCTTAGTCGCACGCGAGCATTTCTCCCACGGCGACGCCCTCCAGCCCTCCTGCGACAAGCTCCCAGGCCACCGCGGCTCCAGGCACGCGCGGTGCGATTCGAAACGGCGGGAGAGTGAGCACGCAAAGTACGCAGTCGTGGCTATCACAGTAGGCGATGGTGAGCGCGAAACGCATCCCTATCGTGTGCAGACGCTCGCCTTCAGTTAGGGGGATTCCCAGAGCGACCGTGGGAGCGGGTGGGCGGGCGAGCCAGCCACGCCCACGTGCCCAGAACCCTCCCAGCCAGCGAGCATCGGTGGCGAGCACTCGTCCGCTCTCACGAGAAACAAGCCTCACGGAGAAACAAGCCTCACAGCAGACGTGCTTGTTGTTTGGCGGCACGCTTGTCTAGAAACGTCATGACATCGGAGAGCTTGAAGCGCCGCTGCTGCCCCAGTGTTCTATGGTGGGTCAGGTTCCCCCGGTTGGCATAGCGCCGCACGGTCGCGGGACAGACATCCAGCAGCTTGGCCGTCTCCTCCAGTGTCAGAATCGGGTCGAGCAGGCGGATAATAAGCTGCTCACGCGTCTCCTCAAAGGTTCGCGACGGGGGAACAGTCTCGGGAGCCATCGAGGCGAGGATCTGGACATGGCGCGGCAGCCCTTCCCAGAGATCCGCCCCCTCTGCATCAGTCGTCGGATGCTGTGGTGGCAGAAGCGGGATGAGAAGCTGCTCCGTCGCCTGCTTCGGGTTAGGAATCTTGAAGGTGGGCCGCACCATAACCCGTGGAACAGTAGATTCTTTCCCCGAGAGGAGATCCAGCGGCAACGTGATCTGCGCTGCCTCAGTAGTAAAAGATTCCGCAGTCAGCAGGAAAGTATCGGGCGCATCGAGCGGGACAGCAATCGTGATGCCACCACGCACGACGTAGCGGACATTTTCTATCGTGCCAGGTTCGGGAACGGGGGGGCGCTCAGGAGAGGCAGGCTCATCGGCTTCCTTCTCCTTGCGCTCAATGTAGCGGTAAAACTCGTCAAGGCCAGGCATGTGTGTCTCGCATTATACCGCAAGCATTGCATCCCCAAAACTTAAAAATCGGTAGCCTTTTCCAAGCGCTTCTTCATACGCGCTTCGCATACTGGCATAGCCCATAAACGCCGCCACGAGTAAGAGCAACGAGGAGCGCGGCTGGTGAAAATTGGTGATGAGGCCGTCCACAGCGCCAAAGGCATAGCCCGGCGTGATGAAGATCCCCGTCTCCCCTTCCACTGCCACCACACGCTCTCCACTCCCTTGTCCGTCCGCCAGCCGCCCCGCCGACTCCAGCGCCCGGAGCGCCGTGGTTCCCACCGCGATCACGCGCCCACTGCACTGATTCACCGCCATCGCCGTGGCTTCCGAGACAGCATAGGTCTCCGTGTGCATAACATGCTCGGCGATATTCTCGGTCTTGATGGGCCGAAACGTCCCAATCCCCACATCCAGCCGCAGCCGTGCGATCTCTACGCCCTGTGCCTGGAGTTTTTCTAAGAGCTCAGGCGTGAAGTGTAGCCCCGCCGTAGGAGCCGCCGCCGAGCCGGGCGTTTTCGCATAGACCGTCTGGTAGCGCTCTTTGTTTGTCAGTGGTGCCGTGATATAGGGCGGCAGTGGCACGCGCCCAATGGCAACGAGTTTCTCTAGGACATCCTCCCCGAGAAAACGCAGCAGTCGCCCGCCATTGTCCAGCGTTGCCAGCGCCTCCGCCTCTAGGTCAACCTCAGGAAACTGCACGCGCTGCCCCGGAAGCAGCTTCTTGCCGGGCCGCACCAGTGCCTCAAAAACAGAGTCGCCGTGCTCAATGGCGGGACGAAGTATAAAAACTTCGATCTGTCCACCGGTGCCAGGCCGCTCGCCAAAGAGCCGTAGCGCCGAGACGCGTGTCTCATTGAGCACCAATAAATCGCCAGAGCGAAGCAGCTCCGGCAGCTCGCGAAATATCCGGTGCTCCCGTACGCCACTTGCCCGATCCACGCAAAGGAGCCGCGAGGAATCTCGCGGCTCCAGCGGGATCTGCGCAATGCGCTCCTCAGGCAGATTGTAGTCAAAGTCAGAGAGGCGCATGGGTAGGCATCCATCCCCCCAGCCCCCTTCCTTCCCCGTATTTCCGACTTCGTCGGCGGGAAGGAAGGGGGAGCCTGAGGAGGTCTTTCTATTTCTTACCCCTCTCCTCCCATTCTTACCCCCTCTCCTCCCGACAAAGTCGGAAAAAGAGGGAGAGGGGGTGGCGAAGTGAGGCACGAACGAAGCCGGGGGAGTGCCCCGGGGGAGTGCCCCGGGGGAGTGCCCCGGGGGAGTGCCCCGGGGGAGTGTCCCGGGGAATACCCCCGAGTTCTAAGAGAGAACTACAGCAGCTCCTCCGGCTTGAACCAGAGTGCGATCTCATCAGCGGCGGTCTCGGGGGCATCGGAGCCGTGAATCAGATTCAACATCATATCCGACGTGTAGTCGCCACGGATCGTACCGGACGTCGCATTGACGGGCTTGGTGGCCCCAATCATATTGCGGCAGAGCTGGATCGCATCGGAGCCTTCCCAGACCATCGCGACCACGGGGCCACTGGTGACAAAATCAACCAGCTCACCAAAGAAAGGACGCGCGGCATGAACAGCGTAGTGCGCCTCCGCCGTGGCGCGGCTCGGGACAAGCTGCTTGAGCCCGACAAGCTTCAGGCCCCGGTTCTCAAAGCGACCAATGATCTCTCCGACCAGACGGCGCTGGACACCATCGGGCTTGACCATGATATAGGTTCGTTCCATCGTGTTTTATGTATCCTGACACAAAGTTTGGGCGCACCACGGTTCGCGGCACGCCCACCAAGGAGTTATTTTATCATATTCCGCTCGTTTTAACGGACGGAGAGCGGGTTCTGAGATTCAAGCTTACGGAGCGCCTCTAGCTGCTTGAGGCGCACTTTATCACCAGACTTGCGCAGGCGCATCTCCAGTACGACCGACTTAGCGATTCGCACAAACCGAAACCAGCGGGCATCCTCAATGTCTTTGGCATACCCCCCCTTGCTCGCCTCTTCCACCGCAAGCCGAACCTGTGCGAGATCGGCGAGCTGTGTCGGGCGCTCCTCAAGGTAGGTATTGGCCTGAGCAACGGCCTCTTTCCACTCCTCCGAAGTAGCACGACGATTACCCAGGCTAGGGAAGCGCTGGTTGAGATCCTGACGGGCGGCAGCATAGCGCTTCTGAACATCTGGCTCCAAACGAATCCCACCCGAGCTGCTAGGTTTCATATCCCGTGCGACGCGCTTTCGGAAGCGCTCGTAGGCGACTTTCACCCGGTCTTCCCCTTGGGCTGTCGGCCCCAGTTTCTCACTCAGCCCCTCCAGCGCTGCGCGTTGTGCAGGAGTAGCGGCTTTCTTGAGCTCGTCCCAGGAAATCGCCGTGATCTCCTCATCGGTCTCGATGGGCACGAAGCGCCGCAGAAAGACATCGCTGGTCACGACGGGCACATCAATGGACTCCTCGTTGATCTGGGTCCAGGCGAAGGCCTCGTCCATCCCAACCTTGCCATCTTTGTTGTAGTCCGGCTGAACCGACTTACGCCCCAAGCGGTCTTTTCCCGTGAGTGCCGCGAAGAAGTAGCTGGTAAAGTCGTGGTACTCCTCCTCCTCGACCTCGGGCGTGCAGCCTGCCGCCTCACGCTCTTTCACCGTCGCAAAAAAACCACAGAGGGGATGGTTTGTCAGCTCGCCCTCAGGCAGGCCACCAGCAAAGAGGAGGTTCCCAAACGCGCCGGAGAAACACTGCACCATCACGACCGTCACCGGGCGCTTTGCAGGCAGCTTCTCTAAATGTCCGGCAAGGGCCGTGGTGGTCAGTGCGCTATTGCCCCAGAGATCGTAGCGGTTGTTGTCGTAGGACTGCCGCCCCGGCGAGCCATGACCGGTGAAGTAGAGCATGAGGGGCGCTTTATCCCCCTCACCTGCTAGCTTCTCAAAGATGCCCGTGACGGTATCAGACGTACTTGCTCCATCGCGGCGGGGCACGTCGCTCTTGCGGTACTGCAAAAACGGGGCGCCTTTTGCGGGGCGGGGGCCATCCCCAAAGAGCGTCCGAAGAGACTTCTGCGCCTCGGTCTTGGTGGCGAGAAACTGCACAATGGGTGTGTCGGTCTGGCCATCGGCAAAGAGAATCGTGGAGCTTACCTGCGTCGGCAAGAGCCCGTAGACATAGCGCACATTGCTCTCGATAGCCACCTGGTTGTACTCAGGTGACGGCCCGCCGCCAAAGATCACGCAACGCAGCGGTGCGGGAGCGAGCAGAAATGGAGCGAGGAAGATCGGTGCAATCATGTAACATTTTACCGCGTTTTCTAATGCTGCTATTTAGAGCGAGGGCATTCTCCCGCCAGGGAGGACGAACTTGATACCAAGTGTCCGTAGATACGTTTGCAGCCCGGCGTCTTGCATGGGGATTAAGTGTGCTTCGCGAGGGGATTCATTGAAGTGCGCGTGCCAGTAGCCCGGTGGGGTAATAAACGACGAGAACGGCTTCCAGTCCACCTTCACGGGGTCGAGGATCTCGCCTTTATCGTTGATCTTCGTCCCGACCAGCGTGTAGCAACCAGGGTCACAATCGAGGATCAAATCCAGCGCCACGGACTCGTGTCGGTGCGGTAGCTGTACGGCATTTAGAGGAAGCACCCCGAGCATCGCCCAAAGCGTGTGTGTTACCGTGAGTGTTTGATTTAGTTCTTTGTTGACAAGCAGGACGCTGATGCGGCTCCGGTTGATGGCATCGCCTTCACTCTTGGCTCTATCCAGAGCTTTGAGAGAGTCTTCGGAGGTGTAGAGAGTGGGCTTGAAGCGCTGCGTGTCGGCCTTTGCCCCTAAATACCGAAGCAGCGGCTCATCGTGGACGAGATAGAACGCGGAGTCGGTCTCCGCGAAGTGGCGCGTCTCTTTTCCCGTTGGCAGAACCACAAAGTCGCCGGTCTTCCAGGGAATCTCCAGGCCATCGAACTCCGTACGGCCCTTGCCTCGGATGACGTAGTAGAGCTGCGAGGTCGCGTTGAAACTTACCGTGAGGCTTTCGCTGGGCAGGATATGCACGAAGTTGGCACAGAGCGCCGGGCTGGTCGCGGGGCCTTCACAGCCGAGTTTCTCGCTCACATCGAGCGGGATGAGCTGCGTGCCACCGGCCTCGTGGAGCGCACTACTGAACTCGGCATACGGAATTTTCGAGATCGCGCCCGATCCAATCGGATCGGCGGCTTTCGTGTACTCGTAGTAGAGACCGTTTTTCGTTAAATTCTTCAGCATAAAATTAATCTCGGGGTTGTTTCGCACACGTCGTCACTAAGGGATCAGCGACTTTGGGCCGCGCAGGAAGTAGTAGGCAAGCGCGAGGGCAAGGACGGCGCAGACGATAACCCAGACGGGGCTCCCAGAGCGTGGCGTGTCGTGGGAGGCTGTTGTGGCGGGGATGTGCCCTAGCTCGACTGCTTCCTTGGCTTCCTTCAGACCAAGCCCCGTTGCCTCGCGCAAGAGTCGAATCGCCTGGATCTTGTTTCCCTGTTGTAGCGCCTCCATCACACTCGCAGGCAGGACGGAGGGGGGGGGCGGGGCGGAGAGGGGGGTAGACCTTGCTGTCGGGACGCTGCCCGTGCCGTGTGTGTAGGCATCAATGGCATCCTTAGACTCTTTCAGCCCGAGGCTCGTCTCCCTATGAAGGCGCTTGATAGCTTCGAGGGTATTGCCCGCCTCAAGTGCCTGGAGCACACTGGCAGGAAGTGGTGTTTTCTGTGTCTGCATTCTGTGCTCATTGTGCCACAGATTAGCCCCTTCCCGCAGACCACAGACAATAATCAATCGGGGCAAATTCATCGGGGCGTCCAACTTCTTCGTTCATGTCGTTTCTTCCTGTGCCGGGGCGATCTCAAAAACCGACTGGGAGCGGAAGAAGCAGACATTGAACTCCTTGAAGAAATTCATCTGTCCCAGAAGAAGTGGAACCTGATCCGTCTGTGCCCAGGCAAAGGCAAGCTGAACAGGTGGAAAGTGGGCGACCGTTGCCACAAGGACGACCCCTCTGGCCGGAACGGAGGATAGGTTGCCGGAGAGGGTCAGAGGCCGATGCGAGTCTTCCCACACCAGCCCAAGTGCCAGCCCTGCCGAATGGGGAAGTACACTGATCGCTGCCCCGCTGTCCAACATTCCCGCCGCTGTGATGCTTTGCCCTTGATACATCAGTGTAACATGACCTGGATTTCTTGTCGGCTTCCAAAACCTCTTGAAGAACTGCCGCCACGTCATAGTTCTCCGTGGGCGACCAGATCGGATACTCCTTGTGCGGGAAAATACCCAATCGAGCAAGTTCGTCTTGTTGGTCAAGCTCCTCCAGAAGCTCTTGAACTAGCAGGAGCTTTTCAGGACGCGGGAGCAAGTGAATGGCAGGGCGTAGCTCTGTGAGGGACATGCCGTCATTTTATCCGACGGGCACTTCAGACGGCAAGCAAAAACGCGGCGGCGGCGGCGGGGGTGCGGTCTACGGCGACCACGGGGCGTCCGACTTCTTCGTTGACTTGTGTGAGGGTCATTTCATCCAGAAAGAACTCGGTGCCGTCGCGGAGCATGACGTTAGGAATGAGGATTTCGTCGCCCAGATTCGGGAAGGCTTTGAGCGCATTTACTAAATCTCGCCCGACAATCAGGCCGGCGATATTGATATTTCCCTCGAAGAACGTGTTGTGGATCGCGCAGACATTGATCTGTAGCCCTTCGACTTTATTAAAAATCTCCGCGAGCTGCGTCAGGAGCGGCCCGGCGATCTCTCCGGTGGCAAACGTGACGCGTCTCGGGCGCGGCGCACGCTTGGGGAGATCACGCTTGAGCTTCTCGCACTCGTCCAGAAACAGCCGCACCAGCCCGACACCGTCTTCGAGCTGTGGAAAACCCTCGTACTGGGAGCGCGACGGGATCGGGAGGCCGCCGCCGAGATAGAACTCGTCGGACAGATAGACAAAGCGCGTGCCCAGCTCTTTTAAGTACCAGCTTCGGAGCGGCTCGACTTGCCCTACCCACCAGGCTTTCTGCTCACCGTTCCAGGTTTCGACGGGCGCGAGGCGCTCACGGAACTGCGTGATGCCAATCGGGACAACCGCCACCGAGATCACGCCACCAAACTCCCCGCGCTTCTTGGGATGAAGATTGGCCAGGTCCGTGATGGTCTCAAAGAAGATCTCGCCGTCGTTGTAGTGCGGCACAAGCACCACTTGCGCATGAATCTGAATCCGCGCCTCAACAAGCTTCTGCAGAATCTCCCGGATCGGCTCCGGGCCACGACGACCTAGGATCTTGCCACGCGCCTCGGGGTCGGTGGCGTGAACCGAGACATAGAGCGGTGAGAGGCGCTGCTCACAGATGCGCTCTAATTCGCCAGGCTTTAAGTTGGTGAGCGTGACATAGTTGCTGTGTAGAAATGAGAGCCGGAAGTCATCGTCTTTGATGTAGAGGCTCGGGCGCAGGCCCTTGGGCTGTTGGTAGAGAAAGCAGAAGACGCACTTGTTCTTACAGATATGCATCCGGTCAAATAAGTCCTCCGCAAACGTAATCCCGACAGGTGCATCGAAGCCTTTCTCGATTTTCAGTGTGAGTAGCTCGTCGCCCCGCTTCACGGCCAAGCTCACTTCCTCGGCGGCGGAGTAGAAGCGCCAGTCCACCACATCGGTGAGCGGGTGGCCATTGACGGAGAGCACCACGTCCCCCACCAGAAGCCCAGCGTCCTGGGCGATGCTGCCCGTTTCGATGGACTCGATCGCATTGCGGGGAAGCCGAGGGCGCTCAAGATGCTCAAGGCGCTCGTGGGTGGCGACGGGAAGGGTTAGGGCCATAGGGCTCTATTGTATCGCTCGTAATCTCTCTGAGTCTCGCCCCCATAAACGGGAGCGTCTTTTTGTCGCTTCGCGACACGAAGGGCGTCCCGCCCATGCCGAGCACCGAGTAAACTCGGTATGGCCCGAAGTGGCCTTTGTGTCCGAGGCACGAGGACAATAAGACGCCCCGGTTCATCGGGGCGGTCTCTCCAAGGCGACTAAATCCGCAGCAAGCCGCAGGCTTGCTCGTAACCGTCGGCACGCTTGCCAAACTCGCTGGCAGTCACCCGAGCCAAGGCGACTAAGTGATCCCAGCGGTGCGCTTTTCGGGTACGACGGAACTCCTCTGAGACCGTGCGATAGTACTTTTCGGCGTGGAGAGTACCATCCTCGCTGATCGCGTAGTTGAGCAGAAGTGGGAAGACGCGGGATTCGGAATGGCCTAGTGCGCCGTAGTGTTCCATCAGCGCAGCGGCGTGGGCTTGGTTGTTCTCCCGAATCGCACCGTCGAGCTCGCATAAAAGTGCTGCTGGGTCGGTGGTGGTGACCTGCGCCTTTTCCTCAACAAAGGGATAGGCGGGCAAATTTTTCCAGTCACGCCCCGTCGGCGCTTGTAGGTGGTAGCCCGCCACAATCAGCCCGGCCACGGCGTTCTCGTGGGAGCTGACGGCGGCGATATTGCGCCAGGCGTTCATCGAGTCCGAGGCATGGACACCGTAGGAATCGCCGTGGACACTGCCAATCGGTTTGCCGGGAAAGGCTTGCGTCCGGCCTGGATCGCGGAGCACTTGCTGGGTAGCCGCCAGCGAGAGCGCCTCGCCAATCGCACTGAGGCCAAAGCCCTCCGCGAGCGCCCCTCCCACAGCATCGGCAGCCTGCGCGGGCGTGGAGGCGAGGAGCGTGTTGCAGAAAGCCCGTACCCAGGCATCGTCAGCAGTGCGAGTACCCGGTGAGCGGCCCACCAGCTTATGCGCGTCCAGAACTTTCGGGAGGATGCTGCGGATCGCGGGCTCAGGCCGGCCCTGGGCAACCCGCTGTTTCTCCGCACTGACACAGTAGTGCACCGACTGCCGCAGGGTGGTGTGCGCATGCTCTTTCCCCGTCAGGCCCAGCAGATCCCACGCCCGATACGCTAGCACCACACGGTGCACATCCACCTCGTCCTGAACCAGTGTCTGGAGTGCATTAAATGCAGCGTGGGGAGATTGTGCCACGAGCCCCGCAAAGAGTGTCTCGGCCTTGTCCAAGTCCTGACGGCGCATCGCCTCACGCAGCGTCACGCGCGTGTCCAGCGGCAATGCAGGCACAGGGTGGAGCACTTCCGCGCTCCGTCCGCCCTTAGCCTGAATCTGGCTGGTGCTCCGGTAGATAACTTTGAGCACCGGCAGCGCACGGCGGGCGGCGGGGAGCTCGGCGGTCATCTGGTAGGCGGGCAACAGCGCCATGAAGGCGTGGTAGCCGACATAGTCCTCGCCACCAAATGTCCGGGCATTGGCAAGCGCGGCAGCGGAGACCAGCTCTCGAAGCGATGTTCCTTGCGCGAGGCGATTCACCACAAGCGGGAGCATCTTCTCGGCGGAGTTCTCTTGCAGAAGCGAGACGAGCGGCTCCAATCGCCCGAATGTTAGTGCATTGGTATCGCCCTCGTGTTCGGTCTCTGCGCGAGCGGGGGCAATCCCCAGCTCAGCGGCGAGCGGGACTCCCACACTTGCCACCAGCATTCCCTTACCGACATCCGCCAGAAATCCACGACGTGTTTGCGATTCCATTGTAAGTAGCCTCCCTTGGCAAACCTACTATACCGCGCTTCTGTTACTGGCTGCTGGCGTGCCGCACAATGGAGCAGCCAAACGGTGTGGTGGACTTGACTGTGGGGTTCTGGCCTGCGAGCAGAAAGTCGAGTGCGTTGCGCAGATCGTGCGAGAGAATCGCTTTCTCGTCGCGACTGTCATCAATGCGCCCGTGGTAGCGCAGCACGCCGTTTGAATCCATCACGAAGGCTTCTGGCGTCACTTGCGCATTGAGTGCATCGGCGATTTTATGGTCCACATCACGCAGAATGGGAAACGCGAAGCCATGCGTTTTGGCATGATCCGTGATCTCGGCGTTGGTTTCGTCCGCGCTGGAGTTGACCGCGACAAAGCGCACACCCTTCGACGTATACGCAGCAGCGAGGGCTTGATTACGTGTGTCGTAGCCACCAGAACACGGGCAGCGCGACGAAAGAAAGAGTACCACGGTGGCCTTTTGCTTCTTATCGCCGTAGAGCGTTTCGGAGCCTGCACCGTCTGCCCGGCGAAGTGTCGCATCGGCGATGGGTTTATCCAGCAGGGGATTACTACCCGACGCGAACGTATCAAAAAAGCAAGCCGCCAGCTCGACAAGCTGTGTGCCGTGCTCTTTTGGCTGCACCGTGGCGAGCGGTAGAAGAACTTTGCTCTCTGGCCCCAGCACATACGAAATATAGGGCCGCCCCGGCGCGACGCCAAATTTCTGCCCAATCAAGCCGCCCGCATCTAATAAAATGGGGAAGTTAAGCTTCTCACTCTCATAAAGCGCAAGCGCAACGGCTTTCTCAATAGGCGCGATGGCAAAGACCTTCACCCCGATCTTATCGAAGCGCTTCATCTCATTTTTGAGCGAGCGTAGCTCGGCCCGCACTTCGTCGCTGACGCCGGGCAGAAAAACCAGAGCAATCGAGCGCTTGTCGTAGTCCGCCAGATTGTGAACCCGCCCGACCTGGTCGGAGAGCACAAAGACGGGTGCCTTGCTACGTGGCAAGAGCATGGTGATATTTTGCTGGCGGTCAAGGCGTGTGAGCGCGTAGATCCCTAGGCCCGCTGCGGTCCAAACCCCGGCGAGAGTGAAGAGTAGAGCTTTGAGAGGTGGTTTGCGTTTCATGTTTGTGAATCCTTTCACAATGTTACCGCCGCAATATTAAAGGCGCAAAGGTTTTTGCCAGGTCAAGCGCGAATAGTGCGCCATGAAAGTAAAGCTTCTTGCCGCGCTTGCCGCGCTCGTGTTGGTGGTGCCCTCGGCCCTGGCACAAAAATTTGAGAAGGCCTTTGATGGCACCAGCCTCAAGGGCTGGCAGCTTATCGGTGGCCACGGCCCGGGCTACGTCCCCAATAACGGCGTTTTGACCTGCCCCGCTGATGGTGGTGGCAACCTCTACACCGAGAAGGAGTTCTCCGACTTCCACATGAAGTTTGAGTTCAAGCTCTCCCCCGGCGGCAACAATGGCATCGGGATTCGTGCCCCACTCCAGGGCGATGCAGCCTATGTGGGGATGGAGGTTCAAGTCCTCGATGACCCTGCCCCGATGTACGCAAAGCTAGAGCCCGGTCAGTACCATGGCTCGATCTACAAAGTCTGTGCGGCCAAGCGGGGTGCGCTCAAGCCCACGGGCGAGTGGAACAAAGAGGAGATTATCGCCACGGGCCGCCGGATCCAGGTGATCGTGAATGGCAAGAAGACCGTGGACTGTGATCTGAACAGGATCACGGATCCGGCGATACTGGCGGGCCATCCCGGCATGCTGCGCGAGAAGGGCCACATCGGCTTTCTGGGCCACGGCTCGCTGGTGGAGTTTCGCAATATCGAGATTAAAGACACCAGCAAGCCCAGCATGGACAACACGGCCCCGAAAGGCTTCATCGCGCTCTTTAATGGTAAGGATCTCACGGGCTGGAAGGGCTTGGTCGGCAACCCACTCACCCGGGCCAAGATGGCCCCCGTCGAGCTCGTCACTGCGGAGAAGACCGCCACTGAGAAAGCACTCGAGCACTGGAGTGCCAAAGAGGGCGTGGTCTGCTACGACGGCAAGAACGACAGCCTCTGCACCGCCAAAGACTACAAAAACTTCGAGCTACTCGTGAGCTGGAAGATCGGCCCCGGCGGCGACTCAGGGATTTATTTACGTGGCTCGCCCCAGGTGCAGATCTGGGACATGGCGCTGACCAATGTCGGCGCACAAGTCGGCTCAGGTGGGCTCTACAACAACCAGAAGAATCCCAGTAAGCCCACGCAAGTCGCGGACAACCCCGTTGGGGAGTGGAACGAGTTTCGCATTCTCATGGTCGGGGAGCGCGTGACGATCTATCTGAACGGCAAGCTAATTGTGCAGAACGTGGTACTGGAGAACTACTGGGACCGCAAGATCCCCATCTTCCCCACCGGCCAGATCGAGCTCCAGCACCACGGAAACCCGATCTTCTTCAAGAATATCTACGTGAGAGAGTTGCACTAAACTATCTAGCGTGATAAACAATCCATATGATAGCTAATCTCCCCTTATTATTAATGAGGGGAGATTAGCTATAAATCAATATCCTTTTTAGAAAGAAATACAGAGTTAGCTGAAAGCCTAATATAGTTATGCAAGAAGAACAATTTTCAATCCATGCAGATATCGAAGAGAAACACTGGTGGTTTGTTGGCCGAAGAAAAATATTAAGCAATATCGTTAATACGCTACTTATACCAAATAAAACAACAACAATTATCGATATCGGATGCGGAACAGGAGCAAATATTGCCTGTTTAGCAAAGCAATATAATTGTATCGGAATTGATACTTCAAAATTGGCAATAAAACATGCTACAAAACGCTTTCCAAGTGTGAATTTCATATGTGGTTTTGCTCCTGAGGATCTAGGAGATCTAGCTAAAAGTGCAGATATATTTATTATTACAGATGTAATGGAGCATATCGATGATGACTTCTTATTTCTATCCAGTTTAATTTCAGTGAGTAAACCTGGGGCATACTTTTTGATAACAGTACCCGCTGATATGAATCTATGGAGTAATCATGATGTCGCATTTGGACATTTCAGACGTTATGATATATCACGACTGAGGGCATCTTGGGATGGCTTACCCGTTAAAGAAGTTTTAGCATCTTACTATAACTCTCGACTGTATCCAATCGTCCGTTGCTTAAGAACAATCAGTAAAATTAGAAATAAGAGTTGGGGAGAGAATTCGACTGACTTCTCTATGCCACTGGATTTTGTAAATAGAGCACTAACAATTCTCTTTTCAGGCGAGTTTAATCAACTCAAAAAACAACTCATGCATACAAATCCGATACCAAGTTTTGGGCACGGGGTTAGCCTAATTGCAATCCTCCAGCGCCAAACAGGGAATTTCCAACCTCGTATAAAACCACTTGATGTTCAGAAAGATTCACATCAGCCTCTGCTACAAAAAGAGTTTAGAAATTAATGCACGGTAATTCTAATGATATCATCATAATGATGCCTATCTATAACGATTGGACATCAGTCAATTTATTATGTAACAAAATTGACGAAATATGCCCAAAAATATTACATCCTCTGCATATACTTCTAATTAACGATGGATCAACAGAAAAACAACCAGATGATTTATCTTCAAATAATTTCCAAAACATTAAATCTATCTCAATCTTAAACCTCAGGCGAAATTTAGGCCATCAGAGGGCAATCGCGATAGGCCTTTGTTATATTGAAGATAATTTAGAAGCAGAATCAATTTTAATTATGGATGGTGATGGTGAAGATTCCGCAACAGACATACCACTATTGGTTGCGAGTTGTAGACAAAATAATAATGAGAAAATCATTTTCGCAGAACGCTCTAAACGTAGTGAAAATGTAACATTTAAAGTATTTTATTCTCTTTATAAATCATTACACTTAATTTTAACGGGACAAAAAGTACGCGTTGGAAATTTCAGCATAATTCCAAAGAAACAAGTAACTCGTATCGTTATCGTATCTGATCTCTGGAATCACTATGCAGCATCTGTATTTAAAGCACGACTTCCTATTGATACAGTACATACCATCAGGGCACATCGTCTAGATGGTAAATCACAAATGAATTTCACATCACTTATTATCCATGGTCTAAGCGCTATGTCTGTTTATGGAGATAAAATAGGAGTAAGACTATTATTGGCGTTATCCATAGCGTCTTCAGCTCTTATAATTACTATAATTACGCTTTATTTATTAAATCATATACTTGGACTACACATATATCAATATATAAACTTGGCATTAATTTCTATATTACTGCTCGTCCCTCAAATTTTCTTCATATTGTTAATTTTTGTATTCCTCATCCTTAGCGGTAGAGATAGTTCTTCTTTTCTACCCATTCGAGACTACCATTACTACATATCAGAGTTTATAACAATGTAGTGTCGGTGTAATATTTCTTCTAGCGGCTTTGTTGCATAACATTATCGCCGAGGCGAGCCTCACCGCATTTTTCAACTATTCTGTTGACTTCATCAGTCTCCTGATGGGCGAAGTTCTCTATCGAGGAAAGACCTGTATGACTCTCACCAGGAAGAATCACATGCCCTGTGCACCCGGTTCCCCTCTTCGAAGCGGTGGTCACCTGGTGCGTGGTGCGCCATCGCTGCCTTTGCATATGGCGAAAATCACCTTGCCGATCCAGAAAGAAAATGTTACAATCTCGTAGTTCAAAAACTGTCCAGACAAACGTCAGGATTATAGGAAGTATGAGAGTAAGTGATGTTTTTTTCTCCGAATGATAAAAATAGGATATTTATAGCGCCTTTACTATTAGGGATATTTTTAGTGTATGTATTTGTTTTGAAATACCATACATGTTTTTTCTGGGGTGATGAAGTCTTGACATATCATGAAATGCAATCAACGTCGCTTCGTCATATGCTTAATTATAATCGAAAATTAGAGTTCGTACCTCCGCTTTACTTTATTATTTCGTATTTTATTTGCTATATTTCCGAAGTCAGTGTTTTTATTTTACGCATCCATACATTCACATACATATTATTATCAATGTTTCTGATTTGGAATACACTACGACTTAAATTCTCCAGCATAAGCTCAATATTAGGAGTCTCTATAGTATTCCTTTCTTATCCCATAGTAAATCAGATGTGGCAAGCTAGAATGTATGGGCTGTATGTCTTTTCGATAGCATTAATGCTTCATGTTTTCAACAAAGGCCATAAAAACAAAAAAAACACACGGCTATATTATCTAACAGTATTTATCTGCTGCTTGTTGATATTATTTACCCATAGTACTGGATCTTTATATGTTTTTAGTTTCGTACTGACTAAATTTATTATTGATTTTAAACGTTGTGTTGGCAATGATCGATTTTTAATCCAAATAAAAGCATTTGATATTATGTTTTATTGTTCCGTACTTTTGAGTTGGATTGTTTTTTTTACAATATGGCTAAATCCAACACTAGTTAACATTCATGAATTTAATTTTAAATCTTGGATTCCAGTTCCTGGAATAAATGACCTATATGCACAAATTTTCACACAGAAAAAAATGTTTTTTGTCTTGATTACTTTAATTTTATTTTTATCTGCATCACGTATTTTAAAAAAGAAAGTAATTATAGAATCTGAAAAAGACAATTTATTATTGCTTGGTTTTATCCTAGCTACATTTCCTATCCTTTCTGGATTTATAGTATCGACAATAGGTGGGACTAGTATTTTTCTAGATAGATATTTTACGCCTTCAGTTGTTGGGTGGTGCATTATTATTTCATACCTGGCTGACCATTTATATATAAACTATGGGAAGATACTTCCAATTAAAAATAAGACAGTTAGATTTCTGATTTCACCTATACTAGTCATACTAATAAACTTCTGGTTCATGATGCCTAATATACGTCAATTAGTTTTACATCCGCGTACATTTATATTTTCTCCTATTCCAGGTAAAGAAGTCCAATCTTACATACCACACAAAGACACACAAAAAATAATCCCTATTATATGTGAAGTTTGGAGTGAGTTTCTTCAATTAAATTTCTACAGAGATATAAAGTATTCTTATTATTTTCTAATTAATGGAACTACAGATATTAGTAATTACGGAGTCCCACTTGCAATGTTTCAAACAGAAAAAAATACAAATATAGAAATACGAAGCAAGTTCCTCGCTATGAATGATAATTTTTATATAATAAAAAGAAAAAAGCCTACAGATAAAGGCAACTTAGCGCCACATAAAGAGAGTGTTTCATTAAAAGAATGGCTCGAATTCGATAATTGGTTTAAAGACAAAATAGTAAATGGAAGTAGATATCATGTCGAATCAATAAGAGCGGATACTTATAATGGTGAAATATACTATGTATCCTCCAATACCTTCGCCAAAAACGGTTGACTTCTCCGGGATAGCGGCCGCCTGGATATCGGAGATCTAAAAAACAAAATAGGGCTTTGGAAGTACAGTTGAAGCGACTAAACAGCAACTCTTCTCCCAATGCCCATGCCCAACATTCTATCGCTCCTACTGTGCCTACAACCCGCCCTCTCCAAAACAACGATTCGACAACTGGCTCGCATCGTCCAAGCCATCCTGGTGATGCCAGCACGCATTAACCAACTCAGCATCGCAATATGGGCAGACAAAGGAGCAAGCTACAGAAGCGTACAACGCTTCTTCCAAACCGACATCGACTGGCTACAAGTCAAGTGGCTCTTCTTTATAACTGTACGGACGATTTCATAAAGCCGGTACCTTTACGGGGGCTTTTTCGGGTCTAGGTACAGGGTCAAGCAACGAAATTGCAGCTTCAAAACGACTC
>NZ_JAYVPL010000148.1:0-12700 GCF_043757465.1 Armatimonas sp.
CCACGGCGGCGTCAAGAACGCCATCACACAGGCCGCCGTCGAGTGCGATAGAGCTTCTTGGGCACTGATCACGGACTTAAAGCAGCGCGGGATGCTCGACGACACTTTAATCATCTGGGGCGGGGAGTTTGGCCGCACTCCGATGGGCCAAGGCGACGGGCGCGATCATCACATCAACGCCTTCTCGATCTTCCTGGCAGGCGGTGGCATCAAAGGCGGCACGACCTACGGCAACACCGACGAGCTGGGCTACAAGTCCGTCGAGAACGTCGTGAGTGTCCATGATCTGCACGCCACCATGCTCCACCTCTTCGGAGTGGACCACGAGCGCTTCACGGTTAAGTTCCAGGGCTTAGACGCCAAACTCAGCGGCGTCGAACCCGCCCGTGTCGTGAAAGATATTCTGGTATAATCTAATGTAAATTGTAGCGGGGATGTAACCTTATGAGTAAAAAAATAGATGGAGTACAACCTGGATGTGTCAAACAGATTATCGGAGGCATATGCACAGTCATCGTTATAGTCTTGTTTAATTTGGTGTTAAATGGTGGATTAGTTGGTTGTCAGAAATTATTGCATCTGAATCAGTATCGGGAACTTGATGATGTTAAAAATAAAATAAAATCTGAAGAAATTTTACTGAGTCAAGAAAAGAATAAATTAGAAGAACGTAATCATGATATAGATGTTATTGAAAAAGAATTAGATCCTTTGGATTTAAATATTAAAGAAATGAAAAAAAAATATATCCTGAATTAATGATGCCTAGAAATGATGTTGAGAAATTTAATAAGTTAATTGAAGATTATAATAATAATATAAATAGAAGAAATGCATTTGTTGAGATTTATGAAAAAGACCGTGGGCAATATAATGATCATATACAAAGAGTAAATTCTTATATAAAAAGACAAAATGCGCTTGGTGAAGAAATAGGGCCAACATATTACGTTATTGTTGGGGGTAAATCAAAGCGACGCTAATAATCTCGAACTATATCTCCAATCGTGCCATGTAACAGAGAATTCCCAAGATCATTTCGAGGCTTTCGAGGGAGTGCTCGTTGGGGTCGGCGAGGATGACGGAGCCGCGTAGGGCGAGAAATGTCCAGAGGGTGCCGGTGGTGACGGTGCCATAAACCGGGGTTTCTTCGCGGCCACGACGGGCGTTGAAGCGGCTGGCAGCGACCATCTCGGCGGCGCACTGAGCCAGGCCGAGCTTGAGGTTGTCGTTCTTGGCCTCGACCACGGCGACCACGGGGACGGTGATGGTCATGGCGTTGGGTTCCGCACTGATGAGAAAGTCGCACTGGCCGCTCAGGCCATGGGCGGAATCTACATCGAAAGTGACACCCGAAAAGAGCGTGATACGCCGCTCAAGCTGCCGACGTACTTCAATCAAGATCGGGGCGACGAGCATCTCTGACCGCGCTTTTTCTGTGCGGCTGGCGAGCGCAATCCCTAGGTTTTCTTCGAGCGTTTCTCGCAAGCGGGGACTCACGCTAACGGGTGTAATGTTTTCGAAGAGGCCGCTCTCTTGCCGCAGGGTGACCCCAAGCTCGGCTTCGACTTGCTCAATGGTGAACTCACTGTAGGGCATACTCTATTCTATCGCTTTAGCATTCCCAGATCGGCGAGCCAGTCTTTGAGACGCAGGTGCCAGGTGCCAAATGGGATTCCCTTACGCTCGCTGATGGCGCCGCCGTGACCGCCGTGGGCGTAGATGTGCAGGTCGGCTTGGACGCCTACTTTGAAGAGCTCGTTGTAGAACTCGACTGTCTGCTTCGCGTGAAAAGAATCGTCGAGGCCCGCGCTGGTGAGAAATGCCGGTGCGGCGTCTTTGGGAGCGGTGATGTCCATCGGAGCCCAGCCGGGGTAGACCAGTCCCACAAAGTCCGGGCGACACGAGAGCTTCTCAATGGGATCGGTGGCGTCGGGCTTGCCTCGGTCAAAGCGAATGTCTGCGAGAGCGGCGAGCGCGCCGCCTGCGGAGAAGCCTAGAATTCCCACTTTGGCGGGATCCACTTTCCACTCGGCGGCGCGGGCGCGAATGATCCGCACGGCGCGTTGGGTGTCTTGCAGTGCCTCCCCCTCGACTGTGTACTTGTAGCCCGGTGTCTGGGCCAGTCTGTACTTGAGGATCACAGCAGTAACCCCGATGCTATTGAGCCACTGAGCGATATCCGTGCCCTCGCTGCCCCAGACGAGCTGGTTATGCCCGCCGCCCGGCGCGACAATAATCACCGTGCTCGTGGCTTTCTCAGCGGAGGGGAAACGAACTTCTATCGTGGGCGTGTGTACATTGCGGATGGAGTTAATCCGCTGGCCGGGCTTGGGATCCATGGGGCTGAGCAGCTCTTTTTCACCCGCACCCTTGAGAGTTGGGGAGCCGTCGGGCCAGAGGTTGACGATCTGTGGCGGTGTCTGGATCTGTGGCGGTGTCTGGGCAGCGTGGGCGATTGCCCCCGAGGTGAGCAAGAGTGGCAGGAGGCAGAGAAGCATTGGCAGCAGGCAGAGAAGCATTTTTCGGTGCATTGAGTTCTATCAAATCCCTTCAGTTATTCAGTCATTGCGGGCGGCTTCGTAGACGGCGACGATCTGTCGGGCCATCTCGGCGGGGGTGGGGTGGAGCGGACTCTGGCGGGCGGCGCAGGAAAACGCCTGGAGTCGGCTCGGATCCGTGAGGAGCGACGCGGCGGCGGGGCCGATTTGCTCTGGGGCGACCACGAGAGCGTCTATACCGTCGCGGACGAACTCCGGGGCACCTCCGCCGTTCGCGACGATGCATGGGAGGCCGTAGCTCTGTGCTTCCGAGAGCACAACACCCTGCGTGTCGGTGAGGCTGGGGAAGACAAAGAGAGTCGCGGTGGCGAAGATCGGGGGAAGATCCATGCGGGGGACGAACCCGGCAAAACGTACCCGGTGGGCGAGCTGTCGGCTCTCCGCTTTGGATTTTAGCTCCTCCAGTGCAGGCCCTCCTCCGACAAGCAATAAAATCGCGTCATCGGGCCAGTGCGCCTGGCCGTCGAAGAGTGCCTCAATGTTTTTCTCTTTGGCAAGCCGCCCGACATAGAGCAGCACGGGAGCCCCTTCGGGAAGCCGGTAGCGCTCCCGCACGGCAGCACACTCTGCGGGCAGAACGGGGCGCAGCGGTGGGATGCCCGTGGGTACCACAGAAATTTTGTTCTCCGAAACTCCTAATCGCACGAGGATCTCCCCTGTAGCGCGTGAGGGGACGATCACTCGGGTACAGTCGCCCTCGTAGTAGAGGCGCAGGTGCCGCGAGAGCCACCAGTGGCTCAGGGCAGGCGGAAGTGGGCGAACGTAGTGAGTGTACTCATGGTAGAGAGTGTGAAAGGTCGAGACCAGGGGCACGCCAAGCTGGCGGGCAAGGCGGCGGCCATGCATGCCCATTCCAAAGGGCTGCTGCGTGTGCACCACGTCCAAGGGAAGATTGCGTAGCGCCATCGGCTGCCCTAGAAGTGGGGAGTGGGCAAAGGGATTCTCTGGGTTCCAGGGGGAGACCCAGGAGGGGAGCCGACGCACTGTGATTTCGTTGCTGTCCGCGTAGCCGGGGTAGCGTGGTGCTAGAACAACGGGCTCGTGGCCGTCCGCGATGAGCTCCAGAGCAAGTGTCTTTACCGACGTCGAAACCCCGTTGATCACGGGTTCGTAGCTTTCGGTGAACAAACCAACACGCATTGTTGTGGTCATTGTACCGCGATTCGCTCCCGCGACTTGTGTTTCGGTCGCAGGAGCGAAAGCGATCTAGTCAGTCCTCTCTGTGAACAGGCGGTACAGGCGGTACAGGTGGCACCGGTGGCGTGGGCGGCACGGGCGGCGCGGGAGGAGCCTCACGGAGCCAGTCGGGGAGGTGCTCGCGGATGACGGATCCAATATCCTTGAGCTTTCCCAGCTCCTCCATCGCGATATGACCGCCGTGCTCCCCGTGTCTGCCCACCATGATCTTGACCCCCTTGTTTTTTATTTTCCCCGAGGAAGCCTCCTCGTCGTCGTCTTCCAGATACCCACGCAGCAAGCGGCTCGCCACGCCGATCCGGTCAAAGCTGGCGTCGCCGGGTAGTGGAGCGAACATCCCCTGGAGCTCGACGCCGTGGGTCTGAAGTACTGCCAGAGTATCGTTGTAGATTCGAACAGCCTCGGTGGCACCGTCTTTTCGGAACGCGCCGGAGAGACTCGCGTGCTCGGCGAGAGAGTAGAGCTCGCCGATCATGCGCCGGACTCTCCGAATCTCCTTAGCCCGCTTCTCAGTGATCGGGTCTGTTTCTGTTGGCATGGTTTCTTCAGTCATAGTAGTTCCTCTTCCCTATTTTGATTATTGTAGTGGTGGCGCACTGCTTGGCGTGCGCGGTAGAGACGGCCACGGACGGTTGCTTCCGGTACCGAGAGATATGCAGCGATGCGGGCGACACTCCAGTCTTCGTAGGCGGCGAGATAGAGCACTTCTTGTTGGTCTTCCGGGAGCCTCTGGAGCGCCTGAAAGATCACCTCCTGCTCGATCCGCGCTACCCAGTCCGGCGGGACGGCAAGCTCGGCGCTGGCACTTTTAACGAGCGCTTCGAGATCGTCGGTGGCGGTGCAGCGCCGCTCACGACGGAGGGTCTTGAGTGCGAGGTTGCGGGCAATGGCGCGTAGCCAGCCCCCTATCGCCCCAGGAGCATCCAGAGTGGGTAGAGCACAGAACGCCGCAAGAAACGTTTCCTGAGCGACCTCCTCGGCCACCGCCCTGCTTCTGACAATCTGCTCCGCCGCTAGGGTGATGGGGCCACGATAGCGGCGAATCAGCTCGTCAAATGCCGGAAACGATCCCAGTGTGGCAAGTACCACCAGCTCTTCGTCGTCTTGAATTTCCAGGGAAGCATGCATCGTCGTCAGTAAAGAGCAGCAACCCGCTCACTTCGTCACGCCGTAGCGCAAATTATTTTTTCACCCGGTCAGCGGCGGCTCAGAATCCGCACTTCGTGCGGGGCGAGGTTGAGGTTGGTCTTGCCACCCCGCGTCGTGACGCCCGTCGGTTTAGGAAGAATCCCTGCGGGAGTCTGGCCGTGCAGCTCGACAGCTTGCCAGTTTCCTGGCGCGAGCTTCTCCAGCGTGGCCTGCTGGCGCACACCGGTTTTATTGATAATAATCACGCTCTCCCCGATCCCATAGGCATCTATGGGAGGGACGAGCGCGGAGCTACGGACGCTCACGGGGCGAAACGGCTTGCCGACGAGTGGCTGGAGCGCCTTGAGAACACGGCTGGCATGGCCCGGCCCCATGTCAAAGGTGGCACTGCGAACTCCGGCGAGGGCGGCGTACTTGAGACAGTCGGCGGCCCAAGCCGCACCCATCGGACTGGCGTTGCGCGGCTCGGGCGCAGGGCGTGGGTGCGTGAGTGTGAGGGCGATGTGATGGATATCTATCGGTTTACCTGGTGCCAACTGCCGCGCGGACTCGGCGAGTTCCGTGATGACGGGGACATTCTCCCAGCACGTGTCGTCGTCGTAGAGGTGCTCAACAGGGAAGTAGGCAAAGGAGATACTCGGTGCGGCTTTGGCTTTCTCTCGGTCGTGGTTGATCCCGTGAAACCAGTTGCGCTCGCCCGTGCTGCCCGTGCGAATCTCGGGAAGGACACGCCCCGGCACGGCACCGAACCCCTCCACTGTCAGGAGCGTTCCCTGAACGGGTTTTGCGGGTCTTACAGGGGGCGCACTGCCCGTCAGCGCAATAGTCACTGTCTGCGAGTGCGCGTCGCCTTCCTTTAGCTCCGGGTAGGCGTAGGGCATTGTGACGTAGGCCTTAAAGCTGGAGTCGGCGAAGTTGCGCTGGTCTTCCATGGAGAAAAGTCCATCGCCCATGGCACTGACTTTGACGTTGCCGTAGCGCAGCTCGTGGAAGTTCTGCTCGAAGGTGAGGGGAGCATTGACGAAAACAGGAAATGTGCCTGAGCGTGGCCCGTCTTTTCCCGCCAGCTCGTACTTCTGTCCGCAGACTGTGTGCGTCCCAAAGAGCACACAGATCCCGATCCGATTGGTGGAAAAATCCCGCGTCGGAGCCCCCGTCACCGAGAAGGTGATCGTGCCGTCGCGCTTGCCCTCGATCTTGCCGGACCATGCATAGCCGCCGTCGGAGTCGAAGCCCGCTGCACCCCGCTCGCAGATTGCCTCTAAGGTAATGGTGAAGGTATCGGGCGTCTGCGCAATATCGCAGCGCGTGAGCTTGGGCGCGAGGGTGTCCCAGGTCTTGGTACGCACCGCAAAAAACACCCGGCGTACCAGCTCCGTGTCGCCTAGCTTTATGTAGCGCAGCTCGCCGTCGGCAAACTTACAACGAAGTGGCCCCGCTTTAAGTTCTCTTTCCACTAGTGCATCGCCATCACGCCGCCGTCAATGTCGTAGGCCGCCCCCGTGACAAAGTTGGCCTCATCGGAGCAGAGATACGCGACGAGTGCGGCGATCTCGGCGGGCTGACCCATGCGGCCCATCGGCTGTGCGGCGGAGAGGACGGCGAGCTGCTCTGCCTCTTTTCCCGGGTAGTTCTTCGTGAGATACGCGTCCACAAAGGGCGTGTGCACCCGCGCCGGACACACGGCGTTGCAGCGAATTTTATCGTTCACGAAGTCTTTCGCAATGCAGCGGGTCATGGCCAGAACGGCTCCCTTGGTCGCGGCATAGGCGAAGCGCTCGGCTAGCGCAGTCTCTGCGGCGATGGAGCAGATATTGACAATGCTCCCCCCCTTGCCCGATGCTTTCATGCGGCGTACCGCTTCCTGGCAGCACAGAAACAGGCCGCGCGCATTGACCCCCATCAGCCGGTCAAAGTCCGCCGGAGTGGTCTTGAGAATATCCCCCACGAACCCAATCCCCGCCGAGCAGACAAGCAAGTCCAGTGGGCCGTGCTCATCGGCCTTGGCGAAAGCCCGTGCCACGGAGTCTGGATCAGAAACATCACAGGGCAAGTCGGCGTGATCGTTGAGATCGAGCACCAGGACACGCGCTCCTTGCGCCTTGAGCGTCTCCGCAATCGCCGCCCCGATCCCGGAAGCTCCGCCGGTAACTAAAGCCCGTTTTCCATCAAGGCGAAACATTATGCCGCCTCTACAGGGTTGGTCAGCACGCCAATTCCCTCGATCTCTATCTCGCAGACATCACCGGGCACGAGCCAGCGCTTGGGCGTACGTCCCATCCCGACGCCTTCCGGGGTGCCCGTTAGGATCACCGTACCGGGCAGGAGCGTGAAGTTTTTCGAGAGCGACGAGATAATCTCGCACACGTCGAAGATCATGTCAAAGGTATTAGAGTTTTGCAGCGTCTCTCCGTTTACCCGTGTCTGGATCTGCAGATCATTGGGATCGGGAATCTCCTCGGCAGTCACGAGAACGGGGCCGAGCGGACAGAACGTGTCGAAGCTCTTGCCGCGTGCCCATTGCTTGTCGTAGCGCAACTGCCAGTCGCGGGCGGAGACATCGTTGGCGCACGTGTAGCCGAGCACATAGTCCAGTGCGTCGTCTTCGCTAACATTCTTAGCGGTCTTTCCAATCACCACGGCCAGCTCACACTCGTAGTCCAGCTCCTCGGTGGTTCGGGGATGGACAATGGCATCGCCCGGGTTTGCGAGGGTGGTGGTCGGCTTGATAAAGAGGAGTGGCCGGTCAGGAACAGCCATGCCGCTCTCCTCAGCGTGGCGCTTGTAGTTCAGCCCGATACATAAAATATTGGGCGGCGCGATAGGAGCAAGAAGCTTCGCGACGGAGAGCAGCTCTTTGGTTGGGGTGAGGCCGGTAAATAAATTGCCATCGAGCGCGGTGGCCGTGGTAAAAGTGTTGTCGGTGGGAGTTCCCAGGCGGATATTGCCCGCGTGGTCTACGAATCGAATGATCTTCATACTGTGAGGATTATACCTGCCGCAAGCCCTTATGGGTGTCGGTAGTCGTCGGAGAGTGGTTTCGGGTACACTGCGGAAAACCGGTTTATGGAAGATTTAATTTTGATGTCACGACGTGAGTTTGTGAAGAGTGCCGCACTAACAGCCACTCTGCCCCTTGCCGCCGCCGAGCCGTTAGACACGGCAGAACTCCGCTGGCTGGAGGGCGTACCGAAGTTCGTCCCTGGCACGGTCTGGGGAGTTCCCTGGCCGCGTGGCATCCATAAGCCGACTACCGCGTTTGCTCTGAGTGACGGGACACCACTTCAGAGCTGGCCACTGGCAACCTGGCCAGACGGTTCGCTGAAATGGAGCGGCCATGCGGTCGGAGTGCTCGAAAACGCCTCGGCGACCCTGCAACTCGTTCCTGGGCAGGTAAGCGCCGCGCCCCGGCAAACGGTTACCGTCACTGAAACTACCGACGAGGTGCTTATCGAGACGGGCACAATCCGTGCCCGAGTTCCTAAGCGCGGCGATGTGCTCATCACCGCCATCGAGCGCGACGGGAAAGCGATTGTTCAGAGCGCTCAGCTCGTCAGCCTGCACTGCGATGCTCCCGAGCTGGCGGAAGACGGTGGCACCGTGCGGCAAACCAAGCGCGTTGGTGTGATCGAAAAGCTGACTGTCGAGCAGCGTGGGCCAGTTCGCGCCGTCATCAAGATTGAGGGCAAGCACGGGAGCTGGTTGCCTTTTGTCATGCGGCTGTACTTCTTCGCGGGAAGCGAGTGCATTCGTTTCGTCCATAGCTTTGTCTTCGATGGCGATGAAAGCAAAGATTTCCTGAGCGGCCTCGGCGTGCGGTTTGTCGTTCCCCAATCCGAGCCACTCCACGACCGACACGTACGCTTTTCAGGTGAGGCAAGTGGACTCTTCGCTGAAGCCGTGCGCCCGCTCACGGGCTTGCGGCGCGATCCAGGCCAGGCGGCACGGGCAAACCAGATCGCGGGAAAGCCCGCCGGGGAAGTTGCGGGTGTTGTAGCACGCAATATCGAGCGCATCCCGGCCTGGAGTGACTTCACGCTCTCCCAGCTCACCGCCGACGGTTTTGAGATTCGAAAGCGCACCAAGCCCGGCCATGCCTGGATTCGTGCGGGTGCGGGCAAACGGGCGGGCGGCGTGGTCTCGCTGGGGGGAGTGGTGCTGGGGCTGCGCGATTTCTGGCAGCGCCACCCCGTCCAGTTGGATATTCGGAATGCGGCAAGCGACAAAGCAACTGTCACAGCCTGGCTCTACGCCCCGGATGCCGGGCCGATGGATCTGCGGTTCTATCATGATGGCCTCGGAATGGAGACGCATCCACACGAGCTTGAAGGGCTGGATGTTACCTACGAGGACTACGAGAAAGGCTGGGGCTCACCCTACGGTGTGGCACGTACCAGCGAGCTGTTTCTTTGGGCACTCGACGCAACGCCTAGTCGTGAGCGTCTGAACACCCTCACCGAGGTTGTTCGCAAGCCACCCCAGCTTGCCGCCGCGCCCGCGCACTTGCACGCCGCCGGGGTCTTTGGCGACTGGGATCTTCCCGACCGGAGCACGGCCACTCGAAAAGCTATTGAGGACCAACTAGACTATCTCCTCGAAACGTATCTGCGGCAAGTGGAGCAGCGGCGCTGGTACGGCTTTTGGGACTTTGGCGATGTCATGCACAGCTACGACTCCGACCGCCACGAGTGGAAGTACGATATCGGTGGCTTTGCCTGGGCCAATTCCGAGCTCTCGCCGGATCTCTGGCTCTGGACGAGCTTCTTGCGCACGGGGGGCGCCGAGATTTTTCGCCTCGCCGAGGCCATGACCCGGCATACCAGCGAAGTGGATGTCCACCATATCGGGCGTTTTGCTGGCTTTGGCTCGCGGCACAACGTGCAGCACTGGGGCGATAGCTCCAAGCAGCCGCGCGTGAGCACCGCTGCCTACAAGCGCTTTTTCTACTACCTCACCGCCGACGAGCGCACGGGCGATCTGATGCGTGATCTAGTGGACTCCGATCAGCGCCTACTCACCGTGAAGATTGGCCGCAAGCTCGCACCCGGCGACTCGCCGCAGGCTCCTGACCCAACCCACGCTGCGAATATCGTCCAGATGAGCTTCGGCACGGAGTGGTGCTCGCTCGCCGCCGCCTGGCTCACCGAGTGGGAGCGCACCAGCGATAGTCGCTGGCGCGAGCGCTTGCTGGCGGGAATGCAGAGTATCGGGGCGCTGCCGCAGGGCTGGCTCGCGGGTGGCAGTGGCTTTGATCTCGCCACCAAGCGCTTTGTCGGGCCGGGCAACAAGCTGAGTTTCTCGCACCTCAATGTGGTTTTTGGGGGCATCGAGATCAACTCCGAGCTCCTCTCCCTCCTCACGGTTCCCGAGTACGAGAAAACGTGGTTGGAGTACTGCATCCAGTACAATATCCAAACGCGCCCTCTCAATTTAGGGGAGTCGCATTCTCGCGCAACAGCCTACGCAGCCAAACGCAAAGGCGACAAAACCCTCGCTGAGCGGGCCTGGAAAGAGTTCTTCAGCGGCGCAGCGGGCCTTGGTGTCCGCACCGATCTGGTGTTCACCCGCATCTCGGGGCCAGCGGTGCTGAACCCCGTGGACGAAGGCTTCGGTCTCTCGACCAATGCCGCGTCGCAGTGGGGCCTCGCCGCCATCCAGAACCTCGCACTCATCGGGGAGTATTTGCCGACGGAGCTGCCTGCCGCCCCACGCCGAAGACGGGAACGGTAAGACCCAAGTGCACCGAGATGATTTCAAGAACACAGAGAACTGGCTGACCGAGCTTGAGTCGGGTGGAAGCGTGACAGCACGGAATGGAAAGCTGAGCATAGACGTGCCGCGTGGCTGCACGGTCTGGTTTCGCCATGAGCTTGTTGGCCCGCTGGTAATTGAGTACGAGGCGATGGCCGTTGCGAAAGGCGGTCTGAATGATCGGGTGAGTGATCTGAACTGCTTCTGGATGAGCCAGGACGACCCGAGTAAAGTCAAGCGCAACGGGACCTTTGCCAGCTACGATATGCTGAGGTGCTACTATGTCGGGTTGGGGGGCAATGCCAACACTACCACCCGCTTTCGACGCTACATCGGGCAGGCGGGCAACCGTCCACTGCTCCCCGAGCACGATCTGAGCGCCCCGGAGTTTCTGCTCAAACCCAATACTCCGCAGAAGATTCGGATCGTCGCGAATGGCAAGCACATTGAGTACGCCCGCGACGGCAAAACGCTCTTCACCTACGACGATCCTGAGCCGTACGTGTGCGGCTGGTTTGGCCTTCGCACCGTCGCCAGTCATCTTGAAATTCAAAAATTCCGCGTCTGGCAGGGATAGGCTTGCGGCGGTAACATAGTGAGTATGGCACTGGCTGCATTACCACAAGATATAGCGGAGAAGGCACTCGGCTACGACCCGGAGACGGGTCAAGTTCGCTGGACGCGGGCCGCGTTTCGCATGATGGATGACGCGGGCTGGCTCGCGGATAGCCGCTATGAGCTACTGGAAGGAGAGATCGTCAAGATCATGCCCAATGAACCCCATACTTTTGTCAATACGGAGCTGATTCGTCTTCTGGTCGAGTGCTTCGGCTGGGACTACGTCCGCATCCCTAGCTCTCTCTTTGCCAGCGAGATCAGCGAGCCCGAACCTGACGCCTCGGTGACTATCAAGCCACGCCGCGAGTATCTCAAGACGGGCATTCCCCCAGGCAGCGAGTTTCGGTTGGTGGTCGAGGTCTCCGACAGCACGCTCTGGCGCGACAAAGGCATCAAGGCAAAGCTCTACGCCACCGCTGGGGTTCCCGAATACTGGGTGGTCAATCTCACAGGTCGCACCGTGATCGTCCACCGCAACCCCGTCGGGGATGAGTACCGCAGTGTCGCCGTCTACGACGAAACCCAGACCGTTTCCCCCGAAGCCGCCCCCGAGCATGGCATTGCTATCGCCGAAATTCTCCCGCCACTCTCAGAGCAGATAGCCTGAGGCAATCTCTTCCTGACGAAATGGGAAGCCGGTGGCAACTGCGAGGCGGAGAATATCCGTCGTCGCGCGCCCGAGTAGCCAGCTGCTCGTATGCGGCGATTAGTTTCGTGGCTCCTGCCGACTTGCCACCTAAATCGTTGCTTATATGCTACAATCCGGCATAAAATATTTCCCAGGTAATATCATGAACCGCAAGAGTTTCCTAAGCTGTTTTACCCTTGGCTGGCTAGATCAGGCAGACCCACATGGTCGTGAAGACCGTATTGTCACCATTGGTGCAGTGATCATTGGTGATACTATCGACCTTGATCTCAATCCTATTGAGGGTGGTTCCCTGATCTCAATTAGCTTGCATGCTATTACAACATCTCACTTGAGTGTGGTTCGAAGGGAAGAGTGTAGTAGGTTCGTTCGGGAGTTTTTGAAGGATAAGAAGCTAAAATATCGTTACCTTGGAACGGATCGTAGCAGTAAGAACGTCTCTATCACTTTTGGTGATATTATCTTGCTATCGGATGGCAAGAACCTCAGTAATGAGCTGGTCCTGCAAGGGTTCGCTGAGGTTGTCCCTGAACTGAAGAGTAGACGTCCCGATCTCGCAGCTGTCCAGCTCAAACGTAATGGTACGGTTGTACTACCAAAAACGGGTACCTTCGTCATTACAAAACCAACCGATAGGAGTCTTCATCCTTCACTGAAGACCTGTACCACAACCGGCGATGCACTGTACGGACGAACATATGTTTCCTCCTTCTAACCCGTTGCTTTCCAGGTTCCAATAGCCTCGAAAAAGAGGGTGGTATCGCGATGGCCCGCT
>NZ_JAYVPL010000149.1:0-12624 GCF_043757465.1 Armatimonas sp.
GGGCATCTCTTAGGATGCCCACTTCTTCTGTGGCTTCGGCTCTCAGGCCGAAGCCTTCGGACAAATACCCCGGAGCTTGCTCCGGTCGGATGGTTATTAGTCTACCCCAAAACAAAAGAAAATGTCAAGCGATAAAAGACAGATCAAAAGATTTTATTTTCGTGTTCACTGATACAGTGGCAAAGATCAAGAGCAGGGGCGATGACGAGGAAAAGAAAATTCCCAGGCAGGGATTCGAACCCCGATTAAAGGCACCAAAAACCTCTGTCCTGCCGTTGAACGACCTGGGAAGGATTCCCAGTCAGTCCGGGAAAGCGCACGGATTATACCACAGTTGAATCTGCCGCTTCCAGCAAGGTAGAATCACTCCGAGGATAAATTAAAACACAATGGCAGAAAAATCTACCTGGCGTACAAAAGTCGGGCTGGCGGAGATGCTCAAGGGCGGCGTGATCATGGACGTGGTCAACGCGGAGCAGGCCGTGATCGCACAAGAAGCGGGGGCGGTCGCCGTGATGGCCCTGGAGCGTGTCCCCGCCGATATTCGCAAAGACGGAGGCGTGGCGCGCATGAGCGACCCCAAGATGATCAAGGAGATCATGGCCGCCGTCACCATCCCCGTGATGGCGAAAGCGCGCATTGGGCATATTATCGAAGCGCGAATTTTAGAGTCGTTGGGCGTTGACTTTGTGGATGAGTCGGAGGTGCTTACCCCCGCCGACGAGCAGTTCCACATTAACAAGCACGACTTCAATGTCCCGTTTGTCTGTGGCTGCCGTAATCTTGGCGAGGCACTGCGCCGCATCGGCGAGGGCGCAGCGCTGATCCGCACCAAGGGCGAGGCCGGGACGGGAAACGTGGTCGAGGCCGTGCGCCACATGCGCTCGCTGATGGGGGGCATCCGCAAGATCCGCTCGATGGACGAAGCCGAACTGATGAATGAAGCCAAGGAGCTGCAAGCGCCCTACGAGCTGGTACTGGAAGTGGCAAAGACGGGCAGGCTTCCCGTCCCGAACTTCTCCGCTGGTGGTGTCGCGACACCTGCTGATGCGGCTCTGATGATGCATCTGGGCGCGGAGACAGTCTTCGTGGGCAGCGGCATCTTCAAGTCCGGTGATCCCGCAGAGCGCGCCAAGCGCATCGTGGATGCCGTCACGTTCTACAAAGACTACGCCAAGCTCGCCGAAGTCTCGGAAGGCCTGGGCGAGCCGATGGTGGGGATAGATATCCGCACGATCCCCGATGTAGAGCGCTTCGACAAGCGCGGCTGGTAACATGAACCTCCCCCCCACCCCCCGTCCGACGGGGGAGATAAAAGGAAAACTTCCCTTCCTTACATTCCCCCCGCCCGGCGGGGGTCAGGGGGTAGGCTAGTGTTTGGCCACTATCAGTTTTGCCCGAGATGCCGCGCAGAGCTAAGCACCCGGCGCTTCCCGTCTGACACGGACGCGGAGCGCCGGATGTGCGACTCCTGCGGCTTTATCTACTGGAACAACTCCCGGCCCACTGCGGGCGGCGTGGTCGAGGACAGCCAGGGGCGCGTGCTTCTCGGGCGGCGCGGCATCGCCCCGTCCAAGGGTCTCTGGGATCTACCCGGCGGGTTTCTGGAGCCCGGAGAGCACCCCGAGGCGGGATTTGTGCGTGAGCTGCTTGAGGAAACGGGCCTGCACGTCGAGCCCATTGCGCTTTTAGGCTTCTACATGGACCAGTACGGCGACGATCCTAACGAGCACACACTCAATATATTTTACTGGTGCCGCGTGCTTGAGACCTCCGGCGAGGCGCTCGCCTCGGATGACATGGCGGAGCTGGGCTGGTTTGCCCCGGGCGACATCCCCAGTGACCTGGCCTTCCAAAATGTGGTAGATGCCCTCGCGGACTGGAAAGCAAAAAAACGCTATGGAACCTCGTAAACGAATCGGTGTCCTCGCGCTCCAGGGCGACTACGAGGCGCATATCAAGTCCATTGTTGCGGCGGGCGGCGAGGGCTTTGAAGTGCGCACTCCCGGCGAGCTTGCCACAGCCGATGCCCTGATCTTGCCCGGGGGCGAGAGTACCACGATAGGGTATCTCCTAGCTCGCTTCGGCCTCGACAAGGCCATTCAGGCATTTCAAAAACCCATCTGGGGAACGTGTGCCGGGATGATTCTGCTGGCGAAACGCATCACCGAGGGCGAGAAACGGGGCGGGCAGCCACTGCTGGGTCTGCTGGATATCAGTGTGGCACGCAATGCTTTTGGGCGACAGACAGACTCTTTTGAGGCACGTATCGAGACAAGCTTTGGCCCGGTGACCGGTGTCTTCATCCGTGCGCCATACGTGAGCGAGTGGGGGCCGAGCGTGGAAGTGCTGGGCCGCTACGAAGACAGAGTCGTGCTGGTTCGCCAGGGAAATATCCTTGCCTCAGCCTTCCACCCCGAGCTCACCGAAGACCCCAGCCTACACCGTGCTTTTATCGAGAGGGCATGATGTGGCGAAGGTTACTGCTGCTCGGGGGAGGAGGCCTGCTGGCGCTGGCACTCGGTATCGGCTTGGGACGTCTTCGTGCCCCGCGCCCTCCCGCACCCCCTCAACAGACTATCCTCCCGACGCCAACGCCGCTTCCTCTTCCCGTACAACGGCAGGGAGATAACCGCCCCCGCTGGAAAGCACGCTGGAGCCGAGCACTTCCCTCGCCCCTCTCGCTCAGCTTGGCTCCTGATGGCGGGGTTGCGCTACTCACTGCCCAGAAGCAAGTCCAGTCCCTCGACGCGAGGACAGGTGCTGCTCTCTGGAGTAGCCCACCACTCCTTCTGGCAAACCGAGTCACAGCGGTACGCGGAGGGCGGGTGCTGGCAGGAGCACTTTACAACCCCGCCGTACAAAAGGTCTGGTCTCTTAACCCCAAAACAGGGCAGCCGAGCGCCTTTGCGCTTCCTGGCACCCTCTGGAGCCTGATGGCTACCCCCGATGGCAGCCGTGCGTTCTTTGGTACCAGTGCCAACCAGATTGTTGCGTTCTCCCTGCTAGCCCCCCAGCCCCCCCCCACTACGTGGAGTATCAGTGCCCTCCCCGAGACTCTAGCGCTCTCCACCGACGGTTCCGCAGCGCTCACAGGCACATGGCTCCCCGCAGGTGTCCGGCGGCTCGGCGGCTGGGCCTACGGCGACTCTGACCCGGCCCGCTGGCAGGATGTGCAGGTCTCCGCCGATGGGGCGACGGCGGTCAGTCTCTCGGGACGACTACCACGGCGCAGCCAGAAAGACCTACAGCTCACCGGCTACGACATGGACTCAGGAATGCGGCTCTGGGAGAAACGGATTCCAGGGAAACAGGCACGTGTCGCCGTTGCCGCCGATGGTCAGCGCATCGCCCTGACTTATCTCTTTGAGACCCAGCGAGGGGGCGAGGCAAGACTGCTCTTACTCAACCGTGACGGTACCCCGCGTGGGGAGGAAAAAGGCGGGCGCTTCTTCTTGCCACGACTGGCCGCGCTCTCCGCTCTGGGGGAGCGAGTGACTGTGCTCGATGGAGACCGAGCGCTCTTTGTACTCGATGGGGACGGTAAGACCCGCTGGCGGCTAGCGCTTCCCCGCGCCGCACCTATCCAGGAGACACTCTCCACTCCCGATGGTGCCTTTCTCCTGCTCGTGCGCACCGACGGCACCCTCACGCTCTACGAGGCCCTCCCATGAGCCTCACCAACGAGCTCGCGGCTTTTATCTCCCCCCTAGCCCCCGCCGAGCGAGGGAACTCTTTTGAGGTACTCGCGCTCCGTCTCTTCGCCTATCAGTACGCACACAACCTGCCCTACCAGCGCCTCTGCAATGGGCGTGGCCAGACCCCGGAGACGGTCACGCGCTGGCAAGACATTCCCGCCGCCCCCGCAAGCGCCTTCAAGCGTTTTGCCCTCACCTGCGTCCCCGAAAGCGAGTGCGTGAAGGTCTTTCACTCATCAGGAACCACAGGCGGTGAGACCAGCCGCCATTTCATGAGTGTGGATGCGCGGGAGCTCTACAAAATCTCACTCAAGGCAGGTTACGCCCGTGCCTTTGGCCCGGAGCCCCCGCGCCTGCTCGCCCTCATGCCCCCTACTGACACGGCCCCGCACTCGTCGCTCTCGTTCATGTTAGAGACGCTCGGCGCAGAGTTTCTCTGGGGCGAGAGTAGCGCAGATCAGTTGCGCCACACCCTTGCTAGCCTCTCGGCTTCCTGCACGCTCTTCGGCACCGCCTTCGCCTGGGTGAACTTCTTCGACGCCACGCAAGGCGAGTGCTTCCCACTCCCCGAAGGCTCTCTCGTGATCGAAACAGGCGGCTTCAAAGGCCGTAGCCGCGAAGTCGAGAAGTCCGAGCTTTATGCGCTCTTCACCGAGCGCCTCGAGGTTGCCACCGCACACTGTTTCTCGGAGTACGGGATGAGCGAGCTCACCAGCCAGTTCTACAGCCAGGGACTCACCGGCCCCAAGCTCGCTCCACCGTGGCTTAAGACGCGTCTTCTTGACCCCGTCACCGGCACCGATGCAGTGCCAGGCCAGCCCGGCCTGCTCGCCCACTACGATCTGGCCAACTACAACTCGGTGCTGGCGATTCAGACCGAGGACAGGGGAGTCTGGGACGAGCGCGGCGGCTTCCAGCTCCTAGGCCGTGCCCCCGGCGCGGTACTGCGGGGATGCTCGCTCTTAGCGGAGTAAGCCCGGCCTGCCCTCCAAAGCGAGATCGGGGCCGTAGCGATGCACGCTAAGCCACTCCAGGTTCACCGGGTTGGGCAAGCCAGGGCCATCAAGCGGCGTCGGGGCGTGGCTACCACCGATGAGCTTCGGCGCGACAAAGAACAGCGCACGGTCTACGGCATTCGCGGCCCAGAACGCGGCGGCCAGCGCTCCGCCAGACTCCAAAAGCACTTCGAGTAAGCCGCGCTCGGCAAGCAACGCCAGCGCGGCGGGGACAGAGACACGGCCCGCGGCATCGGCGGGAAGCGTAAGGATCTCAGCGTCCCAGCGTGGAGCGTTTTCGACACACGTCAGGATCAGGGTTCCGGGTCGGTTTAGCCTTGCCGTTTGCGGTGTGCGCAACTGCGAGTCAAAGATCACGGGTGTGGGATTGCTACCACGGACAAGGCGTACCGTCAGCTCCGGGTCATCAGCGAGGACGGTGCCGACCCCGACAATCACAGCATCGGACTTTGCGCGTAGACGGTGCACGGCGCGGCGGGCGGGATCGCTAGTGATTGCCAACGGCGCAGAGTGGCTCGCCGCGAGCTTGCCATCAAGGGTCATCGCTGCCTTGTGAGTCACAAACGGCAGTCCGGTGCGCTGATGCTTGAGAAAAGCGCGATGTGCCTCGATGGCTTGCTCTTCGCACACACCGACTGTCAGCACAATCCCGGCGGCCTGGAGCTGGGTGAAGCCATCGCCACAGACCTGGGGGTTAGGATCGAGTGTAGCAGCCACCACCCGCGCCACTCCAGCCTGAATGCAGTGGTGGGTGCAGGGAACGCGCTCGGAGCCATCCGGGCGCGTCCAGTGTGAACAGGGCTCCAAAGTGGTGTAGAGAGTGGAGCCACGTGCGCGCTCCCCTGCACGTCCGAGCGCCATCGCTTCGGCGTGTACTTTTGGGGTGTGGTAGGTCCAGCCCTCGCTGACAAGCTCGCCGCCGTGCACGATAACAGCCCCAACACCAGGGCTAGGATGAGCCTTGACACGATTGGTCAGGCGCAGCGCCCGCCGCATCCAGAAAGTATCCTCGAAGCTCATTGCCGTTGTTTTTGCTTCTGGGTTTCCTCGATAACCTGCTGAAGAGCCTGCCGCTCGGCCTTACGCATTGCCACAAACGACTCCAGCGCATCCAGCAGGGCGATACAGACCAGGCTAAGCCCGAGGCCATAGAGGGAGATTAACAAGGCAAGCTTCTGAAGATCTCCCACACGCCCCACGAAGTCTCGCCCGACAAAGATCATGGTTAGTGCAAGGAGCAAGACCAGAAGTGCCATCCCCGCAGTTCGAAAGAGCCGCGAACGGGCGGAGAGAGCGCCGTAGCCACGGGAGTAACCGTAGATTGTCAGCCCCACAGCCACAGCCAGCAAGATTCCAAAGATCATGGTCACACTCATGCGGGAAGCACCTCACTCATACGGGAAGCACCTCCCGAAGCGCCGCAACCCCCGCAGCCACGCCCAAGGGATGGTTAAAGATCGCGGAGCCTGCCACCAGAACATCCGCGCCATCGTGAGCCAGTCCGGGAGCTGTTTTCACATTCACACTACCATCCACGCTGATCTTGAAGCCCGCGCCCGCTTCGACCCGAAGCTGCGCCAGCTCCGGCACTTTCCGTGCCGCGGTGGGCAAGAATGCTTGGCCACCAAAGCCGGGATTGACCGTCATCACCAGCACCATATCCAGATCCCCCAAAACATAACGCAGGGTCTCGGGTGGGGTTGCGGGGTTGAGCGCAACCCCGGCCAGGCAGCCTGCCTCGCGGATAGCCGCCAGTGTGCGCTGCAGATGTGCGGTCGCTTCGATGTGCACTGTGATGGCATGGGCTCCCGCTTCCACAAAGGCTTCGATGTAGCGCTCCGGCTCCACGACCATCAAGTGCACATCGAAGAACGCAGTGGGACACACAGGCCGCAGTGCCCGCACGACTTGTGCACCAAAGGTCAAGTTTGGGACAAATTGCCCGTCCATCACATCTATATGGAGCCAGGTTTCCCCCGTCGCGACTGCCGCCTGTGCCTGCTCACCGAAGCGTGCATGATCAGCCGCCAGAAGTGAGGGTGCGAGCAGAACGGCCATTATTTCGCCTTCACCGCGAGTGTCTGTGCCTTGAGATCATCGTTATCGTAGAGCTTGATCGTGATGGGACGTCCAATTCCTGAGACCTCAACACTAATGCTCTGTCCCGGCCCATGCGTACTATCATAGCCACTATGGGTTCCGTCGGCATCTTCGATCTGGATGACGACATGGTGCTGCTGAGCATCTTTTGGGGTTTTGTACGGCACCCGAAATGTGCGCAGTTGCGTGTCCGCTGGATTGCTAGAGTCATCCACGGAGCCGTTAGCAGACTCTTTGGGCTCAGGGGTAGGCGGCGGCGTTGGCTCTGGCGTCGGTGCAGGCTCTGGCCCCTTGGAAAGGGTGAGATCGATTTTGGTGCCACGGGCGCGACGCTCAACACCGTCGCTGCGCGGCAGTTGTTCCAACACGACCCCCACTCCTGTCAGTGGATCGAAACGCCGTGTCACCTCCCCCACCTTGAGTCCGATCTTCTCCAGCTCTTTCTGCGCCTTATCTAGTGTCATCTCTTCAACATTGGGAATGGGCACCATCTCTGGCCCTCGGGAGACCTTGACCGTTACTTCTTTGCCTTCCAGGATCTTGCTACCAGGCTGCTCTTTTTGCTCAAAAATAACATTGGCAGGCTTGTCATCCAGAAACTCCTCCGACAACTTCACCAGCTTAAAGTGCCGCTCATTGGCAATTGCCGTGGCTTCCGTGTAGGTCTTGCCACGTAGCTCAGGCACAATCACCTCATTGGCAGGGCTCAGAAACGGACGAATTCCATTAAAAACCAGAGCGACAGTTCCAATCAGTGCCAGAAACAACGTGAGGTTAATTGCCAGAAGAATCCCTCCTGTACGGCGGGGTGGCGGTGTTTTTTCCTCAGAGTCACGCTCGTGGTGCACTGCCTTGGCCACCGGTGCAACAGGCTGTGAGACACGACGTCCTGCCTCAGGGGCGGTCGGTGTGGGAGCGGGCATAACGCGCACCGTAGACGGAGCAGGCGGTGTGGTGCTCGCTACCGGCGCAGTTTCTTGTGCATCGAGAGGAGACCAAGCCAGCGAGCGCCCAAAGCGCAGTGCCTCGCGTATTTGGCGCAGGTCTTCCAAAAGTGCGGTGGCACTCATGTAACGCTCCTGAGGGCGCTTAGCGAGCCCCTTCAATACCGCTCCCTCAAGAGCGCGAGGGATTGCCTGGTTAACGATCCGGGGTGCAGGCGGGGCTTCCTGAGCATGGCGCAGTGCAATCTGCACCGGATTATCCCCTTGAAAAGGTGTCTCACCCGTGAGCATCTCAAAAAGAATAACAGCCAGAGCATAAAGATCCGCAGAGGCGCTCGGTGAGGTACTGGTCACAAGATCAGGAGCAGCGTAGTACGCCATGCGCATCAAGATCGTGGGGTCTTCACTGGCGATGCGTGCGTAAGTGGGAGCGACTCCAAACCCGGTGAGCTTGGCCTGTCCATCGGGCCCGATCAGCACATTCTGAGGGCACAGATCCCCGTGAGGGATTCCCCGATGATGCGCGTACTCCAGTGCCTCGGCCAGTGTAATCGCGATATCCACCGCTGCCGTGAGCTGAAAGGGTGCAGCGCGCCGGATCCGCTCCCGAAGGTCTATCCCTCGAACAAACTCCTCAGCCTGGTAGAGCGCGGTAAGCTCTTCGTCTTCACCCACATCGTAAGCGCGTGTGATAGCGACATGGCTCAAGGAAATCGTCTCGGCAAAACCCGTGCGTAAGCTCTCGACGAGCTCGGGGCGATTTTGATAATCGGACCGCAGTGTCTTGAGAGTCACGATTCGATTGAGTTGCTGATCTCGTGAGCGAAACGCACTTAACAGTGGCCCCTCGCCCACGAACTCCAGAACTTCATAGCGTTTGCCAACAAAGCGGTTGATCAGGCGTACCCGATCTTTCTCGCCGGAGCTGGTTTCAGGGCGAAGCCCCTCTTCACTCGACACGTTTCTTCTTTCCCTTCTGGGCAATTAGTGAGAATAGCAATACAGTGCTACTGATAAAAACAACAAGACCATAGAGTGCGGTGAGAACCCCGATGGGAACAACAATCCCAAGCGGGGGAGCAAAAAAAACAAAGATAACGAGGACAAACCAGAGAACACTTACAAGTTCACGCCCTGTCTGCTTTGTTTTTATGTCTAAGTGATCGTCCTCAGTTCCCACAATTACCTCCGCTTTGACCGTTCTACAAGGCGACGGTGTTCCGCCAGCCCTTCACGCACTGTCGCGACCGGCACTTCGTGTAGGACTACCGTACCCAGTTGGGTAGCCAGAACAAAGCGCGCCTCTCCCGCTACCGCTTTTTTATCCCGGGCCGTCAGAGCGATGAGAACCTCATCGTCAATCCCTTCCGGAAGGGTAGTAGGCAGCTTAAGTGCTACCAGAGTCTCCCGAATTGCCGTTGTGACACTCGGTGGTGTCACGCCTGCTCGCTCTCCAATCAGCGCCGCCGCCACCATACCAATAGCAACAGCCTCGCCGTGTTTGTAGCGTCGGTAGCGGGTCGCCGACTCCAGAGCATGCCCAATCGTATGCCCATAGTTCAAGATCGCCCGCAGACCAGTCTCCTCATGTTCATCGGCGGTGACGACCCCAGCCTTAAGCTGGCAGGAGCGGGTAACAATAGCCTCAATGGGGGCAACCTCACCCCGGACAAGAGCCGCTGCGTTCCGTTGGATTTGATCCAGAAAGTGAGGATCCTGAATCACTCCGTACTTTGCTACCTCGGCCAGTCCGGCGCGCAGCTCTCGACGCGGCAAGGTTGTCAGTACCTCCGGGTCAATCACGACAGTGCGGGGCTGATGAAACGCTCCAATAAGGTTTTTCCCCTCCCGAAAATCCACTCCCGTCTTGCCACCGACCGAGGAGTCCACCATGGCCAAGAGGGTGGTTGGGACTTGAACATAGTCCAGCCCTCGCAGGTAGGTAGCCGCCACATAGCCCACTATATCCCCGACAACCCCACCTCCCAAGGCCACTAATAGAGTCTTACGATCCAGTGCGGGCACTAAATTATACAATCCCTCATAGAGCCGCGCTATGGTTGTCAGGTTCTTGTAGCGCTCACCCGCAGGAAAGCAAATCTGCTGCGTCGTAAATCCAGCGTCTTCCAGGCTCGTCTGTACACGTTCCCCCCAGTGACGTGCGACAGTGGGCTGGGTCAGAATCACCACGCGACTTGAACGCGCGATTCCTAGACAGTGCTCCCCGAGGAGGTTGAGTTGCCCCGATCCGATATGGATCTCGTAGCTACGCCCTTCGGAAAGGGCGACGGGCACACACGTCATGAGCCTTCCCTCTGGTAGCGGCGGACAATCTCCTCGACAACAGCGCCGGGAGCACGATCCGATGTATCCACAAGCAGGTGGCTAGCACTCTGGTAGAGCGGCCCACGCGTCGCGAGCATTCGCAGGATCAGAGTGAGCGCGGGCTCCTCGCCCGCAGTGAGAAGGGGGCGCTCCCCCGGTCGCCGCGCGACCCGCTTAGCCAAGACGTCGGGGCGTGTGGTGAGATAGACGACAAGGCTGCTCGTTCGCAGTGCCGCTACATTCTCCTCACGCAAGACAGCGCCTCCCCCCGTGGCAATTACCTGGCGCTCTCCAGCCGTCACGCCCAGGAGGATTGTCGTCTCCTTGTCACGAAATGCAGTTTCTCCCTCCGTCGCAAAGTAGGTAGGAATGGAGCAACCGACGACTTTCTCGATGAGGTGATCCGTGTCCGTAAAACGCCACCCAAGCCGCTGTGCCAACAAGCGCCCCACGGTGCTCTTTCCACTCCCCATAAACCCGATCAGGGTGATATTGCCAGGCATCTCTTCAGGCATTGTACCGCAACAAAAAAAGCCGGGTGGCACTGGGCCACCCGGCTTCTGTTAAGAAATACCCGCTATCCGAGGTTAGCTCCCCCGCCGCCACCGGTATTAGTCTCCTCAATAATCTTTGGAGTAACAAAGATCAAGGTCTCCACACCCGTTACGGTTCGGGACTTCTGTCGGAAGAGGTCACCGATAATGGGCAAGCTTCCCAGTAGAGGAACGCGCACTTCACCACCATCTTCTTGCTTGGTGATAAACCCACCCAGCATCATCGTCTCTCCGCTCTTGATCCGACGGAAGGTGGATACGCCTTGCGTCGTCTGTCGCGGAACTCCACTGGAGTTGATGGTTTGTGACTGTAGCTGTGGATTCAGGAACATACTGATTGTTCCATCCCCATTAATATGAGGGGTCACCGTGAACAAGTTGACCGCAGTGATCGGAACAAGCTGATTGGCAACAATAGGAGGGCCACCAAACTGCGGCTGAATCACCGTGGACTGGTTCACAAACGCAACATCGCTGATAAACACTGTAGCGGGTGTATTGTTAGACGTACTAATAATTGGTGCCTGAAGCACGTTATTGGTCTGCTTAACGTAGGCCGCTCGCAGGTTTGCCACAGCATTTCCCGATGCATACTGCACCGCAAGTTGTGGCGTGCTCCCACTGGGCGGTGCCATGCTAATATCAAGGTTATTGGCGGGGCTAAACTGCCACTGAATACCAAAGCTCTCGATATCCTGCATGTTTACTGTCACAAACTCAGCACGAATCTCTACCTGCTTAGGCGCCACATCCAGGAAGCGGATCAGTGCCTTCAGCTCTTCAATATCTTGTGCATCACCTTGAACGATCAGTGTGTTATCTGCATCACTTGCTAAGATATTGTCAATGCCCAGAGGACGAAGAGAACGCTGGTTCGGGTTCTGATTCTGGCCACCGCCACCTATGCCGCCACCGCCGATGCCACCACCCTGGTTACCACCGCCACCGAAACCACCAGGCCGACCGCCACCACCCTGGTTACCGCCACCAAAGCCACCACCACCGAAGCCACCGCCGCCGCGCTGGCCTGCGCCAGACGCTCCACCTACTGCCGAGGACTCCGTGGGTACAGGATTTAGGGAAGTCACATTCGAGGGTGCTATAGGTTGCCCCATTCCTTGCTGTGCCTTCAAAGCATCTGGAAGAATCAAGTTGTGAACAATGTAGTTGTAGGTAGGATCATCCAGGTGCTTAACAAAATCCGAGGGGGGCATGTACTTCAGCTCGATTTTAACCAACAATGGTTTGGGCCGAGCTGCTACAACAACAGGCTTGATAACGTCTTTAGTGATTGGCAGAGCTTTAGGCTCTACAACCGGGGCCGTACCGCCGGGGCGCAGGTAGTAAATCCCATCACTCTCTTCCAACGAGGCTCCTGCTGCGATTGCGATTGCCCGGAGCACCGTGTCCACTGACTTATCTCGCAATTTCAGCGTAATCTTCTGAAAGCCATCAGGGCGATCACCATTGATGATCACCACATTGTCCAGACCGCTCTGTTGCGTCAAAACAAGAATAGCATCTTTTAGAAAAGCATCGCGTAGATCAAGATCAAGCGTGCTATTTGTTGCCTCTTTGACCGGTGTCCCTTGTGCCCGTGCGGCGGACACAGTTGCCACCGTCGAAATCGAAAGAGCACACATCATTAGCGAAGTGCTACGCTGCCAGGGATTTTGCATACATATCCTCCAAACCTCATCGATGGCTCGTGGCTTATCTTTATTACGAGCATCGAACAGGGGCGAGTACCCGCCCCTGTTAACCACCTTAAATCTAAGCTAGGCAAGGCACAGTTAGCGACCGAAGCCACCAAAGCCGCCGCCGCCCATGCCGCCCATGCCGCCGCCCATCATGCCGCCGCCGCCCATGCCACCCATGCCGCCGCCCATGCCGCCGCCCATGCCGCCCATGCCGCCGCCCATGCCACCCATGCCGCCGCCCATGCCACCGCCCATGCCACCCATGCCGCCGCCCATGCCACCCATGC
>NZ_JAYVPL010000150.1:0-12499 GCF_043757465.1 Armatimonas sp.
ATCTGTCGCGCTCCTTGGAGGGAGACTTGACGATGATTGCCCTCAAGAAAGCGTTTGAGGGGGAGGGAGCAAAGGGTGCGGGTACGGGGTGTGGCACCCTGTAATCCAGGCGTTTTTCTGGACACTTTTGCAAGAACGGTGTGCAGGTAAGTTTCCCCACTGTTTGTTTGAACGACCCATTCTTCGGTATTCTGGGCAGCGACCTACGGGGGAGCCATAAGCGCCGCCGACTCCCTAAGTTTCTTGATGTCGGTTGCGCGAGAAACTGATTCAGGGAATCAAAGTACCAAAATACGTACTCGGAATTGGGTATCGTTGCACTGGCTAAAGCCCAATCTTTGCGGCGGCGTTCTCCCTAAAGAGCGAGCCATCGCGGATGTAGCGCCTCAGGATCGGGAGACTCTTATGACCCGTCTGATCCTGAATGGCCCGCTCACTCACCCCCGACATCGCCGCCTGAGTCGCTAGTCCTGCTCGTAAGCTGTGCCCAGCAAACGATGCCGCATCTTTCCCTGACGCTTGAATCGAGCGCTTCACCACACGGGCCACGGTCTGGTCGCTCAGCCTCTCCGAACTCACATTGCCATGCCTATCCACCGCGCGAAAGAGGGCACCGTCTTTTACCCCGCTGGCAGCTTTCCATTTAGCCAGGGTTCGCACCGGGCAGGTGAGGGGATCAGAGCCGTAGGGGATACCCACCTTCCGCCCCGCTCCGACCTGGTCGGTCTTGCTGCGCTGGATCGTGACAACGAGGCCCTCTTCCGACTCCACCACATCCTCCACATTGAGGGCCACCAGCTCGCTCCGGCGCATCGCCCCAGCGTAGCCAACCAACAAGAGTGCCCTGTCCCGGACAGAGAGCAGCTTCCCCTCAGGCAGGTGCTCTATCATCTTTCTGACATCCGCCGTGAGAGTGGGGGACTTACCCACTGTCGCAATCCCTTTCTCGCGCCTTATCCCTTGCCAAACCGCACGAACTACAGGGGACGAAGTAGGAGATTCGTGACCTGCCGCTTTGTGCGCCTCGGAGATCGAGGCTAGGCGACGCTGGATGGTACTGGTCTTGAGGCCCTGAGCGCAGGCAGTCAGGTAGAGAGCTATGGTATCCGCGGTAGCAGGAAGCGCGATGCGCCGATGCTCGTTGCACCAGAGGTTGAAGTCGGCCCAGTCCGCACGATAAGCGCGGCGAGTGTTCTTGGCCTTGCTATCCTGGATATACTGCCGCGCCTGCTCCGTGAGAATTTCCACACTTACGAGCCCAGCATCGCTTGCCTCTACAACAATCAGCTCCTGCGATTTCTCTGTTTGATCCATCTCTGCCCATCTCCCATCAAACGATTTAGCATGGTTAGTATGATCGTGAACATACTGATTATGCTCATACTAACTCTCTCCGGACTTACGAACTTGCCCTGTCTACGGGGAGTAGGGACTCTGGCCCCACCAAATGAAGCCCTCCCGATGACCCTGCCGCGACTACTTGAAGCTCGGGAGTGAAGCCCCCCAAGCTAAAGAGGACGTAGCTGGCTCCCTCACGCCAGCGTGCCTCCGGGTGGCGAGCCACCTTGCCCAGCAGTTGGGTGTAGACATCCATCCCAACCAGGCTAGTCGCGCTCCACTTACACTCACCAAAGAGGTAGCCACCACTGGCACGCTTGGCCACGACATCGAGCTCTATCTGACCATCGCGGCTCCACCAGCGCCCCGCGTCCAGAAGCGAGATTCCCAGCGTGCTCTCTGCCTGCTTCTGGAGCCACTGGTGGCAGATGCTTTCAAAGACATAGCGCCCCATGTAGGCGGAGAGCTGGGGGACGATTCGATTCTCAAAGAGGGCTTGGGGGTCGGCAAACGAGACCGCACTGGCAAGCGGGCGTATGCACCGGTACCAGAATGTCAAGAACGGGTCGGCGACCTGGTAGAGGGATCGGCGCTCGCTCTGCTCTTCGAAGGGAAGCTCTCGACGAATCCAGCCCAGCTCGGTGAGGGTGCTCAGGTAGTAGGAGAGTCCCCCGCGGTCCATCCCAAGAGCATTCATGATGCCGCCAAACTGGGTCTCCCCAAGCGCGATGGCTCCCAGCACCGCATTGTAGGGAGCAGGCTCGCGGATCTGCTCGCTGCTGAGCAGGTAGCTGACTTCGTTCTCCAGTGCACCGCCTGGCCGCAGGAGTAGGTTCACCAGCTCCTCACCGAAGGGGTGGTCGGTGTCCACGAGCGCGTGGTAGCGTGGGGTTCCACCAAAGACTCCGTACATTGTGAGCGTGCGCCCTACATCGTACTCGGGGCAGTCTTTATAGAAGTCCGCCACTTCTTGATACCCCAGCGGTGCCAAAGCGAGAATCCCCGCATTGAAGCGGCCAAAGAGCGGTGCGCTTGCTGCTCCAAGTGCTTTCATCGCTGAGAGGTGCGAGCCGCAGAGCACCACAAAGAGACGGGAATGAATCCCCTCACGATCCCACCAGGACTGAAGGATGCTGGGCAGCTCCGGCGTCTGTTGCACGAGGTAGGGAAACTCATCGAGAATCAAGGTAACTCGCTCCCCTTCCGTGCTTCCCTGCGCTTGCTGGGTGACAAAGCGAAGGAGGGCATTCCAGGAAACCGCAAGGTCGTCGGCGCTTGCTCCGGGATCGGGAAAGGCATCCAGGAGTTGCTCTGCTAGTGCGCGTCGCTGGGCATAGGCCGTGGTCTGATCAGCTAGATAGTAGCAGTGTGGCTTTGGCGTCTCTCCCGGCGCTCCCGCAAAGAAGCGCTGTAGCAAGAACGTCTTGCCAAGCCGCCTGCGCCCGTAGAGCAAGAGAAGCTGTCCCGGCTGCGATTTGGTGGTAAAGCCCCGCTGGAGCGCTGCCAGCTCGTGGGTTCGATTGAAGAAGCGCTCTGGCTGTGCGAGATACGAAAATGCCATGCCTGGAGTTTACTTATCAAAATGTAACTTGTCAAGTCATGTTTTGATAAGCACCTTGCCTTGTTTCCTATCTGGGTAGTGCAGATTGTTTCTTAAAATAGCATTGTTTCTTATACAGGAATCGAGTATAATTTTGGAAACTGCTTAAGGGCTTTAATAACGATGCGTGACATGACCAACTTATCACCCCGCACCAACCTATCATCACCCCACGAAAAACCCTGGTCAGAGACCGAGTTTCTGACCAGGGTGCGTGAGGAGGGGATTACTCTCCCCCCCGCTTCGCTCCGCCTCGCTGAAGTCCCCTCTCGGTTATCACTCGATACAGTCGGCGATGGGGTATTTGTCGCTTCCTGGGGAGAATACAAAGAGCAATTCGTGTCGGAATACAAGCCTTTGAGCACGCCTAAGGTCGTGGAAACCGCTGTGGCGCAGGCTCGCCTCTGGGCAAATAAGACGGGACTGCGGCCTCTGGTGATCGTTCCCTATCTGTCAGAAGACTCCCTCACCTGGATGCAAAGCCAGGGCATTAGCGGCGTGGATCTGTGCGGAAATGGTGTCCTGCTCGCCGCCAACTTCTCCGTATGGTGTACCGGAACCCCCAATCGCTTCCGCAATAGCCAGCCTATCCGAAATGTCTATAAAGGAACGAGTTCTCTCTTTTCCCGTGCTCTCCTGCTGAATCCCGAGTTCGACTCGCTTCTCTCACTCCAAGCCTTCGCTCGCACCCGTCTCGATGTCGCCAGTGATGGGGAGCGATTGGCGAAGGGAACCGCCTCTAAAGTAGTTCAGGCACTCGTGGAGGATCTTATCGTGCAGCGTGAGGGCAGGGGAGGAGTGCGCCTCACCGATACAAAGCGGCTACTGGAGCGCCTCAAGGAAAACTACCGCAAGCCCCAAGGAAAACGAGTGGAAGGAAAAATTACCCTCTCTGCTTCCGATGCCTGGCTCCGCCTCCGAGGAGCAGGTGTGCGTGCTGTCGCTACCGGGGACGGCTCAGCAGGGCGTTATGGTCTCCTCTCAGGGCCAGAGCGTCTCTGCCTCTATGTCTCCGATCTGAAGGAAGCTATGCAGCTCCTGGAAGTGAGCACCACCCGCATTTTCCCGAATGTAGAGCTGATCGAAACGACGGACGAAACGGTGTACTTCGATGCCCGCGACCGCTCCGATGGATGGTGGGCATCACCGATTCAGGTATGGCTGGAACTTGCGACCGGTGGGCCACGCGAGCGTAACGCAGCTAAGGCATTGTATGACGCACTCCTCAATAAAAACACGGAGACCATGCCATGAGCACAGATACAGCCAAAAGCAGCATTAACATCACTGACCCACTACTTCCCCACCTCCTCGATATTCTTGCCGATCCAGTCTCGGATGGTCTGATTCTGGCTGGTGGCTTCGGGCTGCGTCTCAAGCAAGAGTATCTACGACAGACAGGGGTGCGTACTCTACTGGCCCCGTTCCCTCCAGCACGAGCGACCCAGGACTTAGACTTCTTCCTTCGAATGGATATCTGGTTGGACTCCGCAAAGGGAGCTGCTGTTCGTGGTCTCTTGGACACGCTGAACTATCGAGCGCGGGTACCACACCTCAAGTTCGAGAAACCACTCTCTCCAGGCGCACCTGATGAGCGCACCGTGAAAGTAGATCTCCTTGCTCGAACCCCACGTGGCGATGAGAACATCCCAGTACGACGTGCCTCTGACCCAGCTCGCCATCCCTCGCGTGTGGGATCGGGAACGGGTATCGATCTGCATGGGGGTGAAACTCCCGAAGCCTTCGCGGTTGAGGACTTACCTACGCTCCTCCAGGTTTCTGGTGCTACAACCAACGGAACGTTCATAGATGCTTTAGTGCGCGTACCTCACCCCTACGCCTGGCTTAATATGAAAGTGAAGGCGGCTGATGACTGGACAGCACGTCCGAAGCCTTTCTCTGAGAAACATGCCTTCGATGTCTACCTTCTCAGCGCCATGCTGACACAGGACGAGATCGCGCAAGCAGAGGCTCTAGCAGTGCGCTACGCAGATAACCCGGTCGCTACCGAGATCCGCGATGCAGCAGCTCGGCTCTACTATAAGTCGACTAGCCCTGGCTTTGTGGAGGCGCAGCGTCAGGCAGGTAGCCCACTCGACCACGAGATATTCTGGGAAGCACTTCAAGTAATACTTGGCATACCAAGCACGGGATCGCACCAGGAAGCACAATAGAAGCATTTGGTCATGACAGAGGCCATGCCCAAGGGGTGCTTCATAGTTGATGCGTCGGTAGCCACGGAAACATCGTTCTAGAGCTAGAATTATCAAAGTGTATTTTGTCAAGTTATGTTTTGACAGATTGCATACTGGCAAAATGAGTATTCTTTTCCTGACTTTCTAATGAACGATAAGAGAACGTTATCGTTCATCAGAAACCATACCCCAATTTTTAAAATCGCCTATTTTGCCAATTTGCCTCTGTAGCCCCTTCTGTGGCGATTCTAGGGGCGATAACCTCCGGAAAGGGAATCGGTACCCCCATAAGGTAGCCAGCGAGGCCAAAAACGGCGATCTAGAGATAGGACAGATGCTTAATAATAAGACAGTCCTAGATAAATTGGCTAAAATAGGCTCTATTTTATCTGGCTATCTGGCATGGCTTTCTGGTAATATGGTCTGTAAATCTGGCATAACAGTCTGGCATTCTGGCTATATGGTATACTATTACCACGAAATTGCCCCAGATAAGGGCTCGGGGTTTTGGTGGAGACCAGGCCCTAGGAGCAGAGCTTTTTCGGGGCAGCTCGCGTAGAATCGCCTCACAGGGGCTGGAGCTAGAACGGGCGCTTAAGGGCAAGGGATAGACGGGTATGAAGATCATTACTATCACGGGCTACAAGGGAGGCGTGGGCAAGAGCACCGTTGCCGTACACCTGGCCGCTTTCTTCAGTAAGCGGGGAAAGACCGTCCTCGTGGACGGCGATCCTAACCGTACTTCTATTGCCTGGGCAGAGCGCGGCTCTCTCCCCTTCGAGGTCGTGGACCAGCGACAGGCTATGAAAGCTGTCGCTGGTGCAGACTTCATCGTGATAGACACGCCGGCACGGCCCGACTCCGACGACCTTAAGGAGCTGGCCAAGGGCTGCGACCTGATCGTGCTACCCACTGCGCCCGACGTGCTCAGCCTTCAGCCCATGCTCGAGACCTGCCGCGCTCTGGCTGGGGCCAAGTACCGAGCGCTGCTGACCATCGTGCCACCCCACCCAAGCCGCGAAGGGGAGATCATGCAGGGAGAGCTGCGCCAGGCGGGGATAGCGGTCTTTGATGCCATGATCCGCCGAACCGTGGGCTTCCCCAAGTCGGCGCTGGCGGGCACGACGGTGGAGACCCTCGACGATCCAAGGCAGAAGGCGGTATGGGGAGACTTCGAGAGCCTCGGTAAAGAGATACTGGAGCTGATTTAAGGGCGTTGGGGGTTTAGAGGGAAGGAATACGAGACGGGATATGAACAAGCCAAACGATACGAACCGGTCACGCTACGCGGACATTATCCAGAAGGCACGAGAGTCGGAGACAGCAGAGCCAGAGCAAGAACTCGAGGAAATCGTCTCGCTGCCAGAGAGCCAGAATATACGGCTCGAAACGCCTCCTGCTAAGGCCGTGGAGGAGATGGTGAACCTCTCGATCCGGGTGCCAAAACGCCTCAGAATGCACTGGGTCGCCGAGGCCAAGCGGAGCGATACCAGCCTCACCGCTGTCATCACCAAGGCCCTCAACGCAAAGTTTGGAAGTCCTTACAAGAGTTGAGTGGTCACCTCGTTACGGGGCGAGTCCGTGCCAGAGTGCAGACAGGGGAACAGCGTAAAGACCCTCACCAAACGGGAGAAGCGTCTCACCACTGTAGAACAGAACTCCGCGGATAAACCGAGTGCCAAGCGCCTCCTGGAGAGCACGCAGTCCCTTGAAATCAGCAGGGTTTACCGTCGAGGCAGACTTCACTTCAACCCCAACCACATCCCCACTGCGCGTCTCCAGCACGATATCGACTTCCTGACGGGTCTGCGTGCGCCAGTGGAACAGTGCGGGAGCAAGCTCACTCCAGCCCGCCTGCTTCTTCAGCTCCATCACTACCAAGGTCTCCAGCAGCATCCCCAACGTCACACCATCCCGATCCAGGCGCTTGGCATCGAGCCCTAAAAGGTGGCAGGCAAGCCCTGTGTCGCTCATCACGATCTTGGGGGTCTTTACTAATCGTGCCCCCAGGTTCCCCGACCAAGCGGGCAGACGCCCCACCAAAAAGGTCGCCTCCAGGAGTGCCAGGTAGCGATGCACCGTGGCATAGGGCATCGCTAAGGTGCTGGAGAGCTCCGTGATATTGAGCAGGTTCGACGTGCGCGAGGCAAGCAGTCCTAGAAGTGTCGGGATGCTGGTGAGACCATCGATATTGGCCAGGTCCCGAATATCGCGCTGAAGGATCGTGGTCAGATACGAGGCGAACCACTGGCGACGGCGAGCCTCATTGACGCGCTGCAGGGGTTCAGGATAGCCACCCAGAAGAATACGACGTATTAGCTCCTCCCGTGGGAGGGCAGGCAGGGTTCGGATTGTCAGCTCCTCCTCAAAGAGGTCATCCACGATCCCACGTGTACCTCCCACTTCCAGCTCACTTTGCGAGAGAGGCCAGAGGGTGAGCACTTCCATGCGACCAGCCAGCGACTCGGAGAGCTTAGGCAAGAGTAGGATATTTGCCGAGCCAGTGAGCAGAAACCGCCCCGGCTTGCGGTTATTATCGACGCTGACCTTGATAGCGGGAAACAGCTCCGGGCAGTGCTGCACCTCATCAAGGATAACGCGCTCAGGGAGGTTCTGAATGAAGCCCGTGGGGTCAGCTTTGGCCGTTGCCAGAGTGGTAGTATCATCCAGAGTAAGATAAGTCCCCTCCGACTGTTCGCCAAGAACCTCCCGTACAAGAGTTGTCTTTCCTGTCTGGCGAGCGCCATTGACCAAGACGACGGGTGTGTCCTGGCAGGCAGCTTCAATGAGTGGTCTGAGGTGGCGTGGGTAGAGCATTTGTGAGGGAATAATCCGATCTATCTGGATAGATATTATCCACTGACTGGATAAATGTCAACCTACAACATTCGTGTTTCTAGCTCTGTCGAGTGTACTTGTAGTAGGTGTTTCTGGAGATTCCCACGATCTCGCAGATCTCCCGAATACTGTACTGAGGATTGTCTTTCAGGGCGAGTGCTGCCTTCTGCTTCTTGACATTGACCCCCTTGGGCCGACCGCCCATACGCCCTCGGGCACGTGCGGCCACCAGGCCAGCCTTGGTAGGGTACAGCAACGATTCCTTCATTTTAGCTCCCCCCCTGTGGAGGTGTCTTTTTGCTACCATTTCAGGGTGACCAAAAACCCTCCTCGCTTTGCTAGAGTTGCCCATCGAGAGATTGGAGCATCTAAGGCATGACCAAAAAGTATACTTTTTGGTCATCAAATGCCGCCTTTAGTGAGTTTTTGCTGAGGGCGCACTACCAAAATTGCTTGTGGCCCGAAAATGAAGGAATCATTGTCGTACCCCATTCCCGTACTTTCCTCATCAGACTCTCGAATGTGTAAACGACATTGCCGAGGCGAAGCCTACCTCTCTTGAGGAGGTGAGCCCCGCCCAGGATCAGGTTTGTTTTCGGGGACAATAATCTTTGAGATTTCCCGAGCAACGAGAGCTAAACCTGCAAAAGCAATGAAGTGAACCATCATAGTGCCATCAGGCTTGAGCGCCCCACACCATTTTCCAAGTGTCGATGTGCCGTCGGGTTTTGCCACTGGAGCCACAATATTCACCTTGCCAGGCTTGATCCCAAGATCACGCTCGACGCGGGCAAGTACATCGATACTACCAGCTGGGGCAGTAGGTTTGGGCACGTGCAAGGTGGGCTTCGTCAGGGGGCGGGCTGACTTAACTCCCAGAGGGTCTTGCTTGCCAACCAATGAGTCTTGCTTGCCGACAGGTGCTGTGGCTTTACCCACAGAGGGAACGGAGTTTCCAACCGGAGTGGTGGTGCTGGCAACCGGAGTGACCGAGCTGGCGACTCCGACAGCCCCTTGACCCGTTGTAGCAGCAAGATGCCCAGCCCCCTGTAGAGGCTGCTTTAGCTTTCCTCGAAACATTGCTTTCTCCATGCCTTCAGGCTGGAGTACCACAAGACAGCGACCATGATTGGCCAGAGCACGAACATCAATGAGCGTTCCATCGGGTGCCGTCTGCCGCCAGTGCCGAACGGTTGGTTTCACTGCCCACCTCGATTCTCGAGTTCGTTTGAGTGCCCCCCAAACAGGCGTCTGAGGGCAGCCATTACGTTTGCTCCGTGTGACGCAACGTTTTCAAACCCCACCTGCCGCCCAGCGGTTGCACGAGCAGCTGGCCTGCGACCATCCGAATCCCATTGCTCCACAAGCTGATCCAGCTTTTCCAGAAATGCAAACCAGGCCTTGGCCGCATAGAGTCGCTCCGCTTTCACCTCAATGATATGCTCGGCAGTATGTACGTTCGCCAGATGCTCCAGGCGCTCACGAATCGCGGTAATGCGAGCTGTGGCTTCGTCTTCTTCACGGCGAAGCTCCCCAACCTTGAGCACACTCTTCACCACCATTGCGGCCTCAGACATTCGCTGATCCCAAAGACGAACCAGATAGAGGCGTGCCCAGTTAACCCCGATAAGTGCCTCCTGCATAGCCTTGTTGCACTTGAAGATGACATACGGCAGGCTAATACACGCCCCCATCAGATAGAAAACTGCCGCAGAGACTTCGGGCTCTGCGGACTTGCGCACAACACCCTGTAGAGCCTGCCTCTGACCGACAAAGCGGGAATACAGCTCATGGAGTGCTCCCCCCTCGATCACCGTTTCTGCCCCAAGCCCCACGAAAACGCCGATGAAGAATAGAGCCACTACACCAAGCATAATCCGATTCGCAAACCGCTCCTTTAGAGGCAGGGCTAAAACTAAATTTCGGATCGCTCCTTGAGCAGCTCGTCCAAGCATGCAGGCGGTTGTCGTTCCGATAAGAACTAACAACACCATCATGGGAATCGGGACAGTACCACTACGGATCGAGTTGGGAGATGCAAGACCTATCATAACCCCGAAGGCAATCGCGATGAGTGCACCAATCACAATTGGCGCAGCCTCCTCCGTCAGGAATTCGATAAACCCTTTTTTAGCCCCAACGGAAAGTACTTTTCCCTTTGAGTCCTCAAGATCGATTCCTGCCACGGACGGGAGCAATTTTGCAAGTGCTGGCACTTCGTATGCTCCACTGGCCGACTCGACCGGAGGCAATGCCCTGGTCATCGTAATCCCCAGAGATTCCAGGGTGAGCTCACTGGGAGGAACCAAACCGATTCGGGCAGCCTCATCTGCAAGATGCTCTTGTTCGACGCGGCGCTCTTGATGTAGCGTATCCTTCTCCCGTGCTAACTCCGCTTGAGCTACAAGAAGCTTCGCGTGAATTATCTGTCGCCGCTGGGAATCCGTTAAGTCTGCCTTTTCAAGCGCCCAGTCTAACATCGCCGCTGCTGACTTTGCTTCGGCCAAACTCACCATTAAAGGGGTCTGACAATCATTGGAACGAAAACGTACGCTAAGGCCACAAAGGCATGCCCGTTGCCCGCTCAGTCCACTGGCGTTCCCTGGTGAACCTTCTTGCGTAGCCGCTGAGCATACTGCCGAAGGTATTGCTGTTCGTCACCTTCTGCCTCGGTAAGTAGCCCTTCAAGTTTTGACGAGCCGATTTGCTGTAGGCATGTCAGAGCCATCATCCTGGCATACTGTTGGTTAGGATCGGGCCGGTTCCAGGCTTCCAAGGCTAACTCTTCGACATCGGGTGTACCTAGATGCGCCAGTGCTTTCAGAGACATACGCCGGACGTACTCATTGTCGTCTTGCATCAGAATTCGTAGCAGCCGCAGTGATTCAGGATGGTCTGGCCCATGTAAACTTAGCATTGCGGCGAGCTGCGAGCGGGCGTCTGGCTCGCCAAACTCAATGGATGCCGATGTGAGGTGTAGCAGGAGTTCTAGAGATGGACTCAATATCTCCCGGGCGATATATGCTGCCTCATTGTCCCGAGCCAGTGCATACAAGATCATGTCCACTTCCGCAGGAGACCAAGTTGAGAAAGGACGGTTGGCGACAAAATCTGACACCGCTGTGCAGAGTTCACTCCAAGAGTCATACTCGCATTCCCACTCACTAGATCGCTGGTCTACGGGGTAGGTGTTAGCCCACTTTTGAAATCGTTGCACTTCGGTCTGCAAGTCTCTCATTGCTCATCCTCCCCGCTGCTGACATAGCGATAGAAGGTCGCTTGAGAAATATGGAGAATCTCGCAGATCTCCTGAACGGAACGCTTGGGATCTTGACGAAGTGCTAAGGCTGCCTCTCGCTTCTTGGCAAATCCGCCCGGTGGTCTGCCGCCTTTTCGTCCCCGCGCACGGGCAGCAGCTAGACCCGCATTGGTTCGCTCACGAATCAGATCCCGTTCGAACTCAGCCAACGATCCCAGTATATGAAAAAGTAGCTTGCCGCCCGGCGTCGTGGTGTCTATGCTGTCCTGGAGACTCCTAAAGCCAACACCGCGGCTATCGAGTGCCTGCACACTCTCAATGAGATGTTTCAGGCTCCGTCCCAGCCGGTCGAGCTTCCACACAACTAGCGTATCTCCCTCTCGCAACATGCCCAGTGCCTTCTCTAATCCTGGTCGGGCTGCATTGGCTCCGCTGGCGGTGTCCTCACAAATCTGGGAGCAGCCCGCAGCTTTGAGAGCGTCTCTTTGCAGATTCAGATTCTGGTCGTTGGTCGAGATCCTGGCGTAGCCAATCAGCATGGTTTTCTTCCTTTGTCTTGGTCAGGATACCTCAGTAATTCCCACAAACTCATCGCTTTGAGTGAGATGAGAGTTTGATTTTTGAGAAGAGTTTTTGAGAGGAAAAAGAGGGTACTTTCTCGTAGCTTTGGAGGGTCTCTGCTTTTCTCAATAAACGAGCGTTTTGTGAGAGCACCTAATGCGGGCAGGCACGAGAAAGAAGGCACCTATGCCCGTGGATTTCCTGACGGCAGAACAAGAAAAACGATACGGATGCTACACCGCAGAACCAGACGCGGCTCAACTGGGCCGCTACTTCCACCTCGATGACAAAGATCGCGAGCTGATTGCTCAGCGGCGCGGTGACCACAATCGTCTGGGCTTTGCCCTTCAATTATGTACTGTCCGCTTCTTGGGCACGTTTCTGCCAGATCCCACGGATGTGCCACCAGGGGCAGTTGTCTTCGTCGCCAAGCAGATTGGTGTCAAGCACCCTGTCTGCCTGGTTCACTATGGCAAGCGTCCAACGACACAGCGTGAACATGCCGGAGAGATCCAACGCCTGTACGGTTATCGCGATTTTGGTGACCAGCCCGAATACTTTCACTTTGTTCGCTGGCTCTATACTCGAGCTTGGATCTCATCAGAGCGACCTAGTGGGTTATTTGTCTCGTAATCAAGCATAACTTCCGTTCCAACGGCGGCGAACAGGGCGGCGAGTAAAGCCGCCAGAACCACCTAGACGATGACG
>NZ_JAYVPL010000151.1:0-12484 GCF_043757465.1 Armatimonas sp.
GCGATCATAATGCCTCTCTAAACATTCTCAGACTGGGATTAGAGTCTGTTGGTATCCAATCCATAGAAGCCGCCGGGTTTACCCGTGCGGAGTAGTCACTCGGGTTTCTCACAAACAAAGAGCCAGCGATCCGAGCGGGCGTTTGGGGCACGCTCGCCGTAGTTGCCAAAGACTTCTATCTGCTCCCAGCCTGCTTCCGTGAGCCATTCTTTGATCTCCTTGATGGCGTAGGCGCGCTGTAAGTGCGTTTCGTGAAAATATCTTCGAGTGCTGGTGTGCGGATCCGTTACCCAGAAGTCCATCTCAACCCGGCAGAGTTTCTCGTCTTCGTCCCAGTGCGACTTCCAGTCGTGCTCAATGGGACCGTTCTTCTCATGCTGGGTGAACAGGCCGTAGCGCAGCGCGTAGATCCCATTCATATCGAATGTCAGGACACCACCGGGCTTGGCGTGGGCAAAGAGCCGCCGCAGACCCTCGCGAAGCCGTACAGGGTCCGTAATGTAGTTGAGGGAGTCGAAAACACTCACGAGCCAGTCGAACTGCCGCCCTCCCAGATCCAGCTCCGCCAGATCCGCCACGGAGTACGCGATCTCATAGTGCCTTGCCTCCGACTTCATCCGGGCGATTTGAACCATCTCCGGCGCAATATCGAAGCCCACCACGGGCCGGTAGCCGCGCCGGTAGAGCAGCTCGCTGAGCGTGCCCGTGCCACAGGCGACATCCAGGACGGACTGCGGCTGTTTCTCGCGCTCACGGACAGCCCGCTCCATCCGGGCCAGCCAGGCCGTGTGGGGGACACCCGCCATCAGAGCATCGTAGATTGCAGGAAGAGACTGGTACTGGGGCATCGCTAGTGCTTCACGAGCTTCTGCCAGGATGCCACATTATCAAGAAGCTTTAGGACGGCTTTCCGTGAGCTAGCTTCCTCTTCAGGGGTAAGGTGAAAGTGCTTTACCTCCTCCGCGCTCGGCGCGAACGTACAGCGGCCTGGCCTGTCGTACTTCTGCCCGCACCGCTTGCACTTGACGCGAATGTCTCCCTCGCGCAATGGCTTCTTGGGCGCAGGGGGCGGAGGAGTGTAGTAACTTCCAGCACTGTAGCAAATGCTGTCTCCCTGAGTGGAAGTTCCAGGGGATATTCCCATCAAACTCGCGCAGCCCACAGAGGCTGCGATACCCAGGGCGGCGAAGATAGTTTTCTTTGGTTGGTTCATGGTTTTAAGCATTTTCCTCATCAATAAACTTGTCCTGACACGAGAAGGTAGAGACTTCTCAATGCTACGACCGAAATGATTAATAGCCCAACAGCCAAAAGAAATAGCAAGGTGCCGCACAAAGTGATCTGAAAAAGGCTTTTGACTTTCTTGGTACGCCACCAGAGTAGAGGCGGCTCATAGTGCGGCCTCCTCTCCCGGTTCACTCCTTGGCTCCGATAATCTGGTAAGTCAGGTAGGGATTATTTTTTTGATCTTCTTTGGACAGCGCCGCGAGAGATTGCCAGCTACCCCTGATCCAGATCTGAGGATCTCCTGTTAATCGGTTCACCCGTACATGCCAGCCCTGGGAGTTCTCCAGGTAGGTATAAGGCGTTGGCCAGAAGAAGAGGCTATAAACCACAAATACGCTTAGAACCACCCAGAAACGCTTGTCTTTCATGCAGCTACTCCCCGTGCCTTGGAATCAGCCATCGGCACTATTGGCGCTTCTCTCCTAGAGGCTTATTGTATCGTGCGCCAAGAGTGCTCTCCATTCTTTGAGGCAACCTGCCGAAACTACCAGAGGGTAGGTATTTTTACGGATGGCAGAAGGAATCAAAAAACAGACTGCAATACGGGTTAAGTCGCGGCGCCTTTTAGGGAGCGGCGTTTTAGCGCCGTCGCGATCCTCCTCGGCAGTGATCGAGCTGGAGCGGCGTGAGCGGCAGCTCGCAGCACTCTATGAACTCTGGCGCTCGGCTCCCCAAACGGAGCTGGAGCGGCTCCTTAAAAATGTCACCGAGCGGGCCGTGGCCGCTCTGGACGCTCACACGGGCTCGGTGTTTCTACGCGAGCGAGGAACCGATGTCCTGCGCATGGTGGCGTCTGTCGGGCTTCCCTCTGATGTCTCTGAGTCTGTCACACTTCTCATGGGTGAGCGCATCGCCGGACGCGTCGCCGAGACCCGGCAGCCGATTCTTGTTAATCGTGATCCCCACACCCATCCGATGTTTGCCGAGAACGATATCGCCAAGCGCCCTGAGGTCGAGAGTGCACTCTGCGCACCGCTTCTAGGCATCACCGACGAAGCCCTGGGCGTGCTTTGCGTCTCCCGGCATGCCCCTGCGACTCAGTACAACGACAGTGATCTGCGTGTTTTCTCTCTCTTCGCCGCTCAGTCGGGAGCCGTGATTGCACAGCGCCAAACCATTGATGATCTCACGCAGGCAGCAAAAGATCAGGCTAAGCTGGAGCGGGAGATGGAGCGCTCCCGTGCGCTGGCAGCCATGGGGCAGTTCGCCGCGATAATCGCCCATGAGCTGCGTAACCCGCTGGGCTCGATCAAGGGGGCGGCGCAGTATCTCCTTCAAGACAGTCGCGATGAGACCGTCCGGGACTTTCTCACGATTGTGGTCGAGGAAGTGGACGGCCTTGGCAAACTCACGACCGATCTGCTGGAGTTCGCTCGGCCCACTGTACCCACGCTCTTTGCAGCCGATCTTGTGGCCGTTGTCCGGAGCGAAGTGAGCTTCCTGCGTGAGGAACTCGCACGCATGGGATGTCCGACGATTCAGGAGAGCTACAGCGTGGACGAAGCACAGGTGCGGGTTGATGTTGGACAATTCGGGCGGGCTCTGCGAAATCTCTTGCTCAATGCGGCGCAGGCAGTGGCCTCGGTGGGCAACACCCGTGTAGATAGCCGCATCACGGTCACGCTGACAGCGGCGGGCGAGAGCTGGTGTGTGCGCATTGAGGACAACGGGCCTGGCCTACCCAGTGAGGTCATTGAGCGACTCTGGGAGCCCTTCTTTACCACCAAAGTGCGTGGAACCGGCCTGGGACTGGCGCAGGTACGAAAGACTATTGAGGCGCAGGGCGGGACGATTATGGCGGAGAATGTTGCGCTGGGGGGAGCCTGTTTCAGCCTGCTTTTGCCCCGTCTCCAGGAGATTAAGGACAACTAGGTCATGGCAGCAGAGAACGAAGAGATTAAGCCAAGCGGTGCGACCATCTTAGTGGTGGATGACGAGCCTAACCTGAGGCGAGTGCTTTCTGCTGTGCTGGCCCGCGATGGGCATGAGGTGCTGGTGGCGGACGGGGGACGTGAGGCAGTGCGCAAAGCCAAGGCGGAGCCCAAGCTGAACTTGCTGATCACCGACTACCTAATGCCAGACATGAATGGCCTAGAGGTACTGGAGGCAGTGCGCAAGCACCACCCGGGCCTACGCACGCTCATCATCTCCGGGCACGGAACAGTGCGCTCCGCAGTGGAAGCAATGCGCCTGGGAGCCTTTGATTTCATCACCAAGCCGTTTGATGTGGAGCAGGTGCGTGATGCCGTGGATCGTGCACTGGCAGCGGGTACAGAGCCCCGTCTGGAGCATTTTAACCGGTCCGCGCCACCTGCGGGAAAGAGCGCCTCGGTGATTGCCAGTGCGCCCAACCCCACTCCGCTTCCGAATCTGGTAAATATACCAGGTGTTTCCTTGATTGGAAGCGCACCGACAACGCAGAAAATGACCCAGCAGCTTCTTAAAGTGGCGCAGGCAAGCCGTGCGACGGTGCTTCTCCTGGGCGAATCGGGGACGGGTAAGGAAGTGGCTGCGCGCCTGATTCACGAGGCAAGTAGCCGCAAGCGCGGGCCGTTTATGGCAGTCTCCTGCGCGGCACTGCCGGACACGCTGCTGGAGTCGGAGCTCTTTGGCTACGAGAAGAGTGCCTTCACGGGCGCGGCGGGGGCAAAGCCCGGAAAGTTCGAGCTTGCCGATGGCGGGACGCTGTTTCTGGATGAGATCGGGGACATTCCTCCCCTGACACAAGTGAAGCTGCTCAGGGCGCTCCAGGAACGAGAGATCTGCCGTATCGGGGGAGTCAAGAATACCAAAGTGGATGTGCGTGTGGTGGCGGCGACCAATCGCGATCTCTGGCAGGCGGTGCAGGAGGGAAGCTTCCGGCTGGACCTCTACTTCCGCCTGCATGTCGTGCCCGTCTGGCTACCCACGCTGCGGGATCGAGCCGACGACATCCCGGCACTGGCAGCTTATTTTTTAGAGAAAATCGCACGCGAGAACAGTAGAGCTTTTCCCCAGGGGATTCAAGCGGAGACACTGGGCTATCTGGGACGGCACACCTGGCCGGGAAATATTCGTGAGCTGCAAAACGTTATCGAGTACGCCGTGGTGATGTCTGCATCGGATGCGGTAAGTATCGAGGCGAGTGCCTTGCCGGAGCAGCTTTTGCAACAGATCAAGGCGCAGGATCATACAGGTGGGCAGCCACAGCTCAAAGTAGTGAACGGGTAAGACTAAAACAATGGACTTCTGGCGAATTTGGCGGCTGATCAACCGTCGTATCTATCTTGTTATTGGGCTGGCGCTTGTGGCGGCAGTGCTTGTGGTCATCGGTATCTTTATTCAGAACCAGATGGCAGGGGTGACGGCGGATGCACGCCTGACCGTTCAGCAAGCTCCCTCCAGTATGGTCATGTCTTCGAGTGAAAACCCGACTCTGATTCAGGCCGACCCTAGCAAGCGCATCTCGGAGCTAACCACGCAGCTAAAGGGCAATAATAATATTTTTGTGCAAGCTGCGGAGCTTCTGCGCAAGGACGAAGAAGGGCGCAAGAGAGAGGTCAATAGTATTCTTGAGCGCAACCAGTACTTCGCCCCCTACGACACCAAGATTGCCGATACGGTGGATCAGCAGGTGCAGGAGGGAATAATTCCTCCCGCAAGCAAGCAGGCGGAGTACGAAAAAAGGCGGCGCGATTTCCGTCTGACCGAGGTGGCACGCCTAGCCGCTCCCCGTGACAGCCTGGGGACTTTTGCCCAAGATGGGGTGAAGCAGGACGCAAGTGTGATCGCGAATATCTACCGAGAGCAGGTAGATGCCAAGCCTGTGGTCAGCTTGATGGACACGGAGAGTGTGCGCCAGTTTGATAATCAGATTCAGCTCTTGGGAAACTTTGGGCGTGAGAGTGAGGCGCTACTCTATCTCAATATGCTCACGGTTGCCTTTCTGGATCACTATGCTACTCTCTCCCAAGCGGGCACCCGCACCAATATCGCGGGACTCCTAAAGAAGAAAGAGGCTGCGGTGCAGGAGCGTGTTGTGGCCGTGCGCAACCTGGCAGCCTTCAAGAACCGAAGCGAGTTCGCGGTGATCATTGGTCCTCAGGATAACACCGTCCAGAGCTTCCAGAGCCTAGAGAACCGTCTTGCCGAGCTGCGAGCACAGCGGGATGGGGCACGGGAGGCTTTCAACAACGCGGTTCAGAATGCCGCCTCCACACCGAAAACGATCACCGTCAGCCTTCCCGCCGAGGAGAACCCGCGCTACAAAGAACTTCAAGGGGCAGTAGATCGAGCCGAGGTCGAGTTCAACCGGCTCACGGCGACACGCGGCGATAATGATCCGGAGCTGAAGACGGCGCGTGAGACGCTCAGCAAGCTGAAAATCGCCAGGAATGGTGCCAAGAAGCCATTTACGGTCTCGCAGCCCAACCCTAACTACCTGGAAGCGCAGCGGAGCTTGAATACCGCACGAAGCAATGTCGCGACGGCTGAGGTCACGATGCTACCTCATGAGCAGCAGTACAATAAGCTTCTCAAGCGCCTGCTGAGCTCCCCAGTTCTGCAAGCCGAGTACAGTAAGCTCATGGGCGAGCTGGATCAGGTGAGCAAGAACTTGGCGATGATCAACCAGAATCTTCAGAAGCTGGGCGGCGAGAACATTCTCTCTAGCCAGACGGGGACGATTCTGATTACCCGCGCTTATGTTCTGCCGTCGAAGAATACCTTGCCCAATGGGGTTAAGCTGCTACTCTACGCCACGACTCTGGCGCTGATCTTAGGGGTGGCGCTGGTGATTGGACAAGACGCATTGGATAACTCCGTACGCACCAAAAAAGATGCCGAGGAGATCCTGGGGCTGCCTGTGGCGGGCGAGATCCCCGCTCAGCTTCCCGATCCGCGCCGTGCGCCCCGCGTGACCTACCTCGATCCTCTCTCCCCGACATCGGAGGCCTACCGGCTGCTGCGCACCGATATCTTGTTTACCCAACTGGAGAATCCCTTCCGCTCGCTTCTCGTCGCTACCGTCAAGCCTGGTCAGGGAGCCACGACAACGGTTGCCAACCTGGCAATTACCATGGCGCAGGCTGGGAAAAAAGTGATTCTGGTGGATTCGGATTTACGTCACCCGAGCCTGCATCAGGTCTTCTCGCTTTCCAACGAGCGTGGGCTGACGACGCTTCTTGCGGGGGCGAGTATTGCCATTGACGAGGTATTGCAGCGCACGGAGATCGAGAATCTACTGGTACTGACCTCAGGGCCGCTCCCGCTGAACCCGAGCGAGCTGATCGGCTCACCACAGATGCGGGAGCTGCACAAGCGCCTGAAAGACGCCGCCGATGTGGTGCTCTTTGACGCGCCCTCAACCATTGCGTTCTCAGACACCTCGATTCTGGCATCGTTTGTGGACTCCACTTTGCTGGTGATTCGGGCAGGCGATGTCCCCCGAGGGGTCGTCGAGCAGGTCAAAGGGATGCTCACCAAGGCTCACGCGAACCTGATCGGTGTCGTGCTCAATGCCGCCCCCTCAGAGAGTGTGGACTCCGTTCACTATCACAACCAGTACTATCCGCGTCTCAAGTCCACCACGCAGTCGGTACCGTCGCAGAGCTACTCTGCCTTGGACGACGACGATCGCTTTGAGCACCTTGCCGCAGAGGCGGAGGAAGCGGACGATGACAACATGAATTTCCTGGTAGGAGGGGCATCTCCCTCGCTCCGCAATCCGGGAGTAGGTGCAGCGGCTGAGGTGAACTCGGAGCCAGTGGTGGAACCTCCTCGCCCTGTGAGCGTTCAGCTTCCTGTACAGGAGCCTCCTGTGGCACGGCCTACGCCCGTGGCACCGATTGTGGCAATACCTACCTCCACTTCCCCACCTTCCAGCCCGCTATTTTCAGAACCCGTCTGGGAAGCGGGAGCGGAGCTACCTCGGATACCGGAGCCACCCCGCACCACTTCCGAACCCCTCAAGACCAACTGGGGCACCTCCCCTATGGTAGCTCCGAGTGAGCTGCCTATCGCGCGAGCTGCTGAAACCGCACCAGCACCGCCGAAACCGGGGTCGCCGCTGATAAATGATGAGAATGACAATGAGATCACCTTCGATTTTGATAAAGATGATGAGGAAGATCTGGACGATTTTGACGAAGATTTTGATGATTTTGATGAAGACGAGGGCTACGACGACGGTGATTATGCCGACGATGCAGCGCGATTACCTCAACGAAAGAAGCCCACAGGGTCTGGTGGAATCCTGGGCTGGTTCAAGCGGGGACGATAATAAAATCTTCAGGGGGCCGTTTTATACGGCCTCTTCTTGATTTGTGCTTGACATAGAAAAAGACAACGCCGTATAATTGCCCATGTTCTGTCTCAGAGAGAAAGAAGGATTAGCGTAGTGGCCAGATTGGACGGAGGGACAAAAGCAGGCGCAGGAGCGAAGATGGCTCCGCGTCCTAAGCCGGTTGTGCGAGCCAAACCGAGCGGCGGGACGTTCGTCGGGCTGGACATCGGGACGCAAACCATTAAGATGGTCGAGGTCAGTGGTGCAGGCAGTAGCCTGCGTGTCACTGGGATTGCCATCGAGAATACCCCGCCGGGCACTGTCCAGCAGGGAGTAATCGCTGACCCCAAGACCCTTGGGATGGCTATCAAACAGATGCGTACTAAAAACGGCATCAAGGCCACCAAGTGCGTCTCCTCGGTTGCGGGCGCAGCCGGGATGGTCGTCCGTGTCATTGAGGTTCCTAAAATGACCCTCAGCGAGCTCGCGGAAACCATGAAGTGGGAAGTGGAGCGCCATATTCCTTTCGCTGCAAGCGATGTGGAGATGTCGTTCCAGAAGATTGATAATCCCATTACAGACAACGATCCCAATAATCCGAACATGGAAGTGCTGTTGGCAGTGGCGCAGCGCGACATGATTCGTCAGCACATTGACACACTGACTGCGGCGGGTCTAACTCCTGTGGTGATAGATGTTGAGCCGCTGGCAGTGGGGCGTGCTTTGATTGATCTCTCGAAAGAGGGGCTTCAGAGCAAGAACGTCGTGATTGTTAATATTGGAGCATCCCAGACAGATGTTGGTGTCTTTAAGGCTGGGGCGCTGCGCTATCCGCGTACCATCCCTCTAGGCGGCGACAACTTCACTCGCGCTATTGCGGATCGAATGGGGCTCTCGATGGATGCGGCCGAGGACGAAAAACGTGCTCATGCCGTGATCTTAATGGATCTGGTTAAGAGTGGCCAGGCCGATGAGATGCTCTACGGTGATTCCGCGAACGCGCAGGATATGGGGGTTCAGTCCATCTTCGACGTGGATATGAATGCGCCCCTACCTCCGCCCCTCTTTGGTGGGGGGGAGGCACCTGCTGCGGCGGCATCCCCGTTCGACATCGCTGATAACAATCCCTTTGCGGAAGCTGCCAACCCTTTTGCCAGCCCCTTCGAGGGAGCGGCTGTGCCGGGCGTGGCGGGAGAGAGTGCACCCTCTGCGGAGGAGACAGCGATCGTTCCGATTGAGCCTAGCGATCCTTACTATGAGCGACGAAAAGAAGTCTTCAATGCCATTCTCCCGATGCTCGGGGAATTTGTTATGGAGCTCCGTCGTTCCGTAGACTATTTTCGCTCAAAGTACCCCAATGATACGATGGATCTGGTTCTTCTCTGTGGAGGAGCTTCCCGAGTTCAAAACCTGGATCAGTACATCGAACATGACTTGGGGATTCCTGCGTCAATGGCCGATCCCTTTGCAGGGCTCAATGTGGCTTCCAAACAAGTGTCTGTGACTCGGCGTGCTGAGATGGCTTCGTCACTGGCAGTTGCTCTGGGGCTTGCCGCTCGGGATGCGGTTCTGGGCAAAGAATAAAATTTTGAAGGCCACCATGCAAGTGGTGGTCTTACTCAGCAAATACGTAAACGACGGGGAGTCAGGAAAACGATGCTGCGCATCAACCTCTTACCAGCTTATATCGCGGAACAGAAAAAGACGAGCGCCACTTGGTGGTGGGCAGGGTCTCTTCTTGCTGTCTGTATCGCGGCACCACTCATCTACCGCTTCGCCATTCAGGATCCGCTGTATAACCAAACGGTTATCAACGCGAATGCTGCTAATGAAGCGGCCTTGGCTGTCGAAGACACTATGGCTAAGACTCAGGCTGAGCTGCAAAAAATTCAGCCGATTCAAGCCAAGGTAGATTTTGTGAAGAATGTCCAGTTCTTCAACCGGCTTCCGGGGTTAATCTACCGAAATGCGGCGCGCTATACCTACCGTGGGGTCGAGTACAATAGCATGGCTGTTGAGGGCGATAGCCTGAGCATCAGTGCATCGGTGCCCAAGCTTGAGGATGTTGGACGCTTTTACCTGACATTGTTTGCCAACCCAGATATCAAGGCACTTAGTATCAAGGGATTGCCCGACTACCTGGGGATTCAGGCCCGCAAGCAGCTTCCTCCTGATGCGCAGCGCAGCTTCCCAATCCAGGTCGCGGCTCAGCTGGTTCAGAATGTCAGCCCACCTACGGCACCTATCGCAGGCGCCGCGGGCGCGGGTGGCGGTATGGGGATGAGCGGCTCGATGGGAATGTCTGGCTCAATGGGAATGTCTGGCTCGGGTTCAATGGGAGCACCAGGGATGGGTGCGGATACGGGTGCTGCCGCGCCCGCTGGTAGTGGTGGCAAGGGCGGTGCCAAGGGCATGATGAAAGATGGCGACCAGTAAGGGAGGCAACAGGATAAAATTATGAATAAGCTAACACGTCCTCAGGTATGGATTATTTTTGGTGTCCTCTCTCTCATTGCTGTCTTGACACTGTGGTTCACGCTTAACGATCCACGTAATAAAGAAACTGCAACCAAGGAAGCGGATCGTGCGGCGCGTCAGTTAGTCGCGGATACGAAGCCTCAGGTGGACAAGGCATTTGCCGATGCGAAAGTAAAGGTTGCCGTGGCGAAGAGCGACTGGGGGAGATACGAGAAGCGCTTTATGCCTGCGATCAACATCTCTAATCTCTACACGGCCTGGCAGCAGATTCAGAAAGAGCAGCTCTACGATCTCGGGCCTATGCTGGATAAATTTGTTCGTTCCGATAAGGCTGTTCAGATTGTTCAGGCGGGCTTTAGTCTCTATCCCCCCCCCGACGATCCTAACCAAGCGAATGTCCCTCTGCTTTCCGAAAATAAGGGAGCGGTTACGGTTTCCGGGAACTTTGATGCCGTCCTGAAGCACGTTGAGCGATGGAATACCTTTGGTCGCCTTGTACTCGTTACAGGGTTTAACCTTCAAGGCAACTCCCCGCGATTGCTGGGAAGCTATAACCTCCAGGTCTTTGAGTTTACGCAAGGAGAGACGCCCGGTCCTACTTTCCCTGCTGCTGCTGCTGGAGCAGGCGGTGGAGGCATGGGTGGCGGCGGCGGTATGGGAATGGGTGGCGGTATGGGAATGGGTGGCGGTATGGGAATGTCTGGATCCATGGGGCCGGGAATGGGGGGGGCTGCTTCTATGCCTGGTGCTCCTCCTCCTGGTGGTGGTGCGGGAGCCCCGATCCAGTAACGAGATGGAAGTAGCCGCATGGCTACAAGCAAACTTGAGGAAATCCATGAAATTTGTGACTTTTGCACTAACACTGACCGTACTGGGTGCGTTAAGCATCACGGGGTGTAGCTCGCCTAGTGAAACGCCCCCGCTCGTAGATAACTCCGCACCACCCGTGGGTACACCTGCTATGGGTGCTCCTGGTACGGGTATGACTGGCATGCCTGCTCCTGGGGCGGTGGCCATGGCCGGTGGCGGGAGGCCTGGTGCGCGCCAGACTTCCTTTGATGGAGCACCTGAAGCGATGAAGAAGACCTTCGGCGCTGTTGGTGCAAATCCGATGGGCGGTGGTCCAAGCCCGATGGGCGGTATGGGGGGTGGCAGCGGAGCCGGTGGCTCGAAGCCTTCTCCAATCCGGGACGGCGTGATTCCGGTGGCCTCGCGCAAGGATCCTTTTGAGTCCGTTATCAAGCCCGTTGTTCAGATTACTCCGGCATGGGACTATGTCATGGGGCACAGAACGGCACCCGTTTGGGTTCCTAAGGATCTACCGGTTCCTGGTGCAGTGAATCCCGACGATCTGCCGCCGCTTCCGCCCGTTCCGCGGCGTGTTGCGGGTGTATTCTATAATGGGGGCATCGCTGCCATCATTGAGTCTGGAATACCACCTGATTCTGATGTGACCATTGTGCAGCCGGGTGCGGAAGTGGATAGTTTGATTCCTGGTGTGCCGCCCCTTGTGGTGGAGTCTATCTCCATGGAGCACCTTATTCTGCGGGCTCGGGACGGTCGCTCGGTTGAAGTGAAGCTTTCGGGGCTCTCTCCTGCAGTACGGGGTGCCCTGAATCAGCAGTTTAACTCTGGCGGTGGTGCCGGGAATGGCCCTGGTATGGGTTCAGGCATGGGGCCGGGAATGGGTTCAGGTATGGGGCCGGGCGGTATCGGCGGCGGCAAGGCCGGTGGTGGTGCTGGCGGCGGTGGAATTCAATAACGACACGACAGTGGTTTGGCGCTTTTGCGCTGAACAGGTATAATGCACCAACGTACTGGTGTGATCTGATTTGCGGGGTAAGGCAAGACAGGTATAAAAATATGAACAAGATGCGATTCTTAGCACTGACACTCTCACTGGGGGCCATCGTTTTGGCTTTTCCTGTGAATGCTTATGCACGGCAAGATGATGCCGCGAACAAGAGGGTAACCTTTGATCTTGAGGATTCACCGATCCGTAAGACCATTGAGGCTGCGTTCAAGCAAGCAGGGATCAACAACTACGTGATTGATAACAATGTTGTTGGGTTCGTCACACTTAAGATCACGGAGCAGCCTTTTGAGAATGCTCTTAAGCTGATCATGCGTGCGGCGAGCGTGCCACTGACCTACACCAAAGAGAACGGTATCTGGATTGTGAAGCCACGTACGATCTCACAGCCCACACAGGATCCAAACCCACAACCGATTGACGATCCTTCTTTGGTACGTCCCGCTGCGGCTTACGAGCGTATCAACCTGACGTACTTGGATCCGATGGATCTGCAGTCGGTTTTGGGAGGGATTATCTCGGTTCCCTTCTTCGCACGCTTTGGTAATAGCGGCATGGGCGGCGGCATGGGTGGCATGGGCGGCGGCATGGGTGGCATGGGCGGCGGCATGGGTGGCATGGGCGGCGGCATGGGTGGCATGGGC
>NZ_JAYVPL010000152.1:0-3307 GCF_043757465.1 Armatimonas sp.
GGCAGGTTGAGCGATCATGGTAAATTCCTTTGGTTTCGTCACCTAAGAAGATACCCGCTCCGCCTGCCGAACCCGCTGCACAAACTAGCACACCCCGTCTTTAGGGAAGATGATGCAGTATTAATACTAGTTTCTATCTAGCGTTTGCCGCGCAATCCCGCTCTCGTTTTTTTAGCACGGGTATCCGGGTTGGTTTCTGGGTCGTAGGAGCGGCTTAACCGAATTGTCTGGCCCGTGCTCAGATTGAGTCGGTAGATATCCGAGTCCAGATCCCGGTCACTGTCAAATAATAGGTAGTTCCCATCGGGAGTATAGACGGGGAAACCATCCTCGCCCCCACTGCCATTAGTGAGCTGCTGGAGATCTCCCGAGCCATCGGTGCGTACCTGGAAGATACGGAACTTACTGCCCTCACGATCCGAGGCGAAGGCTACCCAGCGGCCATCCGGGGAGAACGACGGGGAATCGTCGGTGGCGGCATTACTGGTCAGCCGGATCACATCGCCCCCATCGGAGGCGCGAATTGAGTAGATATCCGTGTTCTCCGTGGACGAGGGCGTGGCCGCAAAGACAATCCTGGAGCCCTCGGGGGACCACGCCGGAGTCTGCTCCGCAGCTGCGGTGTTCGTCAGTTGCCGTACCACTCCGGTCGCAACGATCATCAGGTAGATCTCGTCGTTGCCGTTACGGTTGCTCACAAACGCTACCTGGGTGCCATCAGGTGAGAACGCCGGGTCGGCTTCAAAGCCTGTACTCTCGGTGAGCTGCTCTTGCTGTGTGCCATCGTTACGCATGAGAAACAGCCGGTACTGCTTGCTATAGGTCGCCGCCTGGTCCGAGGTGAAGATAATCCACTGCCGGTCTGGTGAGAGGGTCGGCTGGAAATCAAAGGCCGTGGTGTTTGTCAGTTGCTGGACATTGCTGCCATCGCCATTCATCCGCCAGATATCGCCCCCTCGGGTGTAGACCACGCGAAAGGCGAGGGTCGGGTCGGAGCCACCACCATTTTCCTTGACGGTTTTCCCACCGCCACCGCAGCCTATCAAGGCCAGTGTGGCCAGCCCGAGCAGCGCCACTGCTGCCTGTCGTTGCATCTTCATTTCATCTCTCCTGTGTTGCTTTCTGTAACGTCTGCGGGAAGATACGTGTGACAACCTTCCCAGGTTCCCTCGCCGCTCACCAGTAGAGCAGTGGAGAGGGCATCCGCCTGTGTCGCAGTGGGTGCGACCACGGCGGCCCAGGCTCGGGCTTCCACAGGCCAGCCCGTGCGAGGATCCAGCACATGCCCGTAGCGTCTTTCGCCAAAAATAGCCCAGCGGCCCGAGGGGGCCGAGACACCAAGGCACTGGTTAGAGAGTGTCAGGGGCGGGCCACCCGCCACGGTGATTTTCCAGTTCTCTCCCAGTGCCACCACCGAGGAAGTGCCACCGTGGAGCAGCGCCCGTGTCACGCCCGCCTCCTCTAAAATCTCCCGTGCTCGGTCCAGTGCCCAGCCCTTCCCGATCGCGCCGGGATCAAGCCTCAGACCTGGTTGTCTCAGAAACACGGTGCTGTTATCGTCATCAAGCACGACACTCTCCCAGCCTGTGAGTGCCCGTGCCACTTCCACATGCGCGGCTGTTGGTTCTTGCTCACCCCGCCAGAGGGCCACAAGCGCTCCGACAGTGGGGTCGAAGGTACCGTCTGTTCGCTCGGTTAGCTCTCGTGCCTCCCGCAAGAACGCAAGAGTGGTAGGGCGAACACGGACAGGTCCCTGCGCCCCCTCGGCATTGATTGCCCAGAGATCGCTTCCTGGATCGTAGGCCGAGAGCTGCTGCTCCACCGCCTCGATCTCGGCGAGCGCCGCCTCGCCCGCTGCCCGTAAGCTCTCCTCACGCTCGCCTTCCAGCACGAGCTCAAAGCGACAGCGCATCGCCTCCGTCGCCAGCAGTACGGTTTTCATCTGTTGATTATAGCGGGTACACTGGTTTTTCTGATGTATGAGCCTCTCTTGCCCCCCATCCCTCCCTACACCAAGCTGCGGCTCCCGACCGAGCGGGTGACAATTCCAATGGTCTTTCCTGTGCTGAGCAGGGTGCGCTGGCGGGCGAGCTACAACGAGGACTGGGGAACCCATCGCCACACGGGCTGTGATCTGATCGCGCCCAAGCTCACGCCGATTATTGCGCCGTTTGCCGGGACACTCGGCTTTAAGCCACAGACCTTCTGGATCGTGCGCGATGACGGCTGGGGCTGCCTAGGGACGCATCTCAACGACGATACACCAGGAACTCGTGATGGGAAAGCCAATCTTGACTTTATGTTTGCACCCAACCTCGTACCGGGTGAGAGCGTGGAGGAGGGGCAACTGATTGGCTATGTGGGTGACAGCGGAGATGCCAATGGCCCGCACCTGCACTTCGAGCTACACGGCCCCGATGGCATGCGCGACCCTGCGCCGTCGCTGCGCGAAGCAAGGCGGCTCACGAATCCCACACCGCTGCTTGTTCTCGCGACAACGGAACCGCCTGAGCCTGGGAAGCTTCGCACCGAGGGCTGTGTGCGCGGCTTTCAAGCGGCTACGCGCCGCCTGACACTCGTGCTGCTCAAGGAACCTCGACAGGTGACACTTACTCTCAGCGAGCTTGCTCTCCAGCAGCTTGGAGGCGCGCTGGGAATCGCTGCGCTCTCACGAAGCCGTGTGGTGAGTGTCTACCACCGCAAAAATACTGTGGAGCGTGTTAGTCTTGCTCCCATCTCTAGCCTTGCCCCCGTCTCAAATCCGAGAGCGGACGAGAGTAGCCAGCCGCTTGTGCGGCTGAGCGGCTCGGCACTGAGCAGTGACCCAACCCTAACCCGCTGCGCCGTCACCGAGCTCACGCAGTTCTCACGGCTGTCGTCGCCGCGCTGGATTCGCACGGGGAGTATGGCACTCGGGCCGCTTCGGATGCGCGGCACCAAGCTCAAGCAAGCCGCCATTCTAGGGCTGACCGGCACTCCTGCGACGCTCTTCTCTCAGGAAATCGTGCAAGAGGCGCTTCGTTACAGCGGCTTCACCCGTTTCGGCGGCGCGGTCGGCAACGGTCGCCTCATCCTCGTCCTCGCCGATGGATAAATCCCATCTCGCAAATAATGGCGATATCGTCTAGTGGGTTATTTGTCTCGTAATCAAGCATAACTTCCGTTCCAACGGCGGCGAACAGGGCGGCGAGTAAAGCCGCCAGAACCACCTAGTACAGCTCGGCACAAATTTTGATAATATTAGGTAGTCAAAACCTTCCCGGTATAAGTCCAACGAAATGGCTTAGCCATCGTCGCGTTAAAGTAA
>NZ_JAYVPL010000153.1:0-12339 GCF_043757465.1 Armatimonas sp.
CGTTATGGCTTTTATGGATATATTGACTCACGGAGCATTGTAAAGCATTCTATGCGGACGCGGAGCAAGCTCCGGGGAATGTACCCGTCCGAGATTCAAAAATCAGACAAAAGAGAGTTTAAAAATTATGTAGTCTCATATGCAGCTCCGGGTATTGGAAGCAATTCTACGTTCACCAATTATCTTGATGTGCAAAAACAAAAAGCTGCTGGCACTTATAAAAATCATTACATCTCAATAGATAAACAATTTTCAATAACAAAAAACGATTTTATAAAAATCCCAACACTCAATAAAAGAATATCAATATCAATCCAAAACCTAAGTCTCACAGAAATACTCATTAAAATATCTGACACGTATAGCCTCCCTATTATTATAGGTAATACAGCCGAGAAACTATTTAAGATAAAAATACCAAATGTTTCCCTCAAAAACCTCCCACTTCATCAAGCGATGGATGAACTGATGGCACTTTGCCCGGAAGCCGAGTGGGAATATCGTCGTACGGGATTTATTGTGGTGCGGCGCCAGATTAAGTGGCCTGAATCTCGAAAGTTCTAGCGAGGCTCGTCAGGCTGCCATTTTGCACCACTGGTGGGTAAGCAAACAGCCCGCCCTCCAGGAGCTAAAACATAGCCCACAGGCTGCTTCAAGGACTCTTTGGTGAACTCCAGCTTCAGGGACGCAGGCGGTGTGTAGACGAAGCGAGTGAGCACGGTAGCATCACGGAGCAGAGGCGCAATCGCCGCTTTCCAGTCGGACTCAGACGGGTAGACAGGGGCATTTTTATCGTGCTGGAACGCCCAGCCCACAAGAGCCTGTCCCACTTCATGGGCAATCTGGATTGCCTCGTCGCGCTGTGCTTTGGCGTTGAGTGGATCGAAGGCGGCTTTTGGTAACGCCACAAACGGAACAAAAAACAGCGTCCCTTGCTGCTGGAACAGCGCCCCTGAGCCATTGGGAAGCAGCGTGACCGGCTGACCGTCGGCGCAGAGCGTGACCTGTGATTTCACCTGCTTCCCCTTTAGAACAACGCTCTTTCCCAAGGTGGCGAGTTCGAAGGGCAGTTTTTTCTCGGGGCCACTCTCGTCGCCAAAGTCAATGCCCCCATCGGCTTTCTTTGCCAATGGAGGGATTTTAGTCACGGTGCCGGTATCCGGGCGGACAGCGTAGGCTTGCTTGAGATCGTCCACCAGAAACGCCTTGCCATCGTCGGACGAGCGAATGCCCCAGACCTCTCCGCCGTTCATTGGCACCGTAAACCGCGTTCCATCTGCCCGGAGAAACTCGACACCCGACGCGAGGCTGCTACCATCGGGGCCACCCAATGCCGCGAAAGGAAGCTCGGGAGACACATGCAACCCGAACCAGCCGTACTCGGGCGGGCCGAGTGTGGTCTTCACCGTTCCTCGAACGGGATCAATCATCGCAATGGTCTCTCGGCGCTGGAATTTCCCCTCGACATCCACTGTCTTATCATGCAGCGCCGCCAGCGCTATCCCCGTTTTTCCAAGCCAGCCAATAAGCCGCGCATCCACGCCGACGCCTGCCGCAATTTCCTGACTCCAGAGCATCCGCAAGCGCTTGCGACGTGTCTCGTAGGTGAGCACTTCGAGCACTCCTGGCGCGGCATCGGAAGGAGCGAGTGGGAGTGACTCCAGACGACTCGGACGCACCTCCCGCAGGAGAACCAACGTACGGCTGTCCGGGGAGCAGAGCAGAAACCGTAGATTTCCAGTCAAAACGGGCTCCGGGTTCCCGATGAGCAGGCCACCTTGCTCGCCGGGCAGCTCCAGAAGCCCCAGAGACGGAGCCGGGATTTTTAAATAAACCGCTTGTGGCGCAATCTGCGCGGGGGGAGTCTGTGGAAACATGTCTTCTTAACGTATGGCGAAAGACATTGGTTACGGACTGTCGGGTACAATCCCTGCATCATGCAAAGACTGCTGATTGCCAATCGAGGAGAGATCGCCGTCCGAGTGATTCGCGCCTGCCGAGAGCTAGGGATTTCCCCGGTTGCGGTCTACTCCGATGCCGACCGCGACGCCCCCCACGTCCGCCTCGCCGATGCCGCTGTTTGTTTAGGCCCAGGGCCCGCGAGCGAGAGCTACCTGCGCGGCGATTTGGTTCTGGAGGCGGCAAGGTCACTCAGGGCCGACGCGGTGCATCCGGGCTACGGCTTTCTCTCGGAAAACGCGGCCTTTGCCGATGCCTGCGCCGCAGCGGGAGTGACCTTTGTGGGGCCGCCGGGCAGGGTGATCCGTGCGCTAGGCGACAAGATCGGCGCGAAAAACACCATGCAGGCGGCAGGCGTCCCGTGTGTCCCCGGCTACAACGGCGACGACCAAGCCGATGACTTACTGCAAGCGGAGGCACAGAAAATAGGCACGCCGCTGCTCATCAAAGCCTCGGCGGGCGGCGGCGGGCGCGGAATGCGGCGTGTGGACATGCTTACCGACTTTTTGCCCCAGCTTACCGAGGCGCGGCGCGAGGCCAAAGCCGCGTTTGGCGATGACCGAGTGCTGCTCGAAAAGTATGTCCTGAAGCCCCGTCACATTGAATTCCAGATTTTTGGAGACGCGCAGGGAAACGTCGTGCATCTGTTTGAGCGTGAGTGCAGCATCCAGCGACGGCACCAGAAGATCATCGAGGAGTCGCCATCGCCGGGCCTCACTCCAGCACTCCGTACACGCATGGCCGACGCGGCTGTGCTAGCGGGGAAGGCGGCGGGCTATGTCGGAGCCGGAACCGTGGAGTTCCTCGTCTCGGGCGATAGCTTCTATTTTTTGGAAGTGAACACACGGCTACAAGTGGAGCACCCCGTCACGGAGAGCATCACGGGCACGGACTTAGTGGCTTGGCAAATCGCCGTCGCGCGCGGCGAGCCCCTGCCGCTCACCCAAGAGCAAATTCAGTCACGTGGGCACTGTATTGAGGCGCGTATCTACGCTGAAGACCCAGCAACGGGATTCTTGCCGTCGCTCGGCACCCTGCGGCGCTGGCGGGAGCCGAGTGGGCCAGGGATTCGCGTGGACTCGGGCTACACCGAGGGCATGGAAATCCCCCCATTCTACGATCCGATGCTCGCCAAGGTGATCGCCTACGGCCCGGATCGCACCGCCGCGCTCGTCCGGCTAGACCTTGCCCTCTCTGAGTTCGTCGCGCTGGGAGTAACCACCAATATCGAGTACCTGCGCGTCATTCTCGCGGATACAGCCTTTGTCGCTGGAGAGCTCCACACGGGCTTTCTCCCCGAGCGATTTGCAGGCTGGAAACCCAACGCAGAGATCCCCGAGGAGGTGCTCATTGCACTGGGGGCACTCTCTCCCCTAGCCCCCGCCTACCCCCTACCCCCCGCCGAGCGGGGGAATACTAAGGGGAATGCCTGGCAGACCACCGACAACTGGAGAAATACGAAATCCTCATGACCAAGTGGCTCTACAACGACGAAGAAATCGAGGCAAGTGCGCCTACTGCGGCCACCACCACGCGGGTGCTCCCCAGCGGCGACATTGAGATCCAGCAGGACGGACGCACCGTCGCCGTCCCTATTGTTCGAGATGAGCGCGGCACGGTCTGGATAAGCTGGCAAGGCCGCAGCTTCGCCTTCACCCCCGTGACTCCCGGTCAGCGACGTACCCGCGCCAAGAAATCCGGCAGCCTGAGCGCCCCCATGACCGGCGTCGTTGCGGACGTGCTGGTGGCCGTCGGGCAAGCCGTCGAAGCCTACCAGCCCCTCGCGATTGTGGAAGCGATGAAAGTTCTGGCGACGCTCGAAGCCCCGTTTGCCGGAACGGTTACTGCCGTCCACGTGGCCAAAAAAGATCGCGTCGAGCACGGAGCTGTGCTTGTGGAGATCGAGCCACTCCCCTCAGAATCGCCCCGATTGTAATCGGGGCGGAGATTCGTTTTATGTTCCATGGGGAGGAAAAACCCACCTCGGCGCACAAACAGTTCCCATGCGTTCACGAATCTGGATGGGGATAGCGCCGTTGCTGGTGGCGGGCTCGCTGGCAGTGGCCCAAAAAACCGCCATAAAGCAATCCACCGACCCGACGGCGATCTTTAAGTCGGACTGCCTCCCCTGCCACAACGCCGAGCAGAAGCAAGGCGGGCTGAGCCTGGAAAGCACGCTGACACCCGCGCAGGCCAAGCGCATTGTCGAGCGTGTACGCGGCGAGGGCGGAAAAGATCGCATGCCGCTTGGTGCTCCGGCGCTCTCGGCGCAGAAGCAGACCGTCCTTGCAGGCTGGGAGAACGCACTGCGTACCACACGCCACTGGGCCTATATTCCGGTGAAGCGCCCGCTGGAGCCCCCCGTTGAGGTGAGTGGGATTGACAGCTTCGTGAAAGCGCGGCTCATCAAGGAGAAGCTGAGCTTCGCGCCGCAGGCCGATAAAGTGACGCTGTTGCGCCGGGTGACACTGGATCTCACGGGCCTGCCCCCGACGCTGCAAGAGGCGGATGCATTTCTGGCCGACACGCGCCCCGGTGCCTACGGGCGGCTTCTAGATCGGCTTCTTGCCTCGCCGCACTACGGAGAGCGGATGGCGCTGCCGTGGCTCGATGCCGCACGCTACGCGGATTCCAACGGCTTCCAGCAAGATGGTGACACGTTCCAGTATGTCTGGCGGGACTGGGTGGTGAAGGCGTTCAATAGTAATAAGCGCTTCGACGAATTTACAGTCGAGCAGCTTGCGGGGGATCTCTTGCCCAACGCGACGCAAGACCAGCAGATCGCGACGGGCTTTAACCGCTGCCACTTGCTCAACGGCGAGGGCGGCGCGATTGCCGAGGAGCAGCGCAATGTGATCATGTTCGACCGGGTAGATGTCACTTCAACCACCTGGATGGGGCTCACCCTGGCCTGCGCCCAGTGCCACGACCACAAGTACGATCCCATCAGCCAAAAAGACTACTACAAGTTCTTCGCCTACTTCAATAATGTGCCCGAGACGGGGACGCCGTCGGGGGGTGGGCAGTACCGAATCGCCGATCCCGCGATCACGGTGACAGAGAGCGAGCAGCAGCGCAAGAAACTCGGGCAGTTTGTCAATGAGCTTAAGAGTGCCACTGCCGAGGTGAAGCGCCTGGAAGCACTCCCCCAACCGGGGATCGTCACGACAGCACTCACACCCTGGAAGCTGGCCGTTAGTGTGAGTGCCGCCAGCTTCGATGCGGCGTACGACACCGACAAGCCACTCGCGGAGCTGACCGGTGGCACGGAGCGCCCGGAGTGGACGGATGGCACTGCCCAGACACTCCCCGACACCGACAACACGGCGCACTATCTCGTTCGGACGCTGAGCGTGGGAGCGGCAACCACGCTTCCTCTGAGCTTTGGCAGTGACGATGCCCTTAAAGTCTGGGTGAACGGCAAGCTGGTATTGGCGAAGAAAATTACCCGTGGAGTGCTTCCCGATCAAGAGCGTGTGAGCGCTGCACTTCAGCCGGGTGCCAACACACTGATCGTCAAGATCGTCAACGGCGGCGGCGCGTCCGGTTTTTACTTCAAGCCGGGCACCAGCGCCTCCCCTGAGCTGACCGCAGCAAAAGAGAAAGTCGCAGCGATCACCAAAGAACGCGACGCGCTGCAAAATAGCCTGCCGCGCGTGATGGTCATGTCCGATGCCAAGCCAAGAGTCACCCATATTCTCGACCGGGGGCAGTATCTCTCGCCCAAAGAGGAAGTCACGTGCGGAACACCACCTTCAATAGCTCCCCCGTTGGACGGGGTCGGAGGGGGAAGGTTGAATCTCGCCCGCTGGCTGGTGAGCCGGGAGAACCCACTCACGGCCCGCGTCTTTGTGAACCGGCTCTGGCAACAGTTCTTTGGTATCGGCTTGGTCAAGACCAGCGAGAACTTCGGCTTATTGGGGGAGAAGCCCTCACACCCCGAGCTTCTGGACTGGCTCTCTGCCGAGTTCATGGACTCCGGCTGGGATGTCAAGCGCTTGGTGAAGCAAGTTCTCACCAGCCAGACCTACAAGCAGTCCAGCAAAGTCACACCCGAGCTACGCCGTCGCGACCCTGAGAATCGCCTGCTTGCACGCGGTGCACGGTTTCGGCTGCCCTCGCTGATCTTACGGGATGTGGCACTGGCAACGTCTGGGTTACTCAACGACAAAATAGGCGGCAAGCCGGTCTACCCGTACCAGCCCAAGGGCATCTGGGACAGCCTCTCTATCACCAAGGAGCGTGATTTCAGTTACCCGCAGTCCACCGGCTCCGACCTCTACCGCCGCAGCCTCTATACCTTCTGGCGGCGCACGGTCGGGCCGGGCAATATGTTCGATGCCTCGACGCGGCAAGCCTGTAAAGTGCGGGCATCGCTTACCAGTACCCCGCTCCACGCCCTCACGACGCTCAACGACATCACCTGGGTCGAGGCCAGCCGCGTGCTCGCCGAAAAACTCATGCTAGAAACGGCTGCCACCCACAAGCGCCTAAGCAACGCCTTCCGCCGCATCTGCGCCCGCCGCCCCTCTACTAAAGAGTTGACAATTCTACGCGGCAGCTACGAGCGCACGAAAGTCGCCTACGAGCTTGAGCCTGAGCAAGCAAGCGCGTTTCTGGCGATGGGCGAGAGCAAGCGCAACCTAAACTTAGCCACTGCGGAGCACGCCGCGCTGGCTCAGGTGTGCTTGTCTATCTTCAACTTGGATGAGGCTCTGACAAAGGAATGAAACGCGAGTTCACTTGGCGCGTCGTCCCCGGCTGGGCTAAGCCCGCGAGCCTTCCCATCAAGAACGGCCACGGGCTGGTCTTTGACAAAAGCGGCTATCTCTATCTGCTCACGGATCATGCCGATGCCAACCTGCTGGTCTTTGACCCGGCGACGGGCCGGGTGGTGCACCAGAAGAATCTCGGGCTGACCGGGGGGCATGGTCTCTCGATCGTGGAAGAAAACCGACGCCAGGTGCTCTTTATGACCTGCCTGAACACGCACCGCGTCCTCAAGACCACACTCCAGGGGGAAGTGCTCGCCGAGTGGGGCTGGCCGAAAGAGACAGGCAAGTACAGAAGCGCCGATGAGTACAAGCCGTCGTGGACACTACACCTCACCAGCGGCGATTTCTTCGTCCTCGATGGCTACGGCAAGGACTACGTGATCCACTACGATAAAAACGGCAACTACACGGGCTACTTCGGCGGCAATGAGGGCGGCATTCCGCACTGGGGTCCCCACGGCGGCTATATGGACAAAGACACGCTTCTTATCGCCATGAGCGACCAGCGCTCCATCGCCCGCTGGAGCACGAACGGCAAGAAGCTCGGTGAGTGGACGCTCCCCGGCTCCGACCCGCGCATGTTGCGCCCTTGGAATAGTACTCAAGCGAAGCTTTGGGTGGTCGGGCATCTGGGTGGCAAGTGGCCGCAGGATCGCAACGTCCCCGGCTACGTCTCCATCCTCGACGCAAACTTCAAAGTCCTCGCCAATGTCGGTGGCAGCAAGCCCGAGTACGATAAAACCGGTAAGCTCAAGCCCATGGAAACCCTGCCCGACACCCCGTTTCGCCGCCCCCACGATGCCATTGTCGGCCCCGACGACAGTCTCTATGTCGGGCAGTTCGACTCAGGCGATCAGCCGCTTTTGAAGTTGGAGCGGATATAGACGCCGGTTTTCAACCGGCGGGAGCGTAAGTTATGAACCCAGAATTTGAACGTGATCTCGGCATTACCCGCCGACAGTTCTTCGGAAAATCGGCAACGGGCATCGGCATGGCCGCACTCGCCAGCTTGCTCGGTGAGGAAGATGCATCTGCCCAAACTCTCCCCACCCAGAGGGTACCCGGCGGGGGGCGGGGGGGGGGCAAGGCCAAGCGGGTCGTGGTGCTCTGGCAGGGCGGGGCGCCCTCGCACGTGGATTTGTTTGACTACAAGCCGGGGCTGGAGAAGCTACGCGGGACGAACTTGCCGGACTCCGTGCGCAAAGGAACGCGCCTCTCGACCATGACCAGTGGCCTGAAGACCTTCCCGATCCTGCCCGCCCACAAGCCGTTCAAGGCCTACGGAAAATCCGGGATGATGCTCTCGGAGCTACTGCCGCATATTGGCTCGCTTGCCGACGACATCTGCCTGATCAACTCGATGCACACTGAGGCGGTAAACCATGCGCCCGGTGTGACATTTCTCATGACGGGTTCGCAGGTGCCGGGTCGTCCGAGCATGGGCGCGTGGGCGACCTACGGGCTGGGGAGCATGAACAAAGACCTGCCATCGTTTGTGGTGATGACCTCGACCGACAGGGGCCGCACGTGTGGGCAGCTCTTCTACGACTACTACTGGGGCAGCGGTTTTCTACCCTCCAAGTTCCAGGGTGTGCGCTTTCGGAGCGAGGGCGAGCCGGTGCTCTACCTCAAAAACCCAGATGGCCTGCCTTCGGGTCTGCGGCGTAAGCAGCTTGATGATATTCGGGCACTCAATGCCCAGCATTTAAGTGAGTACGGCGACCCGGAGATAGAAACGCGCATCTCGCAGTACGAGCTTGCCTATAAGATGCAGACCTCGGTGCCGGACTTGCTAGACATTGGTAAGGAGCCCGCGCACACGCTGGAGCGCTATGGCCCGGATGTGAATCGGCCCGGCAGCTACGCGAGAAACTGTCTGTTGGCGCGGCGCTTGTTGGAGCGGGGGGTGCGTTTTGTCCAGCTCATGCACTCCGGCTGGGATCAGCACGGCAACCTCCCCACCCAGCTCGCCGAGCAGTGCCGCGACACGGATCAGCCATCGGCAGCGCTGATTATGGACTTGAAAGAGCGTGGGCTTCTCGACGACACCATCGTGCTCTGGGCCAGTGAGTTTGGGCGCACCCCGTTTGTGCAGGGCGACATGACCAAGCCGACCTATGGCCGCGATCATCTGGGATCGGTCTACAGCATGTGGGCGTGTGGCGGTGGCTTCAAAGGCGGCTACGTCCACGGAGCCAGCGATGACTTCGCCTACAACCCTGTCAAAGATCCGATGGATGGCCATGACTTACAAGCGACCATCTTGCACCAGCTCGGGATAGATCACACCAAGCTCACGTATCGCTTCCAGGGCCGCGACTTCCGCCTCACCGATGTCTTTGGCAACGTCGAGAAGAAGCTAATCGTGTAGGCTGAGGCGGGTACAATCTTGTTTATGAAACGCTTCACTCTCTCTCTGGCGCTGGTACTTGCGCTGGGCTCGCTTGCGTCGGCGCAGACTTTCTCACCGGACTCTGTGAAAGGCCACGTGACCTACTTAGCCTCAGATGCACTCGCGGGTCGGGGCTCAGGGACGCGGGGCAATGAAGCGGCGGCAAAGTACATCGCGGAGCAGTTTAAGAAAGCGGGGCTCAAGCCGATTGCCCCCAAAGGCTACTTCCAGCCGTTTTCGTTTCCCGCCGGAGTGGCACAGGGCAGCAAGAATAGGCTTCAAGTCAGCGGCTTCGGGCGCTATGCCGCCGGGCAGACCTTTGAGCCGTCGCCACTCTCGACATCCACCTCGGGTGAGGTTAGTGGAGAGCTTGTCTTTGTGGGCGAGGGGCTGGAGTATTCCCAGGACGTGAAGGGGAAAATCGCCGTCGCGTTCTCTGGCGGCGAGGGCGGGGTTCGTAAGAAAGCCATTGTGGCCCGGGAGAAGGGCGCGGCGGGGCTGATTGTGGCATCGGCTGAGGACGCAGCCTTGCGCTTTGAAGAAGGCGACGGCACCGATGCGGGCTTGCCGATTGCGATGGTTCGCAAGAGCGTGGTCGAGGCGTGGAAGGCGAAGGGCGGGGCGCTCACAGCGACGCTCCAGACGGAAGTCAAGAAGCAGAGCAAGATGAGCGCCAATATTCTCGGGCTACTCGAAGGCTCTGACCCGATGCTCAAGAACGAAGTGCTGGTCATCGGGGCGCACATGGACCACTTAGGCCTGGGCGGGACACACTCACTGGCGGAGAGCAAGGCTCCCGCGATTCATCACGGCGCGGACGACAACGCGTCGGGAACGGCAGGCGTTCTGGAGCTGGCGGCGTATTTCGCGAAGAACCGCCCCAAGCGCGCAATTTTATTTATGTGTTTCTCTGGCGAGGAGCTGGGGCTATTGGGCAGTGCGCACTACGTCAAAAACCCGCTCGTTCCGCTCGACAAGACTATCGCGATGGTCAATATGGATATGATCGGGCGGCTAGATGCCGACAAGCTCATCGCCGTGGGCAGCGGAACCGCGCCGGAGTGGAACCCGCTTCTCGATAGACTCAACGCAGACGCCAAGTTCTCACTCTCACGCTCCGAGTCCGGCTTTGGGTCGAGTGACCAGCAGTCGTTTTATAATGCCAAGATTCCCGTCTTGTTCTTCTTCACCGGCCTACACGGCGACTACCACCGCCCCAGTGACACCGCCGACAAGATCAACTACCCGGGCGAGGCGAAAGTGCTCACGCTGGTTGCGCGTGCCGCACGAGAGATCGCGGATGCCCCGGCTCGGCCTGGTTTCACGCAAATCACTGTCGTGCAGGAGCAGCCCGCTCGCTTCCGCGTGTCCCTCGGTTCGATTCCCGCCTACGGCTACGAGGGTGAGGGTGTCCAGCTCGATGGCGTGCGTCCAGGCTCACCTGCCGAAAAAGCCGGAATGCAAAAAGGCGATATTATCGTCAAATTTGGGGCACGGACTATCAAAAACGTCCAGGAGTACACCCTCGCACTCGGTGACCACAAGCCCGGCGATGTCGTGGAAATTATCATTAAGCGCGGCGACCAGACTCTCACCGTGAAAGCGACACTGGCGGCTTCGAGTCGGTAGAGAGTAGGTCGCTCTCGTTCATGGGAGCGAAAACCAATCACGATGCAAAACGAACAACTCACCACCGCACAGAGCGCCAGCGCAGCGCACGTCATCGGCTCGGGCGCGGCTTCCGTCATCCTCACCAAGACCGGCGGCGTACTGAAGCTTTCGGCGAGCGCACGGCCTGCGAACCCCTGGGATGCTCAGCTTCAGATTCCTATCGCGTTTGGCCTAAGCAAGGGCGACACACTTTTAGTGCGCTTCTCGGTGCGGGCGCTCAAGGCCCAGCCCGAGACAGGCGAGGGGCGCACGGCGGTGATTCTGGAGCGCGGGGAGCCACCCTACACCAAGTCACTCAACCAGAATATTCCCGTCGGGCGGGCATGGAAAGAGTGGAGCATTCCGTTTACCGCCGTCGAGGATGTGCCCGCAGGAAAAGTCAACCTCAACTTCCACTTCGGCTTCGGGGAGCAGGCTATCGAGTTTCAGAATATCAGTCTCACCAACTACAGGGCCAGCAAGCGTGCTTCAGAGCTGCCACGCACGCGCCTGAGCTATGCGGGAATCGAACCCGATGCCCCGTGGCGCGCCGAAGCGGAAAAGCGCATCGAAAAGTACCGGAAAGCGCCTTTGAGCGTGAGAGTGGTGGATCAGAAAACGGGCAAACCGATTCCGGGCGTCAAAGTTGAGATCACGCAACAGAGCCATGCGTTCGCGTTCGGAACCGCCGTGGCCGCCGATCACCTTATCGCCCGTGGAGCCGATGCGGACCGTTATCGAGAAGTTTTTCAGAAGTACTTCAACCGCGCGACGATTGAGAATCATCTGAAGTGGCCCTTCTGGGAGGCGTGGAACAAGCAAGATGGTCTGAAGGCGCTGGAGTGGCTGAATCAAAAGAAAATCCCCGCCCGCCCGCGTGCTGAGCTGCCTGGAGCGCTTTGGCAAGCTCGGGCTCCCCATTGCGATCACGGAGTTTGACATCAATATGGAAGACGAACAGCTCCAGGCCGACTACACCCGCGATTTTCTCACAGCGTGCTTCTCGCACCCGTCGGTGTCGGAGATTATCACCTGGGGCTTCTGGGGAAAACGTCACTGGTTCCCCAAAGCCGCTCTCTGGCGTGCCGATTGGAGCATCAAACCAAACGGGCAGGCCTGGGTGGACTTGACGACCAAGAAGTGGTGGACCAGCGCTGGTGGCACCACCGATGCTCAGGGAAGTTTCGCAGTCCGTGGCTTCCATGGGGAATATGAGGTTCGGGTCACACAAGCGGGGAAAACGGCCACACAACGCGCCACACTTCCACGCCAGGGCACCCCCCTGACACTACACCTCTAGGCTCTGCGGCGACGAATCATCAGCCCAGAGAGAAATACCTGTTTTACTAGATTTAGTTTAGAAACAACCAATAACTATGGCATGACACTTAAAAGTATAATACTTCGGGGAATTTACTTTACTCTGACACTTTTACTTCTTCCCCTCTCCGCTCAAGCACAGTTCATGTAACTGCTCAGGTCAAGTTGTAGCCGGAACAATGGGGTTTCCACGGAAGACCGAGAGTAAGCCTTCACGAGGAGAAATACCCTGTTTGCGAAGCG
>NZ_JAYVPL010000154.1:0-12302 GCF_043757465.1 Armatimonas sp.
AAAAGTTTGTGGCTTGGGCTTCGTCGTTTAGATGGTTTGGAAGAGGGCTGGCAAATGGCGATGTCAGCCCTGTCGGGAAAAGATATGGGACAAGATTAGGTTCAGGAAGAGGGTTTTTCTCTCCTCTGTGGTGAATATAGAGACATGCCTCTTCGTGGACGCTTTTTCTTTGCGGCGCTGCTCCTCATTCCCCTCAATGCCTTTTGGATCATCCAGTCCGAGGTGATGCGCTATGCCGGGCACCCCACCACGATTTCGCTGTTTTACAATACGATCTTCTGGCTCTGTGTCTTGTTGGCGCTCAATGGCCTTGTGGGGCGCTTCTTTCCCAAAGCTGTCTTTTCCCGGCTAGAGCTCCTGACGCTCTACGCAATGCTCAATATCTGCTCCGCACTGGCGGGCCACGATACTATTGAGGTGCTCCTGCCCATTCTCGCCTACCCGGTCTATCGTGCCAATGCCACCAATAACTGGGAGCAAGATTTGATTCCCCGGCTCCCTAAGCACTTAGTGGTCACGGACAAAGACGCGCTCAAGCCCTACTTTGAAGGCCACTCAACTCTCTACCAGGCAGACCACTTACGTGCCTGGCTGATGCCTACCCTCTCTTGGTGCGGTTTTTTAACCACGATGGTCGTGCTCTTTATGTTTCTCAATGTGCTCCTGCGTCGCCGCTGGACTGAGAGTGAGAAGCTGGCCTTTCCGCTGATCCAGCTCCCGCTGGAGCTCACTGCGCCGGGGGCTCCTCTGCTCAAGAACAAAGTCCTCTGGGCCGGAATCTTGATTGCGGTGGTCTTGCAGCTCTGGAACGGCGTGGCGGTGCTCAATCCGCAGGTGCCGCTGATCCAGCTCAAGTACGTTGACCAGGCCACGAACTTTCCCACGCGCCCCTGGAGTGCGATTGGCTGGCTGCCCGTGGGTTTCTACCCGTTTGGGATCGCCTTGGGCGTGCTGCTGCCGGTGGATCTGATCTTCTCATCGTGGTTTTTCTATCTGTTCTGGAAGCTCCAGCTGGTGATCTCCGCGTGGCTGGCCTGGGACCAGACGCCCAACTTCCCGTACACCGATGCGCAGGCACTCGGAGCCTATCTGGGCATCGGGATCGGGGCGATCTGGGCGGCGCGGCGGCACTTTAGCTGGCTGGCACGGGTCTTCTTCAACGAGGAGAAAGAGACGCCCGACCCCAACGACCCGATCTCCCAGAAGAGCGCGGTCTGGGGCGTGCTGGTCTGTTTAGCGCTTCTGGTGATCTTCTTCCGGCTCTCCGGGCTGAGCTTTTTAGTGATTGCTGTGGCGATGATTATCTATCTGGGAATCGCGATTGCTGTCACCCGCATGCGCGCCGAGCTCGGCCCGCCCGTCCATGACCTGCACCACGCTGGAGCGGACACCATGCTCCCTAAGATCTTCGGCCCGACGGCATTCTCCCGCGAGGATCATATCGGTCTGAGCTTCTGGTGGGGCTTCAACCGGGCCTATCGTGGCCACCCGATGCCCATTGGAATCGAGTCGCTGAAGATGGCGGAGCAGAGCAAACTGGGCACGAAGGGGATGTTCTACGCCCTGATCGGAGCCGCCGTTCTAGGGCCACTGTGCGCGTTCTGGGCGCTCTTGCATCTTTCCTATGCCTACGGTGCCGCCGGTGCGATTGCGCCGCCCAATGTGATGGAGATCTTTGGCCGCGAGGCATGGAATCGCTACACCAACTGGACGGGCATCCCGGAGCCGCCGCACCCGCAAGAGGGCATGGCGGTGCTGGTGGGGCTGGGCTTCACGCTCGTGCTGAATATGATCCGTGGCCGCTGGATCGGTTTCCCGTTTCACCCGGTCGGCTACGCGATTGCGTCGAGCTGGGGAATGAGCGTTCTGTGGGTGCCGATGCTGGTCGCCTGGGTCGTGAAAATTCTCATCCTGCGCTATGGCGGCCTTGGATTCTACCGCAAGTGTGTCCCGTTCTTTCTAGGTATTATCCTCGGCGAGTGCCTCATGGGCGGCTTCTGGAACCTCACCGGAATTGCCCGCGAAGTGCCGACGTATGCGTTTTGGCCGTAGCCCCCCAGTTCACGGGGTGGTAACCAAATCTGCGCTTGTGTTGTCCTTGGGGGTACAAGGAATACACAACTATGAGCATTACCTACGAGCTAACAAAAGACGACGGCGTGGCACTGATGAAGTATCTCTGGCAGCGCCCGGAGCGCCGCCAGAAAGAACGCAAGGAGAACGATACGATTGCGGTCGCTTTCGCTGTGGTGATCTGGATGCTGGTCTCCCGCGCCTCCGACAGCCTCTCGCTTTTGATTGCACTGGCGCTCGGACTTTATTTATTGAAATCCCTGCCGCAGTGGCGGGAGCGTAAGGGCAAGCGCTGGGTGAACTCGGATGGCTTCCAGCAGTGGCTGGGCGCACGCACGGTAACCATTGAGGAGAGCGGCCTGCGCGTGGTGAGCACCCGTGGCGAGCGCCTGATCTACTGGACGAGCTTCAGCGAGGTGATCGAGGCCGAAACCCACTTGTTCTTGCCTTTTGGGATGCTGGAGGTCGTCGTGATCCCCCGGCGCGCCTTCGAGACCGACGACGTCCGCACGGCGTTTCTGGTGGAGATCAAGGCCCGCCAAGCCGCCGCGCAGGCGACAAAGCCAGCGGGCGAGGAGGAAGCGGCATGACGGTCACTTTTGAGCAGAGCCTGAAAGATGTCTACGACTGGATCGAGTACCAGCGCGGCAAGAGGAAAGCGGAGTTCCCGCTTCGGGCCATTGTGACTCTGGTGATTATCGGCTACGGGTTTCTCCAGCGCGGCCAGAGCGTTGTCGCGTGGGTGCTGATCGCCGTGGCAATCGGGATGGCAGCAGGCCCTCTGCTGGCTCCCTGGCAGCGTAGCACCTGGCGTCGCCGACTGGAAATGGCGGAGAAAGTAGACGAGAGCGGCAAGCTTCCTGAGACAATGCGCCCCAAGCGCACCCTCACACTGGAGCAAGGTGGCCTGCGGGTGGTGGAGCACAACGCGCACCGCGAGGTACTGCACTACTGGGCGGCCTTGGAAGAAATTACCGAGCTGGAGCGCATTGTCGCCGTGCGGATTGGGGTGGAGACACTACTAATCCCCAAACGCGCTTTTATAAATCTTGAGGAGAGCGCTGCGTTTGTGGCGGAGCTTCAGGGTAAAATGCCGGTGCGTGAAACTCAAGAAACGCCTGCCGGAGAGCCGTAGACGGATGTGGCTCAGAATGGCTTGAGGGTCAGAAAAAATAGAACTTCCTGGCCGCCGTGTACCGCCCCTTGCTCCTCTTTGACAATCACGCCGCCAAACATCATGGTGTCTCCCGCTTTGATGCGCCGGGTGTTGCTGAAGGTCTTCTCTAAACGAACGAGCTGGCCTTTCTGTGCGCCTTGTAGCGGAACCGATGCCTCCCAGCGTGTCTCCACCTCGAAGTAGTTGTCACCCAGAGGAGTGGCTTTGATCGTCACATCGAGCCTTGAGGTCTGCGCAGGTGTCCCTGAGAACTTACTGACAGCCTTGATCTCCGTCCCTGACTTTCCCGTCCCAAGAGACGCCAGCAGAGTATTTCTGTTCTGCTTCCCCCCGCTGACCGAGACTACCTCCGCACGACACTCGACACTGGGAATGGGAACATCAAGCTGTCGGATCAGGTTGCGTAGCTCCTCAATGTCAGCCGCATCTCCCTGCACCAGAAGGGTTCCCTCTCCCACCGCGATAATATTGTCAATGCCGGGCGGTCGTAGGCTACGCAAATTAGGGAGAGGCGTGATAAATCGCTTCCCATCCGAGCTGAGAACCGGGGTAGGGCCGGGCTTAGGAGTAAAGGGCAAAGTGATAATCCCACCAAGCAGCCCCGCAAGCTCTTGCGGAGTCCGGTGGCGCAGAAGGATTTTCTCATAGGAAGCAGTTTGGTTATGATTGAACGGAGCAGTAGGCGTAACGAGGGGCGGTGGTTTGGAAGTATCCACAGTGGGTTTGACAATCCACACACCATTGTTAGTGGTGTAGGTAAAAGGTTTGGTTGATGCACGCTGCATGAGCTGAAGCACTTTCTCAAACGGCAACGGTGTCACCTTCAGCGCAACGGTGCCTGAAACCCCGTTATCAATCACGTAGTTCCTAATTCCCGCGCTCTTAAACAGTGTTTCCAGTGCAGAGCGTAGCGGCGTATCGTAGAAATCGGCACTGATAAGCTGATCCGCTTTTTGCAGGGGCAACCGAACAACAAAAGCCGGGATAGGAACAGAGATAGTGAGAGGAAGTGGAATCATAAAGAAACCTCCGTTTTTTCAATGGGTTCGATGGTAGTGACGACACTGGTGGCATCACCCCGAATGACGATATGCTCCGTGGGGACGGGTTCACCAGAAAGACAAGTGCTGTCCGCAACGATCACGATATGCGTCACCACTGTCTCCAAAAATGATATTGAAACTCGATGCGGCGATATTGAAACTCGATGCGGCGATATTGGGACGACTCGTGCGACTTGTTGAGGCGTGAGGCGTGGCCAGAAAATCGCTAGTCCCACGGCTGTGGCTAGCAAAAACAAGGCGGTTGGTGCCCCTGACAAGCGACGGCGTGGTGTGAAACCTGTGGAGGGCATCTCTGCCAGCCTAGCAAGCAGCATCGCACGCTCCGCTTCAGAGACTTCCGTCGCTTCAACGGCGGAATCCCCCCGACGCAGAAGCGCCTCTAAGGATGTGTCAGATATTCTCTGTCTCATAGCCTCTCTCCAGCAGCGGAGCGAGCCGCTGCTTTAGTGTCTGCCTTGCGCGGAAGGCCAGTACGCGGGCGCTCACTTCGGTGCACCCCATTGCCTCCGCCGCCTCACGGTGCGAAAACTGCTCGTAGATTGTCAAGACCAGCGCCAGCCGCTGCGGCTCGGGAAGGGCTTGTAGGGCCTCCGTCACCAGCTCGCTCAGCGCACTCGGGCGTGGTGGCGCTTGCTCTGGAAGCTCTTCGGGTAGCATCTGCTCACGCTGGGCTTTGAGCGCATTGATCGCGAGATTCTTCGCGGCCACATACAGCCAGATCTTAAACTTCCGCTGTTTCTCAAAGCGCTCCCGCGCCTCCCAGAGCCGCACGAAACTCTCCTGCGCTAAATCTTCCGCAAGCATCGGGCTTCCTGTGAAACGCGTCAGAAACGCCGTCAGCGCCGGGCGGTGACGAACATAGAGATCGGCGAACGCCTCACTCTCCCCGTCCTGCGCCCGTACCATCAGCGCTTCGTCGGACGCTTCTTGCTGCATGACACCCCTAGTACAGACCAGATCTATCATTCGTTACAAAGGTTTACCATTTTCCTCCGCGCGGCGATACTGCCTGTGTGAGTGACTTTCAAAAACTCTGGGTGGGGCAAGCCGTCTCGGTGTTCGGGTCGCTGATTACCCGAACGGCGCTGCCCTGGTGTGCGCTGCTGTTTCTGCACGCGCGGGCGCTGGACATGGCGCTGCTCGTGCTGGCCGATCTGTTGCCCGGCTTTCTGCTGGGGCTCTTCGCGGGTGCCTGGCTGGATCGGCGCGCCAAGCGCCCGGTGATGATCGCTTGTGATGTCCTGCGCTTTCTGCTGGTGATGAGCATTCCCGCGCTGGCGCTCACGGGCAAGCTCACGCTGGGCTCTCTTTTTGCCGTCGCGCCGTTGATGGGCATTCTCTCCACGGTCTTCGATATCGCCTACCAGAGCTACCTGCCCGAGCTGGTCGAGGGCGAAGCACTGGGCCGCGCCAACAGCCGCCTCTCCGCCAGCGCCGCCGTCGCCGAGGTCTGTGCCTTCTCAGTCTCTGGCTGGCTGGTGCAGCACTTCGGTGGCCCGCAGGCGCTACTGATCGACGCCGGGACATTTCTGCTCAGTGCTCTCTCACTTCTAGCCATTCGCCAACCTAATCGCGTCGTTCCCCCATTGGACGGGGGGCAAGGGGCGGGACTTTTCCAGGAAGCGATTGAAGGTGTGCGCTATGTGGGACGGCAACGTCTGCTACGGGCACTGGCCTTGGCCCAAGTCGCCCTCTCTTTCTCGATGTCACTGATGAGCCCCTTGGTCCTCCTCTTCATGACCCGAACTCTCGCGCTGGAGCCAAAATTTCTGGGGATGGTCTTTGCGGTCGGAGGCGTGACTTCCCTGCTAGGAGCAACTTTTGCGGCCCCTCTGGCCCGACGCTTCGGGGTGTACCGCGCCACTGCCTTGAGCTTCGGGCTGATTCCTCTGGGCATGCTGATGATCCCTCTTGCCCCCACGCGCAGTGCCCTGAGTTACGGGCTGCTCACCGCCAACCAGCTCCTCACCGACCCGGGCTGGACGATCTTTGAGATTCATCAGACCACCCTGCGCCAGCAGCTCGCGCCAGAGAAGTTACTAGGGCGTGTGAATGCGGTCACGAAAGTCGGGGGGCTGGGAGCGAGCCTGCTCGGGACGTTGCTTGCCGGGACGCTCGGTGATCGCCTGGGGCCACGCCCGGTACTCTTCGCGGCGGCGTTGCTTGCACTCCTTGCCGCTCTCCTCTTTGCCCGAAAGTTATCCACAGCCTGTGGATAACTGTGGATAACTAACGAATCAAGCTATAGCGGCGCACAGGCGGAGTGCTGTTTGCGCCTCTAATCGCCCGCCAGAGGATCTCGTTGAGCTCCTCGTCGGCCTCAGACTCCTCGACCAGTGGGTTGAGCAGGCGCTCGCTGTCTTTGGCACGGTAGGCAGTGCGTCCGTTGACCTCCCCGATAATTGCTTTACTGGGCAAGATCGCCGTGTAGGGCGCGTCGTTGTCGGGCTTCGCTCCAAAGACCGTGAGGGGCGCCGCCGTGGCATCGTAGAGAGTCATGGGGTTCAGCCCTAAAAGTAGCTCCATAGTGCGCAGCATCGAGTCCGTGTTGAAGAAACGGCTATCGTGCGTGGCCCGAGGGACGAACGGGCTGATCACAAAGGCAATCGAGCGGTGCGCATCCACGTGGTCGTAGCCGTTCTGGGCATCGTCTTCGAGCACAAAGATCGCCGTTTTTTTCCAGAGTGGCCCGCGACTGACCGCCTCCACAAGCTGGCCCACCGCGTAGTCGTTGTCGGCGACCATGGCGCGGGGGCTGGACTGACCCGCTGCTGTGCCCGCCGTGTGATCCCGCCCCAGGCGCACCAGCATCAGCTTAGGCATCTTTCCGGAGGCAGTCAGCTCCGTGTACTCGCGTCGCCATGCCGTGATGCGCGATTTATCGCCTTTTTTGCCGTAGGCCACTTTCTGCTTGGGCGCGGGTGGCAGACCGTGCTTGAGCCACGCCTCGGAGTCGGCAAAGCTCGTGTCATAGACCCGGAATTCGTCGCTGGTGACTCCGATCAGGGCTTTCTTAAGCGGCGTCGTGCGCTCATCGGTCGTGCCTTCCTCGGGAGTGGTACGGGGCGCGGCCAGCGAGTCGGTGAACATGCCGTAGTTGCGAATCGAGACGCGTTTCTCGATGGCTTTGTCCCATAAGTAGCCGCCGGGCGCGGTGCCCACATCTCTGACACCCAGCCGGTCGGGAACCGCGCCGTTGTTGGTGCCTTCGTAGTCGTAGGGGCGCGCCTTGCCGGTGTAGCCGTAGGGTACATTGCGGACGACATACTCACTGGCCATCCCGCTCACCGAGTAGTTCCAGCCATCGCCGGAGACCTCCGCGGCGCAGTAGAAGTTATCCAGAAGCACAAAGCGCTCCGCCAGCGCGTGCAAGTTCGGCGTCACGTCGCGGCCAAAGAGCGTCAGGCTCGCATCGCCATTGCCCTTGCCTAAGTCTCCCAGCACCTGATCGTAGGTTCGGTTCTCTTTGACGATATAAATGACGTGCTCAATGCCAGGGTTCTTGAGCGTCTGCCTTGCTTGATTTAATGCATTATTTGCCAGCACCTGCGCCGTGGTCTGTTTTGTCGGCATCGGATTCGCAATGCGGCTGACCGTGCCCTCGATAATGTTCTGAATGTACTGCGGCTTATCCCCCTGCGCAATCGCGACCGGCTTGCCGTTGGGGTTGCGTGCATTGATGCCCTTTGCATTGGCGACCAGCAAGCCCCCCCCAGTCATCGCCACTGCCGTCGGGTACCAGCCGGTCGGAAGATAGCCGCGCAGGCTCCCCGTTGTGAGATCCGCCACCGCAACGGCATTGAGATCGGCGCAGGCCACATAGAGCAAGTTGCCCTTCACTGCCATCCCCATCGGCGTGACACCCGGAATCCCACGCGTCTCCGCCGGGCGCAGCAGAATCGTCCGCGTCACTTTATCCGTCGCCGTGTCAATCACACTCACCGTGTCCGAGCCCGCGTTGGCAACAAAAAGCCGGGTTCCCTCTACGAGAAGCGTCGTTGATTGTGCTCCCGTCTCGATGCGCCGTAGCACTTTCGCACTCACGGGATCTACTACATCCACACCGCCCGCCTGCTCACTGGCGACATAGAACTTCCCGCTGGCAAACGCCACGCCCAGTGGATAGCCCGGAAGCTCGATTTTCTTCGTCGCCTCACCCGGCCCAAAGAGCGTCATGCTCCCCCTCAGCCCGTTCTTAGGATCGCCCTCACTGCTGGTGACTGCAATCCAACCACTACCATCATTTGCCACTGCTACCCCTGCGGCCTTAGGAACAGAAAGAGTAGAGTCTGGTGGGGTGCTTGCGCCTAAGATATGCCCTTCTAGCACAGGGAAAAAGTACTTATCTACGACATCATCAGCTCCCCGCGCGGCGTAGAGCACTGTCCCACTATAAGCAAGCCCGTAGTACAGCCCTGGTTTTTTATTACCAACAGGCTTGGGGACAACCGTGTATACCACTTTCCCGGTCTTGGCATCCAAAACGGTGAGCTGTGAGCGTGCCCCTAAACTGCTCACGATCACAAACTTTCCATCGGGGGACGGCAGGAGCGTGGTGGGGAACGAGCCGACATTGACCTGCTCTCCCAGTGGGGTGATGCGCTTGCCATTGGCGAGGGGCAGGGGCGCGTTTGTCGAGGCATTTGTCTGGCGCGCACGGGCGAGCCAGAGCCCTCCTCCGGCTAAACTGAGCGCAAGTGCAGTCGCGATGGGTTTCTTCATGCCCCTATTGTAGCTGTGTTTTTGACAGAGCGCCGAAGTTGGGGTATCCTTTCCTGAAGGTTTTACGCCGCGCCGCGCTTTGGTGCGGCGTTCTTATTGTCTGCTATGTCTGTGGTCGCCATCGTCCCCGCCGCTGGTCTGGGCACTCGCCTGAGACCGCTGAGCGATGCTATTCCCAAGGAAATGCTTCCTGTGGGCCGCGCGCTGGCACTGGAGCGCATTATTGCCGAGCTCCAGGCTGCTGGGGTGGGGCGCATTGTCTTTGTCGTCTCTCCTCAAAAAGAAGCGTTTCTTCGCAAACACTTCGGTGAGAGCTTTGGCTACGCGCTCCAGCCCGAGATGCGCGGTTTGGGTGATGCGATTCTACAAGCCCGTGCGCTGGCGAGTGGGGCATCGCGCCTCCTGGTTGCGCTGGGGGATGCAGTCTTTGAGGAACCGACGCTCGGAGGACTGACGCGCCGTGTGCTGGCCGCGGATTCGCCCATCGCCATCGCCGTGCAGCAAGTCCCTCGTGAGCGGCTCTCGAAATACGGAGTGGTCGCCCCCGCCCCCTCCGCCCCTAGGAATGGGGGGACTTTTAAAGTTTGCGACATTGTGGAGAAACCCGCGCCGGAAGATGCTCCCAGTGATTTTGCGGTAACGGCACGCTACGTCCTGCCCGATACCCTGTTTGAGACACTTGAAAAAACGCCGCCCGCAAAAAACGGCGAAGTTCAGCTCACCGATGCTCTGCAGCTCCTGCTTCGTGCAGGAGTGCCTGGCAGTGCGGTGCCACTGTTGCCAGGAGAAACACGCCACGATATTGGAGGCTTTGAGACCTACTTCAAAGCTTTTGTGACTTTCGCTATGAACGATCCCGAATACGGCGCAGCGTTGCGCACTTATCTGAAAGAGACGCTGCAACTATGAAGGGTATTATTATTGCGGGGGGGGCCGGAACCCGCCTTCGCCCTCTGACCTACACTCGCCCCAAGCCGCTCATCCCCGTGGTGAACCGCCCGTTTCTCGAATACCAGGTAGCGCTCCTCAAGCGCCACGGTATTGATGAGATTATCTTCTGCACCAACTACATGTCCGAACAGATCGCGTCACACTTTGGCGACGGCTCGCGTTTTGGAGTGAAGATGCAGTTCGTTAATGAAGAGACGCCTCTAGGAACCGCCGGTGCGATTAAAAATGCACAGACAGTCGCGGGCCGCGACACGCTGGTCGTGCTCAATGGCGATATTCTGACCGACTTTGACATCTCCTCAATCATTGACTTTCACCGAAGCAAGAAGGCTCTGGTCACTCTCGCCCTCAAAGATGTTCCTTCACCCTCGCCCTACGGCGTGATTGTGACGGACGACGAGGGGCGGGTGCAGGAGTTTCGCGAGCCCAGTGAGGCACAGAAAAAAGCTCTGGTTTCCAACCCCCATATCGAGTCCACGGGTGTGGACTATATCAACGCGGGAATCTATATCATGGAGCCCGAGGCGCTCGATGCCATTCCCACGGGCCGCCCTGTCTCTATTGAGCGCGAGACCTACCCTAAGTTTCTGGCGGAAGGCAAGCCCATCTATGCGCTTTCCCAGCAGGGATTCTGGCTGGATATAGGCCGTCCGGAACAGTACCGGCAAGCGACGCAGGCAATTCTCTCACGCGACATCACGGTGGAGGTTCCTGGCGAGTGGATGGCACTGGGCTACTGGGCAATGGAGAATGTTCAGGTAGACCCCACGGCGCATATTGCCCCCACGGTGCATCTGGGCACGGGGAGCAAGATCGGGCCGGGTGTGTCTCTCTCCGGCAGGACGGTGATCGGGCCGGGCTGCTGCATCAAGGCTAACGCAACCCTCACCGACTGCATCCTCCAGGAAAGTGTGATTGTCGGGCAAGGCGCACAGCTCACCGGAGTGATCCTCGATGATGGGTGCCACATCGAAGCCGAGACCGTTGTGACGGTTCCCTCGGTTTTGGCTGCGGGAACGGTACTTCGTAAGGGAACTCGGATCGAATGACGGTTCCTATGGCGGATCTCCCCGCCCAGTACACCGCGCTCAAGTCTGAGCTTGATGCGGCGATCTCGCACGTGATGGACACGGGGGGATTTATTCTCGGCCCGACAGTGACGGCATTCGAGAATCAGATCGCAGCGCTCTGCGGTGCTAAGCACGGGATCGGAGTGGGCAATGGTACCGATGCACTCCTCCTCTCCCTGATGGCTCTGGGAGTGGGCCCGGGCGATGAAGTAATTACGCCGCCTTTCACGTTTGTGGCCACGGTAGAGACGGTTGTTTTACTGGGCGCGACCCCGGTCTTTGCCGATATTGACCCCGTGCACTTCACGCTCGACCCCGCCGATGTCGCTAAAAAAATCACCTCCCGGACGAAAGCCATTGTCCCGGTGCATCTGTTTGGACAGCTCGCCGATATGGAGGGGCTGCGCACTTTTAGCCTCCCTCTGATTGGCGATGGGGCGCAGGCAATCGGCTCCGTACAGCACGGAAAAGAAGTGGCGCAGTGGAGCGCGCTGACCACGCTCTCGTTCTACCCCACCAAGAATCTTGGCGCGGCGGGCGATGGGGGGATGATTCTCACCAACGACGATGCCCTGGCTGCCAAGCTCCGGCTGCTACACTTCCACGGCTCTGGCGGCAAGTACGACTACCACTTAGTGGGCGTTTGCTCGCGCTTAGATGCGTTGCAAGCGGCGGTCCTTAGTGTCAAGCTGCCGCACCTTGCTGTCTGGAACGAAGCACGCCGCACCAATGCCGCGTTCTACGATCAGGCGCTCGCGGGCATTGAGGGTCTGGTGCTCCCCGAGACCCGTGCCGGCAATGTCCACACGTTTCACCAGTACACCGTGCGTGTCTTAGCGAACAGGCGAGCGGCACTCAAGGCATTCCTGGCAGAGCGTGGGATCGCCACAGGGATCTTCTACCCGGTCGCGCTGCACCTGGCCCCCGCCTACACGCAGCGTTTCGGGGGAGCTCCTGGCGACCATCCTGAGTCCGAGCGGGCTTGCTTGGAAGTGCTCTCGCTTCCGATCTTTCCCGAACTTTCCGAGGCGCAGCGCGTCTGTGTGGCGCAGAGCGTCCGTGATTTCTTTGGCCCCTAGATTTTTTGGAGGATACCCTGATGCCCCGACAGTTCGCCCGCCCGCAACAGCCACCGACATACGGCTATAAAGTGGTCAATACCTACCCCCACGACACGGATGCCTTTACCGAAGGGTTGGAGCTCCACAATGGTCTGCTCTACGAGAGTGCCGGGCTAGAGGGCAA